>NZ_BOLX01000037.1 GCF_016861915.1 Apilactobacillus nanyangensis | reverse complement strand
TGAACGGCCCCGAGCCGGAGCGACCACGGGGGGTTGTCCACGGCGAGGGGTCAGGACTTGGACAGGTTGTCCGTCACCAGTGTACAAGGTGCTGTATTCGAATTGTTGTTCCTCTTCCATAGCTTCAGGAAGAGTTGACGTAGTTGGGACTGTAGCTGGACCGAAACCGCGATTACGGCGACGTGGTTGACCGATGGCAGAGATAGAGTCGGAGAATGGGGCAAATGATTGGGCTGTAGTGAAGAAAGTATTTTCTTCGGAGTTAGCTCTAGATTGAGCTCGAGTTTTCGGAGGCATAAAAAATGATATGTCAGTACGACGTTAACGGATTGAGTTTAATTATACTGTTAAGATCATGTACACCGTGTAACCGTGCCAAAGCCACAAGGTGTCTAAGTGCGGAAGACGAGTGGGACAGTAGTGAAGTTATTAACAACACCGCCGTTACGCCGTTAGTCCCCGGAGAGCGAGAGTAGAGAGAGAGGAGCTAAGTAGCAGCCAGGTCGGAGCGGCGGTATCGCCGATGACGAGGAGCGGACCAGAGAACGTCAAAGTCCTAAGGTCGAGGAGAACGTACTTCGAGGCGTTGAGCCTGAAGACTTAGAGAAGAGTTAAGTTGAGAAGGGAGATCTAAGTTGATCTAAGTTGATAATTAAACTGAGGAACTACAGTAGCGTACAGGCAGTATTTATATCTACGGAACGGCGCATCGGTGCGGAGCGCCAGACTAACTACTAGGAGCTATACGAGTAGTACCTGCAGGGTAGAGTAAAAGACAATAAGGAGAGACTAGAACGAAAGAGTAAAAGACAATAATGAGAGACTAGAACGAAAGGGTATGTGTAGCGAGAAAGAACAATAGGAAGAGATTACAATAAGAGCAGATCTTCGGAGTACCGAGCGGCGGAATGGAGGCCCGCGGCATGGACTTGACAGTATCCCCCTCTTAGGCTTGAGCCCTCGAAAGCCATTAATACCGGGAGTTGGTTAGTCACCAAAGAAAAATTTTAAAGGCCGTCAGCATCGGGAATT
>NZ_BOLX01000036.1 GCF_016861915.1 Apilactobacillus nanyangensis | reverse complement strand
GCTGAAGGTTAATGTCCTCTGCACTGAGCCAGACTAGGTCTCCAACTTTAAATTGATGAGCTTTCCGCTTCCCGCGTTCGTATCCCTCCTTCTGTTGTTTCTTTCCTAGGTGTAAGGCAGCTCCGGCATCTTGTCGCGCTTCTCGGAGAATCCGTATACGGTCATCCACAGCTGGAATACCGCTGCGTTGGCCCACTGGGATATTGAACAGGGGAAGATAGCCGTAGGTTAGCTCGAACGGGGACATGCCTAGCGCAGAATGAGTCCGTGAGTTAATCACAAACTCCGCCATGGGAAGGTGCTCTGCCCAGTCATCTTGTCGTCGTCCTACATAGAGGCGGATGTATTTCTCTACTTCCTGATTTGCTCGTTCGGTTTGGCCATTAGACTGAGGACGGTATCCGGAGGTTAGATCTGATTTAATTCCTAGCCTAGCGAGAAGGGATCGCATGAGTTTAGCTGCAAACTGGGGTCCGCGGTCGGATTTAAAGTGAAGAGGAAGACCATGGAGACGGAAGATCTCTCGGTAGTAAATATCGGCAACGCCTTCGGCTGTGATGGAGCTGGTGCAAGGAATGGCGTGAATTTGTTTTCCATACAGGTCTGTGCAAACCAAGACAGCATCGTAGCCTTGGGAGTTAGGTAGCTGTGTTATCAGGTCAACCCCTACCTCTTCCCATAGACCGGATGGTACATCTAATGGTTGAGTTACGGCCCGTGGGTGTCGCTGGATCTTCTTACGGGCACAAACCTCGCATCCCTCAACGTATTTTTCCACAAAAGAGCGCAACGTAGGCCACCAGAAATGGGTACTGACCAAGTCGAGTGTCCCGTGTAGTCCGGGGTGTCCTGCAGTTGGATGGTCGTGGCATTGACGGAGTACCTCAGTGCGTAGGTCGTCGTTTGCTGGTACGTATACTCGACCTCGGTAGTAGACCAACCCATTGTCTTCTTCCCATTCGGCTATCCCATTGGCCAAGCGCTGTAGTCCGTGCTCTTTGACTGTTTTGAGACCCTCCAATACCTGTGCTTCCCGTTCTGAGGCTTTCCGGATACGATCCTCTAAGGGGTTCTGTAGGATCGAAGCTGCAATTTTTACGAAGTGGCCAGGTTTAAGGACTGTCTGTTGCCGG
>NZ_BOLX01000035.1 GCF_016861915.1 Apilactobacillus nanyangensis | reverse complement strand
GTTTAGACCCCTTAAACTATAACCAGATTGCGTAGCCTAGATTAATTAGCCAAGTTTTTACTTAGTCAAATTAAGCAATTCTAGGTTAAAACAATCACAAAATCATATCATGCATGTAAAACATATAAAGCAGCGGAAAATAAATAACACGGTGATTTGTTCACGAATGGGGAAAAACCCTAACGGCAAAAACCCCACCGGGTGATTTTCAGGTCACCACTCCCGAAACTCCACTATTATCAAATCAAGCAGTTACAAATAAGGAATCCCAAGTACCTTACCAACCTACAGTTGAACCCTTACCCCAATACCCAATTGGACTTGATCTGTAGCGACAGTTCCCCCTTTTGATGCACGGCTCCCAAGTACGTGACTAACCAGATGCGCGGATCCCAGTACGCGACTTCAAACACCAACTTTAGGAAGAGAGGTTGGCTGCAAAGTTCTTCAGTTCATCCTATGCGA
>NZ_BOLX01000034.1 GCF_016861915.1 Apilactobacillus nanyangensis | reverse complement strand
CACAGCAACTTCTTGAAGAAGATGAACTAGGTCAAGAACTTCGTCTTAGATCACAATTTGCTTGAACAAGGATTGCTCAATGCTTATGCAACTTGTGTCTATGTTGACGGCTCTTAAAACACTCCTTAAATATGTTTAGGGTTAGAAGAAAAGAAGGCCCAAAAACACATTCACGGATCCCAAGAAAATCAGATTAGAATTCTGACTTTTGTAATTCTCGACAGCTAGCAGGTGTCGAGGTAGGTGTCGAGAAGGTGTCGAGATTTAAAAATTCTGCACTTCAACTTGCTTTTTCTTGGACAGACTTGATGACTTCAACACTTGATCTTGAAACCTTGTTTCTTGAAGTATTAAAAACACCTAGAACTACCCAATTACAAGTAGAGTGCGTTTTGTCAAAGGATTAGCCAATTTACATAAACATTATGACATATGTTCTTAACATGTGAACACATATGTCCTAACAATCTCCCCCTTTGGCAATCCGTGACAAAACCACAACAAACAAATGAACATATGAGAGAAGTCATAAATCACTCAACTCATATTCACTTGTTACATACAATAAAATCTATCCTAACACAAACTCTTGAAAAACTTTGCAAGAAGAG
>NZ_BOLX01000033.1 GCF_016861915.1 Apilactobacillus nanyangensis | reverse complement strand
TGCACTGCACCCCAAAGTTTGTACAAAACTTTGGGGTGTTTTTGTGTCTAAATATAAAGTAGAAGATAAATTAAATGTAATTAACACATACCTAAACGGTATGGGATCTCAAATGGTAGCTAGAAAATTTGGGATTAAAAGTAGAAATACTGTTTTATGTTGGGTTAAGAGTTACAAAAAATATGGTCTAGATGGTCTGAAAAAAAGTAATAAAGTGATTGAATACTCTACTAAAGAGAAACAATATATATTAAACTGGATGAAAACGACTAAATCATCTTATCCAGAGACAGCTTATCATTTTAATATTCCATCTCCATCAACTATCTGGACTTGGGAAAAGCGATTAGAGAAAAAAGGTATCGATGGTTTATTGTCCCGAAGGGAAAGAAAAGCCATGACAAAAAAGAAAACTAACAAAGCCAACTCAAACAACACTAATACCGATAAAGAAAAATTAAAGAAGCTCGAAGAAGAAAATTTAATGTTGAGAATAGAGAATGATTTCTTAAAAAAATTGAGGGCCTTAGACGACGAAGAAGACCAGAAGTAATTATTAAAATAATCGACGAACTAAGGCTGAAATACCATACTACTAAAACATTAATACTAAAGGCATTAAGGATATCTAGAAGTACCTATTATTACATTAGATCAATCCAAAATAAGCCTGATAAGTACGCTGAAATCACTAAAATTATCAAGGATATTAAAGATAAAAATAAATCCTACGGATATAGAAGAGTATGTTTAGAATTAACTAATCGTGGATACCGTGTTAACCACAAACTAGTATTAAGGATAATGAAAAAGAATAATTTACTATCCTCATCATATTCAAGAAAAACACGTAAGTATAATTCCTATCGTGGTCAAGTTGGAAAACTTAAATCAAATCAATTAAATCGCAGATTTAATACTGATAGACCATATCAAAAGCTCTGTACCGATATCAGTGAATTCAGATATGGAAATTGTGATATTAATCATCGTGTTTACCTTTCACCTATTATGGATTTATTTTCTGGTGAAATAATATCCTATAACATTAGCAGACATCCAAATATGAACTGTGTTATGAAGCCGCTGAAAGAAGTTATTCAATTAGTTAAGGGTTTACCATACAGAACGACCATTCATAGTGATCAGGGAGCTCAGTATCAAAGTCACATCTGGCAAAAAGAGCTTAAGAAGAATAAAATGTTTCAAAGCATGTCTCGTAAGGGAAATTGTATTGATAACTCACCTATGGAATCATTTTTCCATATTATGAAAGCTGAAATCATGGACTGTAATTATGACTTTAAAGAGGATTTAATTTCATCAATGAAAATATGGATTGATTATTACAATAATCATCGTATTAAAACAAAACTAGGCGGAAAGTCACCGGTTCAATACCGGAAACTTTCCGCCTAGGAAAAACAATATAATAATGTACAACTTTTGGGGTGCACATCA
>NZ_BOLX01000032.1 GCF_016861915.1 Apilactobacillus nanyangensis | reverse complement strand
CTAATGTAAGTTTCCGAAATTTCCTTAGAAAGGAGGTGATCCAGCCGCAGGTTCTCCTACGGCTACCTTGTTACGACTTCACCCTAATCATCTGTCCCACCTTAGACGACTAGCTCCTAAAAGGTTACCCCATCGTCTTTGGGTGTTACAAACTCTCATGGTGTGACGGGCGGTGTGTACAAGGCCCGGGAACGTATTCACCGTGGCATGCTGATCCACGATTACTAGTGATTCCAACTTCATGCAGGCGAGTTGCAGCCTGCAATCCGAACTGAGAATGGCTTTAAGAGATTAGCTTGACCTCGCGGTTTCGCGACTCGTTGTACCATCCATTGTAGCACGTGTGTAGCCCAGCTCATAAGGGGCATGATGATTTGACGTCGTCCCCACCTTCCTCCGGTTTATCACCGGCAGTCTCACTAGAGTGCCCAACTAAATGCTGGCAACTAATAATAAGGGTTGCGCTCGTTGCGGGACTTAACCCAACATCTCACGACACGAGCTGACGACAACCATGCACCACCTGTCATTCTGTCCCCGAAGGGAACGCCCAATCTCTTGGGTTGGCAGAAGATGTCAAGAGCTGGTAAGGTTCTTCGCGTAGCATCGAATTAAACCACATGCTCCACCACTTGTGCGGGCCCCCGTCAATTCCTTTGAGTTTCAACCTTGCGGTCGTACTCCCCAGGCGGAATACTTAATGCGTTAGCTGCGGCACTGAAGGGCGGAAACCCTCCAACACCTAGTATTCATCGTTTACGGCATGGACTACCAGGGTATCTAATCCTGTTCGCTACCCATGCTTTCGAGCCTCAGCGTCAGTAACAGACCAGAAAGCCGCCTTCGCCACTGGTGTTCTTCCATATATCTACGCATTTCACCGCTACACATGGAGTTCCACTTTCCTCTTCTGTACTCAAGTTTTGTAGTTTCCACTGCACTTCCTCAGTTGAGCTGAGGGCTTTCACAGCAGACTTACAAAACCGCCTGCGCTCGCTTTACGCCCAATAAATCCGGACAACGCTTGCCACCTACGTATTACCGCGGCTGCTGGCACGTAGTTAGCCGTGGCTTTCTGGTTAAATACCGTCAAAGTGTTAACAGTTACTCTAACACTTGTTCTTCTTTAACAACAGAGTTTTACGAGCCGAAACCCTTCATCACTCACGCGGCGTTGCTCCATCAGACTTTCGTCCATTGTGGAAGATTCCCTACTGCTGCCTCCCGTAGGAGTCTGGGCCGTGTCTCAGTCCCAATGTGGCCGATTACCCTCTCAGGTCGGCTACGTATCATCGTCTTGGTGGGCTTTTATCTCACCAACTAACTAATACGGCGCGGGTCCATCCCAAAGTGATAGCAGAGCCATCTTTCAAGTTGGAACCATGCGGTTCCAACTAATTATGCGGTATTAGCATTTGTTTCCAAATGTTATCCCCCGCTTCGGGGCAGGTTACCCACGTGTTACTCACCAGTTCGCCACTCGCTCCGAATCCAAAAATCATTTATGCAAGCATAAAATCAATTTGGGAGAGCTCGTTCGACTTGCATGTATTAGGCACGCCGCCAGCGTTCGTCCTGAGCCAGGATCAAACTCTCATCTTAAGATGAAAAGCTTAACTTAGCTCTTCTGAATAAATTGTTATTTTATAAGCGAATTGACTTCGCAATGTTTAATTCTTACAACCAAGTTGTAAGTTCCTTACACATCATCGATTATCAATCTTGTTCAGTTTTCAAAGATCTACC
>NZ_BOLX01000030.1 GCF_016861915.1 Apilactobacillus nanyangensis | reverse complement strand
TTTATGGAGGGGTGCACATCTTACATGGTTCCGGGTGACAAAGTCTTGGTTTAAAAACAGGGCGGTAGCTCCACAGTCTACCATGGCTGCAGTTGTTATACTGTGATTCCTTCCTCTTAGTCTCGCATGAATTCGGAAATGTGGGGAAGTAGAGTTTAATTCCCGGATCGACGATATTGTACATGATGGGTGCGAGTCATACGAGGAAGTAGCGAACATAACAAACTGATTACGGGGTACTCTCGGTGCAGCCGAAGCGGGTACCCTCTTTAAAAACCCTGTTGAAAGCCAGAGGACGAGGAGGACATAGCGTTAGCACGATCAAGTAATTCCCTTATTTGACCAATCTGATTGGAAAAGTCCTGGTTAGGGGGGCTCGGAGTAGCAGCTACGGGTGCAGGAGCAGATGTTGGGGTCGAGGACGCGATTTGGACGGATTCGTTTGGGAATAGGGAGAATGGCGCGGGTCCCGTAGCGGATATCTGTTGGCGTCGAGGTTGCTGGCGTCGGCCTCGGTCTCGTCCGAGTCCCATGAATTTGTCTTGGCAGACTGCTTCCAGATGTCCTCGACGTCCACAGTAGCGGCAGGTGGTTTCTCGGTGTGGGCAGTTTTGCTTGACATGACCTTGGGCACCGCAGCCGAAGCATCGTCCTCGCATGCGAGCTAGGAATGCTTCCCTAGTATTCCCATTACTGGTGTGGGTTGCATCAATGTCCATAGCGTGGGGGTCAGCAGGGGTAGTATGAGCGGTATGCGTGGGAGGGTATCCAGAGTTCCGGCCAGTCATGGTGGGATCGTGCAGGTAGACATCCACCGATATGGCCCGTTTGATTGCCTCCTTCAGAGTCGGAGCAATTCCTTGGGCAATGTTTACGGTGATGAGGTGTTGTCGGATCTCTGGGAGTAATGCAGTGAAGAAACGTTCCCGCAAGTCAATATCAGACATTTCAGTCCGATCTCCGATATCCTTGAACTTCTGAGCGAATTCCGCAACTGTCTGTCCTTTACTTTGCCTGAGATTCTTGATCTCGCTACGGGCTTCCATACCTGGGTCCATTGGTTCAAACCGTTGGCTAAATTCCTTCAGAAACGCCTCCCAATTTCCTCCGAAAGGGGGATTTTCCGCATTGAAATGTAGCAGATGGGGAGTTGCCCAATCTCCGGCACTTTCTGTGAAGAAGCCCAAGGCGGACTTGATGAGTTTTACTTGGCTTTTGGCGAGATCCGGTTGTTCTGACGCCCAATTCTGGAACTGAGCCATGAAGCGACGGGCTTCAGCGCCATCTTTACCCTTGAAAACCTCGGGTTTGTTCATGCTTGACTTAGAGGATGAGCGTTCCTCCATAGCTGTAGCAAGGTTAGCTACTTGTCTGATGAGCTGAGCCATGAGATCCTCCGCAGAGGTGTTTGGGGCAGGCGGGATAGGAGTCGACATGATGGGAGTAGGCAATCGGGGCTGGGGAATCGGCAGGAAGGTTATATTGCTCACAGTGAGTGGCTCTCGGATTGAGTTCGAAAGGGCGTTGGGGCAAGGTTGAGACTGGCAATCGCGCCAAGTATCGTCGTTGTTATGGGCGTGAGCTTGGTCTCTGGGGTCAAGTGCGTGCGGGAGTGCGGAGCAGTCTATACTGGCAACAGGTGTTTCAGAGTCGGGCGGAACTGGGGAAGACGTGGTGTCTATAGACCCTGCAAGGACAACCTTATCGGTAGGCTGTCAGTGCAGTAATGGATCTTGACCTAATGTCACGAAGCGGCAGAGGCGGAGTGACTAACGGAGCGGGAAAGCGGAGCGACTAAGCAGAACGGCGGCAGGCTGGTCCCAGATAATGACAGAGATATATTGAGTATCGTAGTCATAGGTAATAATAAGTAAGCACATACCTGGTCCCAGATAATGACAGAGAGGTCAAGATAAGGGACCAGGCTGTGGAGGGTTGGCTATATATACATAATCCGGTCTGCGAGAAACAACGATGTAATACTGTACAGTTTAGGAACAAGGAAGGTGGCGGAAGCCAATAGAAGGAGAAGATGGGTCAGGTGGATCAGTAATCGATGGATCAGTAATCGATGGGGGTTTGACAGTGATGGGATGATGTATCGTACAAGTAAAGGCGTCGAGACGGTGAGAAAAGGAAAATGATAGGGGCTGCGTACTTTATGACATTACCCCCCTCCTTATGACCATTGCCCTCGATGGTCAAGGCTTTGCCGCTGTTGGGTGTTTTT
>NZ_BOLX01000029.1 GCF_016861915.1 Apilactobacillus nanyangensis | reverse complement strand
AGTGTGTACATGACTCAAGTTAAGGGCAATTCCACTCTATTTTCCAATTGCCTGTCATTGTTTATTGCAACTTATATTAACAATGAATATCTTTGCAGAGTTCAGAGCATCTGAAGTTGGAAAATTGTACTTTCATTCAAATTTATTCAACTACTGGATACTTATTGTTCTACCTACCCTTAAGTTCTTTTTACCTCATTCATACTCTATCTAATATCTTCTCCCCATTCTTTGCCTCTCACTATTCATCCCCAGCCCTAATCCTTTCCCATTATCCCCTACTCTCCTCTCTCCATAGCCTTCTTGCCCACACCAAGATGCTGCAGACATCTGGCTTGGGAGTTAGACCTTTCCATTCCCTTTCCACAACCCTGGCCCCCCTCACTGCTAAAAGATCCAAAAAATGTGGTAGATCTCCTGCTTGGTGTCTATTCACCAGAGTCACTGATCCCTGAGGAGTGAGTCAGGCCCAAAAGAAGCACCATACAGATCTCAATACAAGTATAATATACCTTTGTACCAATGATACTGTATAGTCACTTCTTTCATAGTAGGAATAGGGGTTTGTTTGGTGCTATTGTACCATAAAACACATGAGGTGTGATAATGGGTGTCCACAATTTTGCGCTCTATCCCTAGCCTGCCCTTAAGCCATAACAAGAAATCATAAAACATATTGCAACTCTTCTTTTCTTACTGTTACATGTTTACAAGCTAAACCTCCTCTACATTGAACAGACAAAAAACTACAGCACCTAGGATTCCCGCGTGGTCCCCCACCGTGGTACTAACTAGGCGGCACTCTGGTTAACTGCGCAGATCAGACGGGATGCGGTTCTTTCAGAGTCCTATGGCCGTAGATATTAGTTTACAACTTAATCCAACTATGTACCCTTCTTTTTTCCCAATCTTTAGTAACTATAATTTAACACACTTACTGCACCACTTTACTGATGATATACTGAAGTACAATATATAAACAACTTCACTGATACCATAAGTACCTGCAAGGAGGGGATTATGACCAATTAGTTACAGCACTCTAAGAGAAAAAAGAAGAGAGTGAAAAGAAAAGGTAGTTCAGACATCCAAAGGAAGGACATTATAACCCTCATAGTGTCAACCCCTGCTTCCTGCCAGCGCATCTCTTTTGGAGATGGCCCACACTCAACACATGCTTTATGGGTTCAACATGGTATAGAGGGGGAATATAAAGAACATTCTGCATTAGGGGAGTACTAA
>NZ_BOLX01000026.1 GCF_016861915.1 Apilactobacillus nanyangensis | reverse complement strand
GCGCGGCAACGTCCTACCCTTGCAGAGGGCGATCCCTCAACTACTCTCGGCGTTTAGAAGCTTAACTTCTGTGTTCGGCATGGGAACAGGTGTATCCTTCTAGCTATCGCCACCACACTATTTATCTGAAAGAACTTCGTTCTCTCAAAACTAGATATTATTTATTTCTTCCGATTACTACCTTACTTGGTTAAGTCCTCGACCAATTAGTACTAGTCCGCTCCATACATCACTGCACTTCCACTTCTAGCCTATCTACCTAATCATCTCTTAGGGGTCTTACTTCCATAAAGGAATGGGAAATTTCATCTTGAGGTCGGTTTCACACTTAGATGCTTTCAGCGTTTATCTCATCCATACATAGCTACCCAGCGATGCCCCTGGCGGGACAACTGGTACACCAGCGGTATGTCCATCTCGGTCCTCTCGTACTAGAGACAGCTCCCCTCAAATTTCCTACGCCCGCGACGGATAGGGACCGAACTGTCTCACGACGTTCTGAACCCAGCTCGCGTACCGCTTTAATGGGCGAACAGCCCAACCCTTGGGACCAACTACAGCCCCAGGATGCGATGAGCCGACATCGAGGTGCCAAACCTCCCCGTCGATGTGAACTCTTGGGGGAGATAAGCCTGTTATCCCCAGGGTAGCTTTTATCCGTTGAGCGATGGCCCTTCCATACGGTACCACCGGATCACTAAGCCCGACTTTCGTCCCTGCTCGACCTGTCTGTCTCGCAGTCAAGCTCCCTTTTGCCTTTACACTCGAAGAATGATTTCCAACCATTCTGAGGGAACCTTTGGGCGCCTCCGTTACTGTTTAGGAGGCGACCGCCCCAGTCAAACTGCCAATCAGACACTGTCTCCCACCACGATAAGTGGTGCGGGTTAGAGTGTTAGCACAGCGAGGGTAGTATCCCAACAATGCCTCCACCGAAACTAGCGTCCCGGTTTCCACGGCTCCTACCTATCCTGTACAAGCTATGTCAACACCCAATATCAAATTACAGTAAAGCTCCATGGGGTCTTTCCGTCCTGTCGCGGGTAACCTGCTTCTTCACAGGTATCTCAATTTCACCGAGTCTCTCGTTGAGACAGTGCTCAGATCGTTACGCCTTTCGTGCGGGTCGGAACTTACCCGACAAGGAATTTCGCTACCTTAGGACCGTTATAGTTACGGCCGCCGTTTACTGGGGCTTCGTTTCTGGGCTTCGCCGAAGCTAACTCATCCACTTAACCTTCCAGCACCGGGCAGGCGTCAGCCCCTATACTTCATCTTACGATTTTGCAGAAACCTGTGTTTTTGATAAACAGTCGCCTGAGCCTTTTCACTGCGGCTGCACTTGCGTGCAGCACCCCTTCTCCCGAAGTTACGGGGTCATTTTGCCGAGTTCCTTAACGAGAGTTCACTCGCTCACCTTAGGATACTCTCCTTGACTACCTGTGTCGGTTTGCGGTACGGGTAGTTAATTACTCACTAGAAGCTTTTCTCGGTAGCGTGACATGGCCCACTTCTCTACTTTATTTCGATCCTCATCACAGCTTGTCAACACGGTAACAAGCATTTCACTCATTACCTGACTTACTGCTTGAACGCACATATCCAACAGTGCGCACAGGTTAGCCTTCTACGTCCCTCCATCGCTCAAACATAATTAACTAGTACAGGAATCTCAACCTGTTATCCATCGCCTACGCCTCTAGGCCTCGGCTTAGGTCCCGACTTACCCTGGGAGGACGAGCCTTCCCCAGGAAACCTTAGTCAATCGGTGGAATAGATTCTCACTATTCTTTCGCTACTCATACCGGCATTCTCACTTCTAAGCGCTCCAGCAGTCCTTACGGTCTACCTTCGTTGCCCTTAGAACGCTCTCCTATCACATGACTACGTCATGTCCACAATCTCGGTAATATGCTTAGCCCCGGTAAATTTTCGGCGCAGAATCACTCGACTAGTGAGCTATTACGCACTCTTTAAATGGTGGCTGCTTCTGAGCCAACATCCTAGTTGTCTATGCAACTCCACATCCTTTTCCACTCAGCATATATTTAGGGACCTTAATTGGTGGTCTGGGCTGTTCCCCTTTCGACGGTGGATCTTATCACTCATCGTCTGACTCCCGGACATATAAATCGATGGTATTCGGAGTTTATCTGAATTTAGTAACCCATGACGGGCCCCTCACCCAAACAGTGCTCTACCTCCATGATTCTAAGTCCGAGGCTAGCCCTAAAGCTATTTCGGAGAGAACCAGCTATCTCCAAGTTCGTTTGGAATTTCACCGCTACCCACATTTCATCCCAGCACTTTTCAACGTACACGGGTTCGGCCCTCCGGTGCGTTTTACCGCACTTTCAGCCTGAACATGGGTAGATCACCTGGTTTCGGGTCTATCCCAACATACTGTAACGCCCTATTCAGACTCGCTTTCGCTACGGCTCCGGACTTTTCGCCTTAACCTTGCATGTTAGCATAACTCGCCGGTTCATTCTACAAGAGGCACGCCATCACCCATTAACGGGCTCTGACTGCTTGTAGGCACATGGTTTCAGGAACTATTTCACTCCCCTTCCGGGGTGCTTTTCACCTTTCCCTCACGGTACTGGTTCACTATCGGTCACTAGGGAGTATTTAGCTTTGGGAGATGGTCCTCCCGGATTCCGACGACGTTTCACGTGTGTCGCCGTACTCAGGATCCTGAACTGAGGTTAATTGATTTCGCCTACGGGGCTATCACCCTGTATCGCTTAACTTCCCAGATAATTCGACTATCAATTAACTTGGTAACTCAAATGTTCAGTCCTACAACCCCAAAGAGCAAGCTCTTTGGTTTGAGCTGTTCCCCGTTCGCTCGCCGCTACTTAGGGAATCGAAATTTCTTTCTCTTCCTGTGGGTACTTAGATGTTTCAGTTCCCCACGTCTGCCCCCAAACTAGATATGTATTCTCTAGCTGGTGATAATCGATTAAGATTATCGAGTTTCCTCATTCGGAAATCTCCGGATCAAAGCTTACGTACAGCTCCCCGAAGCATATCGGTGTTAGTCCCGTCCTTCATCGGCTCCTAGTGCCAAGGCATCCACCATGCGCCCTTCATAACTTAACCTATTTCATCACTACGTGATGTTTGGTTAGTTGAGTATTTACGAATAAACTAATATTTTAAAACTCAAAATAACGCGGTGTTCTCGGTTGAAATTGTATTTTTATACAAATTCAATATAGAAATTAAATAATATCTAGTTTTCAAAGAACCAAGTA
>NZ_BOLX01000025.1 GCF_016861915.1 Apilactobacillus nanyangensis | reverse complement strand
TAATTTTAATTCTTTAGAAAACATAAAAGAACCCCTTAGGTTAGATTTCTCCAACTCAAGGGGTTCAGTTCACCCACCAGAATATGGTAGGTTCTTTTTATTTACATAAAATTACTTGGTTCATCAGCATAGTCATTCATAAAGTTCTTAGCGTCACTGTATGATGCAAACTGACTGATGATGGTGATATCTTCTCTGTGTTGGCGGTCATTTCGATAATTGACCTGTTTTACTAAGAAATATTCTTTAATATCATCTAAGGCCTGTGATTCATTGTTTCTTACGTATATTTGTAGATAGACGTGTTGGTTGGAGAATTCCAGTTCACGTTTTGATAGTTTGATGTATCCCTTGGAATTCAATTGATTTTGGCGGGGATGCTTTTCTGCAAGGGCGTTATCGCTGTTACAGAAGTAAACTAAGAACCAGTAAATATTTAAGAAGAACATGAATAGGGCGAAACAGTTTCTAAATAGGGTTGGCCAGAAGTTAGAACCGGCCGAAAATGATCTTGCTTCGACGATGAATTTGAAGTCGATTAGACTTTCCAAGTTAGTGGCCAGTAAACAAACGGTGAAGACGATAATCCACACATATTTGTATAGCTTGATGAGTTGGCGCCAGAAATTGTGGTGCAAGTTATCAAGATATCGGTGATGCATTGAGGCTTCTGAAACTAAGAATAATCCACATAATAAAATGAAACAGATTAGGGGGATTTTGTAACTAGTGATTAAGTAGAAGATACTTAACAAAAAGTTATTCATTGAATTGGTTAGAAAAGACGGTACTCGATATCCAAAGACTTCAAGGACAACAAGGATAATTGCGCCTTCTCTGAATAGATTGATGAATCGTTCAACGCTGTTGCTGTTGGTTCGATTCAACACGATATTATAGACGTTTTGCATTTTTTTGAACTCCTTTAATTCATTAAAGATAGTTATACCATGAAAACATTAAAAATAATATAAAAAAAAGACCTAGTAGGTCTTTTTTTCAGAACCCAGTGGGTTCTTTTTTCAGACCCATTGGGTCTTTTTTATTACTTATTAAATGTATCGTTTTCCACTTCACGAATGAAAGTAGCCAAGTGATCGTAGTAAACAGGAGCGTTATCAATCATATGATGATGACCAGCGTTAGGAGTTGATACAAACTTAGCATTTGGAATCATCTCAGCCATACGTTTACCAGTTTCAACAGGCATTGATTCATGTTCACCGAAGGTAACTAGAGTAGGAACGTGGTTTTCTGATAAGTGATCAGTATTGTGCCATTCTCCTAATTTACCAGTGATAACGAATTCGTTATCGCCTTGGAACTTGTTGTAAATATCTGTGTTGGATACGCCGATTAAGTGTTCCAACTTAGATGGTTGTTTACGGTCGATGTAACCCTTATTTAGTTGGTCAACATCTTTTTGGTAACGTTCGTTATCGTAGTCGTTTTCGGCTTCACACTTCTTCATGAATGCTAATTCATCAGGAGCAAATTCCTTTTCACGAATTTCATCTAAGTGCTTAGTGTAATCGTCAATGTCATCGACCATTGATGAAATGATAGCACCCTTTAGGTGATCACCATATTTTTGTGCGTATAGTTGAACTAATACACCACCCCAAGATTGACCGATTAAGTAGAAGTCATCTAGACCTAATTTTTGTCTAACTTCTTCAACTTCATCAACGTAGTAGTCGTAAGTTAAAATCTTGTCAGCAACCTTAGGATCTGAAAAATCAGGGGTATCGGAATACCATGAACCTAATTGATCGTAGTAGGTAACGGCAACATCTAGACCTTGTTTCTTTAATTGGTCGGCTGAGTCTTCCCAGTACTCATGGGTTCCACCAGGGCCACCGTGTAGGGCAAGCAAGTTAATCTTGCCTTCACCAGAAGTGTGCGTCCATAAATGATAGCCATTATCTAAAGTGATAATTTTTGTTTGTTGTTTCATGACAATCCCTCGTTTCAATCTAAATTATTATTAATACTAGTCCTTGTTGAAGGGTAGTTCAACCGCTGAGTCTGATAAATCAATGGTGTACTTAACATCTTGGTTGCCACGAATGGATTTATCAAAGTCTGTTGCATAGATAACGACAGCTAGTTGATGACCAGCTTTAACTTTATATACATTTGGTTGTAAGTCAAAGTTGATTTCATAGAATTCATTAGCTTCTAAGTCGCTTACTTGATAAGCGTTGTTTCGGTTTTGCATGTTGATGTGACCTTCAGCAATCTTCTTGAATGGGGTCTTTTTACGACTCATCTTGAATTCGCGAAGGTTATCCTCACGCCATAGATAGCCTAATTGAATCTTTTCGTGATCAACTGATTCTGGTTGAGTGTTTAATCTGAAATCTTCATCTAAATCAATTAGTTGAGCGCTTAACATACCGAAGTCTTTTGAGGATGAAGCAGTTAAATGAATATGGGTTTTACCATTAATAGTGACATCCTTTAGAAGTTTATCAAAGGTGAATACCACACGGTTATTATTGATAGGAGTATCGCTTCCACCAATTACCAAATCATTTTCCCACTTATTGATGTCATTACAGTAACCTTCAAAGTCCTTTTCATCCAATGAGTCTGAGAAGCTAACTTTGTCGTCAGCAACTTCAGAATCATCTGATGGTTTAGCTAATTCAAAACGCTTTAGGTTTTCGTCTTCATCAAATTCATCGATTTCATACCAGTTTTGATCGGTAGCATTGTCTTGAACCAAGATGTTAGGGATTAGGTTGTCGGCATCGTTTTCAACGTCCATCAACTTGTTGGTGAACCATAGGTTAACCATATCAGTGAAATCAAGTGATTGGAATGCATTGATGTAGATGTGTTGACCTTGGTGTAAAATCATCTTCTTTGAGATGTTTAATGGGTCAACAGCATGCCAGATGTTTGCAACATTAATTGGTTTGACGTTTTCGTCGTTCAAACCGTGAATGAAGAACATGTCGGCCTTAATCTTCTTAGCGTCGTTTAGGTAGTTACGCTTGTCCCAAAAGGCGTTGTAATCACCAGAATTACGATCTTGTTCATTAGTGATGTTGGTTAATTGGATTTCCCATTTCTTTTCGTTCTTGATGTCTTCGGCAGCTGACTTCTTACGACTGTAGGTTTCGGCAGCTAACACATCGGCATCTTCACCTTGGAAACCACCGGGAGCCATAACTAATCCGTTTTCACGATAGTAGTCATACCAATTAGAAATTGCGGCTTCAACTAGGCAGGCCTTTAATCCGGCAACACCAGTTGTAGCAGCGGCAATTTGTAAGGTTCCTAGATATGAACGACCAGACATTGCGACGTTTCCGTTTGACCAGTAGGCTTCAATTTGATTGTTGTCGGTACGGTTAGTAAAGGCAACACGATTACCAGCAAGCCACTCGATAACGGCAGTTGCTGAGATGGTTTCATACTTGTCACCAGTGGTTCTAAATCCATCTGATTCGTAAGTTCCGATTCCAGCAGAGTAGACAACGGCGTATCCACGAGCAAGGAAGTAATCGTTTAGAGTGTATGATTGTTCACGGCTAAATGTTTGTTCAGCTTTTCTAGTCTTACCTTCAACATTACGTGCGGCTGGTAGTTCGGGTTCTTTTTCCTTCTTATTAATGTCCGATAGAGACACAGTGTTAGGTTCTTTGTGCTTAAGACCTAGGTTAACGTTGTGGGTTAACTTTTCACCGTCGGCATCGTTGGTGCCTTGGTTGTAAGGACTAGCAGTAAAGATGACCGGAACGGCCTTTTTGTTGCTTTCCTTTGGACGAATGATTTCAGTCTTTAGTAGGTCTAACTGACCGTCATTGTCTGTGTCCATAGGTGCTTCAACGTAAACGACTTCACGGATTAAATTGTTAGTGTCGTAGACCGGCATACTCTTACCATTAAAGATAAGTGGTTTGTCGAATTGGTTGTAGTTTTGGGCAAAATAACCTTCGCCGGCTAGGTAGTCTATTAAAGTAACACCGTATTTAGTGTGAGTATTTAATAGGAGGTACCACGCACAAATTACATCGTATAGGTTCATTGGATCGTGAACGTCAGCGATTGGTAGGTTTAGTGTTTGCATCTTAGTGATTGAGTTATCAATTAAGAAGTCTTCGCCGACTTTAAATTGTAGAAGTTGCAACGCAATGTTGTAAAACGCAATCTTTGATAGTGGGGCGTTTTTGTCTAGGTAGGTTAGTGCGTCGTCTTCGAAACTAGCCATGATTTGTGAGATTTTTTGTCCTCGAATGGCTAAACTTTGTGAATCTAAAAAGTAAGTCATCAAGAAGTGTTTTAATAAAGCTGATGGATTGTCAATTTTATCTGTTTCTTCATCTAAGAAATGAATAGCGCGTAATTCATTCTTAGCGACTTTTAAATTGTAATCAGCAATTGCATATTGATGATTTTTCATAAATATTCTCCTAACTATGTATAGGTTTGGTTTCATTATATCAGATTAAGCAAAACATCTATTCAGTTTTACTGATAAATACTTAATGATAACCTAGCAAAATGATATAATGATAGCAAATCAAATGTGGAGGGATGATTATGGTAACAGAGATTGACGGAGGCGCCATCGTGTACCGTGTAGTTGATAACAAACCAGTCTACCTATTGGAAAAAAGTGCTACTAGCGACTTTTGGGGATTCCCTAAGGGCCACGTGGAAGGCGACGAAACACTAGAACAAGCCGCAATTAGAGAAATTAAGGAAGAAACCGGTATTGATGCCACAATTGATACTGATTTTAGCATTGATGCTAATTATGACATGAAAAATGGTCACCATAAAGTGGTTACTTTCTATACTTCTGAAGTCGATAGTGATAAAGTAACGCTACAAGCTGAAGAAATCAGCGACTATGTCTGGGCTCCATTCGATGAAGCAATTAAGACCGTTACCTTTGATAACCTAAAAGACATTTTGAAACATACTAACGAATACATCGTAGAAAAGCTGGGATAGCCAATGGATGCAAAGAAATTAATAGTGATTACTGGTCCGGCGGGAAGTGGTAAGACTTCTCTTCGCGACTACGTGATTGACAAGTACCACGCAGCTAAAGTAATTACGCATACCACAAGATCGCCACGAGATGGTGAACAAAATGGTATTGATTATTATTTTGAAAATGAGGAATCATTTAATCAATTGCATTTATTGGAACACGTTGAATATTCACATGCCAAGTACGGATCCTCAATGGAAGGGATTAACGAAGCATGGGCCAAAAATGATTTAGCAATTATTGTTTTAGATACATTGGGAGCAGCTACATATAAGGAAAAACTGGGGGATCAATCGATTGTTTGGTTTGTCCAAGTCAACGACCCAGTTATCTTACGTGAACGAATGATTAAACGTGGCGATGATATCGAACGTGTTAATCAACGAATTTGTAGTAATGAATACAAACGTGATATTGAAATCCCAGACAATTTAAAAGATGTAGCAACCATCATTGAAAATAATGATTGGCAAAAAGCCCAAAACCAAGTTGATGAATTAATCAAAACAATCTAAAAAAGACCTTGAACTGAACCCCTTGAGTTGGAGAAATCTAACCTAAGGGGTTCTTTTATGTTTTCTAAAGAATTAAAATTAGCT
>NZ_BOLX01000024.1 GCF_016861915.1 Apilactobacillus nanyangensis | reverse complement strand
ATTCTTACAACCAAGTTGTAAGTTCCTTACACATCATCGATTATCAATCTTGTTCAGTTTTCAAAGATCTACCATTTTGTTGATTGCTGATTAAATCAATCAGCTCTTTAATTATATCAGATTGCTAACTCAATGTCAACAACTTTTTATAATTATTTTTTATCAACCTTGTTATCAAAAATCGCTCAATCGCGATGACAACAATAACTATTATGCCATCTTAGCAAGTGAAAGTCAATAACTTTTTTGCTTATTTTCAATCGAAATTAACGATTAACTTTTTCAACAGCAGAAACAATAATATCAAATTCAAACCACCAGGTCAATAACTTTTTATTATTTGTTTCGATTAAATTTTATTGTTATCTCAAAAATGACAACGGATATAATAATAACAATTATAAACACTGTGGTCAATAACTTTTTCAAAGTTTATTAAACTTTTTAGTTTTATTCTTTATAATAGAATTAAATAGAATAATCGTTATACTATTTCTTATAGATAATATTAAAGGAGTTTTACTATTATATGGAAAAAATCGTGATTGCAGCTGCCAAACGAACACCTATTGGTAAGATAAATGGTGCACTAAAGAACTTTACTTCTGTGGACCTTGGAACCATCGTTACAAAGGCTGTCATTGAACAAGCAAATATCAAGCCCTCTGATGTAGATCAAGTAGTATTTGGGAATGTTATCCAAGCGGGGGCTGGTCAAAACATCTCAAGACAAATCGAAATCAATTCAAACATCCCTTACTGTAGTACTGCCAATACAGTTAACCAAGTATGTGGTTCCGGACTAAAAGCTGTCCGTAATGCGCAAGCCGCTATTGTTATGGGCGACGCTGACGTCGTCGTTGCCGGTGGTGTCGAAAGTATGTCCAACGCACCATTTCTAAACATGGACGTTCGTTCTGGTCATAAGTTCGGTAACGTTACTCTAGTTGATTCATTAAACAATGATGCTTTAATGGATGCTTTTAACAAACAGCCAATGGGAGTTACAGCAGAAAACGTGGCTGAAAAATTCAACGTTTCAAGAGAAGAACAAGACGAGTTCGCCTACCAATCTCATATGAAGGCTGCCAAAGCATTTGATAATGGATACTTTGACAAAGAGCTAGTGCCAATCGAAATCAAAAATAGAAAATCTTCTTATATTATGAAGGAAGATGAAAACATTCGTCGTGATACTTCTATTGAAGTACTTAACAAACTACGTCCTGCCTTTAAGGAAGACGGAACTGTTACTGCCGGAAACGCCGCTAGTCTAAACGACGGTGCATCTGCTTTAGTACTAATGAGTGAATCAGCAGCTAAGCGTTTGAATGTTAAACCACTAGCAGTTATTGATGGCTATGCCGAAGCAGGATGTGATCCGGATTACATGGGATACGCTCCTTATGACGCTACCAAGTCATTGTTTGAAAAACTAAACATCACAATGGATGATATCGACCTAGTCGAACTAAACGAAGCATTCGCCGCTCAAGTACTAGCGGTTGCTCACGACTACAATATCGATATGGATAAACTAAACATTTCAGGTGGTGCTATCTCAATGGGACATCCCCTAGGTGATTCCGGTGCCAGAATTGTTGGTTCACTAATTTACAATCTACAACGCACCAATCAAAAACATGGTCTAGCTACCATTTGTATCGGTGGCGGTATGGGAATGGCCATGAAAATTACACTATTATAGATAATTCTAATTGGTTTACTAAAAGTGTCATTGTAGTATGCTATGAATAGGCTTAATTTACAAACGTTGCAAAATGCAACGTTTTTCTATATACTTTTTACTTATAATTTTCATAAAGGAAGTGTAAAAATGCCCGCAACATACTTAAAGAAATCAACTGAAGAAGATTTACCAGCAATCCTGGACATCATTCACTCAGCAATCAAGTACCTACACGAACAAGGAATTGACCAATGGCAACATGGTTACCCAGCTGACGAAGATTTAGTTAAAGACGTTAAAGATGGAATCAACTACGTGTTAATCACTGACGGCCAAGTTGCCGGAACTGCAACAATTCATCAAGGAATTGATCCCAACTACCTAAAGATTGAAGAAGGCGATTGGGTTAACGGTTCTGAAGCTCACTACGCAGCGATTCACAGAGTTGCCATCTCAAATGAGTTTCGTGGACAACACCTATCTGAAAAACTGGTTAGCAGCTTAATCACAGTTTCACGTGTATTAGGTTACAAGGATATCAGAATCGACACTCATCCTGAAAACAAAGGTATGCAACACGTTATCACTTCTAACGGTTTTGAAAAACGTGGAATTATCCATATGCGCGAAAATGGACATCCATGGACTGCTAGATTTGCATACCAACTATTAACTAAATAATAGAAGGTGCTCACATGCTAGCAGACGACTTATCAGTTCAAATCAAACTGATCATCATGTATGCGATTGGTGTTTTAGCCCTATTGACTTTGCTATTTTTCTTATACCGCAAACATCAATCATTTAAAAATAAATATGTAGCAACCATCCTAGGAATTACCATCATCATGGTATTAATCCTAATCGATGTAAGCACATTGCATTAAAAAAAGACGTTCATAACGAACGTCTTTTTTGTTTGGATTAGTGAATAACGACTTTAGTTCCTGTTGGGACTGAGCTGTTAATCCATTTAGCATCCGGAATTGATAAACGAACACAGCCATGTGAATTGGCTACCTTGCCTAATTCATGGGCGTCTTTCATCAAGTATTTACCATCCTTATTTACAGGAACCGAGTGGAATAGATAAATTCCATGGTCCTTAAAAGAAGTCCAGTAGTTAGCTCCCTCTTTTGATGATGCGTTGTAGAAATGGCTACCACGTTCTGCTTGAATGTGGAATGTACCGCGTGGTGTCCCGTCATCATTTCCAGTTGAACATAGAATGGTATACAATACCTTGCCTTCTTTATTCTTAACATATACACGTTGATTCTTAATTGAAACATCAAGCCAGTTTTTATTTGATAGTTTCATATCCGGATAAGCCTTCTTTTCAGATGAATGTTTCCAAGCATCCATAGAGGGCTTAACTGAGAATTTCGCTGTAACGTTAGATTTATTATTTTGGTTCGCAGTCGATTTGGAGGTAGATTGACCGCAAGCTGTTAACCCCATTGCCACAATGACAGCGGTAATAATCATTGCTATGGCACGTTTAAATTTAGTCATTTAATATCTCCCCTTGTCTTCAATTTAATTAAAACACAAAGTTAAAATCAATTCCATTATCAAAAACATTTGGTATAGTTATATTAATATAAACTATTAATAAATACTAAGGAGAAACCGTTATGCGAAAAATCAAAGCATTTTCACTATTACTAATCGCAATGAGCTTAATGTTATTCGCCGGTAACATCAGCGAAACACACATATCAGTCAACGCTCAAGATACCTATCAAACTAAACACAAGAAAAAACCAGCCAAAAAAGCTAAGAAGCCTAAGAAACATACCAAAACAAAGCACAAAAAAGGCACTAAAAAGAAAGCTACCAAGAAGAAAAAAGCCGTTAAAAAGCATGTCCAAAAGACTACCAAGGCTAAAAAGAAGCATGTAAAGAAGGCTAAAAAAGCAATCAAAGCTAAAAAGAAGGTTGTAAAACATAAAAAAGCCAAGAAAAAGGCGCCAAAAAAAGCAGCTAAGAAAGTCACTAAAAAGAAAAAGGCCGTTAAGAAGACCACTAAAAAGAAAAATGTTGTCACAGTAGTTAAACCAGCAACTACTACTCCTAAATCAGACGCTAACCAATATGAATCCGTGGATGGTTTTAACTATCCTTCAGATGACTACGCAACACCAAACGCGACTGACACACTAAACATCCCTTCCGGTTACCTATTTAGTTTTAACAACGCTACTAAACAAATGGATCAAGGGACTGCTTCTGATGCCTCAATCCAACAAAGTCGTCAAATTAACACCTTCCACCCAAGCACCGCTGACGTTAATACCAAAGTAGATATCAATAACATCAGCACTGATTTACAACGTCAACTATCACAATACGCTGCTAACCTAGTCAACGATTTAAGACATAAGCTAGCTAATAACTACCCATACACTCAAGATTTGACCGTAACTAATAGAGCATTACAAGCTTCAAGCGATGTTGCCAAAGGTTACAACAATGATAATTGGAACTTTTCCGATAAGGGTGGCCACGATACTGCAGTATTAAACAACGTCTTTAAAAACTACCAATTCAGTGGTTATGGTGAAAACATTGCTGGATCACTACTAACTAGTTCATACATCGAAGGCCCAGTCACTTTGGCCAACGTTAAGGAAAGCATCTACGGAGCAATTTGTGCCATGATGTTTGATGACGCTAGTTCTAATTGGGGTCATGCAATCAACTTCTTAGGAATTAAATTCGATAGCTCAGCTAGACAAGAATTCGGTGTTTCAATCGACAAGATGGGCCAAATTCACTACGAAATTTATCAATAAAAATCAAAGGCGCTATAACGGCGTCTTTTTTGTTTACCAAAAATATCCTGTTTACAAAAAGTTCAAAACAGATATACTTATACATGAATTAAATATAAAAATGCTGTCCACTGGGGTGCCGTTTTCGGCTGAGATTACACCCATTGAACCTGATCTAGTTAACACTAGCGAAGGAAGTCAGGCGCACTCCAAGTAAAGAATTAGACTTAGTCTATCCAAGTGTACCCTTCCACCGTCGTGTGGGAGGGTATTTTTTATTTGCGGCAGCAAACTGGAGGTATTGTTTCATGTTTTCACATCAACTAGTCAAGGAAGCTAATCCAATCCTAGAAGCTATCTTTGACCACCCGTTTGTTAAAGGTATCGGTGACGGTCACGTCGACGATGCAGCATTAAAATTTTATGTTCAACAGGATTTTCAATACTTATCTGAGTTCATCAAAATTTACGCTAGTATCATCCCCATCCTAAAGGACAGAGAGAATATGAAATTTTTCGCAGAAAATATCGATTTCATTCTAAACAGTGAAATCCACCCTCACCACGTCTTTTGCGACATTGCTAACGTTACATACGAAAGCTTGCAACACGCTACCCCAAGCCCTAAGGCTTACCTATATCAATCACATATGTATCGTGCCGTGAGAACCGGTAGTCTAGCCAACATCATCTGTGCGCTACTACCCTGTCCATGGACCTACAATGAAATTGCCAAACAACTAACTGCCACAGGTAAAAACACCGCTGACAATCCATTCAAGAGCTGGATTGATTTCTACCTAACCGACGATGAAGATGCAGACGGTGGATTAACCCAAAAGCTATTTAAGATGTTAAACGAACTATCAAAGGACATGTCAGAAGAAGAAATCAACGAAGCCAAAGGATTCTTCCTTAAGAGTACCGAGTTAGAATGGGAATTCTGGGAACAAGCCTTCTACCAACAAGATTGGCGTTTTACCGAAATAATTCATGGAGGTGACAACCATGAATAGTAAAAAAGTCCCTGAAACATTAACAATTGCCGGCTCTGATTCCGGTGGTGGCGCTGGTATGCAAGCAGATATCAAAACGATGCAAGAACATCACGTTTTTGCTACCAACGTGGTAGTCGGTTTAACCGCTCAAAACACATTAAGCGTTCAATCAGTCCTACCTACTCCCGTTGATATGATCAATGCTCAATTTGATTCTCTATACGATGATTTCGATATCAAGGCCGCTAAGACCGGTGCTTTGTTTGACCAAGAACGCGTCGAAGCAGTTGTCTCAAACATTAAAAAACATAATATTCACCCCATCGTAGTTGACCCTGTCATGGTTGCCAAGGGTGGCGCTCGTTTGCTAGATGATTCTGGTATTGACGCAATTATTAATAAGCTAATGCCAATTGCGGATATCGTCACTCCGAACCTACCAGAAGCAGAGGTTATTTATGGAAAGAAGATTGAAACCAATGATGATGTCATCGCAGCGGCTGCCCATATTCAACAACTAGGTGCCAAAAACGTCATCATCAAGGGTGGTCATCAACAAGGTGATACCCTATCCGATTACGTTTTACTGGAAAGTGGCGTTAGTTTTACCATCGAAAGCAAAAAATACGACACCGTTAGAAAACACGGTACCGGAGATACACTATCATCTGCGATTGTTGCTAACCTAGCCAAAGGTTTATCCATTAAAGATGCCATCATCGAAGGAAAACGCTACATCGATACCATCCTACAATCAGAAATTATTGTCGGACACGGTCACGGACCACTAAATCACTGGGGGGCTGAAGATGAAATTGGATAAACAACAACTAGCCGTCTACTTCATTGCGGGTAGTCAAAACGTTGGCGGCGACGTCGACAAACTAATCCAAATCGTAGAGGATTCATGTAAGAATGGAATCACCATGTTTCAATACCGTGAAAAGGATCGTTCCACCCTATCAGATGCAGAGAAACTTGAAGTTGCCATTCAACTAAAAGAAATTACTGCTAAATATAATGTTCCATACATCATCGACGACGATATCGATTTGATGAAGGAAATTAATGCTGATGGAATTCATGTCGGCCAAGACGACACCAAGATTGAACGTGTCATCGCAGAATGCCCAAACAAGATTATCGGTCTATCAACCCACTCGTTGGATGAAGTCAGAGCCGCTAATAATTTTGAAGCCATCGACTACATCGGAATCGGTCCTATCTTCGCCACCCAATCAAAACTAAAGGTCAAACCAGCAATCGGAATTGATGAATTAAACCGTTTGTACCAAGAATCATCACATCCAGCCGTAGCAATTGGTGGAATCAAAGAAGATAATGCCAAAGCAGTTCTAACTACCAACGTCGACGGTGTCTCTGTTATCTCAGACATCATCGATAGTAACGACATCAAGCAAACCATTAATCGTCTAAAGGGGAATAAATAATGACTACTATCAAACAAATTAGAGAAAATTCACCAATCATTCTAAATATTTCAAACATGGTGACACCACAACACGTTGCTGACGCTATTAATTTTATCGGTGCCTCACCTATCATGTTTGACGACATCAAAGAAGCAAGCGATTTAGTAAACATTTCAAACGCCCTAGTCATCAACATGGGTTCATCGAACGACTCAGACGTCGAAAAATCAATTGCCGCCGGAAAATACGCCAATCAAAAAGGCATCCCTGTCGTCATTGATCCAGTTGCGATTGGTGCTTCCAAGCTACGTCAAGATAACTTCGCCAAAGTGGCTAAAGAAGTTAAGTTCGATGGCGTTCGTGGTAATGCTGGGGAACTAGCCTTTCTAGCCGACATCGAATGGAATGCTCAAGGTATCGACGCCGGAAACGGTGACGGAGACCTTCACGAAATTGCTGAAACTGTTGCTAAGAAGTTTGATTGTATCGTTTTACTATCAGGTGTCACTGATGTGATTTCAGATGGTACTAAAACAGTTGAAGTCAAAAATGGTCATCACTACTTTGCCGTAAACGTCGGTTGTGGTGATATGTTAGACGGGATTTTAGGTGTCTGTCTTGCTGTCGATAACAGTTTGGATTCAGCCGTATTAGCATCCAGTATTTTAAGTATTGCTGGAGAAATCGCCGGTGGAATTACCGACAACCTACCATACTCATTTTTATCAACCGTATTTAACACCTTGTACCAATTAACCGATGAAGAAATTACAGAATTTCAAAAATTAGGTTAATAAAAAAGGACTTGAACTGAACCCCTTGAGTTGGAGAAATCTAACCTAAGGGGTTCTTTTATGTTTTCTAAAGAATTAAAATTAGCTG
>NZ_BOLX01000023.1 GCF_016861915.1 Apilactobacillus nanyangensis | reverse complement strand
CTAATTTTAATTCTTTAGAAAACATAAAAGAACCCCTTAGGTTAGATTTCTCCAACTCAAGGGGTTCAGTTCACTTACCAAATTGGTAAGTCCTTTTTATTTTGCTTAATTCATCATTTCATCAATGGCAACCGCCATACGGCGAACACCTTCATGAATTTGATCTGCTTTCATGTTGGAGAAGTTCATCCTAAATGTTCCTGGAATTACTTCGTCAGGATAGAATGGTTCACCAGGTACAAAGGCAACGTTATGCTTAACACAGTTGTTAAATAGATCCATGGTATTAACGTTTCCAGGTACTTCTACCCAAATGAACATTCCACCTTCTGGATTACTATGCTTAACCCCTGCTGGGAATTGTTCATCAATTTCCTTTAACATAAGAGATGCACGTTCATAGTAAACGTCTGAAATTGCCTTAATATGTTTGTCTAAGTCGTTGTCTTCCATGTATTGAGCAACGATAAATTGTGATAAGTTATCTGAATGTAAGTCGGCAGATTGCTTCATAACAACGAACATATCGATAAATTTCTTATCAGCCACAATCCATCCTAATCTCATCCCTGGGGCTAAGATCTTCGAGAATGTGTTCATGTACACCACAGTTCCATTCTTATCAAAGTGTTTAACTGGTGGTACAGCAACACCTGAGTATCTGATTTCACCATATGGGTCATCTTCTAGAATGGTTACACCATGTGCTTCGGCTAATTCAACCATTTTAGCACGACGGTCAGCAGTCATGGTACGACCAGTTGGGTTTTGAAAATTAGGAATTGTGTAGATGAACTTAGCATCTGGATATTCGTTTAACTTTTCATCTAAGACGTCCATCTTCATTCCGTCTTCATCCATATCAACACCAACAACTTTAGCTCCATAACTTCTAAATACGTCTAACGCACAAAGATATGTTGGTTTTTCAACTAAGATAACGTCACCTTTATCAACCATCATCTTAGCAACTAAGTCAATTGATTGTTCTGAACCTGTGGTAACACAAACATTATCCACAGTAGTTGTTACCTCTTTGTTGGTTTGCATTCGCTCAACAATTAATTCTCGCAAATGCGGATTACCAATTGCAGCCGTATATTGTAATGCTTCAGCACCGTGTTGTTCAAAAACTTTATCAGCAGCCTCATGCATTTCTTTTACCGGGAATAATTCGGGTGCAGGTAGCCCACCAGCAAATGAAATGATTTCTGGATCACCAGCTACCTTTAAAATTTCTCCCACCACATCATTATCTACATTCGGTACACGACTTGAAAACTTGAAATCCATACAAAATCACTCCATTCTTAATAAAAAAGTTAACGCCTAATTTAGCGTTAACAATAATATAGTACTGTGAGATTAAAATTTCAATAGTTTTCTAATCATTTTCTAATATAATTATAAATTATCCAGCAAAAACGAGGTAGATACATAATAGAAGAATAATTATTTCAATTATCAGCAAAATAATGCGATATAAGGACAGTTCTTCTCTTTTATGGGTAAATATGTATGTCGTGTACATAAGAACCATTAGAACGCTAATAATTCCGGCTAAGATAAATCCAACAATATACATTACATTTGATCCACTAATTCCACTAATAATAAAAATGAGTGGAAAAATGTATAACGCTATATTTAATAATACTTCCTTAATAATTGTTTTCAATCTAACTACTCTCCCCTAATTAATATATCAACATTTATCATTGATAAGCTTCATCGAATTGTTTTAATAATAACATGACAAATGTCGTATTTTTTTAATTTTTTTCAAATTTTTTATTGTCAGAATAAATATCATCATTTATAATAAACATTACATATTCAAGTCATCCCACTAGATGTTGCTCGTTATTTAGCTATTATTTTTTCGCAGCATCAGAAGTGGACACATATTATAAAAGGAAGTCATCAACCTACCGATGACTTCCTTTTTTTGTTATCCAACGTGATTTTCTTTTAGAATCATGGAAACTTCTTTTTCCATTTCTGGTGTCTTTTCCCATTCTTCAAAATGATCCATGCTTTCATCAGGCATTTCGTAGTTTTCGTTAATGTAGTTCTCGTAGTTAATAACATGTTCTGAGTGCGGAATATTTAGTTGCAGAATACGAACTTCTTTAATGAAGCCACGTTCCGCTGCCAGCTCTGCCCTTCCGTTTTGAACCATGTTACTAATTTCCATGTACTTTGTGCCATCTAATCTAGTAATTTGTTCAATTAAATCCAATGTTTCATGACTCTTCATTTCTTTAGCCATATTAATTTAATCTCCCCTCGCAAAAAAAATCCGTTCAAAGAAAACGGATTTTTTTATTATTTAATAGTTGCCTTTACTGAAGATGTTTTTTCAGTCTTAGCCTTTTTATGATGTTTCTTGGTTTTCTTTTGGTTATCCTTAGCAACACCCTTTGGTAATACTAACTTCTTAGTTGGTTTTACGATTGATGCTGGGTGTTCTGCGATGTGACTTAATGGATGACCTGAGACATTAACTAAGCAGAAGAATAAAGTAGCGATAGTTACTAACCAAGTAAATAGAACAGATGTCTTTGGCATCTTTTCACTAATTACTGATCCGTAGAAGCGCTTCTTTACAGTAGCTGCAACATGCTTATCATCAGGATGTTGAGATTGTTCTTCTTCAGTAACTTGTCTTTGGTATTCATCGATATCAAAGTCTTTTTGAATTTGTTTTTGTTCTGCTTCAAACTTAGCCTTATCCTTCTTGGATAGCTTCTTGAACCATTCAATAAATTCACGGTATTTAGTGGTTACTTCTTGTGTTTCACCAATCATTCTTAACTTACCGTAGTTAATCCATGCAACACGGTCACATAGGAATTCAATTTGTTTTAGTGAGTGAGAAACGAAGATGATTGTCTTACCTTGTTCTTTAAAGTCAGCAATCTTGTCCACACACTTTTGGTAGAAAGTATCATCCCCAACAGATAAAGCTTCATCAATAATCAAGATGTCTGGGTTAATGTGTACGGCAATTGAGAATCCTAGACGTGATTTCATACCTGATGAATAACTCTTAACTGGTTGATCCACGAAGTCACCAATATCAGCAAAAGAAACGATGTCGTCCATTAATGCATCGATCTCTTCGTTAGTTAAACCTTGCATTAGTGATTTTAGTCTAATGTTTTCTCTACCAGTTAGGTTCTTTCTTAGACCGGCACTAATGGCAACGATTGAAGTGTCACCCTTTACGTCAACATAACCAGTTGTTTGAGGAATAATTCCTGAAATAATGTTAGAAATAGTTGACTTACCTGAACCATTAACACCAATTAAACCTAGTGCTTCACCAGGTTTAACTTCGAAAGATACTCCCATTAGTGACCAGAAATGAGGAACATCAGTCTTAATTGAGAAAAATGATTTTAATTTATCAGCTTGTGTTTTGAACAAATCGTACTCTTTAGTTACGTTTTGAACCTTAATCTTATAATCTTCAGTCATTCTTTAATACTTCCTATATTTTATTTCGATTTAATCATTATAAAACTAACTACTAATTATATCAAATTAATAAAAAAGTAGTGACTTAGCGGAAATCCAATAATTCTTATGATTTAAAATGATACGATACCAAGTAGTATGGTACTCAGTTCTAATTCCCTTTAAGTTAACGCTAACCTTATAATCCTTTGGCACTTTTACTTGAGCCCATGATGTCTTTTGGACATGTTTATATGTTCCTGGAATATGGTTATATAGTGAAAACTTACCATAGTTATTCAAGTAGGCATGTCCTGATGCCTTTGAATAAGTAGACTTCTTAGCGGTTGTTTTCTTTTTCTTAACAACCTTTTTAGCCTTCTTCTTGGTTACTTTCTTTTTGGTAGTCTTCTTAACGGCCTTCTTCTTTTCAGCCTTTGTATAGGTAATACCATCTTTGTTTACCCATACATTGCCCAAATTGGCAATATGAATACGATACCAAACGTTTTCCTTACCATGATAATTATAAGTGGCAATTTCATTTACATTGAATGTCTTACCCTTATAACTATTTGATGAACCAAGTTCCTTAGCTAATGTTGGAGAGTTAAATACATTACTGTATAGGCCTTTGTTAGCATGACTTAACTTAATCTTACCACTATCTTTTCTGATATTAATAGTTGGAAAATCAATTGCCTTACCACTTACCCAATAACTCTTGGCATTTTTACTGGTCTTAATACGGTACCAATTAGTACTTGAACCCTTATAAGTACGAACAGCTGAACTGTCGACGTATACGTTACTTCCCGCCTTTAGATGACTAGGCCATTTGCTAGTGACATTCTTTTGGGTAGTATCCTTAACATGGGTGTACATGTTGTAATTGGTAAAAGTAGAAGATAATTGGAAAGTTTCTAGCGCATTACCATATGTATAAGTAGCGGTCGCTAGTGTCTTCTTTGGTTTAGCAGGTGTTTGATTGTTGTTATTACTATTATTAGTACTTGGTGTAGTATTGGTTGAAGATGTATTACCATCTAATGAAGTTAAATTATAAGTATTGATTAGGTTAATCAATTTAGAGGCGTAGCTTGGATCAGTCGCATAACCATCCTTTTGAATATTAACTGCGGCTTCGATTCCATCCTTGGATTGTGACTTAAATACGTTTGCATAACGGGAGTTTACAGTTAAGAATGTTGCATATCCTTGAAGACTATCCATAATACTGTTGTAACTCTTGAAGTATGCATAAGTGTTGTAAGCTTGTCCATTTGAATTGTATTCAACGGTCTTTAGCTTAACACCAGTGTTATCAAACGATTTAATACCAAACAAGTTGTTACCAACCTGAGTTAAGTAACTAGTCCCATATCCACTTTCCAGTGCTGCTTGTGCCACCATTGTGGAAGCATATAGATTATTGTTATTGGCAATAGTTTGCGCAACTGGTGAAATCGTAGAAATAAAATTGTCAGCGGTTAATTGTGAACCCAACAAGTTATTAATCCCATTAACATTGTTTGCATTCACTGTTGCCGCATTGACATTATTATTATTACCATTGTCTAAACCATCTGCATGTGAAACATAAACGTGTCCAGCAGAAATAACTGCACTGGCACTCAGGACATACAATAAAGATTTGACGATCGGTTTTCTTCTCATAATTATTCTCTCTCCATTAAAATATTTTTTCTTCTCTCTTATCTCTTTACGCCTCTTCGGCTTGCGCTAAGACGATTTTGTTGTTCCTTAAACTTATTAAAAGTCTTGTCAGCCTTAGCTTGTTTATTCGAATTGTTTTTTGTTTTCTTGGTAAATTTCATCAAAAACACTCCCGGTTATAGATTATAACATGCCAGCACTAATTTTTATAAAATCTTATAAGAAAAATTAGTCTCTTTTTAATTTTAATCAAATAAAAAAGAGTGCCCTAGGCACCCTTTTAATCATTAAATTATTGAACCGTAACACTCTTAGCAAGGTTTCTTGGATGGTCAACATCTAATCCCTTGTTCAAACTAGTGTAGTAAGCCAATAGTTGAGCAGGAATAACACTTAATAGTGGTGTTAATAATTGATCAACATCTGGAATAACGATATCATCATTATCTTTAGCAAGTGATTCGGTAGCAATAGTGATTGCCTTAGCACCACGAGCCATAGTTTCTTCCAAGTTACTTCTAGTCAAACCAGCAGTATTTGATTGAGTAATAATACCAACAACTGGTGTGTTTTCTTCAATCAAAGCAATAGTTCCGTGTTTTAATTCACCTGAAGCAAATCCTTCAGCTAGAATGTATGAAATTTCCTTTAGCTTCAATGATGATTCTAGTGAAACGAAGTAGTCAATTCCTCTACCAATGTAGAACGCACGGTTAGCATTTACAAAGTACTTCTTAGAAATTTCGTTAATCATTTCCTTTTCATCAACGATTGATTGCATACCAGTGGCAACGAAACCTAATTGTTGTTTCAAGTTAAAGTCTTTAGCAGCTTTAATTTCTGATGATTCACCTAATGCCTTAGCTAGGATAGCTTCAACAGTAATTTGTGCTGTGTATGCCTTAGTTGATGCAACTGAGATTTCTGGACCAGCATGAAGTAGTAAAGTGTAGTTTGATTCACGTGAAAGTGTTGAGTTAGCAACGTTAGTAATTGTTAAACTCTTGTATCCTAATTGGTTTAGGTTAACTAAAACTTCACGACTATCTGCAGTTTCACCACTTTGACTTAGGAAGATAAAGAATGGTTTCTTTGAAAGTAGTGGCATGTTGTAAGCAAATTCTGAAGAAACGTGTACTTCAGTAGGTACTTGTGCCAACTTTTCGAATAGTTCTTTACCAACTAAACCAGCATGGTAACTAGTACCAGCAGCAATGATGTATAGACGATCAGATTCTTTAATTGAGTCTAATAGATCATCTTCGATTACTGGATCACCATTTTCATTTAGGTATTCAGCAGAAAGCTTTCTCATTACGTTTGGTTGTTCGTCAATTTCTTTTAGCATGTAGTATGGGTATGTACCCTTATCAGTGTCACTAGCATCGATATCAACGTGGAATGGTTGTCTATCAGTTACGACTTCACCATCTTTGTTTTCGATAGTTACAGAATCTGGTTTAACGGTAACAAAGTCACCATCATCCAATTCTAGAAAGTCATGAGTAACGTTTAGCATTGCTAGAGAATCTGAACATACAACGTTGCAATCTTCACCAAGACCAATTAATAGTGGACTCTTGTTCTTAGCAACGTAGATAGTGTTTGGTTCTTCTCTATCCATTAATTGGAATGCGTATGAAGCACCCTTTAATAGTGATAAAGTCTTCTTAAATGCTTCCTTAGCACTTAAGTTTTCAGATACAGCGAAGTAATCAACTAATTGAACAACAACTTCAGTATCAGTTTGTGAAGTAAATTCAACATCACTTAGGTATTTTTCCTTTAGGTCACGGTAGTTTTCGATAACACCATTGTGAACTAGGTAGAATCTCTTGTCTTGTGAGAAGTGAGGATGTGCGTTTTCAACAGTTACTCCCCCATGAGTAGCCCATCTGGTATGCGCAATCCCTGCACTTCCGTTAATCTTCATATCGTTTACGGCGTCTCTTAGATTACTAATCGCACCGGTTCTTTTTACAAGGTAATCCTTCTTACCTTCATCGTTTACGTATAATCCAGCAGAATCATAACCACGATATTCTAGCTTTTGTAATCCATTAACTAAAATATCAACGGCATTTTTATTCCCTGTTACACCAACAATTCCACACATATTATATTTTCCTTTCACTCTTTATTTATTAATTGTTTTAAATAAAATTATATCTTTTTTATCATTTTCGACATATTCTAGATTACAAGTTTTAATTATCAATGTCAATTGATAAATATCAAATTGGTATAGTTTATGCAAAAAAATTGAAAAAAGCGGCATATTGGTATCAATAAGCATAAAAAGAACAAATTTTTTAATTAAATTGTACTCATTTTAGACCATTTCAAAAATTGGTATGGACAAATTACGGGGGTGAAAAGACAATAAAAAAAGCAATCTAATTAGATTGCTTTTAATTTTTTATTCAATTCCAAAACGTTCTTGAACAACGTCTGCAATACGTTTAGTGTAGCCATCTACTAGCTCTTGTGTTGGGGCTTCAGCCATAACACGTAGTAGTGGTTCTGTACCACTAGGACGAACTAGGACACGACCGTCACCGTTCATTTCTTTTTCAACGTCTGCAATAACAGCTTTAACTTGTTCATCGGCTTGAGCACCGTCTTTATCACTAACCTTAACGTTAATTAGTTGTTGTGGGTACTTAGTTACTTCACCGGCAAGTTCTGATAACTTCTTACCAGTGTCTTTCATTACATGTAGTAATTGAAGACTGGTTAATAATCCATCACCAGTAGTGTTAAAGTCTAGGAAGACAATATGTCCTGATTGTTCCCCACCTAGGTTGTAACCAGATTTGTTCATTTCTTCAACAACATATCTGTCACCAACTTTGGTTTGAACATTGTGCATACCATTTGCTTCCATTGCTTTATACATACCTAGGTTACTCATAACAGTGGTTACTACAGTGTCTTGTTTTAGACGGCCATGATCTGACATGTATTTTCCACAAATGTACATAATCTTGTCACCGTCAACTAGTTCACCGTTTTCATCAACGGCTAGACAACGGTCACCATCACCATCAAATGCTAGCCCAATTTCAGCACCTTGTTCAACAACCATCTTTTGTAATTGTTCTGGGTGAGTTGAACCCACTTGATCGTTAATGTTAATTCCATTTGGCATAGTTGCCATGGTTTCAAAGTCGATGCCTAAATCAGCGTATAAACGTGATACTAGATTGCTTGTTGCACCGTTTGCTGAATCAACACAAATCTTCATACCTGATAAATCATCAGGAACGGTTTGTTCTAGGAAACGAATGTATTTTTGACTACCTTCTGAGTAGTCATCAACACTACCAAGACCTTTGGCTGATGGACGTGGTAAATCATCCTTATCAGCTTCAAGAATTGCTTCAATTTCTTCTTCCAATTCATCTGATAGCTTGTAACCATCTGAACCAAAGAACTTAATACCATTGTATTCTGCTGGGTTGTGAGAAGCGGTAATCATAACACCAGCGGCAGCACCTTGAGTTCTAACAAGGTATGCAACACCTGGAGTTGTGACAACACCTAGTTGAAGAACTTCAATTCCGACTGATAGTAGTCCGGCAATTAAAGCACTTTCTAACATTTGACCAGAAATTCTTGTATCTCTAGCAACTAATACTTGTGGTTGTCCTTCTGCTTGGCTGTGCTTGGTTAAAATATAACCACCGGCACGTCCACATTTGAAAGCTAGTTCAGGGCTTAAATCTTTGTTAGCTACCCCTCTAACTCCGTCTGTTCCAAAATACTTCATAATTTTATCTCCATTCATCATTCAATTGCTTAAAATCTATTGTGGAATAACTGTTACTTTGATGTTCTCAGGATCGAAACCAGTAACATTATTTAGGATCTTATCTAATTCCACATTAACCACTTTCTTTGATGTAATTCCAGAAACATCAACATAAGCGATTACCTTATCAATTGAATCTAACTCTTTTTTATTGCCAAAAACCTTCACCTTATCATTATCTGATGTTAGTTCGTATTTTTGGTTGCTAGATCCATTTTCAACTTTTAACTTTAGTGGAACATTTTTGTTATTCCCACTACTAATTGGCAAGTTAACAGAAGTTGTTGATGGCGTCAAGATGACGTTAACAATTCTACCCTTTGCATCTAAAGCTTCTAAAACAGCTGAAGAGCTTACAGATTTCTTGGTATTTTGTGGAATGCTTAGCTTAGCAATAACTTGCTTAATCTTAGCAATTTCATTAGCAGCTCCGGTCACTTTAACCTTACTGGTACCAAGAACCGGTTTGCCGGCTGAATATCCATCAGCAATATTAGCTGATTCATATTGTGCTTTTACCGGAAATTCGACTGTTTTTCTAGGTTGAATATTAACGTAAATGTAAGCAGGATTGATATAGTATCTTAATTCATTGTTTAATCCATCTTGGTACAAACGAACCTTATGAGTTCCAACACCTAATCTTGAAAGATCAGCATACACTTTAAAGTTTTGTGTATTCACCGTAGTAGTAACCAATGCTGTTGGTCCAACAATTTTAACAGAAACCTTTTCAGGATATCCAGTAACAAAGTATTTGCTGTTATCAACATTTAATTGTAGCGGAACTGAAATATTTGCTGACTTGTTTGAAGTCAATTGAGTAATATCTTCAGAGCTACCGTAGTTACTACCTGAACCAAAAAGTTTTGATTGGTTAACATAAGCAAATAATAAGATGGCAAAAATCAATGCCAATAATCTTAGGTACCATGGGCTATTAAACTTCTTCATTACTTTTGCCCCCCTGTTGATTGCTTGATTTTGTCAAACCAATTAAAGATGGTTGTAAATAAGTTCTTATTCATTGAATCTTGCTTAGTAATCAATTGATCACGTAAGAACTTCATATAGTCTTCCTTATTCATTCCACGTAACAATTCATTATTCTTAGTAATTGATACTTCACCTGTTTCTTCAGAAATAACAATGGTTAAAGCATCAGTCACTTCAGAGATACCAACTGCTGCACGATGTCTAGTTCCCAATTCTTTTGGAATTAGGTTACTTTGTGACAATGGTAGGTATGCAGCTGCAACGGCAACACGATTGTTACTGATAATAACAGCACCATCATGCAATGGTGTGTTTGGAATAAAAGTATTAATCAAAAGTTCACCGGTAATGTCTGCATCTAACTTAATTCCAGTTTCGATGTAATCTTCCAATCCGGTATCCATTTGAATAGTCATTAAAGCACCAATTCTACGTTTTGACATATATTGGATGGCTTTATCAAGTTCCAAAATCATCTTTTCATTTTCAACATTTTGGTTTTGTGCGTGTTTAATAATTGAACCACGACCTAGATGTTCTAGTCCACGTCTAATTTCAGGTTGGAAAATAACGATAATCGCGATAACTCCCCAGTTAATAACCTGGTCAGTTAAGTATGAAACGGTGGTAAATCCAAAGATTACACTGACAATTTTCACAACAGCAATTACTAAAACACCACGGAATAATTGGACAGCTTTTGTGCCCTTAAGTAAGATAATTACTTCATAGATAATAAACCAAACAACTAAGATATCTAAAAGGTTACTTAGTGTTAGGATGTTACTCCAATTGATTCCCATACCTATTCCTCCATAATTTCATTCATACTCTATATTATATCACTCATTTTCGTTTATTTTTAGCATTATCATTTTTGATAGAATTTTTAAGTAATAATCATTCAATATTTACTGCTTAAGGTTTAAAATAGAGATAATAATATTTTGAGGGGTTCAAATCATGTTTAAAAACACACGCTGGCAAGTACGCCTATTTTTCGTTTTGTGGATAATATTCTTATTAGCGTTCGCAAGACCACCTTTTGAATTTTTAGTATTAAATACTTTCTTGGGTTACATCCCCATTGAACTGAGTTTAGAACTAACCAATAAATACGTTGAAAAGTCTTGGATTTTTTGGCCAATCTTCTTCTTATGGTTAATATTCTATCCTAACGCACCCTATCTACTAACAGACTTGTTCCATTTATCACTACTTCAACCCTATGGAACTAACGGACTATTAAGATTATCCGCTCATATGTGGATGAACTACTCATTTCTAATGATTAGTGCTTTAGGATGCTCAATGCTTGGTTTCTATGGATTATTCCAAATAGTTAACCGTTGTTTTGCATTCTTTTCTATCCACTCTAAAGTGGCTAAAGTATTGCTAATATTTGCTTTAAACGTTATATCATCAATTGGAATTTACGTTGGTAGATTTCTTAGATTCCACACTGTCTACTTAATTTTCTCACCACGTTTTGTGATCAAACAATTAACGGAAATGTGGACATTGAAAATGTTATTCTTTGTTGTCATCATGACAATCGTCCAATGCTTAATTTACTGGATTTTCTACTTAACCCTAACAGATGTTAAAGACGAAAAGGAATAATAAAAAGACAGCCTTATGGTGCACTGCACCCCAAAGTTTGTACAAAACTTTGGGGTGTTTTTGTGTCTAAATATAAAGTAGAAGATAAATTAAATG
>NZ_BOLX01000022.1 GCF_016861915.1 Apilactobacillus nanyangensis | reverse complement strand
AGCTAATTTTAATTCTTTAGAAAACATAAAAGAACCCCTTAGGTTAGATTTCTCCAACTCAAGGGGTTCAGTTCACTGACAAAATTGTCAGTCCTTTTTTATTTTTTATTCAGCTTCACCAATGGCACCAGCGATGTCATCGTTTGAGAAATCGTGTTTCATAAAGTCATCATTTGATGATGGTAGTTTTTGAACCAATTCATCAAGTTTTTGCACTTTAATATCACCAGACACCATTTCAAAATCTAATAAATGGCCCCCTACTGATTTATCGTCAGCTAAGAAGTGTAAGTGGAATCCACCTACAGCTGCACCATTGAAGATTTGTGGCGAGAAGTATCCAATTACAGTTCCTTCAACATCTTCAGCTTCAAATTCATTTTGTTTATGGGCACATTCAACAAGTGTTGGATATGGTTTTGATTGCTTATGAACTGATCTTGTCTTTACAGATTTGAAAGTTCCATGAGCCCTAACTGAATAGAAAACATTATTCCAGTCTAACTTAGAAGATACTTTTTCTTCTAAATCTTCCATCTTAACTAACGCATGTACGTTAGCTAAGTGTTCAAAGTTAGCGAAATGAACGTCTCCAAACGGAATTGTAAAATCACCATCTAATTCGTTAACCTTACCGTCACCATCGATTTGATATGCAACACCATCTAAAATGACTAGTTCGCCATCTAGACCGTCACCAGTACCGATACCGGTGTCTCCGTGTTTTAATAGTTCTTTTAGTGGTAGAGTTCCTTCGAATAATCCAGGAACTAACATTGCTAATGTACCATATTGGTATAAAGAATTAGCATTACTCATTACTCTTCATCTCCTAATTGATTTATTCAAGTTTATCACAACAAATAAAATATAGATAAAAAAATAACCAATACCTACGACAGTATCGGTTATTGATGGAAAAATTAAAATCACCCAGTGCCTTGAATAATTTTAATTTACGATCAGCTTATTTATGGAATATCGATTCACGTAAGAACTGGCCTGCTCTTTGTTTACTAATTATATTCAGGGAAGAATTCATAATCATTTTTCTGGAGTGAGCATACCATGAAAGTGCATAATAATATTTATATGAACACATGCAAACGTAATAAATGTTTTAACTTTATTTATCTACTTATGGACGAGAGAATTAATTTATAAACTCGGGGAAATTCATAAATTAACGGATTTTGATCTACTACTTACCAGCGCGACTTGATAGGCAGCAGAACTAGAGATAGTTTTATAAGAAAGTGTATGAATAAAGTTCTCAAAGAAAGTTAGACTAAGGTTACACGATTTCATGATAGTAATTTGTTGTGGTTCTTAGTGAGTCGATGCACCACCAAAATTTATTATTATTGGTGTTATGTTATGCTACAATTCCACGATTTTTAAGCAATTCTGAAGGTGCATAAATCACTTGCTAGACAACTTCAGGGGCATCTAAATCAAGTAATCATATTCTAATAAATAAACTTCTAGAGTTTAATCGAAAGGATTAAACAAAGGGAAAGCTAATAAACTTAACTGTTGATAATAACGATTAAGCTTCTAACCAACTCTTCGAAGATAATAATATAATTTTGGCAAAACACTGTCAAAACAGCAATTGCTAGACTTTTATCAAATTAATTTTCATCAAATCCGCATAAAAATAGGATTTACTTTTTTAAATTGGACGACCAGTCCATTTGATATATTTAAAACTTAACCAAAAATCAAAAAGAGAAGAAAATCTTAACATTTTCCTCTCTTTTCTTTTTTAATGCTTAAAATACGGCCTTGTATAGGATTGCGGCAAGGGTAGCACCAATGATTGGCGCTACGATTGGAACCCAACTGTACTTCCAGTGTGAACCACCCTTATTCTTAAATGGACAAAATGCGTGAACAATTCTTGGCATAATATCTCTGGCTGGGTTCAATGCTGGTCCGGTTGGTCCACCGAATGAAACAACCAAACACATTACTAGAAAACCTAATGCGATAAAATCGGCACGTGGATCTAGTTTATCAGCAGTCATTGCCAAGGCACCTAATACTAATAGGAAGGTTCCGATTAATTCGTTAATAAAACCATTTAGATAGCTATGAGCTGAGTCAATCGTTGCAAAAGTACCTAAAACACATTCACAGTTAGTGGTCTTGTCATAGTATGGCTTGTAGGTAAGTACCACCGCGATTTGACCAACTGTCGCACCCAGTAATTGTGCAACAATATATGGTAATACTTCGTTCCATGGAAATTGGTTTGTAAAAGCCAAAGCAAGTGTCATTGCTGGATTAATTTGGGCTCCAGAAATTGTCGCAAACATCATTGCAGGAATCATAACCCCGATTCCGTATCCAAAACCAATTAATACCCATCCACCATGGAAACCTTTAGTTCCCTTCAATTCGACATTGGCAACTGATCCGTTACCCAATGCAACCATGATGGCTGTTCCAATAAATTCAGCGATGCATCTAGTTAATAGCGTGTAATGATCCAAAATTTTCTTCTCCTTTATATAAACTACACAGTATTTACTCCATCATCTTTATCTTGCTCAAGTTCTTCCATCCGTTTGATAAACGGCAACGCTTCTACAAACCAACTTGGAAGCATAAAAAAAGAGTTGTAAAATCCGAATTGACTTTATAACTCTCGCCATAATTTCTTTTCCAAATTCATATGTAGTAATTTGTTGATAGTATGTTAAACCATAACAGTATATCGATAATCTTGTTGAAACGAGTTATTAGACAGTGTGTATAACTTTTTAATTATTGTTATTTTCTTAAAATTTTAAATAATCAAGTCAACTTTTTGCTAATAACTCAGCAAAAATAATTATATGACCCCCATCACTGTTTTTCAATAACTAATAAAGATTATTTAACCACTTTTTATAAACATTTAATTGTTACTTATAATTCAACGATTGTAAGTTAAGTTTATCTTATAAAAACCACCCTTTTTATAAAGATTTTTTATATCAATCTTAATTAAAATATATTTTAAACTTTTTTGTATAAACTTAATTAAATTTGCAAAAACTTAAGTATTTATCTCACTAGATAAGATTATAATTATAAGCATGGCAAAGATTTAATGTAATTCACATTACTCAGCCCTGAATAGTAAAAATTTATAAGGGGGATTTAATCAGAATGTTTATTAAAAGCAAATCCAAGAAAAGAATCGTAATGTCTTTTCTAAATTTATCGGCTCACCAAGACATTAACACTATTAGTACAAATGACATCATTGAAAACGCAAATATTTCTCGTGGTACTTTTTACAATCACTTCAAGAATAAAATCGACATCGTTAACTTCATCGAAACTAGTATCAGCCATTCTTTAGATGAACAATTTGTTAACGTTGATAAAAACTATGACAATTTTTTCTATATTCTAAGCGAAAAGGTATTCCCAATCGTCTACGATGATCGTGAATACATCAAGGTTCTATATGAATTCTACGAACCACAACTATTCTCGTTTTTAAGTAGCCACTACTCTAAATTTTTAGTTCCTTATTTCGAAAACTATGATGAAAAAGAGTATGGCATCCCTAAGTACTACGTGTTAACTTTCTTCTTCAGAGTCATTTTAGACGCAATTATGTCATGGATTTCACAACCGATTCCATTGTCAGTTGAAGAATTCAAGAAGGTATTCTACCGCCTAATCAACACTTCAATGACTGAAATTTGCGGAATTGTCATCAGAAGATAAAAAAGAAGCCCGAAAGGCTTCTTTTTTTACATATTATTTTACGAACTTAACGATTTCAGAATTAAAAGCGTCTAAATCGTCTGGAGTTCGACTTGTGACTAGTTTGTGTTTTTCATCTACTACGACCGGTTCATCATGAACTTCAGCACCAGCATAGAATAGGTCATATCTAATTGTGGTGTAAGCCGTTAACTTCAATTCACTTGCCAAACCGGTTTGAATAAAGAATTGTGGACCGTGACAAATCGCAAACACCGGCTTGTTAGCCAATAGGAAACATTTTACAAAGTCATTGAAACGATCATCTGCTCTCAATGCATCTGGAGAGCCTCCGCCTGGTAATAACAATGCGTCATAATCATCAAAATTAGCATCATCAATACCTAAATCAACCTTTTGCTTATCACCATGCTCACCAGTAATTGTGTTACCGGCCATGTCCTCGATAATTTCAACTTGATGGCCTGCATCCTTTAGTGCCTTCATAGGTGAAGTTAATTCAGAATCTTCGTATCCGCTGGTAACAATTGCAGCAATCTTACTCATAGATACAACCTCCTTTTTCTTTCTTCACCGTCCATGGTATTAGGGACAGCCTTATATTACAAGTTTTTGGTTTGTAGAAATCATATTTAAATTATTAATAAATAATTTAAATCATTGATATTTATTACCCAATTTGATTAAAATACTAATAGAACACATTGAGGAGATATAGTATGAATAAAACTTTTAAGATTTTACTTGCCCTTTTTACCTGCCTACTAGTATTAAGTGCCTGTGGCAAGAAAAAAGATACAAATACTAATGAAACCATTTCAGGTCCTAAGCCTTCATTATCAGATGCTTTAAACACCTCAGGAATTTCATTAGAAAAATATCAACAAATCAAATACACAAGCCAACAATTGCATGGTGGTTCAAACTATAAAAAGGTTGTTAGCCTATTAGGAAACCCAACACAAACCACCGATACCACGCTAACAAATAATGCTAAGGCTAAACAATACACATGGAAAATGGGAAGCAACGCACAACTACAATACATATTTGTAATTGTTTACAAGGACAAGGTTTTGAGCAAAGGTTACCAACAAAACACTGCCGCTAAAATCGTCAAGAAGGCTAAGATTGAAAAGATTGCTAAGAACACTTCATTCTCAGACGTTCAAGCAACTCTAGGATCACCACTTTCACAACAAGAAGCTGATGGAATGTCATTTATGACCTACCAATATGACAATTCACACGCTTATAACCTAACATTTAAAAACAATAAGCTTAGTCAAAAACAATCAGTCAGTTTAAATACAAATAACTAATAAAAAAGAACCGATTTAAAAATCGGTTCTTTTTTACATGATATCAATATATCCTTCATCTCTTAATGAATCTAATGTTTCCAATAGCTCATCGGTACTCATGTTATCTAATTGTTCCAAGAAGTTCTTTTCATAGGTGTCGATTAAATCATCAAAATAGGATTTAATTGTTTTGGGTTCCAATTGACGATACATTCTCATCTTATCTTCTGGTTTACGAAGGTCGAATTGATAGTATTGTTGGAATTTTTGAACGTACCATGCCCCCTTAATCTTCGCACGGTATGTCATAATTCTTTCGTCTGTCCAATACATATAATCACCTCATTTTATTCGCTGTAATAGAATAATTATATAACAAATTAAAATTAGATGACAAAAATTTACCAATAAAAAAAGATATCCACATGGATATCTTTTTTATTATTTTTGGCCACGTTCATATGACGCATCAAAAACTTTGAAATCATGATCATGTAATTCTTTAGCCGCGTCCGCTAACCAGTTAGTGTTACGTAGCAATGCTCTTCCTTCCATAATCAAGTCTGCTTGGTCATTTTGTAGGATGTATTCCGCCAATCCTGGGTTATCTAATAAACCAACAGTGGAGACATCAATATTTACCGCTTGTTTAATTTCAGTGGCAAATGGAGTTTGATATCCGTCATGAACTGGGAAATTAGGTCCCTTTGGTAGTAATCCACCAGTTGAAACATCAATTAGTTGGATGCCAGCTTCTTCTAACCACTTACCGATTTGTTGCCAGTTTTCCATGGTATTTTGTAGACCGCTGTCATCGTAATCTGTTAGTGATAAACGAATCCAGATAGGACCAGCGAAATTAGCCTTCACAGCTTCAATCACTTCAGAAACAATGCGAAAACGATTTTCTAGGCTACCACCGTATTCATCATCACGTTTGTTTGAAACGGCTGATAAGAATTGGTTCAACAAGTACCCGTGGGCTCCATGAATTTCAATCATGTCCACTCCAGCATCGCTAGCACGTTTGGCAGCTTGGCCGAATTCGTTAACGATGTTTGCGATATCTTCCTTACTTAGTTCAACTGGTGTATTGCTGTCGTCGCTAAATGCAATCGCACTAGGTGCAACCGGAACATCTTCATCAGCAGCCTTTCTACCGGCATGGTTCAATTGAACCCCTACCTTTGAACCTAAGTAGTGAAGTGAGTCAACCAATCCACTAAATTCACCAACTTGTTCGTCATTCCATAATCCTAGGTCGTTGTTGCTAATACGACCTCTTGGATCAACGGCCGTTGATTCGGTAATAATCAAACCAACGCCACTAATTGCACGTGCCCCATAGTGAGCAAAGTGAAATGGTGTCGCGATTCCATTTTCACGAATCACTTCATAGGTACACATTGGTGACATCACTACTCGATTCTTAAGAGATAGTCCACCAACATTTGCCGGTGCAAGTAATTTTGACATATTCATCTTCCTTTCGCTTACTTAATGTAAGTTATTATACACGCATAAGGATTAAAACAAAAGAAAAAGACACCCTCTCGGATGCCTACTTAGTCAATGCTTTCATCGCATTATTGAAACAATCAAGTGAGCAATTAATCTCACCTTTGATGATTCTAAACTTACGATCAACATATTCTTGTGTTATTTCACGTTCATCAGTTTCATTTAAGTATTCCACCAAATGGTCAATATCTCGAATGACATTGCTGTCACGGTTAGTGCCATCTAGTGCATTTACGATGTGTGAACGCGTTCTTTTTAAGGTTAGTAAATTGTTGTCAATTTCTTCTCTAGTCATCGCAATCCACCTCCAAATATTATCCTATTAATTATAATGATGTTTCATCAATTAACAAATATTTAGTTCTTGTCGGTTTCAATCGATTTAATATTCTTACGAACTAGGAACAAATTAATTCCAGCCAAGATGGTGGTAGCAACAAACACACCACGGTATCCACCAATCAAAACGACGGCTGAACCAATCATTGGTCCAGTTACGTTTCCAGCTGCTTGGAAACTTTGATTCCAACTAAAGACCTGACTGATTCGATCATGTGGGCTGTACTTAGCTAGGATTGCTTGAACAGTTGGTAATAATGCTGCATCGGAAATTCCGATTAGAAAACGAAGTGCTCCTAATTGCCAGACGTTTTGCACGAAGGTCGTTAGGAAGAATATTCCCATCGAAAATACAAGTCCAAACTTCAAGATTTGATGCGAACCAATCTTGTCTCCAAGTCTACCGAAGAATGGTGCAACTGATATCATTGCTACTCCGTTGATAGCTTGAATGATTCCGGCGGTTAACGCAATATTGGTTGATGTCGGATCTAATTGTTTAACGTACAAACTCAATATTGGTGAGATTGAGTTATTAGTTGCTTGAATACATAAGGTGGTTAAAAACATTCCAAATAAGATTTGCTTAGTAGGAATTCCAGATAGAAAGTGAGGTTGTTTTTCCCCTTTTTCATGTGGTACTGGCTTAAAGTTTTCATGAACGAAAAAGATACTTAGGATAAATGCGACTAGCATTGCCAAACCAGTAATCAAGAAAGTGTAACGATAACCAAATGTATCTGCAATCAATCCACCAATCATCGGTCCAATCAATGTACCAGATACGTTTCCTGTCGCTAATTTTCCAGAAGCATGTCCAACATGACTCTTTGGAGTCTCAGCAGCCACCAATGCATTGGCATTACTGATGAATCCTGAAAAAACACCTTGTAGTAGACGCAGTACAATTAATTGCCATGCACTTGTTACCAGACTCATTGCACCAATTACGACGGCCATCCCCAAGGATGCTCTAAGTAACATTGGCTTTCGACCGTACTTATCAGCTAGGATTCCCCACAATGGCGAAACAATCATTTTGACTAGAAATGGTGCTGCAAATGCCATTCCACTGTAAATTGATGTTTGCGTGGCATTGTAATCGCCAAGTTGACCTATAAATAATGCAATGAATGGACTAATACTACTAAATCCGATTCCAGCTACGAATGTACCAAACCATAAGACGTTTAGGTTTTGTTTCCAGTTTATAGCTCGATCACCCAAGGGTGAACTCATCTCCTTATTTTTGAAATCTTTTACACATAATTAAAGATTATAACACTTAAGGATATTTTCTGTAATTATTAAGTAATTTTTAAGATTGTATTTATATATTTGAGCTAAATGTAAACTATGATAATATATTCTAAACAAAACTTTCAATAAGGGGTGAAGGTAATGCAACAAACTCAAAGCTTTTTTATGCTTTTTGCGTATGGTGTTTTTCTATTTGGCGCCATTTGTATGGGAATTGGATGGTTCTTCTTCAAGCTTCGCGCGATGTCAAATCAACCTGCTTGGGATGGAATCGGTGGTAAACTAATTAAATTTGGTTTATTTATTGTTGTAATTGGGGTAATCCTAGTTGGATTAGCTGTATATTTATTAGGAATTAAATAGGTGAAAAAATATGAAAAAGACAATTAAAATGATTGCTGCTGCTGCGTTAATCGGTTCTGTGATTGCTTCATCAACACCAGCTGTAACTACTCACGCAAGCTCTACTAAAAAAGAATCTACATTAATTAAAAAATTTAAACAACAAACTACTGATGATGCCAAAATCGCAACTACTAAATCCATCAGTAAGCTAACTACCGCTGACTTGAATAACTTCATTCCAACTCAAGCGATGAAGGTTTCTGGCAATCAAGTTACCGATCCTGGTTCTGATGCTAATTTTGTAACTAAAATTAACTATAACGCTAAAAAGAATCCTAAAAACGTAATCAAATTACCTAAGGGTTATACTAACGCTACACTAAAAAAAGCAGCTAGCGAAAAATCAATCGGTAACTACAAGTTGCAAGTGGCAATGGGTAAAATTGGCCTAAAGGGGCTAGCAATTAACTCATTTACACCAAGTAAGAAAGATTTAAGTAGAAATGTTAACCTAAATAAAATGACTTACAGTCAAAGAAAAGAACTTACTAAATTCGCCCTAAGCATTTTAAATCCTGCAATCAAGCAAGCTAAGGGAATTCAATACAAGTCTTCTAAGAACACCATCTCTGTTGCTCAAACATTTGCCGATGTTTACAGCAAAGATAATTGGAACAATACCGGTAAAAAGACCGGACATGACTTGAGAACTAAATCAGTTGCTTCTAAGAAATACAAAATTTCTAATGTTGCCGAAGAAAACTATAGTGATAACCCATCATTTGCTTTAACTAGCACTAAGCTTAAGAAACGTGTAGTAACTATGGCTGCTTTAAAGCATGCAGTATACAATTCCATTGCTCTTCAATTATTTGAAGATGGTCCTTCATATTGGGGTCATGCAACTGCTCTAATGAATTTAGACATCCATAAAAAGTACCAACCAAACTACTTTGCCGTTTCTTTCGATAAATTTGGTGGTATTCACTTTGTGATGGTGCCACACAACAAATTAGTTAATAAGAAATATGTTCCAGGAGCACTTGTATAGTGTAGAATGGAGATAAACAAAAAGCTCACAAATAATTTGTGAGCTTTTTTATCCTAATAGATGAGGATGATATATATATGTATTTTATACCACTAACATTAATAATTTGTATTGGACTAATATGTTGGTCGTTTTATAAAAATAAGGCTTCTTTTTGGAACGGTTTCTTATTTTTAATGACATTATTCGCTCTAACTGGAAACGTCATGTTTTTCTCTCTCATAAGCAACAGCAAAATACTACACTCCGTATTTTTAATACTTACTTTGCTAATTATGATTGTATTAACGCTAATATATACTCTTCATGCAGTTCTACTGATTTGGAATGGAATTATTGTTTGGAGAAGAGAAAACCATTCACTAGCCAACCTACTAACACTAATAATTGGTGTATTCTTGTTGATTTATCCACTATTAAGTTTTCTATTCTTAAGGAAACTAATTCCCAAACCATACAACTTAATGATTGAACACTTCACTGAAATGAGTTCATTTTACATCATTAGTATTTTCTTGATTTTTTCCCTTTCCGTTTGGATTTGTAACTTCTATCGTCCCAAACCAGACAAGGACTTCATCATTGTCTTGGGAGCTGGTTTGCTAAACGGAAACGAGGTCTCACCACTACTGGCATCTCGAATCGACCGTGCGATTGATTTCTATCAAAACCAAATCAGTGTTTCTGACAAGCATCCTTTAATTATCTGTTCCGGTGGTCAAGGTGGCGACGAAAAGATTCCAGAAGGTGTAGCCATGAGAGACTATTTGCTTCAAAAAGGTATCAATCCAGATGACGTTGTCGCGGAAGATAAGTCAGTCAACACAATTCAAAACTTCGCGTTTTCCAAGAAGATTGTCGACAGATACAAACTAGATTCAAATAACGGTATCTTCGTTTCCAACAACTACCATATTTACCGTGCCACAGCTTACGCTAAGAACGCCGGTATGAAAATTAATGGAATTGGATCAAAGACAAGCGGATTTTTCCTACCAAATGCCATTATCAGAGAATTCATTGCCATTTTAATGAGACACAAGCTTGCTAACCTATTAGTCATCCTATTGTTTGTCGTAATTTCTATAGTTAATAAAATATAATAAAAAAGCATCGTTTTTTCGATGCTTTTTTATTTATGCTACATAAGCCACAACACACGCTAACAGGATAATTCCCACGAATACCATTGCGGCTACCAATAGTTTGTCTTGTTTCATATTCTTACCTCTTTTTTGTAACCATAGTTTAACATTTATTCTATATTATTACTGCTATACTATTGTCAACAAAGAAGGTGTATCAATGAAAAAATTCTTAATTTTATTAACCCTTTTCTCTATCCTGGCGATATCGACAAACGGTTATGAAGCTTTCGCCAAAGCTAAAAATACTAGGCCCTACATATACAGAGTATCTGACGAGAATAACCATGGTGTCGGGGTAATCAGTCCAAGAGGATATGAATGCCTATATACTGATTTGACATTTACCAAATATTCCAAACGTTTATCTAAATTACGCGATCAAACAGTAACCGTTGGTACAAGTTACCATGTTCAAAAATATAAAAATGGCAAAAAATTCCAAGCAATTTACGAAGCTATCTACCAAAACCATCAATTAATTGGTTATGCTTGGCATGGTGCAATTCAACTGAATAAGACAGCGTCTTTTAATCACCAAATGGCAATCAACACAATTAGCGTTATCAACAATGCCAGAAGTCACAACGGTCTAGCTCCACTTCAATTAGACTTTGACTTAGAAAAAGATGCAAATCAAAAGATTGCAACCATCGAAAGCCATCCTGTCCCAGCAAATACTATCAACACCGCATACTGGCAGTTCAGCAGCGAAGATAACTTCCGTGGTACATCATTAAGTTGGATTTTATATTCAGATATTTCCAACAGTAATGATGTAAATTATACTAAGCTCATAACCGACAATAACATCACTAGAATTGCGGTATCTGCTAAAAATACTACTATTTTAAAAGGTAAAACGAACAGATCAAATAACTACTACGTCGTTATTGAAACAAAATAAAAAGTGTTGCTAAACAGCAATGAACTGAACCCCTTGAGTTGGAGAAATCTAACCTAAGGGGTTCTTTTATGTTTTCTAAAGAATTAAAATTAGCT
>NZ_BOLX01000021.1 GCF_016861915.1 Apilactobacillus nanyangensis | reverse complement strand
ATACCGGATCAATTCCTCCCAGAAAATAGCATAACCATCTTCCAATTTTAGGGGTTCAGGTCAAGGTCTTTTTTATTACCAAATATTTACTCGTTTATCCTCAGGTAAGTACATCCCGTCACCAGGTTGAACGTCGAAGGTCTTGTAGAAGTCTTCTAGGTTCTTCACTTGAACTTGTGCTCTTAATTCAGTAGGAGCATGCACATCGATTGATAGTAGTAATTGCTTGTATTGTTCAGTTGACTTGGTACGCCAGATGGTTGCCCAGTTAATGAAGAAGTCTCGTAGGTTTACGTCTGCTTCACCTTTAGCAGCTTCTAGGGCACAGCTTAAACCACCGGCATCGGCGATGTTTTCAGAAACAGTCAATTTACCGTTAACCTTTTGACCAGCGAAGTCTAAACCATCGAATTCCTTAATCATGTTTTCGGCTAAGGCGTCGAAGTGTTTGTGATCATCTTCAGTCCACCAGTTGTTTAGGTTACCGTATTGGTCGAATTGACAACCGTTGTTATCAAATGCATGAGAAATTTCATGGGCGATAACAGCACCGATACCACCGAAGTTTTGACTTGATGATTGTTCTAGACTGTAGAAAGGTGCTTGTAGGATGGCAGCTGGGAAGACAATCACGTTTTCTAGAGGTGAATAGTAGGCGTTAACTGTGTTAGCACTCATATCCCAGATGCTCTTATCAACGGGTTTGTTCCACTTACTGAACTTATCCTTAGTGATGATCTTGTCGATGTTTTCAACGTTGGTGTATAAATCACCACCATCTTCTTTACCAACTACCTTGAATTGGTGGTAAAGGGGATTGATTTCATCAGGATAACCAACATGAATGGCTAGGGCATTTAACTTAGTGATAGCCATCTTCTTGGTATCTTCGCTTAACCAGTCGTTTTGAGATAGACGTTTTTCATAAACGTTAATCATCTTAACGACCATATCGTGGACATCTTGTTTGGCTTTTTCACCGAAGTACTTGCGACCGTAGTAGTCACCAACAACTTGGTCGAATAAACCGGATGCTAGGTAGTAAGCGGCCTTCTTAGGTTTAGTAGCTTCCTTCTTACCAGAAAGGGTACGTGAGAAGGTACCACCGATTTGACGGAATTCTTCTGATAGTAGACCAGCAGAACCTTTAACTACCTTCACAATCATCCAGTTCTTCATCTTATAGAATGTATCGTCGTTGACAATTTCGTTGAATGCCTTGAAATAATCTGGTTCAGTCACGATGATTTGATCAGGAACTTGACCAATTAGACCGGTAACGTAGCTATTCATATCAAATTTATCAATTTGATTAGCTAAGTCGCTGTAACTCATTGGATTGTACATCTTAGTGAAGTCAGCATTTTCTTCAGCAGACTTAACATGTGGTGCAATTGTTCTATCAAAGTCTTCAGCTGCATCAACGATGTTTTTAGCTTGTTGTTCATCGTATCCGACCATTGTTAGTAGCTTTTGTACCATGTCACGAAATACTGGCATTAGTTTGGCACCAGCAGGATTTTGTTTATCATAGTATGTCTTATCTGGTAAGAAGGTGGAAGCACCACTTGCATACAATGCATTGTACTTGGCGTTCTTCATGTCTGCCTCAATCCCAAAACCAAATGGTAGGGGCAAACCAGATAGAGTCCAATCAGATAGTTGTTGGTTTAAATCGTCGAATGATTTAACGTCTTCGATTCTTTGAAGAGTCGCTTTAAGAGGTTTGGCGCCATCTTGTTCACGCTTATCAAAGTCCATTGCTAAATCATATAACTTCTTGAATTCTTGCATATCGTCGTTTGATGGTTTCATTGATCCATCAAGTAAGGCGTCAAAGTCATTCATTAAAGTTTTATCGATATTATCGACTAAGTCCATAAAACCACCGGTTGAAGAGTGGTCTGACGGGATGGTTGCATTCTTAACCCATTCACCGTTAACGGCTTGATAAAAGTCGTCTTTGATTAGTGATTCGTTAATCTTGTCATTACTCATTTTGACACCTCATTTACTTTTATTTTTTGCTATATCCCTAGTATATAAAAAAGCTATTCTAAAGTTAATAGAATAGCTTTTCTTTATTATTATTTGTTGATTAAATCTTCGATTGAGTTGATGTTCTTCATGTACTTAGGAACAGCCAATCCAACCTTAGCACCATTCAAGTTTGGACCAACATCGTCGATTTTATCCTTGTATTGTTTCAAGTATAAACCGGCAGTGTTAGGTAACCAAGCTGATAGTGAAGCATCAGCAGCGTTAGTTGCGATTGATGCCCACATAGGTTGCATTTCTAGTGCTTGGATAGTTGCCTTGTAACCCATCTTGTTTAGAACTTCAGCCATCACATTAGTTGATGCAATTTCTGAATCCCAAGCAACATAAGTTAACTTAACAGCTTTACCATTACCTTTAGCGGCACCCTTAGTCCATTCTTGATATAACTTAGGGTTCTTCTTGATAAAGTTGTCAGCAGCTACCTTAGGATCAACACCAGCATTAGTTTGTAGCATAACGTCTGACATTTGAGCTGGAGTCCAGTGGAATTGCTTTAGAATCTTGTAAGCACCAGGATTATCCTTGGCTAGACCTTTTCTAGCAATTGTGTGGATTTGTTCTGAAGAACCGTAAACATTCTTAGGATCCTTTAGGAACTTAAGAGGGAACTTCTTGAACATCCAGTGTGGTTGCCATCCGGTAACTACGATTGGTTGTTTGTACTTAATTGCTTTAGCTAATGTAGAAGTCATTGCAGCAGTTGAACTAGTTTGTAGTTGCCACTTGTTTTGTGCTAAAGGATATTCCTTTAACGCATTTTGTGTAGAAGCCATAATACCAGCCCCAGCATCAATACCTGTGATAGTGTAGTTGATTTGAGGACCTAACTTCTTATGAGGATTGTATGGAGAAGTTAAACTACTACAAGCAGTTAGAACTGTTGCCATAAGAAACATGGTTAATGTTGCTAAAACATATCTAGTTTTCTTTCTCATTTAAATCCTCCTAATTAGTGTTTTTTGTTCTTGTTAAAGGCTTGAGTAACACGGTCTAGGATAATTGCTAGGATTACGATTGCAAAACCAGCAGTGAAACCTGAACCAGCGTTGTTTCTACCTACGGCGAAGTAAACTTCTGAACCAAGACCAACGGCACCAATCATTGAAGCGATAACTACCATTGATAGAGCAAGCATCATACCTTGGTTAACACCAGACATTAATGTGTTCTTGGCAATTGGTAATTCAACCTTGATTAGCTTTTGCCAACCAGTTGAACCGAATGAATCGGCAGCTTCAATTAAATCAGTAGGAACTTGTTCAATTCCTAGGTTAGTCATTCTTACTACTGGAGGTAGTGAGAAGATAACAGAAGCAATAACACCAGGTACCATTCCGATACCGAATAAAGCAACGGCAGGAATTAGGTAAACGAAAGCAGGCATTGTTTGCATAAAGTCTAGAATTGGTTTAACGATTACCTTAACAGTGTGACTCTTTGCCATCCAGATTCCTAAAGGAATACCGATAACAACGATGATTAAACTAGAAGTAAGAACTAGTGTTAATGTTTGAGTCATATCTCTCCAGTAACCTTGGTTGTAAATTAATACAAGACCGATAAGTTCAAAAATCATTAGTCCCCAGTGCTTGCTGTCATGTAGTGCCCAGTAAGTGATACCTAGAACTAAAACGATAAATAACCAAACAGGTAGTAAATCAAATACCCATTGGAATGAGTTAACGATAGCACCAATGAAATCAGTGATACCATTGAAGAAACCAACAAATTGAGTTAACCAGTTAACGAACTTGTTAATCCAATCTGCAAATGGAATTGGTTGCATAGTTAAAGTAAATAAATTAGCCATTATTTTGCACCTCGTTTCCAGAAATTGCGCCTAATACGGAACTTCTAATGATAATTCCTAGTAGTCGATCATTGTCATCCAATACCGCGAAAGGTACTGAAGTCTTGGAAATGTCGTTCAATAGTGACTTGATAGGTGTATCAGGTGTAGTTGTTGGAACGTCGGTTCTAAGAATTGATTGTAGGTCACGTTTGTCATCTTCAATTTGCTTGATAACATCCTTAGCATCAATTAATCCCTTGAAGTGGTGTTCTGAATCAACAACGTAAACACTTGAGTTGTGGTTGTCCTTCATTAATCTTAGCGCGGTTCTTGGACCGTCCTTTTCGATGTTGATAACATCTGGTCTAATCATAACGCGGCTAGCGGTAAGAATCTTAGTTCTGTCCACACCTTCGATGAATTTTTCAACGTATTCATTCTTAGGGTGTTGTAAGATGTCTTCTGGTGAACCGATTTGAACAATTTCACCATCACGCATGATCATAATACGGTCACCAATACGTAGTGATTCGTTTAAGTCATGTGAAATGAAGATGATAGTCTTCTTTAGGTGTGATTGTAAATCTAGCAATTCGTCTTGCATTTCTTTTCTGTTAAGTGGATCCAATGCTGAGAATGCTTCATCCATCAATAGAATTTCTGGGTCATTAGCTAAACCACGAGCTAATCCAACACGTTGTTGTTGTCCACCAGATAATTCATTAGGGTATCTATCATCATATCCGTGTAAGCCAACTAGTTCTAAGCATTCGTGTGCTTTTTGATGTCTAGTTTCTTTATCGACTCCTTGGATTTCTAAACCGTAAGCGGTGTTTTCGATAATGGTTCTGTTAGGGAATAGAGCAAAGTTTTGGAATACCATACTCATCTTCTTACGTCTAAATTCACGTAATTCTTTCTTATCGAATTTAGTAATGCTTTCCCCGTCTAATAGAATTTCACCATCAGTTGGTTCGTATAAACGGTTCAACATTCTAATTAAAGTAGACTTACCACTACCGGAAAGTCCCATGATAACAAAGATTTCATTTTCGTTAACATCGAAGTTGGCATCGTGAACACCAACTACGCTGTTAGTTTTAGCTAAAATTTCATCTTTGGATTTTCCTTCGTTGATCATTTCTTTGGCACGACCAACATGACGACCGAAAATCTTGGTTAGATGTTTAACTTCAACTTTTTTGGTCATGATCTTCCTCCTTGAAATTGTAGTTTGTTTAAAGCATAGGTACTATTATTACAAAGAAAAATGTTATGTGTCAAATAAGTTACATTCGCAAAATGCCGATTTGCCGGCTTTAAACGGCATAAGCTTGCATGATGGAGCCATTTAAGATTTATTTAATTAAAGTGTGTTAAAATGACTTAAATTGGAATTTTTAGGTTCAAAATTTGATAATTAAGAAGGAATTATTTTGGGTAATTTATTGAAAAAATTTCCCATCAAAATGGTGGGGATTTTTGCATTAATTGGGGTAATTTTAATGTTTTTTGTTAGTCATGATGACTTTTTATATACGCAACCAATTATGCAGATTCAAAAAGTTGAAGAACTTAGCAAGAATAAGGAAGTCGATACTTTTCAAAACGTTGATCACAGTTATGTACAAAAATTAAGTGGGGTAATCACCAATGGTAAACATAAGGGTGAACACATCACGTTAAACAATACATATACAGACTCTAAGGCGATGGATAAGAAGTACAAAGTCGGCCAAAAAGCCTTTGTGGTCTTACACGGACAGGGTGAAAGCACAATTAAAGACGCCAAACGAGACACGCCAGTCGTCTTTTTAATTTATCTAGCGATTGCCTTGATGTTTATCTTCCTTAAAATGGCGGGGATTACTGCCATTGGAAGTATCATCATTAATACCATCTTATTCATGGTGGCACTATACTTTGACGGTTTTAATAACGGGTCAAATGTTTTATGGATTTTCTCCATATTAGCCGTGTTATTTTCAGCAATAACCCTTTGGTTGGTAATTGGGTGGAATCGTCAAATGTTTGTGACTTTAGGATCAACTGTCGCATGTACCTTTTTGTCGATTCTAATCAGTTTGATTGTCTTTCGATTCACGCACGAAAAGGGAATTTTCTACGAATCAATGCAATACGTCACCCAGCCCCCACGTCCATTGTTCTTAGCTGAAACCATTATCGGTTCACTAGGGGCGGTGATGGATGAATCAACTGATATCATTTCTTCACTATTTGCGTTGAAAATGGAATGTCCTGACGTTTCTAAAAAGCAGCTATTCTTGTCAGGTCGAAACATTGGTAAGTCCATCATGGGACCACTAATTAACGTCTTATTCTTCATCTTTATGGGTGAAACTTTGTCGATGACACTTCTATTCCTAAAGAACGGAAATAGTTGGGGATATTCATTTTCAATGAACATGTCATTGGGGATGGTGCAAAGTCTAATCAGTGGGATTGGAATTGTGCTTGCAGTTCCGGTTGCCAGTGGATTAACCAGTTTTTTTGCAGAAAAGAGGCGTAAATAATGAGTGCAATTATCGTTTTAGGCCTTGTCCTATTAGTACTAATGGTATTGGTAGGTGGTAAACAAGGTTTTCAATCATTTTTAAGTTTGGTGCTTAACTTTGGCTTCTTATTCTTTGCGATTGTTTTGATGGCATTTCACTTTCCACCAATCGTCGTCACTTTGATTGCCGGAGTGATCTTATTGGCATTGACCATCTTCTTGAGTGGAACCAATGATGAGACCAGTCGTTTAGCGTTTATCGCTTCCGTATTAGTGCTATTAGCGCTTGTCTTATTGATTGTGCCGGTCGAACACTGGGCACAGGTGCAAGGATTTGGGCTGGAAGATAGTGATGACCTAGAAGGGCTATCTTTACCAATCGGAATTAGTTTTATCGATATCGCGATTTCAACAGCCATCCTAAGTACGTTAGGGGCGATTGCCGAAGCAACGATGGCGATTGCATCCGGTTTGGATGAAATTAAGGAACAGCATCCGGAGATTAAACCAAGCCGTTTGTTCTTCGATGGGGTCTATGTTGGAAAACAAATCATTGGAACAACATTGAATACCTTATTCTTCGGATTGTTTGGTGGATCACTATCATTATTTGTCTGGTTCCACGGCTTATCCTACTCATTGGGGGATATTTTAAACGACAAGGTCTTTGATGCCGAGTTCATCATCATCTTGTTCTCGTTAATCGGTGTTATCATTACGATTCCAATTACATCGTTTGTCATTACTGAGCAATTTAAAAATCAAAAACAAACTAAGTCCTAACATTGTTAGGGCTTTTTTATTGCATTTATGCTGATAAAACTTAATACTAGACTTAAATTGAAAAGAGGCGTTGTTAATGAATAAAAAAATAGAATCAAATGACTTATTTGAATTGAAATCCATTACGCAAGTTACTGCTATTAATGGAAATATTTTCGCTGTTTTAAACCGTGTCGACAAGCAAGAAAATACCTATTTTGCTGATATTATCAGCATTAACAACAAGAACGAAGTAAAGAAATGGACCGATGGTGGTAAGAACGTCAATCCCGTGCAAGTGGGCGATTACCTAGTCTATCTACATAATGGTGATTTAATGAGAATGCCACTATCCGGTGGTAGTGCTGAACAACTTACTAGGGATGCCAAGATATCCAAACTAGTTAGTGGAAAAGATGGCCAAACCGTTTTCTACCAATCATCAGATAGTAAGATACCCGCTAAGTTTGAAACCACCAAGTTCCCAGAAACTAGAAGGGTCCACCGCTTTGATAACCGACATGACGGTATTGGATGGGTTGATGATCAAGCTACTGATACCATCTACCGCTATAACATTAAGATGAACCAAAGAAACGCTGTCTACAGCTCCAAGTACGATTTGAGCTTGCAAGATGCGAACGCCAAGCAAAACCGTTTATTGGTAATCAAGCCAACTAACCCAACATTGGAAACTGAATCAGACGAAACTAGGGCGGTCTACGATGTTGATTTAACTAAGGATACCGAAAAACAAGTTACAGCAAGTATCTCCAAGGGTGAATTTAGCTACGCTAGTTATTCTCCTGACGGTCAAAAGATTGCCGTTGTCGGAAACGACGCTAAGTATCCAAACGCAACCGTTAACGAGTTATACATCTATGATGAAGCAATTGATAAGTTAACCGACGTCACCAAGGACTTCGAGGGTGAAGTGTTCGGCTCAATTACCGCCGACTTTATTCAAAACGAGGGTAGTCACTTAGTTTGGATGTCAGACACTAACTTTGTCTTTAGTGGTGTGACTCACGGCCACAGCGTTGTCTTTGAATACAACGGCCATGACATCACCAAGTTGTTTGAAGGACACTGTCATGTTGTGGACCTAACCGCCATTGATGGTGAGGTGTACTTCAGTCTTTCAACTCCAACCACCCCAAGTCAATTAGTCCAACTAGTTGACCAACAACTAGACGTGAAGTTTGACCCTAACGCTAACTTCTCAGCACAACACGACTACGCTGACGTAACACCTTTTGAAACACCATCCAAAGACAGTAAGACTACTGTTGAGGGATGGGTATTAAAGTACACCGGTAGTTCTAACCATCTTCCAGTGATTCTATATGTTCACGGTGGTCCACAAGCTAACTACGGTGAAAGTTTCTTCCATGAATTCCAAGTCTTAGCTAGTCGCGGTTATGCCGTCGTCTACGTTAACCCACGTGGTTCTACCAGTTACGGTCAAGAATTCGAAACCGGCGTCATTGGTAGATACGGAAAGGAAGACTTTGCAGACGTTCAATCTGGTTTAGATGCTGCCCTAAGTCAATTTGCCGACCTAGATGAACAAAACACATTCATTGCCGGTGGCTCTTATGGTGGATTCATGTCCAGTTGGGCAATTGGTCACACCGACCGTTTCAACGCTGCGATTGTGCAACGTCCTGTATCTGATTGGCACTCATTATATGGAACATCCGACATCGGAGTTCGTTTCATTAGAAAAGAACTTGGCAAGGATCTATACGATGAGGGCGGATTGGAATACTACTGGGACTGTTCACCATTGAAGTATGCCCACAACGTCAAGACACCTACTAGAATTCAACATGGTGAATTCGACATGCGTTGTCCGGTTAACCAAAGTGAAGCGTTATTCACAGCAATTAAGCAAACCGGCACCCCTGTGGATTACATTCGTTATCCACAATCATTCCACGGATTCTCAAGAAACGGTTTACCAAACCTTCGCATCAAACGACTATCAGACATCTATGAATGGTTTGATAAATATTTAAGATAGTATTAAGAAAAGCTGTTATGGAAACATTCAGCTTTTTTTATTAAATAAAAAATGACATAATAAAGTCATTACATAAAGAAAGCAGGACTGATAATGGATACTGTTATTTATTTAATTTTATTTTTTGTTGTAATCGCACTATTACTATTCGGTGCCTATGAAACACTACCAAAGATTCATAAGTTGAATAAGACCATCAACCAAAAAACACTTGATTCATTTGGCGGAGATAAGAAACAAATCGAAGCATTTAAGTCAGGGGAAAAGAAGTTAAACGTCGTTACTGGTCAATACGTGATCTTAGCAATCGTCGCTACTGCGTTTGTCTTGAGCATCATCTTCCCAGAAATGGCCAACAACTACTTAATCATCGTGTTATTTGTACTAGAAGCAATTTACATCTTCCTAGGATTAAAACTACCTAGCTTAGAAAAGAAACATGGTGAATTCACCGGGGATGTTTTAAAGAAGCGTCTACAAGCAATTCGTCTTACATTTTTCGCTTTCATCGGGTTCTTCGTAGCCGTTGATGTGTTAATTTTAATCATTGAATTACTATTTTCTCAGAATGTAAGATTGCTATAAAATACTAAAGGAGCCTTGATTAGGCTCCTTTTTATTTATTAAGAAAATATTAAATTAGAAAATAATGATAAAAATATGTTGCAATATTAGAAAATGGGTGTAATATATAAAACAACTTAACCGATACGAATAAAACAAGATGATCAGGAGAGTAGTTATCCAATGATTGTGCAGAGAGTTCACGTTTGCTGAAAGTGAATGAATCAGAAGATAATGAATATGGCCTGTAATTTGGCATCGCTGATAATTAAGCGATGATGGGGTGGCAACCATTATTAATTGCACGCGTTTATATAGACGTTATTGAGGGTGGGAGTGTAAGCTTCCACTAAATTAGAATGGTACCACGGAACTCCGTTTCTAGATTTAATCTAGGAGCGGAGTTTTTTTGTTGGCTAAGTTAAAAATTCCGTTACATACATTTATATTTTTTAGGAGGTTATTCTTATGAAGAAGAATTACAAGAAATTATTATTGGCTTTTACATTTTTATTAGTATTACCACTAACCCTTTTAGCAAGTTGTGGTAAGGATTCAGGACACACAGTTAAGATTGGTATCATGGGTGGAGACACACGTGTTTGGAAAGCTGTTCAACAACGTGTTAAAAAAGAAGGCGTTGATCTACAACTAGTTCAATTCACTGATTACTCACAACCAAACAATGCTTTAACTAACAAAGAAGTAGACATTAATGCATTCCAAAACTACGCATTCCAAGACAACTGGAACAAAGCTCACCACACTAAGATTGTAGCTATTGGTAAGACTATCTTCTCACCACTAACTCTATACTCCAAGAAGGTTTCAAGCCTAAAAGATCTTAAAGATGGCGCATCAGTTGCTGTTGCTAACGATGTTACTAACGAAGCTCGTGGACTAAAACTACTTGCTAGTGCCGGTCTAATCAAGCTAAAGAACACCGCATTACCAACTCCAAGTGACATTACTGAAAACAAGAAGCACCTAAAGATTGTTCCTCTAGATGCTGCACAAACTCCAAGAGCTTTATCTGACGAAGACGTTGCTGTTGTTAACGGTAACTTTGCCCTAGATTCAAACCTAAGCTCAAAGGACATTCTATTCAAGGAACCTACAAACAAGGCTTCAATCCCATACATCAACATCATCTCAGCTAACAAGAGTGATGCTAACAACAAATACTACAAGAAGGTTGTAAAAGCTTATCAAACTCAAGCTACTAAGGATCTTCTAAAGAAACTTTACAAGGGTGAAAACATCCCTGCATGGGACATCAACTTCAACAAGTAAGGTTTAGAAACAAAATAGAGGTAGAGGTGAAACTATGGCACAAATTAGTCTAGAGCACATCGATGTCACCTTTAAGCAAAAACACCAAGTTTCAAAGGCGGTACAAGACGTAACGCTACAAATTGAAAAGGGTGACGCTTACGGTATCGTTGGTTATTCAGGGGCTGGTAAGAGTACTCTAGTACGAGTAATTAACCACCTGCAAAAACCAAGTGCCGGAAAAGTGATTATCGATAACAAAGATATTGATAAATTCAGCCATGCGCAAATTCGTCAATTAAGAAAGAACATTGGATTTATTTTCCAACACTTTAACTTAATGAACGCCAGAACAATTGAAGACAACATTCTATACCCAATGGTTGGAACTAAGACTTCAAATGAAGAAAGAAGAAAACGTGTTCAACGTTTGATTAATCTAGTTGGTCTAAATGGGAAGGAAAAGTTCTACCCAGCCCAACTATCTGGTGGACAAAAACAAAGAGTGGCCATTGCCAGAGCTTTGGCAAACAATCCACAAATCTTAATTAGTGATGAAGCAACCAGTGCGTTGGACCCAAAGACCACGCAAGCAATCTTGCAGTTACTAAAGAAGATTAACAAAGAACTAGGCGTTACCATCGTCTTAATTACCCACGAAATGGACGTAGTTAAGTCACTATGTAATAAGGTAGCTGTCATGGATACTGGTAGGGTCGTCGAAAAGGGAAGTATCTTAGAAGTTTTCAGTAACCCTAAGACACAACTAACCAAAGACTTTATCGACACCACCAACAACGTCAAGGAAGCAGTGGAAACACTAAGCGCCCAAGAACGTTTCGTTGAATTATCACGTAACCAACAACTATTCAGATTGCATTACATCGGTGCTTCTACTGAAACACCAATCATCGTTGATTTGTACCAAAAGTTTGGTGCAGTCGCTAACATCGTATATGGAAACATTGAATTTATTTCAAACGTGCCATTAGGTAACTTGATTATCGAAATCGATGCTGAAGAATCAACTATCAAAGAAATCAAAGAATACCTTGCTTCAAAGGATGTTCATTTAACCAACATCAATTTGGATCAAGAAAAAATCAGAAATAGTAAGGAGGGATAGCAGATGAGTTCATTTTTGACACATTACTTACCAAACGTGATGACAATGATTCCGGACTTTGAACAAGCCACAATCGAAACATTGTACATGACATTCGTAACAGCACTAATTGGTGGAATAATCGGTTTGTTTATCGGTGTTTTACTAGTCTTAACTGGACCAGAAGGAATCAGTGAAAACATTCCTTTCTACACAGTTTTAGATAAGATTGTGAACTTCTTCCGTGCAATTCCCTTCATTATTCTATTAGCTGTGATTGCACCATTTACCAGAATTATCGTTGGAACTGCAATCGGTACTACCGCTTGTATCGTTCCGTTGGTAATCGCCGTTATTCCTTTCTATGCTCGACAAGTGCAAAACGCACTCCTAGACGTTGATAGTGGAATTGTTGAATCAGCCCAAGCCATGGGTTCATCAACATGGGGAATCGTCTTTAGAGTATACCTAAAGGAAGGATTACCTAAAATTATCCGTTCATCCGTGGTAACATTAATTAGTCTAATCAGTTTAACTGCAATGGCTGGTACCGTTGCCGGTGGTGGACTTGGTAACCTAGCTGTCATGGTTGGTTACCAAAGATATGAAAATGACGTTACCTTTGTATCATTAATCTTAATTTTGATTTTGGTATTCGTCATTCAAATTATCGGTGATATCTTAGCCAGATTAACTGATCACGAAAACGCAAAATAAGAAGGTAGATACTAATGGAAAAAGAAGAACAATTACAGGTATTAAAGGACCTAGTCGCCTTTAATACGGTAGATGCCAACGAAAGAGACATCGCAGATTATTTAAGCCAACTATTTAAAAAGCACGGGATTGCAAGTGAGATTGTGGACCAGTTTGATAATAGAAGTAATCTAGTTGCTCACATTGGTAGTTCTTCGAAAAAGGTTTTGGCCTTTGCTGGTCATGAAGATACCGTTCACGAAAATAACTTGGCTGATTGGACCCACGATCCATTTATTCCATACGTCGAAGACGGTAAAATTTATGGCCGTGGTGTGACTGACATGAAGTCAGGTCTAGCAGCCCAGGTGATTTCTTTGATCGAACTAAAAGAAGAACATGCTGACTTAAACGGTCAACTAAGATTTCTAGCAACCATCTCTGAGGAATTAACCCAGGGTGGGGCCAACTTCCTTTCAAAGCGAGGGGATGTTGACGAAGTCGATGCCATCGTGATTGGTGAACCAACCGGTCAAAGACAAAGCAATCAAAACCACCATTACATTGTCTATGCTCACAAGGGAGCACTTATTTACACCGTTAAGAGTGTCGGAAAGGCAGCGCATAGTTCTACTCCAGAATTAGGAATCGATGCGATTGATAACCTTATCAATTATCGCCAGGCAGAAAAGCAATACTTTGCTAAACAAACCGGTGAGGATGATATTTTGGGTAAAACCATCTACACACCTGATATCTTTGAGGGTGGTAAACAGGTTAACTCAATTCCTGACTTTGCCTATCAAAAGGTCATGGTTAGAACCATTCCACAATTAAATAACGATCAAATCATTGCTGATTTGCAAGAATTGATTGATTCATTTAACCAAAAGGATGGCTATAATCTAGAATTAGAGGTAAACTTCAGTGGTTATCCGGTCAAAAACGATGCAGATTCATCAATTGTCAACGCTGCTCAAGCTGCCAGTGAAGAAATCCTGGGTGGAAAACTTGATTTGAAGGCCTTATCAATGGGAACCGATGCTTCTCAATTTAAGGAACGCAATCAAGACGTGGATGTTATCGTACTAGGCCCAGGAAATGACACTGCGCATCAAACTGATGAATACGTTGATTTAGAATCATTTTATTCATTCATACGTCTATATAAACAAATTGCAATTAACTATTTAAAGTAAATAAAAAAGCCTATGAACTGAACCCCTTGAGTTGGAGAAATCTAACCTAAGGGGTTCTTTTATGTTTTCTAAAGAATTAAAATTAGCTG
>NZ_BOLX01000020.1 GCF_016861915.1 Apilactobacillus nanyangensis | reverse complement strand
AATTTTAATTCTTTAGAAAACATAAAAGAACCCCTTAGGTTAGATTTCTCCAACTCAAGGGGTTCAGTTCACCTGACAAAATGTCAGGCCTTTTTATTTTGGATATCTTTTTCGATCTCGTATTCTTCGTAATAGCTCTTATTATTCTTAATTTCGCCGGTTTCATATAAGTTTATTTTGTGCTTTAATCGATTAATTGATATATCCAGGTTCTTTCTTTTTTCATTCAATTGACGTTCTTGCTCTTGAAGAAGCACTTTTCTGGCTTCTAAGGTTTCATCACCTTGTTTTATCAAGTCAACATATTCTTTTAAGGTTTTAACTTCAACACCTGAATGTCTTAAACAAACAATCATTTCAATCCATTTTTGTAATTTTTCATCATAGAAACGGTTTCCATTCGCTCTCCTAGGAACCTCTGGTATCAATCCGATTCTTTCATAGTACCTCAGTGTTTCAACGTTTAAATTATATTGTTCTGCTAATTGAGTAATAGAAAGATCCATGCAATCACTCCTTTTTAAACAATTATACTGGTTGTAGTTAACTATAGCACAAATTATATTAGTTCAGCTGTTTTTATTTGCGGTGTAGTTAACTACAGGTGATTTAATATTGATTATCGATATTAGATATCAATATTTATAGCGGAGTAATTTATAGATGAAGACACTAGTATTATTATTTCATCCAAACATCAAACAATCTCGAGTAAACAAAGCTTTTATTCAGAAACTGGTGGAACAAAAAAATTCAGATATAACCATTAGAGATGAATACGCAATCTATCCTGATGGCAAAATCGATGTTAAGGCAGAGCAACAATTAATGGAAAAACATGATAAAGTTATTTTTCAATTTCCAATGTATTGGTATAGTTCACCAAGTCTTTTAAAAGAATGGGAAGATCAAGTTTTAGAATACGGTTGGGCATATGGCTCTAACGGTAATGCACTTAAAGGTAAGGAATTAACGCTTGCCGTAACTACCGGTGCGGTAGCAGAGAATTATTTAAAGACAGGTCAATTTGGTCACTCCATTGACGAAATGCTATCCCCATTTGAATCTACAAGTAAACTGATTGGAACAGATTACACAACTCCATTCATTACACATGGGGTTGCTCAATATCTAAGCGATTCAGAACTACAATCTCGTTCAGAAGAGTTCGTATCATTTGTCAATAAAGGAGAATAAAACGATGGCTAAATTTATTGAGTTCGCAACACCAAGAAAAAATCCAGTCGACTTATCATCTGGTTCAGCAAAGGAAATTGTAGAAGAACATGTTAACTTCTTAAAGCATCAAGCAAAAGATGGGAAGATATCATACGCTGGTTCTACTTCAGATAACGTCGGTGGTTTGATTGTATATGAAGCTAAAACAAACGAAGAAGCATTGGAATTAATCAACCAAGATCCTTTGACCATTAATAACCTAATGGAAATTTCAGTTCACCCTTTCAAAACTCTAGATGAAATCTAAAAAAAGACCTGACAAACGTCAGGCCTTTTTATTTGGTTTTATTTCTTAGTGTTCTTAAGCATTAATGCCATTGCTAAACCAACTAATTCAATTACAAAGAATGTAATAAATACGACATGGAAACCACCCATTTGAGCGATTGCATGGCTCATTCCATTAGCGATGTTGTTATTCATCACGTTAGACAAAATCAAGGTAGCAACCAATACACCGGTTGATCCAAGAATTTGTCTAAATGTTGAAATAACCGCAGTACCATCTGAGATTAAATCCTTTGGTAATGAGTTAGCACCCATTGTAACTGCTGGCATCATAACAAAGGCGTTTCCACCTTCGATGATTGCTGCAATTACCATCATTGGCACTAGGCCTAATGTTGCACCGGTGATACTCAATACTAGCCATCCAGCTAGAATCATGAACATCCCCGTTAGCATGGTTGATTTGAAACCAATCTTATCTGCTAACTTACCAGTTAGTGGGTTTAATAAACTCAATACAATCGCACCAGGAGCTAGCGCTAACCCTGAAACGGTCTTACTTACCCCTAATACATCTTGGTAGTAAAGTGGGAAAATGATTGTAACAACAATCAAAGCAATGTATGAAGCACCAGTCAAACCGACTGATAGGTCATAGTTAAAGTCCTTCAATACTCTCAATTGTAGTAATGGTTGATCCATCTTGAATTGACGAATTGCAAACATCGCTACCATTACAATACTTACAATTAAAATAATAATGGCTTCGGTCAAATCAATATTAGTCTTACCAATCATGTTAACCACATATAAGATACCAATTAATCCAACAGATAGGATAACTGATGGGAAGTCTAAGTGACTTTCCTTTTGTGGCATTACGTTCTTGATTGCAAATAATGAAATTACAAATAGCACTGAAATGATAACGGCAAAAACGATAAATAATCCACGCCATGCTGAGAAGTGCAAGACGATTGCTGAAAGGATTGGTCCACAGGCAAGTGCTGAACCCATGATTAGTCCAGCAAATCCCATGGTAGTCCCTCTCTTTTCTTCCGGTGTGATGTATAACAATACTGATTGGTATGATGGGAATAAAATACCAACAGCGATTGCTTCCATTGCACGTCCTAACATCATTACTGGGAAGTTAGGGGCAACCACCACAATCAAAGTTCCGATATCAAAAATTGCTAAAATCAATAAAAATAATTGCTTAAACTTAACGTTGTTAAGTAACCATGGACTAACCGGCATCATGACACACATGATTAGCATAAATCCGGTAGTTAACCATTGAACAGTCGAAGCATCAATTCCAAATGAGCTCATTAAGGTAGGATAAGCAGTTGAAATTGATGATTGGCTCATTGACATTGTAAAACTACCTAGAAGTAATACAATGACGAACAAAAAACGATTGTATGGCTTACCACTTAAATCGTAATTCTTCAAAACCTTCATCTCCTAATTTAGAATCATTATAAATTAATACTTTTTCTATTTTATCGATTTAGGTTTAATAAGTAAACTATTTTGCTTTGTCTAATTTTCATCAAATAAGAATCTAGCGATAATGTGATCAACGAAAATGTTATGGTGCAAACGACTGTGTTGACCATTTACCCCATTAACCGGGATTTCTTCGTAGTTCTTAACGCGTTTCCCAATCAAGTACTTCAATGATCGAGCGGAGGCAACTGAAACGACACCGTCTGATTCTTGCTTGGTATTATCGTTACCATATATATTCAAAACAGAAACATCTTTAGGGAATGTCTTACAATCATTTAAAAGTAATTGATATGATGGGAACCACTTGTTAGCTTCTGAGTAAATCATAGGTTTACCTTGTGCATCAACGTAATTATCATTACCCATACTGCCTAACTTGATGATACCGTCGTATGGTCCGGCGATTGAAACAAATTTTTGTAATTTTGGCATATCTTCATCGCTGTTATATCTTGCAGCTGTATCCAAAATGGTTACAGCTCCCGTTGAATGACCTACCGCATTGTAGTAATTAAATCCATAATGGTCCTTTAGTTTTAATAGAATTGCATGTAACCAGCTAACCTGTTGATCAACCGGTGTAAACTTTTTCTTGAAAATAACTTGAATAATTGGTTTTCTGGTATTTAGTTCAAGTTTACCCTTATATTTTATTTTACCTCGTTTATTAACTAGTATAATTAGAGAACGGTTACCTCCATCACGTGATGCAATTGTTGCCAAGTGATTAGTGGATTTACTAGATCCACCCAGACCATGGACATACAATGTTGGTGTGTTTTGACCACCTCTAGATGATCGAGACATTAATAGGTTGTCACTTCTAATCGCAAAGAAAACTGCAAAGAAAGCAACAATCAATGTCACAATAATCAAAATAATATTGGTCTTAGCTGTTTTACTCAAGATGATTCCCCTCTCTTTTCTTATACTCTCTATCATACTAGAAAATCACAAAATTTACATCCTTAAATACGTGCATTAATTAGCCAAATTCACCTTTTTGTAGTAGATTATAGGTATAGACTAAATATGAACGAATAAAGGAGAATTTATTTTGATTACACTTAAATCACCACGAGAAATCGAAATGATGGCCAAGTCCGGTGAAGTCTTAGCTGGCGTTCACCTTGGCTTACGTGACATGATAAAACCAGGTCTAGATACTTGGGAAATCGAAGAATTTGCTGACAAATACATCACCGAACATGGTGCCAAAGCATCAGAAAAAGGTTTTGAAGGCTACAAGTTTGCTACTTGTGTTTCAGTTAACGACGAAGTAGCTCACGGTATTCCACGTAAGGGCCTAAAACTTAAAGATGGTGACATTGTTAAGGTAGATATGACCGTTAACAAAGATGGTTTTGAAAGTGATTCATGCTGGACTTATGCAGTTGGAAACATTTCTAAAGAAGATCAAAAGCTAATGGACGTATGTAAGGAAGCTCTATACCGCGGTATCGACCAAGCAGTTGTTGGTAACCGTTTAGGTGATATTGGTTTTGCTTGCCAAGACTTCATCGAAAACCAAAACCACATGGGTGACGTTCGTGAACTAATCGGTCATGGAATTCAACCTACTATGCACGAACAACCAAACGTTCCTGCATACGGTGAACCTGGTAAAGGTCTTCGTCTAAAGGAAGGTATGACCATTACCATCGAACCAATGGTTAACCTTGGAACTTGGGAAATCACTGACAGATACGATTCTAAGGACGATTGGACTTACTACGTATCATCAGATGGTACTAACTCAGCTCAATACGAACACACTATTGCTATTACTAAGGATGGTCCAAAGATTCTAACCTCTCAAGGTGATTCAATCGACGAAAAATACAAACTATAAACAACAAAAAAGCCTCGTAAGATAATTCTTACGGGGCTTTTTATTTTATCTATTTAGTCCAAACCGTTAACGCAGTGTTCAGGTTTTTCACCCTTCAATACGTGGTTTACTTCACTACTTGCCATGTTAGAAATCTTAGTAAATGATTCTACTGAGAATCCTGAGTTATGTGGTGTCATGAAGACGTTCGGTAGTTTTCTTAGTTCACTATCCATTGGAAGTGGTTCTTTTTCGAACACGTCTAGACCTGCTCCGGCGATTTCACCAGTCTTCAAGGCTTCGATCATATCTTGTTCGTTAATCACTGCACCTCTGGCAAAGTTAACGATAAAGGCTGAATTCTTCATCATCTTGAATGTTTCTTTGTTAACAGAACCGATAGTTCCTTTCACTGCTGGTAGATGTAGTGAAACGAAATCAGAACGTTTGAACAATTCATCCCATTCAACGAATTCACCATATTCTGAAGTTCTTGGGCTTCTGTTCCAGATTAATGTCTTAACACCGAAACCTGAAAGCATCTTGGCAGCTTGTTGACCAATGTTTCCATAACCAACAATCCCAATTGTCTTACCCTTAATATCGTGTGATGGGTGATGGAATGCGTATGAGTCATCACCTTCATGCATTTTTTGAGAAACTGTGTATAGATTCTTAGATAAAATTAAAATATCAGTAACGGCACATTCAGCAACCGCAACTTCATTTCCACCAGGTGTGTTTGTAACGTAGATTCCACGTTCCTTACAGTGGTTTAAATCGACATTATCGTATCCCACACCAAAACGTGCGATAACCTTTAGGTTAGGCATTTGGTCGATAGTGTCATTGCTTAATGGGGTCGCATTAAGTACCATTCCATCAGCATCTTTGTGTTGAAGTAGAGAGTCCGCGTATTGATCTTCTAATTCCACTACTTCAAAGCCATAATCCCTAAGTGGTTCGCCTAAATAATGAGCAAATTCTTTAGGAATAATTACTTTTTTAGCCATTTTCTCTTCAACTCCTAATTTTTTATAACATATAAATATTATCACAAAAAAAGCCACTACATGGATTTTTTATACCCATTTAGTGGCTTTTAGTGACTTTAATGTCTATTAATTGTGTTTTTTGGCCATAGGATTAGTTTACCCTTAATGGCACTCTTTCGTTCAACAGTAACTGGTTTCTTCCCGCGACGTTGCGTCCATCTTGGATTTCTAATCACAGTTGGATCGTTTTTAATCATCTTAAAGACTGACATAATGATCAAGATGCAGACGAACATCAATGGGAATCCGGCTAAGGTACAGAAAGTTTGAACTGTCTCAAATCCTCCAACGACAACTAAACTGAATGAGAATAGGATAAATACAACTACCCAGGTCATTCTGTTAACACGGCTAGGTTCCTTACCAGGGCCAAGTGGCAAACTGGTAAATGAAGAAAGCACGAATGCCGACGATGAAATCGTGGTTGCCAAGAAGATGAAACAGGAAATAAAATAAAATGCAAACATGACATACTTCATAGGTAAGGTTCCAAGAACGGCTGAAATAACAGCAGCTTGACCTTGCGTATTTAAAATATGTGTTAAATTCAACGCACCGGTCTTTTGTAGCCATAGTGAATAACCACCAAAGACGGCATAAAAACTCATGCAGCCTAAAGCACCATAGGTAAGCATTCCCATAACGATTTGCCTGATTGTGCGTCCCTTGGAAATCTTAGCGATGAATAGTCCCATGAATGGCATGTATGATAACCACCAGCCCCAATAGAAAATGGTTTCTTGTTGGGCGATGCCGGGACGACCGTTTGGCACGGTATTCATACTCATTGGAATGAATTTTTGAATTAATAATCCGACACTGTTTGTTTCTGAATTTAGAATGTATACGGTTGGACCAACTAGCAAGACGATTGCTAGGAAAATAATAGCGGTCCAAATATGGGCATTACTTAATTTATCGATACCACCATTAAGTCCCTTAAAGACAGTTAGTGCAAAGATAATAAATAATACCAAGAATAATCCTAGTTTCATATTTAGATTATCAGGAATTCCGGTTAAAGAACTTAGGACTTTAGAAATGATTGGGATTTCCAAACCTACGGAGGCTCCTACCCCTCCCATGATTCCAAATACTACTAGTAGGTTGACGATTTTTCTGGCAATATTTTGCCAAAGTTTTTCACCATCTAGGATGGTAATCGCATCACTTAGAGACTGAATTTTGCGTTTCTTGTTATACATCATATAACCAATAGCAATCGTGGGTGCCGCAAACATCAACCAAGCCATTGGACCCCAATCATATTGACCATACATATGAGCCAGATTATAAGCAGTCACTGAATATGGTTTAACAGATCCTTCTGGATGTTGAACATATCTCAATGGGTCCACCATGCTAAGCATTAAAATACTAGCATCGATGGCGGTCGCAAAGACCATTGAACCCCATTGGAAATTCTTGTACACCGGCTTATCCGTTGGTTCTCCCAAACGAATATTGCCATACTTTGATAACATCAAATATACAAAAAACAAGAAATTGATGATGTAAATCCACATGTAACCCCACCCCATATTGCTGGTTACCCAGTTCAATACGTTGTTAAGAAGTCCTTGTAGTGAAGAACCACCAATTATCAAAAATACTGAAACCCCTAAAAATAATACGACAGTAGGAATAAAGACGAGCTTGTCGATATTTTTACTTTTAAAAATAATAATCCTCCTCTGAGATTAAACACAAAAAGCTGCACAAACAAGTGATTCGTATATAACGAATGACCATCTGCACAGCTTTTCTAAGGTTATACAAATTAAATTCGAATTATTTTTGCATTTCAATTATATTATACACAAATAACAATTTATGTAAAATATGGCCGCACGGGCGTTTGAAAAGCATTTTTTAATTCCTATTTTACCGTTTTAATGACACGAGCTGGATTACCAACAATAACTACGTTGTCGCCAAATGATTTTGTGACAACTGAACCAGCACCAACGACAACATTTTCACCTAATGTAACACCAGGCAATACCGTCACATGCCCTCCTAGCCAGCAATTATCACCGATGGTAATTGGTTTACCCATTTCCACATCGGCCTTTCTTTGATCCGGATCCAATGGATGGACTGGTGTGTACAATCCAACATCTGGACCGAAGTAACAATGATCTCCAATTGTAATTGGGCATGTGTCCAACAATGTTAAGTGGTAGTTGGCGTAGAAGTCGTCTCCGACATGGATGTTGTATCCATAATCGAATTCCACACCAGTTTCAATCCAAAGATTTTTACCACTGTCACCAAGTATCTTGGCTAGTCGTTGGTTTTGTTCTTTATTATCTGATAGTGAATTAATGGCGTTTAACTCTTTACGAACAAAAGTACGTCTTTGTTGTAACTCTTCATCGTATTGTTCGTAAGGTTCTCCTGCCGTCATTTTTTCACGTTCTGTTTTCATATTTTGCCAGCTTTCATAACTTATTCAATATTATTGTATCATATGAAATTAATTATCAAAGAACCCTAAATCACGAAGACTCTTTTCAATATCTGATACCGACTTATCTTTATCGATGTATTCCTTAGCAGTTTTTGATTCAGCTGGTTTAACGGTCATATCGGCATTTCTTTCCTTTTTCTCAACGATTTTAGGCTCTTCGGTACGCTTCTTAATTGTTGAATGAACACTTGTCTTGTTTAGATGATTTAATTTCATATCGTCCATTGTGTCGTTCAAAAGTTTATCAACAAAATTGTTTCCTTCGTTATCAGCATGACCCTTAGTCCATTTAAAGTTTAAGTGCTTAAACTGGCTTAATAGTGCGGATAATTGCATGAATTCGTTTTTGTTTTTGATGGTCGATCCATCGCTTTTCTTCCAACCACGACGGCGCCATGAATTTAACCATCCCTTTGTAATAGAATCTAAGACGTATTTTGAGTCCAATATAGCGTCAATAGGCTCGTTTTGCCATCCGTTGTCTAAGATGTATTGCAAAGCATTAACTAGCCCTAAGACTTCCATTTTATTGTTTGTGGCTCCAAACTCTCCGTTAGATGCGTAATGTTTCTTACCATCGTGAATAATTAAGTATGCCCAAGCGGCTTTGTCATCATCCTTAACATGTTGACCTAATTTGTTTCCGTGGTTTCTAGAACCACCGTCACTGTAAAGTCTAATCGCCCCAGTATTGTCAACTTTAGGTGTGTCTTTCTTAACTGGTTTAGATAATCCCATGTATGCTTTTGCTTCATCTTGAGTTTTAAAGCTCTTGTATTCTGCACCAGCATAGCCATTGACTTGGTCTTTACACTCATCCCAAGTTCCATAGATACCAGGCTTTCTTCCTTTTCTTACTGCATAAAATTTACTAGCCATCTGTTTCTCCTTTTATGTACAAAAAAAGACCCAGAAAATCTGAGTCCAAAAGATTATTTAGCAGGCTTTGACTTCAAGAATTTTTGTAAGTCAGCAACTTCTTTTTGTTTCTTGTTACGCTTGTTGTTGTTGATTGGACGACGTCCTTGAACACCATTTGGATGACAAATTCTCACTAGAGACACCCCTTCCTGTTAACCATAAATTAATTAGTACCATTATAATATAAAGACGGTACCTAACGCAAATTAGAATTATTCACTCATTATTATATCGATATTGTTTACAATTTACAAGTTTGTGTTAAAATAACTTCAATTTAATAATAAGAGGTGGCAATTTTATGACAAATGATTTTCCCCAAGTTTTAACCATTGCAGGTTCAGACAGTGATGGAAGTGCAGGAATGCAAGCCGATTTACATACTTTCTTTATGCACCATACATACGGAGCTTCCGTAATTACAGCGTGTGTTGCAGGTAACTCATTTGGTATTCATGACAGTGTCTCTATGCCAGTTTCATTCATCAACCAAGAATTCAAAGACTTAGCTGATGACTTTAAGATTTTAGCATCAAAAACAGGAATGTTAGCCGATGCAGAACTTATTCGTACAGTAGTTGAAAATTACAAGAAATACGATTTTGGCCCATTAGTTGTAGATCCTGTAATCATGACTAAACATGGCGCTATGTTACTTGAACAAGCCGCTTACGACACTTTGAAGGAAGAATTAATTCCTTTAGCCACAGTCTTGACCCCTAATTTCTACGAAGCACAAAAGTTAGCTGACATGGAAATTAACTCAGACGAAGACACCAAGGTTGCCGCCAAAAAGCTTCGCGACTTAGGCGCTAAAAACGTTATTATTAAAGGTAAACACGTCGCTGGTGAAACAGACGTCGTTAAAGATTACGTCCTATTAGAATCTGGAGAAGACTTCTGGATTGAAGGACCATACTACCATACAGAACATAAGAATGGTACTGGTGATTCTCTATCAGCAGCCATCACATCTGAAATTGCTAAAGGAACTTCCATCGCCGACGCTATCAGAATTGCTGACGATTATGTCGACAAAGCAATCAAGAACGAAATTTCAGTTGCTCACAAATTCGGTCCAATTAACCACTGGGCTCAATAAAAAAGAAGACTCGCTTATGCGAGTCTTCTTTTTACCATTTATCGGGACTCCACATTCTACCGTCCAATTCATCTTGGGCTTGTTGGAGTCTTTTTTGTTGTTCTTTATTAATATCTTTAATTCCATCTAGGAAGGATAATAATTTAAAACCAGTTTCATCTTTTTTTAGTTCTTCGATTTGTTGATTCAACCATTCATTTTGACTAGCCACTATTCATCATCCTCTTTCTTGATTAAATCAATTTCCCATTTTAGTTCATCCAGTTGATCATAGTTAGATTGAAGATATTCAATTAAGATATCCATCTTTTCTTTCTTGTCATCATTTAAAGAATCCTTCAAAACGTTCAACTGCTCGATATACCATTTTTGTAAACTGGTAAAGCTATCAAAGTCATCGTTAGTTAAATAGCTACGGTAATCAATTAAGAGCTTCTGTTTTTGTGCATCAGTCATGTACGAAAACTGTGAAATCACAAAAGGTTTCAAAAATTCCATTTGTCCTCGTTGTGCAATCGCTTGGTATGGTTTCAATAGTTCAGAGATACTAAAACCTTCCCTACCACCAACTTGGTAGTCCTTGATTGGATCACCCAACGTGGTAATGATACCCATTTCTTTTCCCTTCAATGCACCTTCTTGTTCAAAAGCGATGAAATTCTTGGTAAAGACATCATCTTCATACTTCTTCATCAATGCTGGTGCACTGTACCAATACATTGGAAATTGAAATAAGATTCGATCATATTGTGATAACCTTTGTTGTTCTTGCTCTTTATCAAAATTAAAATCTGTTTGGATATTATCTAAAACGACCCAATCCACATTTTCAATGTCAAACTGACATTGTTTTAAGAATGCTTCGGTCATTGAATTATCATATTCAGGATGTGATACTAACACCAAAGTTTTCATATTCGTTCCCTCGTTTCTTTAATAACACTATTTTAAATGATTTAGATCAAAATTTACACTATAACGAATTTACGTATATTTAAGTTTGAAAAGTTGGAATCGTTCGTATATTTTAAAATTATTTTTTAAAAATTTTTTCGTTATTTTTTAAGAATTAAGGGTATATAAATGCCAAAAAATGCCTTTATATCAACAGTTTATACATGATGTCTATTATTAAAAATAAATAAAATTATTATTCTGATATTAGTTGACATCACCCCCTATTTCGGGTATATTATTATCAATGTGTTACATAGTTTCGATTGTTAAGGTTACTTGTTTTATAGTTTTATGAAATGACCCCTTGATTCAGGCTTTTGATACATTAAGATTTTATAACGCACGATATGTGCAAGGAGGTTTCATATTATGAAACAAGGTACTGTTAAATGGTTCAACGCTGATAAAGGTTACGGTTTTATCACTACTGAAGACGGTGACGTATTCGTTCACTTCTCAGCTATCAACAAAGAAGGTTTCAAGACTCTAGAAGAAGGCGAAAAGGTTACATTGGACGTTGAAGACGGCGACCGTGGACCACAAGCTGCTAACGTTACTCCTGCATAAGGATAACCTCTTAGTTAACTTTTAGTTTAAAAAGAGATCAAAAACACCCGAGATTTTCTCGGGTGTTTTTTTATTGTCTCAAAATAAAAAACTCCCTATCAATAAGGATAGGAAGTTAGTTAATCTTGAAATGCATGTACTTAGATACGAAGATTACCAATGATTGGATTGGTTCCTTCATTCCATCTTCAGTCCATGTAATAATAATTTCTGTTAATCCACCAGCAATTAATGAAACTAACATTTTGGAAGATTCTTCACGAGTCTCTAAAACATTTTCATCAATTAAATCGGAAATATAGTATTTTAGTCGTTCTAACAAGATCATAGACAAATCATTTTTCATAATCATTTCCATCATATCTTGATCTTCTTTAACAAGTTCAAAGAAGATGGTAGCGATATCGGTTAGATTATGAGATTGACTTGATGCTAGACGTTGGATAAACGTGGTAAATGAGCTATCAAATCTGTAAATAATGATGTCTTTTTTATTATGAAAATTTCGATAATACGTCATTCGTGAAACATCAGCTTGTGCACAGATATCTTTCACATTAATTTCATCAAATGGCGTGGTCTTAAGTAGTTCGAACATTCCATTAACAATTTTATTCTTTGTTGCAAATTTATCTCTCATAAACTTTTGCCTCACTTCAGTATATTTATGAATATATACGAAATTGGGTTTAAATGCAAGTTAAGTCGACCTCCACTACTTTTGATAAATTATCAGAGCATAATTTTTAACAAATATAAACATAAGAATTATAATGTAGTTGAGCTTTAAAAATAAGGAGGAAATTTATTATGGCAATGACTGCTGAACAAAAAGTAAACGATAGAGAAAGAGTATTGGATACACCAATGAACAAGGAATTCGATTGGTCAGAAGATACTACACCTGTTCGTGATGCTTTATGGAATCACTACATGGAAGAAGATGGCAAGGACACCATGGCTACTGAAGCTAAGATGCACCCTTACTTAGACATGTCTAATGATGAAGTAGCAGCAAACGCTGAAAAGATTCTAAAGAAGTAAGCATTTGCTATTAATTTCGACGCTTAACAAAGCTCAACTTACTTATTAATAAGCTCAACTGGTTATAACAACGCCACAAAAAAGACTTGATGTTAATCAAGTCTTTTTTTAGCTTCATTTAATTGTTCATCGCTTAACACTTCACTGGTAAATCTTTGCAATGGTGTAAAGTCATGGCGATCCTTGAACTTAACTGGTTCATAGTCGACAACCGCCACTAACATGTTGTTTTCAGTTAAAAATAACTGGCCAACGCTTTTAAACTTTCCTTTGGTATGTTTTCCGGTTCGCCAATCGTGAAGTTTAAATTCACCTTTGTCGTCCCTCTTAATTACATATTGGCCTGATTGGTCTTCATCGACTACGACACCAATATATCGATTTACTTCGTATTTACCCTTCATATCAATCACCTTTCTTATACTTTACCATATTTACCAATTTATATGTGATATCATTAAGATAGTTAATTCACTTTAGGAGATGATCGTTATTCGATCTGTTAATACATTAAAAACAAGAATAATTGCGTTAGTTTTTGGATTACTATTAAACGCATTTGGAAACGCACTTACCATCGTATCTGGTTGCGGTTCCGGTATTTGGACAGCCGCATGTGTCAACATTCATCAATTATTTGGTTTCGATGTTGGTCTTATGATTTTTATCTTTGGTATTATCAATGCACTTACCAACCAAATTTTAATTAAACATATCGACGTGCTTAGATTTGTCGAAGAATTAATTTTCATCATTTTCTTCAGTTCTTTCATTCAAATCTTTACCAATTATTTCGAATCATTAGGATGGAACCACCTATCACTATATATTAGAGTGCCAATGGCACTAATTGGAGTTTGTTGTTTCTGTACAGCCATTTCACTATACCAACGTGCTAACATCTTTATGCACCCTAACGATGACACAACCAACATTCTTCGTTTCGATTACCTAAAAGGTAGTGCTATTAAATCACAACTATTGGATTTTGCTCCACCTATTACAATCATTTTAATTTGTACGATTTTCTTACATCGTATTTACTCTGTAAGTATCGGGACTTTATTCTCAATCGCATTTAACGGTGTTTTGATCCAAACTGCCGATAAATATGTTTTCCCATCTCTAAAGCACAACGAAAACATTAATACACAAATTCAAAAACATTTTGAAAAATAAAAAAGAAGCGTTGAACTGAACCCCTTGAGTTGGAGAAATCTAACCTAAGGGGTTCTTTTATGTTTTCTAAAGAATTAAAATTAGCTGC
>NZ_BOLX01000019.1 GCF_016861915.1 Apilactobacillus nanyangensis | reverse complement strand
GGCTCGGTAGCTCAGTTGGTAGAGCAACGGATTGAAGCTCCGTGTGTCGGCAGTTCGATTCTGTCCCGCGCCATTTATGGAGGGGTAGCGAAGTCTGGCTAAACGCGGCGGACTGTAAATCCGCTCCTTCGGGTTCGGTGGTTCGAATCCACTCCCCTCCACCATAGGGATATAGTATAATGGTAGTACAACGGTCTCCAAAACCGTTGGTGCGGGTTCAACTCCTGCTATCCCTGTTAATGTTGCTATGGCGGTAGTGGTGAAGTGGTTAACACATCGGATTGTGGTTCCGACACGCGTGGGTTCGATTCCCACCTACCGCCCTTTTTAATTGGGCTATAGCCAAGTGGTAAGGCACTGGACTTTGACTCCATTATGCGCTGGTTCGAATCCAGCTAGCCCAGTTGAATTCGAACTAAAATGGCGGTATAGCCAAGTGGTAAGGCAGAGGTCTGCAAAACCTTTATCATCGGTTCAAATCCGATTACCGCCTTTGGCTTCATTTTAATATTATGCCGGAGTGGCGGAATTGGCAGACGCGTTGGACTCAAAATCCAGTGATCGCAAGATCGTGTGGGTTCGAACCCCACCTCCGGTACTAATTAAAAAAAGACTATCCGAAAGGGTAGTTTTTTTTGTATTTGTGATTACTTTAAAAAATATTAAAGTTATGATATTATTTTAAGAGTTATAAGCGTATTCCCGATAGGATTCACCTTGATAGTGAAGATGCCTTGTAACCAAATTAATAGGGGGAATCATTAAAATGCAAGAAAGACATTTGTTTACATCAGAATCTGTTTCAGAAGGACATCCAGATAAAATTGCTGATCAAATTAGTGACGCGATTTTGGATGAAATGTTAAAACAAGATCCTGATTCCAGAGTTGCTTGTGAATGTTCAGTAACTACTGGTTTAGTATTAGTTTTTGGTGAAATTACAACCAAAGCATACGTTAACATTCAAAAAATTGTTAGAGAAACTATCAAAGAAATTGGTTACGATAATGACCAATATGGTTTTGATGGTAATACCTGTGCAGTATTAGTTGCCATTGATGAACAATCACCTGATATTGCCCAAGGGGTTGATGATTCTCTAGAAACTCGTGACAGTAGTGAAGATGCTCTAGATAAAATCGGGGCAGGTGACCAAGGTTTAATGTTTGGTTACGCTGTTGACGAAACACCTGAATTAATGCCACTACCAATTTCTCTAAGTCATAAATTAATGAGAAGAATTGCTGACTTAAGAAAAGATGGCACAATTTCATACTTAAGACCAGATGCTAAGGCCGAAGTAACTGTTGAATACGATGACAACAATAAACCAGTTGCTGTTGAAACTGTTGTTTTAAGTACTCAACATGATCCAGATGTTACTTTAGAACAAATCAGAAAAGATGTTATCGAACAAGTAATCAAGGCTGTTATTCCAGCAGAATTACTAAATGAAAACACCAAATTCTTCATTAATCCTACTGGACGTTTCGTAATTGGTGGACCTCAAGGTGACGCCGGTTTAACTGGTAGAAAAATTATTGTTGATACTTACGGGGGAGCTGCTCACCACGGTGGTGGTGCATTCTCTGGTAAGGATGCTACTAAGGTTGATAGATCAGCAAGTTATGCTGCTAGATACATTGCTAAGAACATCGTTGCTGCTAAGTTGGCTACTCGTATTGAAGTACAAGTTGCTTATGCTATCGGTGTTGCAAAGCCTGTTTCAATTTCTGTAAATACTTTTGGTACAGCTATTGTTTCAGAAAATGACCTAATTAAAGCAATTAGAGAAATTTTTGACTTAAGACCAGCTGGTATTATTAAGATGCTTGACCTAAAGCGTCCTATTTATAAGAAAACTGCCGCTTACGGTCATTTTGGTAGAACTGATGTTGATTTACCTTGGGAACACACTGACAAGGTTGAAGAACTACAAAATTTCTTTAAATAATATATCTTAAAACGATAAAGACGATTTATTTGTAGAAAATTACTTATAAATCGTTTTTATTTTGATGGAGGAACAATGAGTATTAATACGCAAAAGAACAATGTTTTATTAGTTACCATATCATTGTTTATCGCTACATTTATGAGTGCCGTTGAAGGAACAATTGTATCAACTGCTATGCCCACAATTGTAGGGGATTTACATGGTGTTTCAATTATGAACTGGGTGTTCTCGGTTTACTTACTTACCAACGCTATTTCGACTCCAATCTATGGAAAACTATCAGATCAATTTGGTAGAAAAAAGATTTTTATCTTTGGAATTGGGATTTTCCTAATCGGATCAATTTTCTCTGGAATGTCTAATTCAATGACAACATTGATTATTTGGCGAGCAATTCAAGGGGTCGGTGCTGGTGTAATCATGCCATTATCCTACACGATTGTTGCTGATATCTATTCAGACGAGAATAGGGGTAAAATATTAGGATTAAACGGTGCTATTTGGGGCATTGCTTCCATTTTGGCACCTTTAATCGGTGGATTTTTAGTTGATAGTCTTAGTTGGCACTGGGTTTTCTTTTTAAACTTACCACTAGGAATCATTGCTTTAATTATTTTTATCATGAGTTTTCATGAAAAGCACGTTGTGGTTAAGCAATCAATTGATTATCTAGGAATGGTTTATCTATCACTATTATTACTATCATTGATGTACATCATCCAATTGATTAGTGATGTATCAGATAACTGGCAACCAATATCATATTGTATTTTCTTCTCAATATTATTGTTAATCTTATTTGTAAGAAAAGAACACTGTGCTGAGAACCCAATCATTCCAATGAAGTTATTGAAAAACAGAACGTTTGTTATTCAAAACATTATTGCCTTTTTAATTAGTGGTTTCTTGATGGGATTAGAGGTTTATCTTCCAGTTTGGACACAAGGAATCTTCGGATACCCAGCAACACTTTCTGGATTAGCCATTACACCGACTTCAATTCTTTGGATCTTTGGTGCATTTGTATCAGGGTGGTTATTATCTAGAATGAAGGCATTCTACGCTACAATGTTTGGTTTATTCTTTATTTTAGTTGCAGCCATTTGGGTAGTATTACTTCCATTTACCGTTTCATTTGCTTGGTTCTTTGCCATCGCAGCAATTTGTGGAATTGGTTTTGGAATCACTATTACAAATGGGACAGTTATCTCACAAAATAGTGTTGAAAAATCAGACGTTGGTGTCGCAACATCCTTCAATACATTATGTCGAATCTTTGGTCAAACTTTGATTGTTGCAGTATTAGGAATTGTGATGAATAGACAATTAACTATTGGCATTCTTCATACTGATGGTGCCAAAATGGATATGATTAATAAAATTGTTAATGTTAAAACTGCTCATTTAGTTCCTGCTAAGCTAGTGGAACCATTAAGAAATGTAATTTACGATTCATTACACAAAGTATTTTGGGTATGCTTATTTATCGTTATTTTTGCGGTAATTGTTAATTTATATGATCGTATTTTAGCTAAAAAGTAAAATAAAAATGCCAACTTTGATTAGTTGGCATTTTTTTGTATTGCTAATAGGATAGGTGGACAGTGAACTTGATTAATGAATTGATATTGCATTACTGAAAATTCTTTTTGATTTAAACTTTGCGCATATTCTATAACGGCATGTTTTTCTTGTGGTCCGCCAACGTGTCCATAGTACAAAACCAAGACAACGATTCCGTTAATTTTCAGTTTGTTTAGGCATGCTTTGATAGCGGTAAGCGTGGTGTCAGGTTTAGTGATGATATCTTTATTGCTTCCGGGAAGATATCCAAGGTTAAAGATGGCTGCATTAATTGGTCCATCAACTAATTTTTCAATATTTTCATGACCGGTATTAAAAAGACTGACATTACTACTTAAATTTTTGTCATCTAATCTTTGTTTAGTGTATTTAATTGCTTCTTCTTGTACATCAAAGCCATATACTTTTCCTTTTTGACCAACCAATTCTGATAAAAATTCAGTATCATTTCCTTTTCCAACGGTTGCATCAATTACGGTGTCGCCTTTTTGTACCAATTGAGATAATAGTGTATGACTGTATCTAACTGATGGTTGAATTTTCATTATTTAATTGCTCCTTAATTAATAGCTATCAATAATTCTAACACATTTGATAATTGTCCTTGATTTTAATTCTGTAGACTGGTATATTTAAAATAATTAAATTACCGAATAGAAATTGTTGATACGAGGTAGTAGATTAGCGTTGCTTTTCAGAAACTAAATGGCTGCTGTGAATTTAGACCAATGCTAATTGAACTAGTCGTAGAGATCTTGACTGAATCTAAGTAGGTTAAGACGTTTTCCGCGTTAAGGACTTGAGATGTATCTATATTTTTATAGATAAACTTAGGTGGTACCGCGGAATTTTCGTCCTATAGGCTTTATAGCTTATAGGGCTTTTTTTATTCGATAACTGATTAAAGGAGGAATTTTTATGGCTTATAATCACAAAGATGTTGAAAAGAAATGGCAAAAATATTGGGAAAACAATGAAACTTTTAAAACAACAAATGATGAAAATAAAGAAAATTACTATGCTCTAGATATGTTCCCATATCCTTCTGGTCAAGGACTTCACGTAGGACATCCTGAAGGATACACTGCAACTGATATCATGGCTAGATTTAAGAGAATGCAAGGAAAGAACGTATTACATCCAATTGGATTTGACGCATTCGGTTTACCTGCAGAACAATACGCATTGAAGACAGGTAACCATCCTGGTTCATTTACTCAAAAGAACATCGAACACTTTAGAGAACAAATTAAGTCATTAGGTTTCTCATACGACTGGGACAGAGAAGTTGATACTACTGATCCTAAGTACTACAAGTGGACTCAATGGATTTTCGAACAACTATACAAAAAAGGTTTAGCTTACGAAGATGAAATAGAAGTTAACTGGGCTCCAGACTTTATGGGTGGAACCGTTGTTGCTAACGAAGAAGTTATCGATGGTAAGACTGAACGTGGTGGATACCCTGTATACCGTGTACCAATGAAACAATGGGTATTAAAGATTACCGCATATGCTGATCGTTTAATTGACGATTTAGATGATCTAGACTGGCCAGAAAGCATTAAAGAAATGCAAAGAAACTGGATTGGTCGTTCAAAGGGTGCTAGCGTATTCTTTGGTGTTAAAGATCATGACGAAAAAATTGAAGTCTTCACAACTAGACCTGATACTTTATTTGGTGCTGGATACATCGTTTTAGCACCAGACCATGATTTAGTAGACAAGATTGCTACTGATGATAACAAAGAAGCAATTGAAGCTTACCGCAAGAAAGTTGCTACTAAGTCTGATTTAGAACGTACTGATTTAAACAAAGATAAATCTGGTGTATTTACCGGAGCTTACGGAATTAACCCCGTAAATGGTGAACAAATTCCAATTTGGATTGGTGACTACGTTCTTTCATCATACGGAACAGGTGCTATTATGGCCGTTCCAGCACATGATGACCGTGATTATGAATTTGCCAAGAAATTCGACCTTCCTATCAAACCAGTTATCGAAGGTGGCGACACTGAAAAAGAAGCATACACTGGTGACGGTGTGCACATCAACTCTGATTTCTTAGATGGCATGAACAAAAAGGATGCTATTGATGCAATCGTAAAATGGTTAGAAGATAACAAAGCAGGTCATGCTAAGACTAACTACCGTTTAAGAGACTGGATTTTCTCACGTCAAAGATACTGGGGTGAACCAATCCCTGTTATTCATTGGGAAGATGGCGAAACTGGTTTAGTACCAGAAGACGAACTTCCATTGGTATTACCTGAAACAGATAACATTGAACCATCAGGTACAGGTGAATCACCATTAGCTAACATCGACGATTGGGTTAATGTTGTTGATGAAAATGGTCGTAAGGGTAAACGTGAAACTAACACTATGCCACAATGGGCTGGAAGTTCATGGTACTACTTAAGATACATTGATCCACACAACGATAAGATGATTGCAGACCCTGAATTATTAAAGAAATGGCTACCAGTTGACCTATACATTGGTGGTGCAGAACATGCCGTTCTTCACTTACTATATGCTCGTTTCTGGCACAAAGTTCTTTATGATTTAGGTGTTGTACCAACTAAGGAACCATTCCACAAGTTAGTTAACCAAGGAATGATTTTGGGTACTAACCACGAAAAGATGTCTAAATCAAAGGGTAACGTTGTTAATCCTGACGATATCGTTGAAGAATACGGTGCAGATACTTTGAGACTATATGAAATGTTCATGGGTCCATTGACTGAATCAAAACCATGGAGTACTGAAGGTATTAATGGTGCCAACAGATGGGTTAACCGTGTTTGGAGACTAATGATTGATGACGATGATAAACTTCGTGATCGTATCACAACTGTAAATGATCATAAATTAGATAAGATTTACAACCAAACTGTTAAGAAGGTAACTGATGATTACGAAAACCTTCGTTTCAACGTTGCTATTTCAAGCATGATGGTATTTATTAACGAATGCTACAAGCAAGATAGTTTATTCTTAGACTACATGGAAGGATTCGTAAAATTAGTTTCACCAATCATTCCACATATGGCTGAAGAACTATGGAGCAAGTTTGGTCATGACGATAGCATTAGTTATGCTAAATGGCCTGAATATGATGAAAGCAAACTAGTTGATGATGAAGTACAAATCGTAGTTCAAGTTAACGGTAAGGTAAGAGCTCACATTAAGGTTGCCGCAGATGCATCTAAGGATGCTACTCAAGAAGCAGCTATGAGTGATGACAAGATTAAGGCAGATATTGAAGGAAAGACAGTTAGAAAGGTAATTGTTGTTCCAGGTAAGATTGTAAATATCGTTGCTAACTAAATAAAAAAGAGTGATAATTTAATGATTATCACTCTTTTTTTGTGTCTAATAGTGGTATGATGTTGATTACGAGTAAAATATTGATTAAAATGAACAAGTTAGAGAAATTTGAAAGTGGGAATGCAACATGCATGAACAAGATAAAAATATGAAAGAAAATTTAGCTCAGGATAAGATGATTGAGGGATCTGCATGGATGACTGCAGGAAGCATCTTATCAAGAATATTGGGAGCAATATACATAATTCCATGGAGAATGATGCTAGGGGTATTATATCTACAAGCTAATTCTTTATATGTTCAAGGATATAACGTTTATAGTTTGATATTGATTATTTCAATTGCCGGAATTCCATCCGCAATTGCAAAGCAGGTTGCTCATTATAATGCTTTAAATGAGTATGGTGTCAGTGTCAGATTATACAAAAGAGGATTGTTGTTATCATTAATTACTGGAATTGTTTGTGCATTAATCCTATTTATCGGTGCTCCAGCATTTGATAATGGTAATCCTGATTTAATACCTGTTATGAGATCATTAGCATGGGCCGTTTTAATTATTCCAACAATGAGTTTAACTCGTGGATATTTCCAAGGATTCCAAGATATGGCTCCTTCAGCAATTTCACAATTTGCAGAACAGCTAATTCGTGTTATTTACATGCTAGTAGCCGTATTCTTTATTATTAAAGTTATGCATGGTAATTGGGTTACTGCGGTTTCTCAATCAACATTTGCAGCATTTATCGGTTCAGTAGCTGGCCTATTAGTTTTGGGATGGTATTACTTAAAACGTCGTCGTTACTACCGTTCACTAGTTAAGAATAGTAATAATAAGATTCGCGTAAATGCTAATAAATTATACGCAGAAATCGTTCAACAAGCGATTCCATTCGTAATCTTAGGTGCCGGAATTTCAATCTTCCAATTGATTGATCAATTTACATTCTTTAAGATTATGCATATTGCTACAAGCGCATCGGATGTAGTGTTGAACCAATTGTATGCGATTTTCGCGGGTAATGCTAATAAGCTAATTATGATTACCATCTCACTTGCTTCAGCAATGGCAATTACAGTTGTTCCATTGTTATCTGAAGCTTACACAAAGGGTGATAAAAGAGAAATTAGTCACCAAATTTCAAGTGGGTTCGTATTGTTCTCATTTGTTATGATTCCTGCAGCGTTAGGGATGACTGCCATTGCCGGTCCTTTAAACCGTTTATTCTACGGAACTGGTAACGGTGCATTGTCAGCTAATGTTTTAGCTTTCTCATCAATTATTTCTATCTGTCTTGGATTATTCACCGTTGTTACTGCGATGATGCAAGGTATCTCACAAAACAAGGTTGCTGTTAAGTACTTTATTTATGGAATAATCGCAAAGGTAATAGCACAATTTCCAATGGTTTACTTCTTCAAGGAATTTGGTCCATTAATCTCATCTGCAATCGGATTCATGGTTGTAAACGGATTAATCATTAATTCATTGGACCGTCAATTCAAGATTAGAAGTGATAAAATGCTTAACCAAATTAACTGGATTGTCCTATTTTCACTTGTGACATATCTTGTTGCTTTAGCTTCTGTATATGCTGGTAATATGGTTGTAGGTCTAGTGATGGATCCTTACACAAGTGTGGGAAGTTTCGTTGTTGTAGTCATTGCAACATTCTTGGGCGGATTTGTTTACGTATATTTGGCATTGAAGAGTAGAATTGCTAATATCGTACTTGGTAGTAAAGCAGACTCAATTAGAAGAAGATTACACATTAAATAAAAACTGAAAGCATGGTATTGACGATGAAAAATAAGGATATATTTACACATCCAACAATTGCAATTCTTTTAGCAATAACCAGTGGTGGAATTGATGCATATACCTTCATCGAACAAGGTGGCGTATTTGCCGGTTTACAACTGGAAATTCAATTTTATTTGGAATTAGTCTGGCTGACCATGACTATACCCAATCATTGAAGTACATTTTTCCAATTATCTTCTTTGCATTAGGAATTGTGATGATCAAGGTAATGCAACGGAAGATGACATCTATCAACAGTCGAAAAGTTTTGATAATGTTATACGAAATTGTAGTCATCTTAGTAGTTGGATTAATAGTTAAAAACGCTTCTCCTGTTTTTATCGTCGGGCTTTTGTCGTTAGTATCGGCAGCCCAATTGCAAGAATTTAAGTTGTTAAAGGGTAATCCGTTTAATCCACTAATGATGACGGGGAATATTAGTAAAATTGCTAATAACGCATACTTGTCACTGGTTGATCATGATAAAAATGCTAGATCATTATTGATTGATACAATTATGGTCATCACAAGTTTCATCTTAGGTACTTTTATCATGGGGATTGTCGATCACTACCTAAATGCTTATTCAGTACTAGTACTAATTGTGCCATTATCATTGGTAATAATTTTTAACTTTATAAATCGTAAATAAAAAAGACAGAATCTTATGATTCTGTCTTTTTTTCATTTGCTTTCATAAATTCAGGGATGTGTTCAATTATTTGAGTAGGAAGAACAACATATTGTTTCTCTGCCAACTTATCCGCAATAGCACTGTGAGCGTATACCGCAGATAGAACAGCATTAGTAGTGTCTGAGAATTGTGCTACGAATCCGGCAACCATTCCGGCTAAAGTATCACCCATGCCACCTGTAGCTTGAGCAGGAGTGCCACCAGGATTGGTCCAAATATCATCATTATGATATACCTTGGTATGATGTGATTTAACAACCACTGTAGCATTTAATTGTTTTACTGCTTTTTGATTATTTTCATCGGTTTGGTCACTAATTTTAATTCCAGATAATCGTTGCCATTCCATTTGATGTGGTGTGAATACAAGTTTTGCATCCGGTAGAGTTAGATTATGGTTAGCAATAAGTGTGATGGCTGAACCATCAATGATTAGTTTTTGTGTTGGTTGAATGTTATTAAAAACAGTCTTTAAGATTGTAAGGCTGTTTTCATCTGTGCCTAAACCAGGACCAATTAAGACAACGTCAAATCCATTAAGCATTGATTTAATGCTATCTAAGTCATTAAAGTCTACGAACATTGCTTCTGGAATGTGGGTATGAAGACTAGAAAGATTGACTGAATCTGTAAAAGTGGTGGTTAATCCCGCACCAGAATAGACACAGGCCTTAGAAGCCATGATAATAGCACCACCAAAGTTATTAGTACCACCAATGATACAAACTCGACCAAAAGTACCTTTATGGCTATTATTTGGACGCTTAATAACGGTGTTATTAACGATGTCAGTTGAAATATCTGTCATATTAATTCCTCCTAACGCTTTATCTTTAGTATATCACTAAATTTTAGGCACTTCATTGATGTGTTTTTAATAGATTATGCTAAAATATATGGGAAGGTAAAGGAGGATTTCAAAATGATTAATTGGGATAAATTAGCTCAAGACTACAAGGAAGATTATCTAAAGGATTTGGCTGACTTAATTTCTATCGATAGTGAAAGAAATGATAACGAGGCTACTGATGAATTTCCTTTAGGACCTGGTCCAGCTAAAGCATTAGTTAAGTACTTAGAAATTGGTAAACGTGACGGTTTCATTGTCAAGAACTTAGATAACCTAGTTGGTTACATAGAATACGGTAGTGGAGATAAGACATTTGCTATTTTAGCCCATGCTGATGTTATGCCAGCCGGTGAAGGATGGGACAGCAATCCATTTGAAATGACGATCAAAGACGGTAAAGTGTTTGGTCGTGGTGCCTCCGACGACAAAGGACCTGGTTTGGCTGCATACTATGGTCTAAAAATGATGAAAGATCAAGGAATTGAACCTAACTGCAAGATTCGATTCATTATTGGTACTGATGAAGAAAGTAACTGGACTGGAATGAAGCATTACTTCAAGTTAGAACCAGAACCTAACTTTGGATTCTCTCCAGATGCTCAATTCCCAGTTATTAATGGTGAAAAGGGTAATACTACATTTGAAACTACTTTTGGTACTGACCAAGAAGACTCAGCTGATTACTACTTAGCAAACTTTGATGCTGGTTTAAGAGAAAACATGGTGCCTAGGGATGCTTTTGCTGATGTTAAGACTGCATTTAAAGATCAAATGGCAGAAGAATTCTCAACATTCATGCAAGATCGAAAACTAGATGGTGGTTCTGAAATTACTGAAGATGGAATCAAATTACACTTAATTGGTAAGTCATCACACGGAATGGAACCAAGAAATGGTGTTAATGGTGGAACATTCCTAGCTAACTTCCTACGCGGCTATGACTTCTCTGGTGATGCTAAGAACTTCATTAAGTTTGTTGCTGAATTCCTACACGGTGATTCTCGTGCAAACAGAATTGGTGCGAACTACACTGATGAAATCATGGGTGACTTAACAATGAATGTTGGTATCTTAAAGTTCAACCCAACTGATGGTGGTTTTGTGAACACTAACTTTAGATATCCAAAGGGTATTAGTGTTGAAACTATTGGTGAACACCTAAGCCAAGCTGCTAAAGTGATGAATGGAACTGTTAAGAACACTGATGACATGGTTCCTCACTATGTTGATCCAAAAGACCCAATCGTAAACAAACTAATCAATGTTTACCGTGAACGTACCGGTAAGACTGAAGCTCAACCACAAGTAGTTGGTGGTGGAACTTATGGTCGTATGATGAAGAGAGGGGTAGCATTCGGTGCTGAATTCCCTTGGACTGTAAACACAATGCACCAAGCTAACGAATACCAAGTTGTAGACGACTTGTTGTTAGCAATGGCAATTTATGGTCAATCAATCTTTGAATTAGGTACATTAGAAGATAACTAAATAAAAAAATCCCAATCAGTAAGATTTGGGATTTTTTTATTATCTGATTTTTTTAAGTTCTTCATCAATCATGTTTAAAACGATGTCGACGTTAGCGTCTTCTGATAGGTCATACTTTTGAAGGTCAATCTTCATCTTAGGACTCTTATCATATTCTTCATACCATTGTTTGTATGCTGACCACATGTGATAGTAATATTCTTTTAACTTAGGATCGTTATCGAATTGTTCATAATCACGGCCACGCATTTTAATTCTGTGTAGAATGGTTTCAAAATCGGTTTCAGCATATACCATTAGGTCTGGAGCTTTTTTAGGAAGTTGATCTAATTCGCCCATCATTTTGTCCAACAATTCTAGGTAAATTTTCAATTCCATGTCTGAAATATTACCTTCAGCATTATTTTGTTTTGTGAAAAGGGCATCTTCGTAGATTGATCTATCTAAGATGTTGTTATCATCTGATAGTGCCTTTTTAATCATTGAAAAACGTTTGTTTAAAAAGTAAATTTGTAATAAGAATCCATATTGTTCTGGATTCTTATAATACAAAGGCAAAACAGGATTTTCACCAACTGGTTCATAGAAGGCTTTAGTGCCTAAATGTTTTGCTATTTTACCGGTTAAGGTTGTTTTACCAACACCAATCATCCCTGCTGTAATTATCACCATATTAACTCCTCATTTTTTGAAATAGTAATAATATTTTATCATATTTTAAAACTTAACTTAATATCAAAAAGAAAAACCCAGGTATAAAAATACCTGGGTTAGTTATTATTTGTTGTTTTTTTGTTCTGAAAGCAAATCACGAATTTCGCCTAATAGCATATCGGTCTTGGTATCCTTAGGAGTAGTATCGCGTTTTGAAACTTTGTTGTAAGTTCTTACAATCAAGAATACAACGAAGGCAACAATCAAGAAGTTAATAACATCGTTGATGAAACTACCGACTCTGAAGTGAGCTGAACCCACTGAGAAGACGATTGATGATAAGTTCATTTGACCCATGAAAATTCCAATTAAAGGATTAATCAAGTTTGAAGTAAATGACTTAACAATGGTTGTGAAAGCTGAACCAATGATTACACCAACTGCTAAATCTAAGACATTACCTTTAGAGATGAATGCTTTGAATTCTTTAAACAAATTGCAAACCTCCTTTCACTAAGTAACTATAATTAATACTAACATAAAAAATTATAAAGAATTGCTTAAATCGCTATACTTAAGATATTTTTAGTAATATTATGAGACTAACAAGGGGGGATACGAGTGAAGTTTAGAAAAACAATCATTGCAACGTTAAGTGCAACAGTTTTGTTAGGTACTGCCTTTAACTATAATGTTGATGCAACAGCTAAGAGAACTGTACATAAAGTAAAAGTTCATAAGAAGGCAAAAGCAAGATCTAGTTCTGCCACTACCAACTTTGCAATTATTTTAAAAACAAGAAGTAATCGCAAGTTGCAAAACTATGTTTTGTCTAAGCATAAAAAATTCTTATCTACCAAGCAGTTTGCTAATCGGTATGGACAAACTAATAGAACTGTTTCAGCTATTCAGAAGTATTTTAAAAAGTATCATATTAGAACTACCAAGTATGCTGGAAATCTTGTATTGAGGGGATATGGAAGTAAATCCAATATCCAAAAAGCACTAAAATATAAGCAGATTAGAGTAAAAGTAAATGGTAAGTTCGTTTACCGACCAAATCATGCTCCAAAGATGAGAGGTAAACTTCAAAAACATGTTAATGGTTATATGGGACTAAGTAATTATGACCATGTTAACAGTAATGCTGCAAAAAAGACTAAGAGTAGTTCAATGAAACGTAGCCCCAAAGATTTTATTAATCGTTATGGAGTAACTTCTTTAAAACAAGCAAAACGTGGCAACAAACATGGCATTGGAATTATCTCATTCGGTGGATTTAAGAACTCTGACATCACGAAATTCTGGAAAAAAGTTGGGGTTCCTTCCAGTATTAAACGTGTGCACGTTTATAAGGATGCCTATGCTTCAATTAAGTCACAAAGTGATGAAACTACAATGGATGTTCAACAAGCAGGTGCAATTGCACCTAAATCTAATATCAACGTTTATGTTTCGCAACCAACCATCTCTGGAATGGTAGAAAGTTTTGCTAGAGCAATTAGTGCTAACAAGTCTGATAGTTTATCATTAAGCTGGGGAATCAGTGAAGCTGAATTACAACAAATGATGAACGAAGGGTTTATTCCTAAGAGTTACAATTCAATTATGAATAGTTTGCTATTACAGGGTGCTGCACAAGGAATTAGTATTTTTAATTCCACCGGTGATAATGGAGCTTATGACGGTATTGAAGGAGGAGTAACTGGATTAACAGTTGAATCTCCTGCATCATCTCCATTCATTACAGCTGTTGGTGCAACAAGTGTACCAATCAATTACAGTGTTAACGGTCATAGGGTTAAAATTGATAAGGAACGTGCATGGTCCAATGATTTCTTATATCCATACTTTAACCAATTAAAGTTATACGACAGTGATCAAAATAGTTTCCTAAGCACTTATTTTGCAGGAACTGGTGGTGGATTCAGTAAGTTTAATCAAACACCTGCATATCAAAGAAACGTTAGTGGTGTAAATAGTTATAACGCTGTTCAATATTGGAATATGGATGGTGGTTATGCAAAACAATATGCAAAGCCTACACAAACATCGTCAACAGCATCGGGTAGAAACTTACCTGATATTGTCGCTAATGGTGATCCACAAACTGGTTATACAGTTCTATATAATAACCATTGGTTTATTGATGGCGGAACAAGTATTGTTGCACCACAGGTAGCTGCTGTAAATGCTTTATTCGCAACTAAAGCAAATCATCGATTTGGATTATGGAACCCACAATTGTATGGTTTCGCAAATAGCAGTAACTCACCATTCAATGTTTTAGATTCTGACAAAGACAATAGTAACTTGTACTACACTGGTCAACCTGGAAAGAAATATAATCAATCTACAGGTTTAGGAACAGTTAATTACAATAAGTTATATCAATTGATGAAATAAAAAAAGCCATCCAAACGAGGATGGCTTTTTTAGTTATTTATTAGTCTAATGGTTCGTTGATTCTTTCAAGCATTTCCTTTGCGATTAAAGCATGCTTTGAGTATTTCTTTAATTGATGGGTGGTAATCTTAGTAGCAGTCATTTTTTCAAATGCAGCACTGTAATCAATTGCAACAGTGTCAGCAGGAATCTTAATTGGTTCTAAGATGCGCTTTTTGAAAGCATCGCATGATTCTTGATATGCTTTTTGTAATCTTTCAACAGTTTCATCATAGCTGTGAGAGATTAAAGACTTTGCAAAACGAAAATCCTTACGGCTATATTTATTGCAAATGAACATTACTAAACCGATCATTTTATCTCTTTTTTCTTCTGCCATAATTTCATCTTCTTTCAATTAGATATCGTGTCTATACTTTCATTATAATATCAAAAATTTATTTTTCTCAAGAAAACAGATTAACTTTATAAATTCTTAATTATTAAACAAGATAAATGAAATCGCTTCTTATAACTACTATAATTGTTCATACAAAGTGAATTCAGGAGGATTGAAATGCCAAATCAAGATTATATCGAGGTTCATAATGCTTTTCAAAACAACTTAAAGCACTTGGATATCAATATCAAGAAACATGCGATTACTGTTTTTACGGGACTATCTGGTGCCGGAAAATCATCACTTGTTTTTGATACGATTGCTGCAAACTCTAGAAGAGAGTTAAACGAAACATTTCCTAGTTTCACACAACAATACTTACCAAAGTATGGAGCTCCTCATGTAGGAAGAATCGACAATCTACCCGTAGCGATTGTGATTCAACAAAAGAAGGTCGGAAAAAATCCACGATCAACACTTGCTACCTACACTGGAATTTATTCCTTATTAAGATTATTGTTCTCAAGAATTGGTAAACCTTGGGTTGGATATTCAGATACATTTTCATTCAACTTACCTCAAGGAATGTGTGATAAGTGTCAGGGGCTAGGATACATTGACCACATTAATCCAGATAAGGTGATTGATTATGATAAGTCATTAAACGAAGGGGCAATTACATTCGTAAGTTTTGGTCCTGGAACATGGCGTTGGAAACGTTATGCATATACTGGCTTATTCGATAATGATAAGAAGATTAAAGACTATTCTGAAAAGGAATTGAATGATTTGTTATATGCACCACAACATCATTTAACTGATGCTCCTAAGGAATGGAAGAAGTCCATTCTATATGAAGGTGTTATTCCAAGAATTAAGCGTTCAATCATTGAAAGTAAGGAAGGAGAACACCACAAGGAAGCCATTCAAGAAATCGTTACTAGAACGGCTTGTGATAAGTGTCATGGTACTAAGTTAAGACCAGAAGTTCTTACTTGTAAGATTAATGGGTATAACATTGCCGATGTCTTACAAATGGATTTAAACCATGTTATTGAATTTCTAGATTCAATTGATGAAAGACTCACTGTTGATTTGTTGAGAGAATTAACTACCAAGATTCAATCATTAATTGATTTAGGATTAGGCTATTTAACATTGGACAGAAGTACTGACACATTGTCAGGTGGAGAAACACAAAGAATTAAGATTGCTAAATACATGAATAGTTCATTATCTGATATGGTTTACATTTTAGATGAACCAAGTGTTGGACTACATCCAGCAGATATTAAACTAATCAGTCATGCATTGAGAAAATTAAAGGATAAGGGAAACACTGTTTTAGTTGTTGAACATAATCCTGAACTAATTCCAATTGCTGACTACGTTGTCGAAATTGGGCCTAAACCAGGTAAAGATGGTGGAAAGATTATGTTTAACGGTAAGTATTCCGACTTACTTAATAGTGACACCATCACTGGTAAGTTATTACAAGAATCACTGGTATTTAAGCAGGCCAAGGATTTCAACGACACCTTAGATTTAAAGGATGTTAACATCCATAATCTAAAGCATGCCAATGTATCAATTCCATTAAACGCTCAAACCGTTATTTCAGGGGTTGCCGGATCCGGTAAGAGTTCATTAATCCAAGCGGTTAAGGATAAACTAAAAACTGGATATATTGACTTAACCCAAGATGCGGTTGGGGTAAACATTCGTTCAACACCAGCTACTTATCTAAATATCCTAGATGATATAAGAAAATTATTTGGGGATGCTAATAAGGTCTCAAGGCAACTATTTAGTTATAACGGAAAAGGTAAGTGTCCACTATGTAAAGGTCGTGGAGTTCAAATTACCAACATGGCTTTCATGGATCCGGTTGTTCAAATATGTGAAAAGTGTCATGGTAAACGTTATAGCGATGAAGCTTTACAATATAAACTAAATGGTCTAGATATCGCTGAAGTATTGAACTTATCAATTAAAGAAGCAATTAAGTTCTTCAGTGACGTTGCCGAAATCCACGACAAACTAGTCAATATGCAAAAAGTTGGTTTGGATTATCTTTCACTTGGTCAATCACTTGATACATTATCAGGTGGGGAAGTTCAAAGATTAAAACTAGCATTACAACTAAACAAGACTGGTACTGTTTACTTGTTAGATGAACCAACGGCCGGTTTGCATATGAAAGATGTTTCAATAATGACTAATTTATTCGATGAATTAGTCCAAAAGGGTAACACCTTAATTATCGTTGAACATAATTTATCTGTAATTAGTAAGTCAGATTGGATGATTGATGTAGGTCCTAAGGCGGGTCGTTATGGTGGTGAAATCCTTTATTCAGGAACACCAAAAGACGCTTTAGATGACCCTAAATCAGTCACAGGAAAAGCAATGAAAGAGTATAACAATGCTCGAAAATAAAAGACGCTTTGACCTGAACCCCTAAAATTGGAAGATGGTTATGCTATTTTCTGGGAGGAATTGATCCGGTATTCAACCGGTGA
>NZ_BOLX01000018.1 GCF_016861915.1 Apilactobacillus nanyangensis | reverse complement strand
AGCTAATTTTAATTCTTTAGAAAACATAAAAGAACCCCTTAGGTTAGATTTCTCCAACTCAAGGGGTTCAGTTCACGTCTAAACATTGTTTAGACGGCTTTTTATTATCGAATGCAGCTATTTAAAATGGTATATAGGAATGATGAGATAATTCCTGGAACTAAAACATTTTTAAGTAGTTTAAATTGATATTTAAAGTATTCAGATGATTTTTGTTGATTAATCTTTACTAATCTATGTTTTAAAATAGAGTGATTTGCAGATATAGTGAAGCAAATGATGGATGTAGTTAGTAGTATCCACATAAACGCCCAAAAAATAGCATAGAAGTAGTTTCCGTATATTATGTATATAATTACTGCTGACATGTTTAAAGCATCTATATAGACGGTATAAATGGATAAAAATGCTAAGAAGATTCTGGTACGCAACATTGAAATGATTGCGTATAAGACTGCAACCTCGATAAAGATTAGCATTTGTGGTAAAGCTGAAAGCAAATTTGTCTTTAAAATCACATGTAGTGACAAAGCTTCTTTATCAATGTTGAACATACCCCATAGTACTGATAGTAAAAACCATACTAGGAATGCTGCTAGAATGTTCTTATGTATGTTAAGTTTTCTGATTTTATTAATACTAGGTCATTCCTTTTATCATATAATTAAAATATTAACAATTAAATTATACTTATAAGTGCGAATTATCACAAGGAAATTATTTAAAACAATGCGCGAAATAATGATACAATGGGATTATCAAAATTAGGAGCAACGAAAAATGGAAAAATCTACCAAAAAAAATAAAAACAATTTTTTAAAAGAATGCCTCAGCTGGCTAATCTACCTAGTTGTACTAGGAGGAGTTTACCTAACAATTACTCACTTCTTCACAATGGCGACTGTTGATGGAACGTCAATGGATCCGAACTTATACAATGGAGAAAAGATGTTGGTATTAAAACAATCTGAAATCAAGCGTAATAGCGTCATCATTTTTGATGCACACGGCGAAGATCCGGAAGCTACTGCCAATGATTACTATGTAAAACGTGTTATCGCTCTACCAGGTGACACCGTTTCATACAAAGATGGTAAGTTATACGTTAACAACAAGGTTGCTGACCAAAGTTTCATCAGTAAAAAAGAACTAAATGTAGGAACGCGTTATAAATTTAATGGTGACGTTATCAAAGACTGGGACATCTCTAAGTTATCCAGCACTAAATGGGTATACAACCAAGATGCAAAGGTTGTACCAAAGGGTGAATACTTCGTGTTAGGTGATAACCGAAGTGTCTCAAATGATAGTAGATACTGGGGATTTGTTAAGGAATCCAAGGTATTAGGAGTTGCTAAGTTATTCCCATGGTCTGGTACTGCAAAGCACCGTCATAATATTAATGATTTAGCAAAATAAAGGGGAATTTAATCCATGAAATTAACTGAGAAACAAAAAGGTTTATTATCATGGTTTATCTACCTGTTGTTCTTGCTCCTTGCGTGGTTTTTAATCAAGAGTTTTGCAACTGTAGTAAAAGTTGATGGTCATTCCATGGATCCTAATTTGCACACTGGTCAACGAGTTTTGGTGTTAAAGAAGAGTGCAGTTAAACGTAATAGTGTAATTGTGTTTGATGCATTCGGTGAAGATCCAACAAAGCTTTCCACCACCTACTATGTAAAGCGTGTGGTTGGGATTCCTGGCGATAAAATCGTGTACAAAGATGGCAAATTATATATAAACAACAAGCTTTATAAGCAAAACTACATTAGTAAAAAACAAGTTAGCGTGGGAACTAGGTACAGATATCAAAGCGACGTGATAAAAAATTGGGATATTGCCAAGTTGTCTAAAGAAAAATGGGTAGATGACCAAGATGAAAAGATTGTCCCTAAAGGGATGTACTTCGTTTTAGGCGATAATCGATCAATCTCAAATGACAGTCGTTATTGGGGATTTGTTGAACAAAGAAAAATATTAGGGGTTGTGTATGCATTTCCATGGTCTGGAACAGCCACACAACGTTACAACATTAATGATTTAAAAAATAAAAAAGCGTTGAATTAGATTCAACGCTTTTTTTGTTGGGTATTTATTTTTCTTCAGATGCAGTGCTAATAGCAGCTGATGTAGTTGTTGTTGCATCACTACTTACAGATGAACTCTTGTCTGATGATGATGTATTAACGTTTAAATCAGCATTAGATCCGTCTGTCTTAACATCTTTTGCATCTTTTTGAGTCTTATCTTCATGATGCTTAAAATGGATATGTTTAGAAGCATTCTTGATAACTGGTTTTTGGTATTCAGCTACCGCTGAGTCATCAAACATACGGTTACTTAGACTTAAATCAGAAGCACTTGTTTCAGTGATAACTGCCTTTTTGACATGTTTGATTTCTTTTTTAGTCTCTTTCTCTTTCTTTTTCTTGGTAGTCTTCTTAGGCTTAACAACTACCTTTTTTACTTTTTTAACCTTTTTAACGGGTTTCACAAGTTTTAATTGGTATTCAGGAACATAACCACCTAATTTTGGTAAGAATAGGAAGTTTGATCCATTGAACCGTACGCGGTTACCCACGTGCAAGTGACCAATTCGTTTGAAATAACGGTATCTCATCATTGTGTGACGACCGTGACGTAATTTTCCATATTTGTAGACGTTAACAAATTCACTACGGTTAGTATAAGTTTGGTTAGCGGATGCATGGACAGTGGTACCGATTAAAAATACGGCACCTACGGCTGCAAAAGCAGCAGCTACTTTCTTTTTCATTATAGTTTCCTCCTGGGAATGTAAAAATATTCTCATATACATATAATAATTTACCAGTAAATACAGAAATATCAAGCTAAATCGTCTGATTTAACTTAATTGTAAAGTAGTTTTGACTTATCCACATGTTGACAACTCTAATTAGTCAGATATAATTAATTACAATTAAATTAGAAAACGATTAGAAATTAATCGTTTTCTAATAAATATATGGAATGAGGTGTTCAATATGAAAAATCAAGAAATTTTGCATGACGAAGACGAAAGTTTCGCATCAGCTTCACGTATCAAGTACTTTGATATGGTAATTGAATCGGGTGAAGGTGCGATTTTAAAGGACGTCGAGGGAAACGAATACATTGATTTATTAGCGAGCGCATCCTCAACCAATACTGGTCATAGTCATCCACACGTGGTTGAAGCTATCTCAGAGCAAGCAAAGAAGTTAATTCAATATACTCCGGCATATTTTGCTAACTTACCGGCTGCTCAACTAGCAAAACGATTGACCGACTTAGCACCAATTGATGGTCCAGCCGAATTATCATGGGGAAACTCTGGTTCAGACGCCAATGACGCGCTAATCAAGTTTGCCCGTGGATACACTGGTCGACAAGATGTTGTTAGCTTCACTGGAGCATACCACGGTTCTACATACGGTTCAATGAGTGCTTCAGGAGTTAGTTTGAACATGAATCGTAAGATGGGACCATTAATGAGTGGATTTTATAAAGTACCATTTCCAAGTCCATGGTATCGCGAGTCTTATGAAACAGAAGATGAGTTTGTTGATCGTATGTTTGAAGAATTTAAGTTACCATTTGATACATATTTACCAGCTGACGAGGTTGCCGTTATTTTGATTGAACCAATTCAAGGTGATGGAGGAATCGTGAAAGCACCAGAAAAGTACCTAAAGAAAGTATACAAATTTGCCCACGAACATGGCATTTTATTTGCGATTGATGAGGTTAACCAAGGAATGGGACGTACAGGTAAATGGTGGTCAATTCAACAATTTGACGGCATTTATCCTGACTTGATGACTGTTGGAAAATCACTAGCTTCTGGTTTGCCACTAAGTGCCGTAATTGGAAAAAAAGAAATTATCGAATCCCTAGATGCACCTGCGAACGTATACACAACAGCAGGTAACCCTGTGACAACAGCCGCCGCAATGGCAACTATTGATGTTATTGAAGATGAACACCTACTAGAACGCAGTGAGCGTTTAGGCGTTAAATCTAAAGTATTCTTTGATAGAATGAAAGAGAAGTACAATTTTGTCGGCGACGTTAGAATGTATGGTTTAGACGGTGGTATTGATATCGTGGACCCTAAAACTGGGAAATCTGACGTTAAGGTAGCCACAAAATTAATCTATCGTATGTTTGAACTAGGGGTAATTATGATTACCGTTAGGGGAAATGTGCTTAGATTCCAACCACCTTTGGTAATTACCGAAGAACAACTAGAAAAGGCTTTTGATGTTATCGATCAAGCGATGGATGATGAAGCAAATGGCCGTATCCAATTCGATAAGACAATTGGCTGGAGTACTGATTAATAAGATAATTAGGGGTGTAATTAATGGCTCATACTAAGTTAACGCAAGCAGACTTTGACGCAATGCGTGAACAATATGACAAAAATCCAAAAAATAAGGTATTGCAACGTTCCGTCATGAAAAACGGAATCAACAATACTACCAAAGATAACCGAGTAGTGGCCAAATTAAACCACACATACTCCGTAGAAATCGATACTGGTAAGGTATCAAACCAAAAACGCTCAGGTCGTTGTTGGCTATTCTCGCTGTTAAACGTTTTAAAACATGATTTTGCAAAACGCTACGACGTAAAAGACTTTGAACTATCACAAAGCTACCTATTCTTTTGGGATAAGGTAGAACGTGCCAACATTTTTTATGACCGTATTGTAGATACTGCTGACAAACCTTTCGACGATCGTGAACTTCGCTGCTATTTAGCTGCACCTGGTGCAGATGGTGGTGAATGGGGAATGGCTGTAGCACTTGTACAAAAGTACGGTGTGATGCCAACTTCTGCCTTTCCTGAAAGCAATGTCACCGAGGATACATCCGATTTAAAGGAAGTATTGAACCGTAAGCTACGTCGTGATGCAATGGTATTACGCGACATGATTCATACCGGTAAAAGTGACGCCGAAATCGCTGAAAAGCGTAAGGAAATGCTAAAAGAAGTTTACAAAATTGCCGGTTTTGCATGTGGTGTTCCACGTGAAACATTTGACTTCGAATACCGCGATGACAAGCAAAACTACCATGTTGATACCAACATTACACCTAAGCAATTCTTTGATAAATACTTCGAAATTGATTTAGATGATTACGTTGTTTTGGGTAACTACCCAAACCGTAAAATGGAACAATTATTCCGTAATAAGGCCGGTCAAAACATCGTTGGTGGTCGCGAAGTCGAATTCTTGAATATGCCAATGGATGTCTTGAAGGATGCTGCAATTGCGCAACTAAAAGATGGTGAAACTGTCTGGTTTGCCAATACCGTGACTGAACAATCAGACCGCCAAAACGGTCTATTAGACGATGATTTATACCGTCGTGCTGAATTGTTTGATATCGATATGAATATGGATAAGGCACAACGTTTGGATTACTACGACAACATTCCTAACCATGCGATGACACTTACTGGTGTCGACATTGTCGACGATAAGCCAACTAAGTGGAAGGTTGAAAATTCCTGGGGTGAAAAAGTCGGTGAAAAGGGCTACTTCGTAATGGCCGATAACTGGATGGACAATAACGTCTTCGAAGCTATCGTCAACAAGAAGTATCTAACTGATTCACAAAGACAATTACTAGAACAAAACCCAGTCGATTTAGACCCATGGGCAGCGGTATAAGGAGGACGTAGACAATGACTGAAACAAAGATTACCGAACAAGACTTAAAAGAATTACGTGTGGCCTACGATGAAAATCCTACCAATGCGATTTTAGAAAGAACCGTTACACAAAATGGAATTGGCAATGTTTCATATGATGAAACAGCCATTGAAAAATTAAATCCAGTATTTTCTGTCGAAGTGAAGACTGGTAAGGTGTCCAACCAAAAACAATCCGGTCGTTGCTGGATGTTTGCGCTATTGAACACCTTAAAGCATCAATTTGGCGCTAAATACAACGTAAAAGACTTCGAACTATCACAAAACTATCTATTCTTCTGGGATAAGATTGAACGTGCTAACATCTTTTACGACCGCATCATAAACACTGCTGACAAGCCATTAGATGATCGTACCGTTCAATACTTCCTAGAAGTAGGGCCTGGAGCAGATGGTGGCCAATGGGCAATGGCTGTATCACTAGTACAGAAATATGGTGTTGTGCCAACCACTGCGTTTAGTGAAACCAACGTTTCTGAAAGCACCGGAGATTTGAAATCAATTTTAAATTACAAGCTTAGAAACGATGCGTTCAAACTACGTAACATGGTAAACGATGGTGTGTCTGAAGAAGACATCCACGACGCCAGAGAACAAATGTTGGCAGAAGTTTACAAGATTGCTGCGTACTCACTTGGCGTACCACCAAAGACTTTTGATTTCGAATATAGGGATGATAACGACAATTACCACATTGATCGTGACTTAACACCTAAGGCATTCTATGAAAAGTATCTATCGGATGCTGATTTGGACGACTATGTTGTCTTAAGTAACTCTCCTGACAAGAAATACGACAAGATGTATCGTTTGTCAGCGCAAGAAAACGTGGTTGATGGTAGAAAGATTGAATTCTTGAATCTACCAATGGAAAACCTAAAAAATGCAGCAATTGCGCAATTAAAAGACGGTCAAGCCGTTTGGTTTGCTAACGACATTGCACGTCAATCTGACCGTAAAAAAGGCTTCCTAGCCGAAAACCTATACCATTACGACGAACTTTTTGACGTTAATCTATCAATGAGTAAAAAAGAACGTCTACAATACCATGAAGCTAATGTTTCACATGCCACTGCATTAACCGGTGTCGATTTAGTCGATGACAAACCAACTAAATGGAAAGTGGAAAATTCGTGGGGATCAAAGAATGGTGTCAACGGATATTTCATCATGGACGATGGTTGGATGAACGAATATGTATACGAAATTGTAATAAATAAAAAATATTTATCTAATGACAAAATCGCACTGTTAAGCCAATCTCCGGTCGAATTAGCCCCTTGGGATTCATTAGAATAAAATTAAAGTGTTGCAATTTTTCTAATAAGGTATTAACATAAGTGACAATCAAATAAGACGTTGAACAGGAATTTTAATTATTCAGTGTTTCACAGGAAGCTCACGGTTATGAGAGTGAGTATCACGGTAATTAAATCGTACCTGAGAGTTATTTTTCGAAATGAGTAGAAAAAATCGTTGGCGGCGTTAACGCTGAAGTTATTATAACTTCTCGAGCTAGTATTTGTGAGAATGCTAGGAATTGAGGTGGCACCGCGATTTATTCGTCCTCTTGGATATCTTATCCAAGAGGATTTTTTTATACCAAAAAATAAATAAAGATTTAAAAAACAGTGATTAGGAATTTTAATTAATTCAGTCATTTACAGAGAACTTAGCAAAGCCGGGTGAGAGCTAAGGATGACATTAATTAAATCGTACCTATGAGTTTGAATTCGAAATGAGTAGAATTCACCGTTAACGCGTTATCGTTAAAGTTTGAAAAAACTTTATGAGCTGATGTTCGTGAGAATGTCAGAAACTGAGGTGGAACCACGATTAGTCGTCCTCTAGGATTTATTCCTAGGGGACTTTTTTTATATAAATATTTGCATGATGATCAAGAATTTAATCAAACCAATCATTTACAGAGAAATTAACGTTGATGAGAGTTAATAATGACATTTGATTAATCGTACTTGTGAGTGAGCTTCGAAATGAGTAGAAGCAAACGTCGGCGGCGTTAACGCGGAAGTCATTGACTTTATGAGCTAGCATTCGCGAGGATGTTAGGAAGTGAGGTGGTACCGCGGTTACATCGTCCTCTATAGAAATTAAGATTTCGTTGTTTATATACAAAAAAGGAGGATGTTTCACATGAAACAATCAAAGAAAATCGTTTTAGCATATTCCGGAGGATTAGATACATCAGTTTCAATCGCATGGTTAATTGAACAAGGTTTTGACGTAATTGCCTGCTGCATTAACGTAGGTGAAGATTACGGGGAACATAAAGATTTAAACCAAATTAAAGAAAAAGCATTAAAGGTTGGTGCTATCAAGTCATACGTTGTTGATGCACTAGACGAATTCGCAGAAGACTTCCTACTAACCGCATTAGACGCTAACGCAATGTATGAAGGCGAATACCCATTGAGCTCAGCTCTATCTCGTCCTTTAATGAGTCAAAAGCTAGTTGAAATTGCTCACCAAGAAGGTGCCGAATACATCTGTCACGGTTGTACCGGTAAAGGAAACGATCAAGTTCGTTTCGACGTAGCTATCCATTCTCTAGATCCAAAATTGACAGTGGTTACTCCAGTTCGTCAATGGCACTGGAACAGAGAAGAAGAAATCGAATTTGCTAAGAAACACAATATCGATATTCCAATTGATTTAGATTCTCCATACTCAATCGACGCAAACATCTGGGGACGTGCTAATGAATGTGGTGTTCTAGAAAATCCATGGAACCAAGCACCAGAAGATGCTTTCGATATTACTAAACCAATCGAAGAAACTCCTGACCAACCAGAATTTATGGATATCACTTTTAAACAAGGTAAACCAGTCGCAGTTAACGGCGTTGAAATGAGCTTCGTCGACGTTATCAAAAAAATTAATATCGCAGCCGGCGAACACGGTGTCGGTCGTATTGATCACATCGAAAACCGTCTAGTTGGAATCAAGTCCAGAGAAGTATACGAAGCACCGGGTGCTACCGTATTACTAAAGGCCCACAAGGCAATGGAAAACCTAACTATGGAAAGAGATTTAGCTCACTTCAAGCCAATGATTGAACAACAAATCGCTAACCTTACTTACAACGGTTTATGGTTCTCACCATTGATGAAGTCACTAAAGGCATTTATCCAATCATCACAAGACACAGTGAGTGGAACAGTTAAAGTGAAGTTATTCAAGGGTAACGTTTACGTAGTCGCTTCTAAGTCAGAAGAATCACTATACGACGAAGACCTAGCTACTTACACTGCAGCTGATTCATTCGATCAAAATGCTTCAGTTGGTTTCATCAAACTATGGGGACTACCTACTCAAGTTGCATCACAAGTAAAACAAAAGAACTTACAAAAAAACTTCATGAAAGATGTTATGAAGACTCAAACAAAGGAAAAGGTACTAGTTGAAAACAAGTTAGAAGGTGAATCTGATGAGTGAGAAACTATGGGGCGGTCGTTTTAACGGCGACGCCAACGATTTATTCTTGAGGCTCGGCGCCTCAATCAATGTTGATATCAAGATGGCAAACGAAGATATCGAGGGATCAATCGCTCATGCCACCATGTTAAGCCACGTTGGTATCATCACAGAGGCCGAAAAAGACCAAATCGTGAATGGTTTAAAAGAAATTAAGGAAGAATTCAATGAAGGAAAACTTCATTTTAGTTACCAAAACGAAGACATTCATATGAATGTCGAAACAGTGCTAACCGAAAAAATTGGCGCTGTTGCTGGAAAACTTCACACCGCTCGTTCAAGAAACGATCAAGTGGCACTAGACTTTCATTTATATCTAAAGAAACGTCTACCACAAATCATGGCACTAATTAGGAGCTTTCAAAGTGAATTGGTTAACCTATCCAATGAAAATTTAGAAACCATCATGCCAGGATATACCCATTTACAACACGCTCAACCAATCTCATTTGCCCATTACCTAATGGCCTACTACGAAATGTTAGATCGTGACTACGACAGGTTTGAATTCAACCAAAAGCACACCAACATGTCACCAATTGGTGCTGCGGCCTTAGCGGGAACAACGTTTCCAATCGACCCACATTTTACAGCCAGCGAGTTGGATTTAGAGGCACCTTACAATAACTCCATCGATGCAGTATCAGATAGGGATTTTGCCATTGAATTTCTAAGCAATGCTTCTATTCTAATGATGCATTTATCAAGACTCTGCGAAGAAATTTGCTTATGGTCTAGCTACGAATTCAAGTACGTGGAATTATCAGATGCATTCAGTACCGGAAGTTCAATCATGCCCCAAAAGAAGAACCCAGACATGTGTGAACTAATTAGGGGTAAAACCGGAGTTGTTTACGGTCACCTAAACGCCTTACTAGCGACAATGAAATCATTGCCACTGGCATACAACAAGGATTTACAAGAAGACAAGGCTGGTGTGTTTGACACAGTCGAAAACATCGAACCAATCCTACAATTAATGACCGAAATGATTGCGACAATGAAGGTCAATAAGGACAGGATGTTACAAGCGGTCGAAAAAGACTTTTCAAACGCAACTGAATTAGCTGATTACCTATCAGCTAAAGGACTACCATTTAGACAAGCTCACCGTATCGCCGGTGAATTAGTCGCCAAATGCATAAACGAAAATTGTTACTTACAGGATCTATCATTAGAACAACTACATAACTATTCAGACTTGTTTGAAAAAGACATCTACGAAGACTTGAAACCACACGTCGCAATTCAAAGAAGAAAGAGTTATGGGTCAACCGGTTTTAATGAAGTCCATAAACAGATTGAAAAAGCGAAAGAAAAACTAAAGGGAGAAATGAATCATGAAGAATAAAATGAAACATTCCGTGTTAATTACCATGTTGCTAATGATTGCAACACTATTCGTGACAGCATTAACTGTTCCAAGTGTTCAAGCATCAGCTTCCGATAACTCACTACAACAAATTAAGCAAAAAGGATACATTGTAATGGGAACTGCCCCAGATTATCCTCCATATGAATTTATTGGAAAAGATAACGGTGGTTCAAAGGTCTATGGTGCCGATATCGAATTAGGTAAGGCCATCGCCAAAGATTTAGGAGTGAAACTAAAGGTTAAATCAATGGGATTTGATTCACTACTAGTTGCGCTTCAAACCAAAAAGGTTGATATGGTTATTGCAGGGATGAACGAAACACCTGAAAGAGCTAAGAGTGTTGACTTCAGTAAGACTTACTACTCATCAGGATTGAGTCTGGTATTAAACAGCGCCGACGACAAGAAAATTAAGTCATACAAGGACCTACAAGGTAAGACCATCGGGGCTCAAATCGGATCAGTACAATACGACGCTGTGAAGAAGGGTATCAAGAACATTAACCTAAAGGGAATGGAAAACATCAATGATTTAATTCTTGCTTTGAAGTCAGAAAAAATCAAAGCCATTCCTCTAGATACTGCCGTAGCACAAGCTTACGCAGCCCACAACCCAGGATTAAAGATTATTGATGCTAAGATGCCTGGTCAAGAAAGTCAAAACAAGATTGCCTTCTTCAAGGGTGCTACTAGCTTAGAAAATGCTGCTAACAATACAATTGATAAGGTTAACAAAGATAACCTATACACCAAGAAATTCGTTCCAGCAGCTGCAAAACACATCACTAACAACAAGTCACAATCACAATTTGAAACAATGTGGCAATACAAGAACTTCTTTATCTCAGGTATTGAATACACAATGATCATCTCAGTGGTATCAGTATTCTTCGGTATCATCTTAGGTGTAATCTTCGCTCTAATGAGATTAAGTCATAACTGGCTATTACACTCAATCGCCGTTTGCTACATCGAATTCATTCGTGGAACACCTCAATTAGTTCAAATTATGTTCATCTACTTTGGTCTAGGTACCATCGTTAACGTTCCAGCTTTAACTTCAGGAATTATCGCTATTTCCATTAACTCTGGAGCCTACGTCGCCGAAATCATTAGAGGGGGAATTAATTCTATCTCTGATGGTCAAAGCGAAGCAGCATTATCACTTGGTCTATCCAAGAAACAATCAATGCAATACATCGTGTTACCACAAGCCTTCAAGAACATCTGGCCTGCACTTGGTAACGAACTAGTAACGTTGATTAAGGATAGTTCACTAGCATCCGTAATTGGGGTTGGAGAACTAATGTATCAAATGAGAGCTGTCCAAGCTGATACCTACTTAGGTGTCGCACCAATCGCTGTCATTATGATTATTTACTTCGTAATCACATTTACAATTTCTAGAATCATGAAACACTTAGAAGGGAAGATTAGCCATGGAACCAATGATTAAAATTGAAAATTTAACCAAAAAATTCAAAAATAATACCATCTTTTCTGACATCAATGCTGAAGTCCACAAGGGTGAAGTAATCTCACTTTTGGGTCCTTCTGGTGCCGGTAAGAGTACCTTCCTTCGTTGCATTAACATGCTAGGTGAACCAACTTCTGGAAAGATTCTATTGGATGGTAAAGACCTAGTAAGTAGTTCTGAAAAGGAACTAATTCAATTAAGAACCCATATCGGAATGGTGTTCCAAAGCTTTAACTTGTTTGAAAATAAGACAGTTATCGATAACATCACACTAGCGCCTATCAAGGTTAAAGGGATGAGTAAGGAAGACGCCGAAGCAAAGGCGCACGAACTACTTAAGACCGTTGGCCTAGATGATAAGGCAAACGTATACCCAGATAGCTTATCAGGTGGACAAGCGCAACGTATCGCAATCGTACGTGCATTAGCCATGGATCCTGAAGTAATTCTATTCGATGAACCAACTTCAGCATTGGACCCTGAAAAAGTTGGTGAAGTACTAAGTGTTATGCAAGACTTAGCTAAGAAGGACATGACCATGATTATCGTTACTCATGAAATGGAATTCGCTAAGAATGTTTCAGACGAAATTTGGTTTATGGATGAAGGCAAGATTCAAGAAAAACAAGCACCTAAAGACTTCTTCGAAAATCCTAAAACCCCTAATGCCCAACGTTTTTTAAGTAAAATGATTTAATCTGTTTATAAATACGTAAAAAGACCAACATATATGTTGGTCTTTTTGATTATTCTCATTTTATTTTGTACAATAAAACTAAACATGACACATTTTGAATTAATCCGAGGAGGAAATCAATTGTCTAAACGTTTTAAACTAGTAGAAGAATCATTTACAGGAGTATCCATTTACATCGACCAAAGAACTGGTGTCGAATACGGTGGATACGGAAGTACATTAACACCACTACGTAACCCTGACGGAACTTTGTTTGTTGATGAATCTGAAATTGATCAAGATTACGAACACAAAGAAAAATAAACGGGGGAATATGAAACCATGTTTTTATGGATTCACTTAATTTTTGCGGTACTACTAATCGCTTTGGTGATTACCGCGCTATGTAAAAAGAATAACTTTAAGCCTTACATGATGGCCACTAGAGTGTCTTATCTAGTCTTCATCGTGACGGGAATTGTACTATTTAGCAAAGCCTTTGAACGCGATGCCATGTTCACGATTTTGAAGGTTTTATCAGCCATCTTCTTAATTGGCTTGATTGAAATGGCCTATGCCCAAAAGACTAAAAAGTCGTTAACTGTTGGATTGGTGATGAGCTTAATCCTAGTTTTCGCACTAGTAATTGTGATTGGATTAATCGTCGCTGGCGGTCGTCCATTCATTCATTTTATTTAAATACTATTATCGCAGAATCTGCGCAACTAAAAAGCGAGTGAACGAATATGTTCACTCGCTTTTTTTATTGGTTATCGCTGCCAGATAGGGAGGGATGTTGGAGTTGATAGCTTGTTGCTTCAAATAAGGAGTGGGTGGCTTCCCAAATTTTTTTAGCGACGTAAGTGTTATTCATAGTGTATAGGTGAATTCCATCTACGCCGTTGGCAACTAAATCAACGATTTGATCAACTGCATAGGCGATTCCGGCATCACGCATCGCTTCTTTATTGTTGGCATATTTATTCATGATGTCGACAAACTTTTGCGGCATTTTTAACCCAGATAATTCTGTAATGTGTTTAATCTGATTACAGTTGGTACAGGGCATGATGCCGACTTCTACTGGCACGTTAATGCCGGCCAGTTTCAAACGCTGACGAAAGTCGTAGAACGCTTGATTATCAAAGACCATTTGGGTGATTAAATGACCGACACCGTTGTCTACTTTTTCTTTTAAATGAAGGGTATCATCCACTAAATCGACTGATTCGGGATGCTTTTGGGGGTAGCAGGCACCGGTGATATCAAAATCACCTTGTTGTTTGATAAATTCTGCCAATTCAGAAGCGTGATTAAAGTCACCAACAGGCGTTTCGTCTGGATTGATGTCACCACGAAGGGCTAATACGTTATTAATATTGTTTTGTTTTAATTGCTTCAAAAATTCAGCGACGTCTTTTTTGGAACGATAAATTCCTGGAATGTGGGCCATGGCAGGAATATTCAAATCATTTTGAATCATGCTGGATAGTTCCAAAGCGTTGTTATTTTGTGAACCGCCAGCACCTAGGGTAATGGAAATGAAATCCGGTTTGATTCTTTTAATTCCAGTAAGGGCGTTCACTAATTTTTTAGTTCCTTCCGGTGTCTTTGGGGGGTAAACCTCAAGTGAGAACACCGTTTTGTTCTTAAATGTATCTTTTAAACTCATGTTATCCCAACTCTCCGCGTTTTTGTTGAACGGCGGCGATGAAGTTCTTTAGACTAGCGAATGATTCTGATTCACCACGGGTCTTTAGACCACAGTCCGGGTTAATCCAAACCTTACTTTCGTGAAGCTTAGCTAGGATGTCACTGATAACGTTGTAGATTTCAGATTGACTAGGGACACGTGGAGAGTGAATATCGTAAACTCCAGGGCCGACTTCTGTTTCAAAGTTATTGGCTTTTAACTTATCGATGATTGATAAATCAGAACGTGATGCTTCGAATGAAATAACATCGGCATCCATGTTATCGATGGACTTGATAATGTCATTAAATTCGCTGTAGCACATATGAGTGTGGATTTGAGTAGTTGGTTGGACCTTACTATGAACCAATTTGAATGCTGGAATTGCCCAATCTAGGTATTCCTTGTACCAGTCACTCTTACGTAGTGGAAGCTTTTCACGTAGGGCGGCTTCATCGATTTGAATAATCTTGATGCCGTGTTTTTCAAGATCTAATACTTCATCTTGGATTGCTAGTGCAATTTGGGTTACTGATTCCTTTGCAGGGATATCTTCACGTGGGAATGACCAGTTGAAGATAGTAACGGGACCTGTAAGCATTCCCTTAACCGGTTTGTCGGTTAAGCTTTGGGCATATGTAGAAGCAGCAACTGTGATTGGGTTTCTACGACTAACGTCACCCCAGATGATTGGTGGTTTAACGGCACGGGTACCGTATGATTGAACCCAAGCCTTTTTGGTAAATGCAAAACCTTCTAGGTTTTCACCGAAGTATTCCACCATGTCGTTTCGTTCATATTCACCGTGGACTAAGACGTCAAAACCGGCTTCTTCTTGCCATTCGATGATGCGCTTAATCTTGTCCTTGTTGAATTGATCATATTGATTCTTATCAATTTCATGGTGTTTGTATAGAGAACGGTTCTTTCTAACATCCTTGGTTTGTGGGAATGAGCCGATGGTAGTGGTTGGAAGATCTGGTAAGTGGAATTCATCTTTTTGGATGGTTTCACGTTCAGCACGTTTTGGTAATCTGGTGTAATCGGCATCGGTTAGAGAAGCGATACGTTTTGTAACCGCTGGGTCCTTAGGGTGGTTAACGTTTTTGAATAATGCTTCGTTTGCATCAAGTAGTTCAGTGTTGCCATTGAAGAAGCTTTCGTCTAAGTCGTGTAATTCGTCTAACTTTTGGTATGCGAAGGCGAGGTGTTGTTTTAGTTCTGGGTTCAATTCTGTTTCATTTTCAACGGTGTATGGCACATGAAGAAGTGAACAGGAAGTTGAAATGACAATGTTTTTAACTGGTAAACTCTTCAAAAGTTCAATTGTTTTCTTGTATTCGTTACGCCAGATATTCTTACCGTTAACAACCCCGGCAAATAATACCTTGTTGTCATCAAAACCGTATTTTTTGATTAAATCCAAAGTTTGTTTACCTTCCAAAAAGTCTAAACCAAGACCATCGAATGGTAGTTTGTTTAAGTCTTCATAGATATCACGAACATCTCCAAAGTAGGTTTGAAGATTAATCTTGAAGTCATGAGGAATAGCTAAGATGCGAGTGTATAGGTCATCGAATAGTTTCTTATCTTCGGCAGTTAAATCAAATACTAGGGATGGTTCATCAATTTGTAGCCACTTGATGTCGATTTCATTTAGTCGAGAGAAGATATCCTTGTATGCTTCAACGATTGGTTCAATAAAGTCTTGTGCTGATTTGTTACCAACGTAGCGGCTAAGTTTTATGATGGTGAATGGACCGATTAATGAAGCCTTAACGTTACTGTGTTTAGCAGTGGCCTTTTTCACATCGTCGAAGAATCTAGTTTCAACTAGCTTAATTTCTGTATCATCGTCGATTTCTGGGACGATGTAGTGGTAGTTAGTGTTGTACCATTTCTTCATTGGTAGTGCCTTTACAGAATGGTTATCGTCTTGGTAACCACGGGCTTGGGCGAAGTATTCATCTAATTGGTTTAATCCTAAATCTGAATAGCGTTTAGGGGTGATGTTCAATAGGGTAGTGGCATCTAAGACATTGTCGAAGAATGAAAAATCACCAGCACTGATTAGGCTTAAATTGGCGTCTGCTTGAATTTGCCAATTCTTTTCCTTTAGTTCATCGGAAATCTTTAATAGTTCGTCTTGATCAATTTCTTTTTTCCAATATTTTTCTGTTGCACGTTTTAATTCACGATTTTCCCCAATTCGTGGGAATCCAATAATACTTGTACTCATAATGTTACCTCCTCAGGTAAATAAAAATTTATTTGATGGGTGAATAAAAAAATCCCGCAGTCTATGTAGACTACGGGACGAAATCTTCGTGTTACCACCCTGATTTTGTAATGCATCACTGCATTACACTCAATAAGTACTTCATAAGAAATACTCCTACGCGATAACGGGCGTACCCGAACGTCGTTTGTCAAATACTCACGGCGATAGATAATTCCTAGACCATTTTCAGTTTCCTTACGTGCTTTGTCTCAGCGTAATCAAAGCTCTCTGTTAACGTTTGATAAACTTACTTATCTGCTCAATATCTATTTATTTTGATGATGTAAATTGGTTTAACCAATTGATGTAAAAGGTGGTTGCATCCGTATGCCAGGTGTTGATGGGATGATCTTGATTATCAAAGTAGTTGTTTGGTTTTTGTGTGTCCAAACCATTTTTGATGTCGCGAAAATACTCTTCAGCTAAAGTTTTCGTCCCGTATTCCAGATGACCAGTGACGTAGTATGAATTAGTGTTTGAATCAAAAATTAAAGTAGCGCCGATGGTGTCGTTTCCGGCTAGCACAGTTGCCTTAACGTTTTCTTTTGGAATGGTGAAGTAACGAGATTGTGGCATCGTAATGCCATTGGTTGTATAAACACCGTAAATCTTTTGGTCCAACTGTTTGCCGGTTAAGACACCATCGATTGTTCCAGCGGCCCAAGCGGCCCAACAACTGAATAGGCAGGTGTCGACATGGGTCTTACGCCAATTGATGAAATCAACGAATTCATTCCAGTAGTCGACCTCATTAAAATGTTTTCTATCTAGCGGTGCTCCGGTTACGATTAGGGCATCAAAATGATCTTTTAAAACATCTTTGGTTGTGACGTATTTTTCGATAATTTCTGGATCAAAGTGTTTGATATGGTGACTGGCCATGCGACAGAAATTTAAATTGATGTTTAGGTCGGTTTGTTGAAGTAAATCGATAATTTGGTGTTCTGTTTCAAGCCGATTAGGCATTAGGTTTAACACCAAAATATCTAGGGAATCATCAACTGTTTGATTACTATTTTGTGAATAGCCAGATAGGATGTTTATACAACCCATAGGCCTTACCTCCTTTATTTTTTATAACAAAAAAAGCTCTCGCTCCATGTATAACTAAATACATGGGACGAAAGCTTTCGCGGTACCACCCAACTTCGCTTTATTATTGCTAATAAAGCCTCAACGACACTAACATGTCTGGGAAGGTATCGGTTCCTGCCGGATTTCTAGCTTGCACTATCGATCATGACTCAGAGCTCATCTGTGACTCACAATCAATTGCACCTTTTCACTATCCGATGCTCACTTTGAATCGATCGTTTTGAGTTACTCTTCTCTTCAACGCCTGAAATATTTAAGTTGCTTTGAATGATAGTCCTAGTTTTTTCTAATGTCAACAGTTAAATTAAATTTTTATTAGAAAAAATTAATAAAAATAATTTTAAAAAAGTTTATATACTATCTTTTAGACACTTTTTTTGCATCAAAAATTAGAATATCTTGTTTGACAAACAAAATTTAACGAGTAAACTTCGAGTCAATCAAATTAACCAAAAAACTTTGCAGAGATGAGTAAGGTTTATAAGCCTCGATAAGAGAGCCGATGCTTGGTGAAATTCGGCGTGGCGGATAATCTGAAAATGGTCTTTGATTACAGTAATTAGGCGATCTTTGGTAAGTCTAATTCGGGTGCGCCCGTTACCGCGTCAGAGTATCTTAATCATCTGACCTCTATGATTAATGTACTTGTTGAGTAGTAGTCAGTGATGGCTGCTTAAATTCAGGGTGGTAACACGTGCCGACGTCCCGTAGTCTCTTTGAGACTGCGGGATTTTTTTATTTAAAAATTTTGAAAGGATGATTTATTATGACAGGATTTAACACCAAATTAGTTTACGGAAAAGGATTAAACAATCTTCACGATAACTGTACGGGCGCAGTGAATGTTCCACTATACCAATCCACTACATATGCCTTTAAAGATATCGATGGGGAAAATAAGTATGACTATTCACGTTCTTTGAACCCCACAAGAGAGTACTTAGAAGATCAAATTGCGTGTTTGGAAGAAGCTAAACACGGATTTGCATACGCATCAGGAAGCGCTGCTATCCATGCGGTCTTTACACTATTTAGACCTGGTGATCACATCGTCGTTAGCAAGAATATTTACGGAGGAACTTTCCGTTTGATTAACGACTACTTAAAGAATTTGGATATCGAATTTACCCAAGTTGATACTCAAGATTTAGCAGACGTCGAAAGTGCGATTAAGCCTAATACTAAGGCGATTTATTTTGAGACCATCGATAATCCATTTATGAAAGTTACGAGTGTAAAACACGTTGCAGAAATCGCCCACAAACATGGCATTTTCACAATCGTTGATAACACATTTTTAACCCCATATTTACAACAAGCATTGAAATTGGGTGCAGACATTGTCATCCATTCAGCCACTAAGTATCTAGGTGGTCATTCTGACGTGATTGCTGGACTCGTTGTTACCAATAACGAAGAAGTCGCTGATAAATTGTATTTTTGTCAAAACGCAGTCGGTGGCATCTTAGCTCCAGAGGATTGTATGTTAGTAATTCGTGGAATTAAAACATTGTCGGTTCGTCTGGACAGACACATTCAAAATGCCCAAAAAGTACTGGAATATTTAGAATCAAAAACAGACGAAGTTGCTCACATTTACTATCCAGGACAAGCAGGTGATGAAACTGATGAGGTCGCTAGAACTGAACTAAAAGGATACGGTGGAGTGATTACTTTTGAATTAAGCGATAAGGTTGATCCAAAGGCGTTTGTCAACAGTCCAGAATTAATCTGGTTAGCGGTTAGTTTAGGTTCAGTTGAAAGCTTGATTGAACTTCCATACTACATGACTCATGCTGAATTACCGGTTGAAGAAAGAAACAAGGTTGGTATCACACCACAACTGGTTCGTTTATCAGTCGGACTGGAAGATCCAGAAGATTTAATTGCAGATTTAGAGCAAGCATTTGCTAAGGCGAAAAAATTAACCGCGGTAGAATCCGCTAAATAAGATATAATAAAGCCAAAGCAAAAAAGGAGGCTTGCACTATGAAAATTGCAATCTTAGGTCATGGTACCGTCGGAAGTGGAGTCTTAAAGATTATTCAAGACAGCGCTTTGCATCCATTTGAAAAGGATTTATCAGTCAAATATGTATTTGTTCGTCCGGAAAAGGTGAATCAAAACGAACTATTTGTGGATGATTACGCAACGATTTTAAATGATGAAGAAGTCGATGTAGTCGTGGAAGTACTAGGTGGACTAGAACCCGCTAAGACAATGATCATCGATGCATTAAAACATGGCAAGAACGTTGTGACAGCTAACAAAGCGGTCGTGGCGAGAAACTTGAAAGAATTTGATGAAATCGCTGAAGAAAATGGTGTAAAATTCTACTTTGAATCAGCCGTTGGTGGTGGAATTCCTTGGATTATTAATTTGGAAAGAGCACTTCGCATCGACCAAATTGATTCGATTCACGGAATCCTAAACGGAACTAGTAACTACATTTTGGATACTATGACTAAGACTGGTCAAAGTTTCGATAAAGTCCTAAAAGATGCTCAAGACTTAGGATACGCAGAAGCCAATCCGAGTGCAGATATCGATGGATACGACATCGAAAATAAATTATGTATTAGTGTGGACATTGCCTACAACACCTTTGTGAAACCAGGTGACCACCTATTAAAATTTGGGATTAGAAACATTACCGATGAGGATATTAAGTACTTTAAAAAACACAATTTAATCGTGAAATTACTGGGTCGTAGTTTCAAGAAAAACAACAGTTTTAACTTTGTGGTTGAACCAACTTTATATACTCCCGGACAAATTGAAGCCGGAATCCATGATAACTACAATTTCGTCGGTTTACGTGGAACAACAATCGGTAAACTAACCTTTAATGGCCAGGGTGCGGGTGAATTTCCAACTGCCCACGCTTTAGTGCAAGATATCTTAGATTTAAAGGCTAATAATGTGCACTTAAAACGTGATTTTAACGAAGAATTTTCTTTGGATAACACTACCAAGAAAAAGAATTACGTCGTTAGAACCAGTGCAGATTTAGAATCAAAACTACCAGAATATGACATTCAAAAAGACGGTAATTACTACCATATTTCCGCAATTGATACTCAAAAGATTCATGATGTTGTTAACGAATTATCCATTGAAGATAATGGCATTTTCTTTGCCTGTATCAGTGGTGGAGCATACAATCCATGGATTGAAAAATAAAAAGAGCGCCTATATTAGGCGCTCTTATTTGTTTTCTTATTCAAAATCTTGTAATGCAAGTTCTGCATATGTTAGACGGGCGAAAGTATCATCAGTTGATACACCAGCGTTTTCGAACATGTTTGCGAATAAAACATATTTTGGTTGATCGCTGTATTCACCAGTAATTTCAATCAAACGTTGTAGTTGATTGGTACGGTTTGCTAAATCATCGATGTGGTTTAGTTCCAAATCGTTTTTAGCTGCATCGTAAATAATCTTGTAAGCTTCGGTATTAGTTAATAAATCTAATGCCTTAACTTGTTTCATAAAGTTATCAAATTGTGCATCTGATAATTGTTCTTTAACGTAATGTAAATCAACGATTTCATCGCTAAAGTCTCTTGCCCATTCGTTAATAATAGGTCTTAGTTGTATGTCTGACATTGTTAAAAAATCCTCTCCTAATTCAGATAATGCGTTTAGATTATTCTAGTACAAACATCTAAAAACGTGTGTAGTTTTTTCATTTATAATGTCATTAAATGGGGGTTACAGAAAAAATTCATGTAACACCTATGATAGTATCTCACATAAGGGATACTAATTGCAAAAATATAGAAATATTTACGAAAAATTAGACATTTAGTTTGACAATCATTATAAAAGTATTAGAATACGATTAAAGATAAATACAAAAGCGAAGAATAGAAAGAGTAATTTCGGACCACGTTTTTAGAGAGATTCCGTTTGGTGAAAGGGATTAACAATGTTTGAAATGAAAATCATCTATGAGCTGCCAGGCAAATAAAGTAGTCTCGGCTGGGAATTCCCATTACAGAATCTGCAAATCAACGGGTTTGTTTGAGATATATCGTTTATCTTTATAAAATTAATTTTGAATCGATATAACAAAAAGGTGGTACCGCGCGCAAGCGCCCTTTATTTCGTGTATGCGAAATTGGGGCGCTTTTTTATTTGCTCAATTTAAGGAGGTGATGGAAATGAAATCTGACATTAGTGGCATTTTAAATGCGAATCGTAACTAGTTTAAATTTTTACAATAACGCCAATATTAGGCGGTAAACATACATAGTTTTAAGAAAACTGCAGTTGCTATCTATGATTTATCCCTTGAGGTGTTAACTTTAGGAGGATTTAATCATGAGTAAAACTCTATATACAAACTTCAATTTATTTAACGGATTTGAAGATAAGACATACAAAAACACATCAATGTTAGTTGATGAAGACACCGGAAAGTTTTTAGCATTCGGTGAAGACGCGACAAAACAAGACAGTGACAAACAAGTCGATCTAAAAGGTCAATTTGTAATGCCAGGATTGGTAAATTGTCACACCCATATCACTTTAGACTCAGATACATCCGACGGAAATCCTGACGCTGATCAAACTACCGCAACTGTCCGTGCGGTAGACAGTCTAAGAGCGCTACTTAAATCAGGGGTTACATATGTAAGAGAATGCGGTAGCCTTTATGGTTTAGATGCAACATTAGCTAAACTACAAAGAACTAATAAATTGACTAAGGTGCCTGAAATGATGGCATCTGGTAGAGCTTTGACTATGACTGGTGGACACGGGGATGCACCTCATAGTGGAGTAACCGTAGATTCTCCAGACGAAATGAGAAAAGCAGTTAGAAATAATTTTAAACATGGTGCCCAATGTACCAAGGTCATGGCTACCGGAGGTGTGATGTCACCTGGTGACTACATGGACGAAGCACAATTAACCTTAGAAGAACTAAAAGTTGCCGTATACGAAAGTCACAACAAGCACGCCGTAGTTGCAGCTCATGCCGAAGGAAATCCCGGAATCATGAACGCCATCAAGGCGGGAGTTGATTCAGTGGAACATGGTTTTTATGTTAACGATGAAGAAATCGTGTTGATGAAAGAACATAATACCTACCTAACACCTACACTAGTTTCTGCTTGGTGCATTGCCGAATATGGTAAAGACACACTACCAAAGTGGGAACTAAATAAACTTTTGAATGCCCTAAACGACATCTACAAAAACGTTCGCCACGCTAAGGAAAGTGGTGTAAAGGTTACCTTAGGGACAGACGCTGGTACTCCTTACAACGATTTTTCTAAAACACCGGTTGAATTTCAATTGATGGTCGAAAAAGAAGGCTTCACTAATTTTGAAGCATTATCTACTTCAAGACATTCAGCTGAACTAATGCACTTGGATGATTATGGAACATTGGAAGCCGGCAAGTATGCCGATTTCTTAGTGCTAGAAAACGATCCATTGGCAGACGTTAAAGCCGTTCAACAAGCAGATAAATCTGTATATAAACTTGGCCAAAAGGTGTACTAGGGGGAATCGAATATGAAAAAATCAAAATTATTACTACTACCATTTTTAGCAACAGTCACATTATCACTTGCAGCATGTGGTAATTCATCATCCCAATCAAAGGGTGCGAAAACTCAATCATTAAACTGGATGCAAAACGCGAATCTAATCACTTTGGATCCATCAAAATGTGTTGATATCACTAGTTCCACAACATTAAATAATGTCGATAGAGGTTTATTCTTTAGTCCATCAGCCAACAAATATGAATATGGCGTGGCTAAGAGCATGAAGGTATCAAAGGATGGAAAGACATATACATTTGATTTGAGAAAATCAAAATGGAGCAATGGCGACCCCGTTACTGCCGCCGACTTCGTCTATGGTTTCCAAAGAACTGTCGATCCAAAGACCGCTTCTCAAGATGCATATTTAATGGATCACTTACTTAACTACAAAGAAGTTAGCACCGGTAAACTAAGTCCCGACAAACTAGGGGTTAGTGCACCAAATAAATACACTTTCGTGGTTAAATTATCATCACCACAAACATACTTTAAGAAACTTTTGACTAGTTCCGCCTTCTTCCCACAAGATAAAAAGGTTGCTGTTAAGTACGGTAAGAAATACGGTACTTCAAGCAGCACACAAGTATACAACGGACCATTTACCGTTACAGGATGGACAGGAACCAACGATTCTTGGACATTAGCTAAGAACAAAAAATATTACGATGCCTCAACTGTTCGTTTGAACAAGGTAAACATGAAGGTTGTAAAAGACCAACAAACAGGCCTAAATGAATATCAAACTGGTTCATTGGACGAACTTTCACTTTCTGGAAAACAACAAGTAAAGAACTTTAAGGGTTCTAAAGAATTACATACGTACAAAACTATGTATTCAAACTATTTAGAATTAAATGAACAAAAAGATCCTGAATTTAAGAACTTAAAACTAAGAGAAGCACTATCTTTAGCAATCGATAGAAAGGACTATGTAACAGATGTATTAGGGGATGGCTCAAACCCAACCAAGGGATTTGTTGCTGATGGTCTAGCTAACTACAAGGGCAAGGATTATGCTGCAGCAGCATATGTAAAAGGAACTGCTGATTACAACTTAGACAAAGCTAAGAAGCTATGGAAGGAAGGACTAAAAGAAGTCGGTAAGAAGTCTTTGAACCTAACCTTAACCTACGACGATACCGATGTTGCTAAGGCAACAACTGAATACTTACAAGCTGAATTCCAAAAATTACCTGGATTGAAAGTAAGCAACGTTAACCTTCCTCGCCAACAAAGAATCTCAAGATTATTTAGCAGCAACTTTGATTTAGTAGTAACTGGATGGGACCCAGGTTATGCTGATCCAATCTCAGCCTTGAGTATCAGAACATCAAATAGTTCAATCAACTTTAGTAAGTGGCAAAATGCTGAATTTGATAACTACATCAACAAGTCAAACACTGTAGACGCTAATAACCCAGCTAAGAGATGGGATGATTTAGTTAAGGCAGGTAAGCTAGTAAACAAAGAAGTAGGTGCGGTACCTTTCTACCAAACATCTAACCCAGTTGCATTAAAGACTAACGTCAATGGTGTTACCTTTAACCCAGTTGGTAGTTGGGACTTCTCACATGGTTATGTAGAATAACCAAAACAAAAAAAGACCTAGAAATCTAGGTCTTTTTTTATTGCATTAAAACTTCAATGTGATTGCAGCGTAGTCCAAGTTCATTGGCATTTGGCTCTTTGGAAGTAGTAGAACGTTTCCTGCGAAACCAATGGTAGTGATTGCTAAATCGTTTAAAGTCTTGTTGTAGCTTTCTTCGCTAATGTATAGAGTATCAATCTTACCGGATAGGGCGTTTGAAATGATATCGCGTAAATCGGTTGCGACTAAGTGGTGATCGCTAGCTTTTTCGTATTTAATTTTGTTGTCGTTTGCTAACTTATCAAAGAATTGTTGGTTCAATTCATCAATCATTTCAGAAATCTTATCAGGACCAAGATCGTTCATATCAACATTACTTACGATGTCTTTAGCAAATGTCTTTTGGTCAGTTAATTCGTTGAATAACTTACGATTTTCTTCGCTGGAAACCACTACTGTTTGTAGGTAGTCATCGTCATCAAATAAATCGCTTAGGTATTCTTTTACCAACACGAAGTACTTGTTTTTATCGTTATTTACAAGGACTGGAATTGGCTTGTTCACTAGATTTAAGATACTAAAATGACCATTATCAACACGTAGTAGTTTGAAGTCATTATCACGTAGGATTAAAACGCGGTAGTGAAGTTGGCTTTCAATTTCTTTGATTAATTGAGCCACGTTCATGGTGTCATCAATTGAAATTTGGGTCTTAACTGGTTGGGTTAAGTCAAAGGAATGGATAGCCTTAAAACTAACGTATAGTGCAACACCAGAACCATTTCCGATGTGTTTTGCGCGATCAAAGTTGAATCTTCTTAACTTTCTTTCGTATCTTGGCCAGATATTTTCGTCGTGTTTTTTAATGAATTCTGCTTTCACAGTTTCGATTAAATTTAAATAATTATTTTTGTTACTAATTTCGTTAAATGAAACAATTAGTGAGATGAATGGCCCTACTTCATAGTCCAAAGTTAGGGTGTTTCTAAGCTCGATTGTCGACGTCATAGTCTAACCTCCTTAGATTTATATGTTTATAGTATATCATGATGAACTAAAAGCGAAATATATTGTGCTATAATTATGCTATATTAAGCTTAGAGGAGGGATAATTATGCTTTTAAACATCCTATATTTCATTGTCTTAATTAATGAAATTTTGGCATTGATTACAGTCTTTAGAGAAGAACGTGATATTGCCGCTACATGGGCATGGTTATTAGTCCTTTCATTCCTACCTGTGCTTGGCTTTATGATTTATGCATTCGTTGGTAGAAAACTACCTAAGAAACGCTTATTCCGTTTTCAATACAAAGACAATAAGTTGATGTATGACATCCTAAAAGAACAAAGCAAAATACATAACAATCCAGAAAAAATCAGAGCTGATGAGGTCTCATACTCATATAGAACGCTTGTTAAGTTGTTCAAGACCTCAGATGTAACTGACCTATCTAGAAGAAACCACGTTAAGGTATTCACTGAAGGTAATCACTTGTTTGATTGCATCATTTCCGATATTAAAAACGCGAAAAGTTCAATTAACATTGAATTTTATACCTTCTATGATGACAGAATTGGTCATCGTGTTTTAAAAGAGTTGATTAAGAAGGCTAAAGAAGGCGTTAAAATCCACGTTATCTATGATAGTTGGGGTTCAATGGGAAACAAGCACCATTTCTTCGACCCATTGCGTGAAGCCGGTGGATTTGTAGAACCATTCCTACACACCCACTCAGCCGTAATGGACTTCCGTTTGAACTTTAGAGATCACAGAAAGATTGTGGTTATCGATGGTAAGTACGGATACATCGGTGGTTTTAACATTGGAGACCAATACCTAGGTCGTAAGAAGAAGTTCGGAAACTGGCGTGATACTCACTTGAGAATCGCCGGTTCAGCCGTTCATCACCTACAAGCCCAATTTATCTTGGACTGGAATGTTACCGATATGGAACACAAGATTGATGTGAAAGAAACTAAAGGTTTCTACTTCCCTAAGGTATATCAAGAAGGTTCTACCAATATCCAAGTCGTATCAAGTGGTCCCAACTCTGATTTACAACAAATTAAATTGGGTTACATCAAGATGATTCAAAATGCCAAGAACTACTGCTGGATTCAATCACCTTACTTGATTCCAGACGATAGTGCACTAGACGCTATCAGAACAGCAGCTATGTCGGGTGTCGATATTAGAATCATGGTGCCATGCATGCCTGATCACCCATTTGTATATCGTGCAACGCAATACTATGCAAAACAATTATCAAAATATGGTGTCAAAATTTACTTCTACGAAGATGGATTTATTCACGCCAAGACCGTTCTAGTCGATGGTAAAATCGCATCCGTTGGTTCCGCCAACATGGACTTTAGAAGTTTTAAATTAAACTTCGAAATTAACGCGTTTATCTACGACGAAGGATTGGCTGAACAATTACACTCAATCTACGTTAACGACATTAGAAGCAGTAAATTAATGACTTATGCGGACTTTGAAAAACAATCACGTTGGTTGAAATTCAAACAAGTATTCAGTCGCTTATTCTCACCAATTTTATAAACTAAAAAAATCCCACATTTTGTGGGTGAACTGAACCCCTTGAGTTGGAGAAATCTAACCTAAGGGGTTCTTTTATGTTTTCTAAAGAATTAAAATTAGC
>NZ_BOLX01000017.1 GCF_016861915.1 Apilactobacillus nanyangensis | reverse complement strand
CAGCTAATTTTAATTCTTTAGAAAACATAAAAGAACCCCTTAGGTTAGATTTCTCCAACTCAAGGGGTTCAGTTCACGACTTTCAAAGTCGTCCTTTTATTTTGAAACTATTTTAATTCAGGTGCGTCTGTCTTGTATAAGTCTAAAGTATCTTTCTTCTTCAACTTATTTAATAGATCAGTCTTCTTCTTTTTATCCATTTCCTTAAGAAGCTTCATTCCATCAGCATACTTGTAGCTGTATGACTTCTTGTCTACCTTCTTAAAGTCCTTAGGGTTGTAGAAACGTAGTAAGTCACCTAGAACTACCTTATCTGATAGAGATAGTTCAGTTGTAACATGGTTTTGCATCTTCTTGATTTCAGCAGTTTGCTTCTTGTTTGGTGTAATTTGTTTACCAGTCTTAGTTAGGTATACGCTTCCACCTACTACTGTGTATTCAGGAGATACAAAGTCTCCGTTTCTAAATGCAACAACTTGGTTTCTCTTCTTAGATAACAAGTCATTACCAAATTGGATAGTATTATCATCCTTTACACCTAATAGATGCAATAGAGTTGGTAATACATCAATTTCTCCACCATAAGTGTGGTCAATTCCACCCTTTAGTCCATCCATGTGAATCATAAATGGAACCTTTTGGAATTGTGCTAAATCGAAGCTGTTAATAGACTTCTTGTGTAGTAATTGAGCAATAGCTGGTCTATGGTTATTTGATATACCATAGTGATCACCGTATAACACAATCATACTGTTCTTCATTAGACCTGTCTTAGTTAGGTAATTCATAAATTCACCAAAGGCTTGGTCTAAGTAATGAGCAGTTTGTACGTATGGATCAACGGTATTATCACCAGTCTTAGTTGCTGGGAATGATACGTTTTGTTTATCCAATTCGTATGGGTAATGGTTAGTTAATGTGATTAGTTTTGCATAGAATGGTTGTGGTAATTGTTGGATGTATTGAGCAGCATCCTTAAAGAATATCTTATCTTTCAAACCATAACCAACACTGTATGATGGTTTTTCGGTGTAATAGTTTGAATCGAAGAAGTATTGGTATCCCCATGACTTGTATGCATTATCTCTATTCCAGAAACTTGGAACATCCCCATGGAATGCAGCAGTACTGTAACCCTTTTGAGCTAAGATAGCTGGTGCAGCTTGGTATGTGTTTTGGGTACCATAAGTTACCATTGCTGATCCTTCTGGTAGACCGAATAGTGAGTTTTCTAGCATCATTTCAGCATCAGATGTTTTACCTTGTGCTACTTGGTGATAGAAGTTATCAAATGATAATGTATTTTGGTTATGGTAGAACTTGTTTAGGTTTGGAGTTACTTCCTTACCGTCCACTTTGTAATCAATTAAGAATTGTTGGAAACTTTCCAAGTGAATAATGAATACGTTCTTACCCTTAGCCTTACCATAGTATTCAATATTAGACTTACTACGGTTATGCTTTAGATATGTAAGTACACTATTTAAATCAGATGGTTTAGCTTCAGCTCTTGTTTGGCTTTCCTTGTGTGTCTGATATGCATTAAATGCAGCGTATTCATTTAAACCAAGGTATTTAACAATGTAGTTATTATCAAAAGTTCTTGTTAATAGGCCTGATCTATCTGCATTAGATACACCAAATTCAGCAAACATCAATACTAAAGATAAGACGGTAATCGCAAATGCGTTCTTCTTTTTAAATGGAGAATGATCGACCTTAATTACTTTAAATAGTAATAATAGAATCAATACAATGATATCAATAAATACGAAGAAATCTAATGGATGTAGGATTTCAGCTAAACTCTTACCAAGGTTATTTTGAACAGTACCTGAACCTTTGATAATTCCAAATGATAGAAAGTCAGAAAATTCACGGTAATATAAAACGTTGGCAAAAATCCAAATTGATTCAATTAAATCAATGATAATCATTAACCAATAAGCTAACTTACCTCTAAAGTACAAAGCAATCCCAAAAATTAGTAATGCTGCAGGAAGTGGGTTAACAGCCAATAGGAATTGTTGAATGCCACCCTTTGCACCTAAGGTAAAATCAATACGGTATGAAATATATGTTTTCAACCAGAATAATGCCACGATTAATACAAAAAAGCCAAATTTTGTATTAAAGAACTTTCTGGTGTTCTTAATATGACTAGACATTTCTATGCCTCCAAAATAAAAAATATAAAGTGTTAGTAAATTTACTTATCAATCTTATTGGGACGAATAAAGAATGCAACCGCCCCTAAAATCATTCCTAAGTAATAAGTTATCAAGCGCCAAGCAATTAACGCGAGAATTAACTTTGTGTTATTGGTGATAAAACTCTTGAACAGAGTTTCAAAACTGTACTCTGCTCCCCCAGCTCCCCCTGGGATTGGGAATAGTGAGATTATCATAAATATTAATACGTGTAAGCTAACAATCATAATAATGTTAACTTGATCAAATCCTAATGCCAAGATAATGAAATATGGAATTAGGTAGTAGAAAGCTAGTTGGAAGAAAGTAATAACTATAATCTTTAACATTAGCTTCCATTGTTTGGCAATTCTGATGCTTTCCATATGGAATGTATCAATTTTGTTGTCTAACATTTCTTTAAATGAAAAATATTTTTCATCCTTCATAAAGATTTTAAGCGGTTTTACCAAATTATCAACCAGTTTCTTAGTAAATGTATACCAATACATGATTAATAACAAGGCGACAATGACAAATAGGTGAACGAAGAAGCCAAACAATACCAGCCAAGCTAAGTAATGAAGCTTTTCTTCAACATATTGAAAACCAACAATTAGACTCAAAATGAAGTTAATTACTATCATCGTTTGAAAGACAACAAACTTCATCAATAAAGTTGAACTGGCCTTACCTGCATCCACACCGGTTTGAACCATTACATATAACTGACCTGGTTGTCCACCAGATGAGAATGGTGTGATTCCGTTGAATAGTTGTTCAACTAGTGGGACTCTTATTGCATCCCACCAAGTAAAGTGATCAACTTGCGTATCGACAATTGTCTTTGTAACCACCGCTTCTAGTCCTAGATACAACAACATACATAGGAATGCAACGGCAATCCACCACCAATTAATAGTAAAAAAATCTGCAATTAATACATCCATGTTGATATCTCTTACAAAATACCAAAAAATTAGTATTCCAATAAGAAACATCATAACGAAAGTTATTACATTTTTCCTCGACATTACTATCCCTCTTTTATCTGACCTTTATAGAATTTATGCCAAATTGAAGCTAGATGATCTTCTGAATAGTAATCAGACGCAGCAAGTGCTTTATCAGATAATTCTTTTAGTTCATCTGGATTATCAATTAAGCGATGTAAACTATCGTTCATTTCTTCAAAAGTAGTAAATGGTTCATAGTAACCACTGATGATTTCTTTATATAAATCTAAACTTCTTAGCATTACTGGAGTACCACAAGAGAAAGATTCCAACACTGACATTGGGAATAGTTCGTTAAATGATGGTAGTAAAAATAAATCAGCAACATTGTAGTATTGAACTAATTTATCACGATCCACGATTCCTGGAAATTTAAGATTTGCAGGTGGATTATCAACCAATGATTTTAGGTTCTTGTATCCATCAGTAATTTTACCAAAAGAAAAACCGCCTGCCCATATAAATTCGACATTTGGGTTTTCTTCGGCTAATTTAGCAAAATCGAGAATTCCTTTTCTTGTTTGCACCTGACCAGTTCCCACTACTACGAACTTGTCTTTATCGATGCCAAGTTCTTTTCTAGCAGCAAGGTTTTCGTCTTTGGTGAATGGATAGAATTCCTTCTTGCTAACGAAGTTTGGAATGTAAGTAATTTTATCACGATTAATTCCATATGCTTCCAACTTGGGTATAAAAGTTGGATTAACCACTACAATATGTTCCATTCGTTTGTAAAACGCAATTACATACTTATAAAAAATCCATTTTATTGGCTTGGGTAGGCTTAAGCTTCCTTCCAGTGTTTCTGGTAGAAAGTGCACATATCCAATTCTTCTTCCACGTTTCTTTTGGAAAGTAGAGAAGTAATATCTTAGATTAATTGTATGGTAGTGAGTAATATCAGATGACTTTGGGTCATTGATTTCAATGTCAAACTCATCTGAAAAACGCTTTTCCATTAATTTAATTAACTCTAGATAGGCACTACCAACTCCTTGTCCCTTTACCTTGTCGGCAGTTGAAAACATATCTATTTTTATCATAAATCCTCCTAGTCGCTTATCCCATTATCATCGCTTAATTCTTTGTTGAAATCTAATTGGGCACTCTTATAAAAAGACACAATTCGATTAGCAAAGTTTTCAGATGATATTTCATGTAACTTAGTTTGTCTAAGTTCTTCCTTTGATTGATCTGGTTTAGCTTTAGTTTGATTCAAGTATTCCAATACGCTTGAAACATAGCCATCTTTATTTGAGAAGGTCATCCCTAATGCCTTATCACTTAATAGGTCCTCAGTATACGGACTTGATGCAACTACCACTTTAACTCCAGCAGCCATTGCTTCAATATAAGTTAAACCTTGTGATTCAGAATTAGATGTTGAAACGAACAAATCGGCATCTCGATAATATTTATAAACCTCATCGTTATTAATTTCACCAACAAATTTGACGTTATCATTTAGCTTCATGTCATTAACTTGTTTCTTCAAATCATCTCCGGCAGGTCCATCACCAACTATTACAAGTTGTGTTAATGGCTTATCGGATAAAATCTTTGGCATGGAGTTAATCAATTCTTTGATGTTTTTTTCGTAAGCCAAACGACTCACTGATAATAACACAGGAGCATCCTTGTCTACTCCTAAATATTTACGTAAATCAAAATCAGATTCAGCCGCAAACTTATTGATATTGATTCCAGTTGGGATAATCCTAATTGGACTCTTTACTCCATATCTGACTAGCGTGTCTAATACTTTTTTACTTGGCGCCACTACCCCTGACATATTGTGACAAAATGCTAAAGTCGCATCTTTAACATGTACTGGTCTTAATAGCTTACCCTTGGCTACATAATGTAAATAGTCTTCATACATTGTGTGATAAGTATGTACACATGGGATTCTTAAGAACTTCGCCACGAACTTACCAATGATTCCCATCGAGAACTCTGTCTGTGTATGAATGATGTCCAAGTTAAGTTTCTTAGCAATTTGATAAGCTTGGATCATTCCCCTTACCGCGATTCTGCGGTCAGTAAAAGAAATAAAGGGGATACTGGAAAATCTAAAAATATTTTTTTCGTATGCGGCCTTATCAACGTGAGGATCAGTTGTAGTAAATATATACACCTGATGACCATCTTTTTCCAATTGATCTTTTAACGTCTTAATGGATGTGGCAACCCCACTGACCTGTGGAAAATAAGTATCTGTAAAGATTCCAATATTCATAGTAGCACCTCTCTTTCCTTTAATATTAATTATTTGTAATTATATTGTTTTGCAGTTTGCATTGCAAACTCATGTAAATGCCATAATCATCTATTTTAATAAAAAAAACGAGCCAGAACAATTCTATTGATGTAGTTGTTTCCACTTTCGTTCAATAATGACAATGAACTATTATGACAACCAAACATAAAATATTTCTGACTCATTATTTTAATAGACGTACCATATATAACTTGTAATTAATCAGTTAATCCTTCATCTTTGAATGACTTAGCAATTGCTTCAATTGCATCTTTTTCGTCAGGACCATCAGCAATAACAGTTACTTCGGCGTTTTGACCAACACCTAATGACATAACACCCATGATTGACTTTAAGTCAACAGTGTTGCCAAGGTATTCTAGTTTTAATTCTGATTTGAATTTAGTAGCAGTTTGAACTAAAAGTGTTGCAGGACGAGCATGGATTCCAGTTTCAGAAACAACTTTAAATTGACGTTTTTCCATTTTGAAAATCTCCTTTTATTCTTATACTAATTTTAGAATATCAATTAATGTGATAAAACTCAACATTTTTAACTATTGGTACCACTATCAGATAGGTAAGTATACGTAATTACACCGTTCTGATCGGCCTTCCCTATCACGCGCTTTCTGGTATCAAAGTTCATATATGCAACTTGAAACTCAGTGAACTCGTCGGGTTTGACTACCAATTCTTTGATTTTGTTGTCTTTTAGGTCATTTAATAATTCAGTATAATTCTTATCTGCGATAATTATATTCCCTCTTTCAATTTATATTATATACGATTGGTACTAATTAAAACATATCATAATTAAAAAATATGCAAAAAATCTTCATTATTATTTTAAAATAATCAAATTGCTTGCACTAAAATTACGATGAGTTATAATATTTCTACAAATGGTCAGTAAAGGTCAAAAATAATTCTTAACCATTTAGTTGTTTTCAGAAAGGAGCAGTCGTATGAAATGTGAAAACTGCCACATAAATGAGGCAACCATTCATTTACTCGTCAATTTTAATGGCGAAAAGAGACATATCGATATTTGTCAGGACTGTTACCAAAAATTGAGTCAACAATCCGAACAATATCGTAATAACGGAGGTGTTGATATGATGAATGATCCATTTGGTTTCAGTAGCTTAGATGACTTATTTAATGCGATGAATCAAAACTCTATCCGCCGTCCTGAGAATAATCAGCAAAAAAATAACAATAACAATAATTCTAACTCTGTGTTAGCAAAGTATGGATATGATTTAACCGACTTAGCAAGAAAGAACAAGATTGATCCTGTTATTGGTCGCGATAAGGAAATCGATCGTGTGATTGAAATTCTTAACAGAAGAACCAAGAACAATCCTGTTCTAATCGGTGAGGCCGGTGTTGGTAAGACTGCTGTTGTCGAAGGACTAGCACTAAAGATTGCCCATCACGAAGTTCCAGATAAGTTAAAGAACAAACGTGTTATTAGATTAGATGTTGTATCCATTGTTCAAGGAACATCCATGCGTGGACAATTCGAGCAAAGAATGCAAGAACTAATCAAGGAAGTTCAATCCAACAAGAACATCATTTTATTCATTGATGAAATTCATGAAATTATGGGTGCTGGTAATGCCGACGGTGCTATGGATGCAGGAAACGTTTTAAAGCCTGCTTTAGCTCGTGGTAGTTTCCAATTAATTGGTGCTACTACTTTAAACGAATACCGTGGTATCGAAAAGGATTCAGCACTTGCTCGTCGTTTCCAAACCGTCCAAGTTGATGAACCTTCATTAAAACAAGCAATTCATATCTTAAACGGTATCAAGGGGCGTTATGAAAAGTATCACCACGTTAAATACAGTGATGATGCCATCAAGGCTGCGGTTTACCTATCAAACCGTTACATCCAAGATCGTTTCTTGCCAGATAAGGCTATCGACTTAATCGATGAAGCTGGTTCTAAACTTAATATCAAGTCTGACGTTAAGTCACCTGATGATTTAAAGGAAGAACTAAGCAAGTGCGAAAGCGAAAAGAAGGATGCCCTACAAAAGGAAGACTATGAAAAGGCCGCCTTCTATCGTGATAAGATTGAAGAACTTAACTACAAGTTAAAGGACTTCGACGAGTCCGATAATACCTACCCTACTGTATCTACGAAGGATATCGAAGGAATTATCGAATCAATCACCAAGATTCCTGTTGGTCAATTGCAAGAACAAGAACAGGATAATCTAAAGGATCTAGATAAGAAGCTTGCTGGTAGCGTCATCGGACAAAACCAAGCAATTGAAAAGGTTGCTCGTGCTATCAAACGTAATCGAATTGGTTTCAACGGAACCGGTCGTCCAATCGGATCATTCCTATTTGTCGGAACTACCGGAATTGGTAAGACTGAGCTTGCTAAGCAATTAGCAAAGCAACTATTCGGTTCCAAGGAAGCAATGATTAGATTCGACATGTCCGAATACCGTGAACCACATTCCATTTCTAAACTAATTGGTTCACCTCCTGGCTACGTTGGATACGATGAAGCCGGTCAATTAACCGAAAAAGTAAGAAGAAATCCTTACAGCCTAATTCTTTTCGATGAAATCGAAAAGGCTCACCCAGACGTACTACACGCCTTCCTACAAATCCTAGACGATGGTCGTTTGACTGACTCCAAAGGAAGAACAGTATCATTCAAGGATACTGTCATCATTATGACAAGTAATGCCGGTACTGGTGCTTCTACTGCTAGTGTTGGATTCGGCGCCGAAGCTAACAACAAAACTCATTCCGTATTGAATAAGTTAGGTGATTACTTCAAACCAGAATTTCTAAACAGATTCGATGACATCGTCGAATTTAACCAACTAAGCAAGGATGACTTGAAGAAGATTGTCAGCTTAATGCTAGACAATGTTAACAAGATGCTTGAAAATCGTGATATTATCATCGACGTTTCAGATGCTGCTAAAGATAAGTTGGTCGAAAAAGGATATAACCCCGAAATGGGTGCCCGTCCTCTTCGCCGTGTAATTCAAGAAGAAGTTGAAGATAAAGTTGCTGACTATTATCTAAACAACCCAAACAGTAAACATTTGAGCGTTGAGGTTAACGACGAAAACAAAGTATTTGTTAATGCTAAATAATTGAACAGATATAAAAAACAGCTAAGACTTATTCTTAGCTGTTTTTTTAACTTTTTTTGTACTATCATATGTTAATATGGTTATTAGAGAGGAGGAAGAGGTATGTTTCATTTTATTCATGACATCATTCGTTTGTTCAAACCCAAACGTAAACCAGATGAACCACAAGTAAATGAATTCGCAGATTTCACAACTCAAACCGTTGATGAACCTGTAGCAGAACCCACAAGCAACATTGAAGAAACCCCTTCTCCTTCTCTTAAAGCAAGGGCAAAGATGACTATCTACTACGTAGATGAGGATGGTCACTATCTTCATGAATTTAATGTTATTCATGGATCCGTTGGTGATCCAGTTAGTTTCATCATCCCTGATTTTGATCACTATGTATTATTCAAAATAATGGGTGTTTCAACTTACATGCAAAAAGAAGATAACAAAGTCATCCTTCAATACAATCGATTGAACGGAAAACCGGTTAATATTTTCTTCATTAACTATGATACATATTCAATGATTCGTCTTCCTCAAATAGCAATCGGTAAGTATAATAATGAATTTGAAATTAATATCCCTGAATTAACCGGATTTAACGTCGTTACTTATTCTGGTGATTCAAATGGTATTTTTAATGACTATATCAAGCATTTAATCATTTACTATCGCCGAAACGATTGGCACAGCGTACAAAAGGACACATTCTACATTCGTTTAAGAGAATACACCAAAGTGTATAACGATACTAATGGTGATGTGCTTCATGTCTTATTACCAAAGAAAAGTATTTGGAAGGTATTCTATCAAGTTACCACTGATGACGCTCTGTGGCTAAATATTGGGCCCAACCAATGGATTGTCGATAGAAACTTCTACAGAATGCAATATCCATTTGCAAAAGAACTAACCAACACGGATTCATGGAAGATTAAACAGGTGCACTACCCTGCAACAATTCAAAATGACAACCATCAAAGTGTTGCTGTTTACAACTTCCCTTATGGTAGTTGTATCGGCTTCTTACACAATGGTAACTCATTCTTTGTTACTCAAGAGATTGTTGATCAAAATAACACTAAGTGGGTTGAAATTAATAACCTTCACTACATTGTTTCCGATGACGTAAAAAAAGAGCTTAGATAATATCTAAGCTCTTTTTGTTTTATAGTTTTGAAGTAAGTTCTACATCTGGATACTTTTCCTTGAACCAACGTTCAGCAAATGAGTTTTCGAATAAGAACAATGGATCGCCATGGCCATCTTTTACCAAGATGTTTCTAGATGAAGACATCTTTTCATCTAATTGGTCTGGGTTAATCCAACGAGCAGTCTTGCTACCCATTGCTTCCATTACAACTTCAGAGTTATATTCATTTTGCATTCTGAATTGGAAAACTTCGAATTGAAGTTGACCAACGGCACCTAGGATGTAGTCACCGGTAGTGTATGATGTGTAGAGTTGAACCGCACCTTCTTGAACTAGTTGTTGGATTCCCTTGTGGAATGATTTTTGCTTCATAACATTCTTAGCAGAAACCTTCATGAATAGTTCAGGTGTAAATTGAGGTAGCTTGGTGAACTTAACATCACGTTTATCAGAGTAAATGGTATCACCGATTTGGAAGTTACCAGTATCGTATAAACCAATGATGTCACCGGCAACGGCATTTTCAACGTTTTCACGAGTGTTAGCCATGAACTCAGTCACGTTAGATAGACGTAGTTTCTTTTGATTTCTTTCCAAAGTAACGTCCATCCCACGTTCAAACATTCCAGAACATACACGCACGAATGCGATACGGTCTCTATGCTTAGGGTTCATGTTAGCTTGAATCTTAAAGATGAAACCAGTGAATTGTTCGTCTTCAGGTTCTACTTCAACGTCGTTTTCAGTTTCGTGTTCACCTGGTTTTGGTGCAAAGTTTAGATATGCATCTAAGAAAGTCTTTACCCCAAAGTTAACCAAGGCTGAACCGAAGAATACGGGAGTTTGTTCACCATTCTTAATCTTTTCTTCGTCAAATGGATTACCAGCTTCAGTGATTAGATCCATGCTTTCTTTAGCATCTTGGTAAACACTATCTTCAGCTAACTTGTTGTCTTCTAACAAGTTACCGTCTTCATCCAATGGTAAGTATGGATTGTTTTCATCTTCTGGACGGTATAGTTCGACACGTTTGTTGTATCGATCGTATAGTCCTCTTAGAATTTTTCCTGAACCGATTGGCCAGTTCATTGGGTATCCTTCGATTCCCAAGACATCTTCTAGTTGACTGATTAATTCCATTGGGTCTCGACTATCACGGTCAAGTTTGTTCATGAAAGTAAAGATTGGAATTCCACGCATCTTACAAATTTGGAATAATTTCTTAGTTTGTGGTTCAATCCCCTTGGCAGCATCAATAACCATGACTGCAGAGTCAACAGCCATCAAAGTACGGTAAGTATCTTCTGAGAAATCTTGGTGCCCAGGGGTATCCAAGATGTTGATACGCTTACCAGCGTAATCAAATTGCATCACTGAACTAGTAACGGAAATTCCACGTTTCTTTTCAATTTCCATCCAGTCAGACTTTGCAAAGTTACCTGACTTCTTAGCCTTAACAGTACCGGCTTCACGTACAATTCCACCAAACAATAGTAATTGTTCAGTAATTGTAGTCTTACCAGCATCCGGGTGAGAGATGATGGCAAAAGTACGACGTTTATCAACGCTTTGCTCTATTTTTTTATTACCCATTATTCGAATCCTTCCGTTTTATAATATATAAATACAATTGTAACATATTAAAACAATCTTCCATATGTGAATTAAAAAACATCCTCGATTAAATCGAGGATGTCTTTTTTATTCCTTCCAATCGTCTTCGTCAGTAAGACCTAAGTCCTTCTTGATTTTAGAAGTTGAAATACCTTCAGTTCTTGGTAGGTAAACGACTTTACAGTAGTCCTTTAGGAAATCAAACTTACCTTCCCAGTCATCTCCCATAACAAAGATGTCAATGTTGTTATCTACAACATCTTTAATCTTTTGGTCCCAGTTATTTTCTGGAATCACGTGATCAACGTAACGAATAGCTTCTAAAACATACTTTCTATCTTCGTATGAAGTGTAAGCCTTCTTACCTTTTTCAGCGTTAAATTCATCGGTAGAAACACAAACTGTTAAGTCGTCTCCTAATTCCTTGGCACGTTTTAATAAACGAACATGACCCTTGTGTAATAGGTCAAATGTTCCATAAGTAATTACTTTTGTCATATTATCTCCTGCTTTGTCTCTCTTTGTTCTTGCTAACTCACTTGTGTGATTGTTCAATCATCCAAATACTGTAAATGTATTGAACGACCACTTTTACAACGGCATATAGTGGAATTGCTAGAATCATTCCCATTAAACCAGCAATGTTTCCGGCAGCCATTAAGATAATTATAATGGTTAGTGGGTGAATATTCAAAGACTTTCCGATTACATTTGGATAAACCAAATTACCGTCTAGTTGTTGAACGATGATTACCACGATTACAACCCATACTAGTTCGCCCACACTGGTAGAAAGTGCAACGAATACAGATGGCATAATTCCAATGTATGGACCAACGTATGGAATGATATTACAGATTCCGGCAAATACCCCTAATAGCAATGCATACTTTTGGCCGATTAGTACATATCCAATGGATGTGAATACTCCAACGAATAAACATTCAATCATTTGACCACCAATGTAGTGAGAAATGGTGTCACTCATCTTGCCTAATAGCTTGATGGTTCTACGACGACTTCTTGGTGGTAACATTTTAGCGATGTTTGGAATCATCTTATGACCATCTTTTAGCATGTAGAACAATACCACTGGGACGGTAATCATTACAATCACAGCTGAAGCGGCGGTTGAAATAATTGATCCGACACTAGAAGTAATCCCACCTAAACTGTGTTGGAAGTAGTTATAGATGTAATTTTGTAGTGAAGAAATGTATTCAGATGAATAGAATTTCTTAAAGATACCCTTTTGACTGTGCACTTCAACATAATGGTTAATATCATTAGCAATTTTTGGTAGGTTGGTAACCAAGTTAGTAACCTGGGTTACTAATCGAGGTAGAAATGATGAAAATAGATATACGATTATTCCAATTAGAAATATGTATACAATCAAAATTGCCCAGTTACGGGAAATTCTTTTGGTTTTACTAATTTTAATTTTCATTAATAGGTTAACCACTGGATTTAACATGTAGAACAATACCCCAGCGATTAGGATTGGCATGAATACTGCTGAGATAAACATCCCAATTGGGCTGAAAATAAACTCAAGTTTTGTACATATCCAGATAATACTTACGACCAATAGCAATTCTACTGTCCAAAGGATTATCGAGGAATTTTTTATTTTATTAAACATATTCGAAACCTCCAGTAATCATTATACCATTTTATTCATCTATATTTTTATCATCTATGAACGAATTAATATCATCCATATCGAATCCCTTACGATAAAGTGCTTGTTTGGTTTTCATGATTCTTTGCATCCCATCATACTTACGGTTACGATGCCAAATTTTTTCACCTTGTTGTCTCAATAAATCCATTTGGTCTTCTTCATCGACTTCAAAGTCCATGTCTTCCATGACGCTCAAAACTACGTCTGAAGGATACCCCTTCTTCATCAACGCCAGTTTGGTCTTATCCAAACGATTTTTGAAGGAATCGCGCTTATGTTTCTTAAAGATTTTATCAGCTTGAATTTGGCAGTTCTCAATCATTTCTTCATGTGAATAGAAGTTATTCAAGGCATTTTCAATCAAATTCTCGTTAATTTGTTTTTCCTTTAGCTTATAAAAGACGTTTGAAGGGCCCTTGTCTTGCTTCTTTACTTCTGTTCGCACGTAACTATCAGCATAGCTTTGATCATTAACTAGTTTTAATTCAACTAGTTTTTGCATCACTGCAGCTATGTGTTGTTCATTTTCACTGTATGTTTGAAGTTTCTTTACAACTTCATTTTCAGTTCTTAATTGATGAGATAAGAAGTTAATCGCCTTACTGTAAAGTTTTGATATGTCATCAGCATTCACTAATTCTCCCTTTAGCTCATCGTCGATTTCCATTCCCTTAAAAATACGATATTTAATCATTACATTTTCACTAATTGGAAAAGCGTATGCCCCATCTACGTATACATTAAAACGCCCTTTTCTCTTTTGGGCTTCAATCATGGTGATTTTAGATGCCATTACTCTCACTCCTTTATTTAACATCCTATTTTACATTTGGTATAATTAGTTATCAGATTGCGAAAGGACGTATATTACTTTGAAAGCACATGTAGTTTTTGCAACCATCACAGGTAACAACGAAGACGTCGCTGATATCGTTACTGAAGGACTTGAAGATTTAGGCGCTGAAGTTACCCAAACCGAAATTTCACAAACAGATGCACAGGATTTTGAAGATGCAGATATCTGTGTCGTTTGTGCATACACCTACAACGAAGGTCATCTTCCAGAAGAAGGATTAGACTTCTTCGACGACCTAGGTGACTTAGATCTTTCAAACAAGGTCTTTGGTGTTGCCGGTTCTGGTGATATCTTCTACGAAGAATTCTTTAATACTTCAGTCGATGACTTCATCAACCAATTCAAGAAGACCAACGCCACTCAAGGTTTTGAAGGTGTTAAAATCAACTTGGAACCAGATGAAGACGACATTGAAAAGCTTGACGAATTTGCCTCAAGTTTAGTTGATACTTACAAAAAAATAAATGGTTAAAAAGAAAATCGTTGATGTTTATCAACGATTTTTTTGTTTTGCAATCTTATCTCTTCTTGTTTGGAATAAATGATTTGATGCTAGGTCTTCTACCCTTAATTTCGACGTTCTTAACGTCTTGCACAGAAGCATTAATGACTGCCCCTAAAATCAATATCATCCCAATGATGTATAACCAAAGCATTAAAATTACAAATGTTCCTAATGCTTTATAGGCATCAACACTACGTGCGAAATAATGAAGATAAATGGAGAATCCTTTGGATAGAACAATCATACCGATTGTCACGATTAATGATCCCATCCAAACATAACGCCACTTTGTGTTAACGTTTGGCACGAAGTAATACATCAATAGTACCAATAGGAATACCCCAATGACGGTCAAAGGATATCTCAACAGGATAAATAGTCCTACATTCATCTTGGATAATCCCATTAGATAAGCTGAGTAGCTAATGATGACCTTTCCAAAACCAAAGAATAATAGGAAAATTCCTAACGAAATTACCAACAATAGCATCCAGATAAACGAAACGATTCGATTCATTAGATTACTTTCGTTTTTAATTCCATACGACGAGTTAACCGCACGTTGAAACGCTGCTAATGCACGACTTGCTGACCAGATGGCTACGATTAAACCAATCGACAACTTATCGGCATTGGCGCCCTTTAAGGCAGAAATAACGATTGGACTAACGGTCTTGAAAACCGTTGATGGTAACAATGGCTCTAGATAGTCTAGAATTTCGTATTGGTTAACGTGCAACAATTCTAGTAAGTTTCCAACGATGATTGTCGCTGGGAATAGTGATAGCAGGGAATAAAAGGCAATCACGACTGCTGAATCGGATACGTTTGATTCTTTATAATGCTTTTTTACGACTAGGAAGAAATGTTTCCATTTTCTAGCGGTGTCTTTATTAAGCTTCATTATGATCACCACTTAGTTTATTAGTAGCAAATACTTCCTTGATTGCATCTAATATTTGCTTAGAAGCAGTTCCATCCCCGTAAGGGTTCTTGGCAGTGGCCATCTTTTTGTATTCTTTTGCGTCGTCTAGAAGTTGGTCAATGCTTGCACTAATCTTTTCAGGATCAGTTCCCACAAGCTTAAGTGTTCCTGCATCGACTCCTTCTGGACGTTCAGTAGCTTCTCGTAGTACCAATACTGGTTTACCTAATGAAGGAGCTTCTTCTTGAACCCCACCTGAGTCAGTCATGATGAAGTGACTGCGTGCTGCCATGTTATGGAAATCGACCACATCCAATGGTTCGATTAAGTGCACTCTGTTCACCCCATCGAAAACGCTGTGAGCAACAGATTGAACTGCTGGGCTCAAGTGAACTGGATATACGACTTCGATATCCTTTCTGTTCAATACTTCGTTTTTGATTGTTTCAAAGGTACGACGCATTGGTTCCCCTTGGTTTTCACGACGGTGCATGGTTAATAGAATAATCTTGTGAGTCTTATCGATATCGTCTAACACGCTGTGGTGATAGTTTCTATCAACGGTTTGTTTTAACGCATCGATTGCGGTGTTCCCCGTAATATAGATACGGTCTTCTTTTAGGTTTTGTTTTAATAGATTTTCTTTACTTAATTCAGTTGGTGCAAAGTACACATCTGAAAGAATGTCGGTCATTTGACGGTTCATTTCTTCAGGATATGGAGAGTACTTGTCCCAGGTTCTAAGTCCCGCTTCAACGTGACCCAGTGGTATTTGGTGATAAAATGCGCTGACCGCAGCGGCAAATGTGGTTGTGGTATCACCATGGACCAAAATGATGTCAGGTTGCGCTTCGTTAATAATACTGTCTAGTTTGTTAATGACAGTGGTTGTAATTGAGCTTAAGGTTTGTTGTGCTTTCATTACGTGTAAATTGTAATCAGCTTCAATATGGAAAATATCCATAACTTGATCTAGCATTTCTTTATGTTGGCCAGTCAAAACTGTGATGGGTTGAAACTCATCTAAATTATTTTTCATTTCTAGAATGATTGGAGCCATCTTAATAGCTTCTGGACGAGTTCCAAAGATGGTCATCACTTTAATCGGTTTTTTCAAGATTATGCCTCCACAAAAAAGTATATTTATTTAATTATAACAAAATAATGCCGCGGTTGCCGACCATAAATACATCTTAATAAAAATTTAGTGCTATCTATGAAAACCTTTTTGAAGTATTATGATAAAATGTAAATAATTATGGATTAATGAAGGAGGTTACGATTATGGAAACTATTGGTTTAATTGTACCCTGTTATAACGAAGAACCTTCCATTAAAATCTTTTATGATGAAGTCGAACGTGTCTTCAGCGAAATGCATGCTAACCACGTTGACTACGATCATGAATACTGGTTTATTAATGATGGTTCCTCTGACAACACTTTAGAAGAAATTAAGAAGCTACGTGAAAACGATGAAAATGTTCATTACGTATCATTCTCACGTAACTTTGGTAAGGAATCTGCAATGTCAGCTGGATTAGAAAACGTTGGTGGTGACTATGTCGCCGTTATGGACGTGGACTTACAAGATCCACCTGCATTACTTCCTCAAATGATTAAGTACATAAAAGAAGACGATTACGACGTCGTTGGCTGTGTGCAAAAGAGTAGAAAACAAAACTTTGTGAGAGCTTTCCTATCTTCAAGTTTTTACAAGGTTATCAACAAAATGTCTGACGTTGAAATTAAACAAAACGTTAGAGATTACCGTCTAATGACTCGTCAATACGTTGATAACGTTTTGAAACTAACTGAATACAACCGTTTCACAAAAGGTATCTTTAGTTGGGTTGGATTCAAAACTAAATACATCAAATACGATGGTGTTGAAAGAGCTGCTGGTGAATCACACTGGTCACTATACCAACTACTTGAATATTCATTGGAAGGAATTATTGATTTTTCTGACGTCCCTCTTAAGGTCGCAACTTGGGTTGGTGGTGTCTCATTCTTCCTATCGTTGATTGGATTAATCTTTGTTATTCTAAGAGCTATTTTATTCGGTGGATCCGTATCTGGATGGCCATCATTGGTATCCATCATTCTATTAATCAATGGTGTTCAACTATTCTGTTTAGGTATTGTTGGTAACTATATTGGAAAAATCTATCTAGAAACTAAGCACCGTCCTAAATATATTGTGAAAGAGAAGAAATAATGAAAAAATTGTGGAATAAATACAAACAAGTAATTGCCTACTTGTTTTGGGGTGTATTAACCACTGTTATTGATATTGCAGTTGCGTTGGTTTTATATCACCTATTGCCAAATATGGATGTATTCTGGAATACATTAATCGCGTGGATAGCAAGTGTATTATTCGCGTTCTTCACCAACCGTAAATGGGTTTTTGAATCTCAGGCAACTAACGCTAAAGAATATATCTCAGAAATGATTTCATTCTTCCTTGGCCGTTTGGCTTCATTAATTTTAGAAGAAATCATTCTGATAGTTGGTGTTAATATCGTCAGTGAAAACAACTTTGATTTACTAAAAATCTTTGGTCAGATCATCGTAATTATATTTAATTACTTCTGGTCAAAATTCGTTGTTTTCGTTAATCACAAAAGCAAATAAAAAAAGCGATGAGATAAATTTATCTCATCGCTTTTTTCGTATCTATATCATTAGTGAATGAATAGACTTAGTAGAAGAACCATCAATAATCCAGTAACGGAAATGATTGTTTCTAAAACAGTCCAAATCTTCAATGTTTGTTTTACGTTTAAGTCAAAGTATTCTTTGAACATCCAAAATCCAGCATCGTTAACGTGTGATGCGGCAAGTGATCCAGCACCAATTGCTAGTGCCATTAATACGGGACTTACACTCATTGAATGCATTAATGGAGTTACTAGTCCAGCAGCAGTCATACCTGCAACAGTAGCTGAACCTAGAGAAACACGTAGGATAACAGCAATTAACCAAGCTAGGATAATTGGTGATAAGTTAGCGTGACCCATTACGTTTTGAACGGCTTTACCAACACCACCATCAATTAATACTTGTTTGAATGCTGATCCACCACCGATAACCATTAGTAGCATTGCAATTGACTTAATGGCTTCAGTAACAGTGTTTGTGATGTCTTCCATCTTCTTACCACGGTGGAAGCCCATTGCCCAAATAGCGAATAGTAAAGTAACAATCATGGCAATAACTGGGTTGCCAAACATAGCAACAACAGCACCAATACCATGTGGATTTTCAACGGCTTTACCGCCATTAAATACCATATCGTATACAGTAGAAATTGCCATTAAGATAACTGGTAGTAATGAAGTAAATGCGGCAATTCCGAAACTAGGTGTTTCGTTTAAATCATATTTTTTCATTTCACCAAAGGCTGGTAGTGATTTCTTAACTACGAAAGTTTCTGGTGCAACTTTTCTAGCAATCTTAGTGTAAAGTGGACCGGCAATGATAACACAAGGAATAGCAACGATAATTCCTAATAGTAGTGTTTGACCGATGTTAGCACCCAACGCAGTAGCAACGGCAGTTGGTGCTGGTTGTGGTGGTAAGAAACCTTGAGTAGCTGATAGTGCAGCTGCCATTGGAATACCTAGGTAAACAAATGGAACTTCTGCTTCAAGAGCTACGGCGAATACAATTGGAGTTAATAGAACTAATCCAACTTCGAAGAATAATGACATACCGATAATAAATGAAGCAACAACAATTGCGAATTGAAGTTTCTTCTTACCGAATAGATCGATTAATGTTCTAGCAATTCTGTATGAACCACCAGCATCAGCAACTAAACGACCAATCATGGCTCCGAATCCGAAGACGATAACTAGTTCCCCCAAAGAACTTCCGATACCGTTTTTAATGGAGACAGCAATATGTGCTGGGTTCATTCCTAAACCTAAAGCAACGATTACTGATGTAACAATTAATGAAATAAATGTATTTAATTTACATTTAATAATTAGGAACAAAAGCAATAATATTCCTAATACTAATACAACAAATGGCATTTTTTGATACCCCTTCTTTTATTAAAAATATTTTATGTTTCACAAATGTAAGCGCTTTACTTTTCTGTAGAATTAATATAACATACTTCTTAGAAAATGAAAACGATTTCATTACATTTTTTAAAACATAGTCCCTAATAAATATGTTATATTACTTTAGGTGTTTTAAAACTTAAGATTTATTTAAGTTTGAATGAAATTCGCTTGTTTTCTAACTATGATAACAACACTTGTGGTAAATTGTTAATTATAGAAATAATATAAGGATAAGGAGGACACGCTTTGAACGCTGTTGCTTTATTAATTGGACTAGGTCCAGTTCTAGGTTGGGGTCTATACCCTACAATTGCTTCATTATTTGGAGGCAAACCTACTAACCAAATTTATGGTTCCACTCTAGGAACACTTATTTTCGCTGCTATTTTTCTTTTAATCTCAGGTAATTCAATTCCGACTGGTATGGATTTTGCACTTGCATTACTTTCAGGTGCTGGTTGGGCTTTCGGACAAATCATGTCATTTAAAGCCTTTGAATTAGTTGGATCTTCTAGAGTAATGCCTATCACCACTGCGTTACAATTAATTGTAACTGCACTATGGGGTGTGTTTGCATTAGGTAACTGGCACTCAGAGTCACACCGTATCATTGGTTTCGTTGCTTTAATCGTAATCATTATTGGTGCTACTATGACTGCTTGGCAAGAACATAAAGATACTAAAAGCTCTGCTGACTTAAAGAAAGCAATTGGTCTTTTAGTTATCGGTGTTATTGGTTACTGGGGTTACTCAGCTGCACCTCAAGCATCAAGTCACTTAGACGGTATGCATGCGTTCTTCCCACAAGCTCTTGGAATGTTCTTAGTTGCTGTTGTATACTGCTTGTTCCACGTTAAGAGCAACAATGTATTCGCTACTAAGTCTTCTTATCTACAAATCATTTCAGGTTTCTTCTTCGGATTTGCAGCTTTAACTTACCTAATCTCTGCAGAACCTAAAATGAATGGTCTAGCTACTGGTTTCGTGCTATCACAAACATCTGTTGTATTAGCAACTCTAACTAGTATCTACTTCCTACACCAAAACAAAACTAAAAAAGAAATGCTTGTTACAATAATTGGTTTAGTTATCATTATTCTAGCAGCTGCAGTTACTGCATTCTTAAACTAATAAAATCTAAAACAAAAATCCCGCTTGGAATTATCCAAGCGGGATTTTTTTATTGTAATACGTATCCGAATCCACGAACCGTTTTAATTTCAACGTCGTTTCCGGGTAAGTCTTTCAGCTTATCTCTAACATGACTAACGTGCATATCAACGATACGAGATGATATAAATGCATCCCCATCGTCTCGATCTTCACGCCAGACACCGTTAAAGATTTGTTCTCGACTCAAAACCTGATCGTGATGTCTGATTAGGTAATAGAAGATGTTAAATTCCTTCGGTGTGAAGTTTAAAACCTCACCCTTATACTTTACCTGGAAATGCTTCAAACTAATCTCAAAGTCCTTAAAATGCTCTTTGCGCTTAGCCTTGTCTGTATCCTCTAACATCTCATCGTAGATTTTGACTCGTTTTAATGTTCTTAAAATAATTCTTTTGGCATCAACGTAATCACTAAAGTAATCGTTAACACCTAATTCAAAACAATCCCTTTCCTTTAAATCATCGTAATGATTATCGAAAGTAATAATAGGGCCTGAGAATGTTTTAGTAACTCGTTCGATTAGATTTTTGACGTGACCAAAATCATCAAATACTGACAAATCAATAATGACAGCAAAGACGTTATCTTTCTTAGCCATGATTTCAATATCCTCATCATCACTAACGCTGTTAACAAAATATTCATCTTGCAATGCCAATTGACTTACGTCAGCGGCTAATCTTAGTTGTTTTGTTACTAGCAACAGACTTTGCATCCCATCTAAACCTCCCTATTTTGGATTGTTTTTTAGTTCCTTGGCAATCAACTCTGGTTCAATCTTACCAGGGTTTAATTCGACAATCTTACCAGTTGAATTATATACAATCCATTCTGATAAGTTAACGATGTGATCTCCAATTCTTTCTAGGTAACGAACTACCATTAAGTAGATAGTTGCTAATTCAATTTTATCACTATTCTTTTCCATTTCAGAAACGATTAGATTTTTAGCTAGCACAAACTTTTTATCGATTAAGATATCTTCTTGTGCTACTAGCTTAGCAGCTTCTTGATCAGCATGAACATAGGCATCTAGTGATGATTCTAGCATTCCTCTTATCTTTAAAGCCATTTGGTCAATTGCTTCGTTGACTTCAGGAATACGACTTTCTGTGTTAATACGAAGTGTTTCTCTGGCAATTGATGATGCGTGATCTCCAATTCTTTCCAAATCAGAACTAGCTTTTAACAAAGTAATGATTGAACGGAAGTTAGAAGCAACTGGTTGTCTTAACGCGATTAAGTTTAGTGCTTCTTTTTCTAGATCAACTTCTTCATCATTAACCTTGCTATCACGATTAACGATTTCGGTAGCTAGTTTTTGGTCGTTTTCTGTGAAAGCCTTAATTGATTGATAAATTTGATCAGAAACATTAATTCCCATCTTCATGTAGGTCTTTTGTAGTACTTTTAGTTTATCGTTAAATGTTTGACTCATAATCAGCTCTCCTATCCGAATTCTCCATTTAAGTAGTCACTAGTTTGTTGCTTGTCAGGATTTAAGAACATCTTGGAAGTCTTGTTGTATTCAATTAAATCCCCATTTAACATGAATGCTGTTTTGTCAGCAATTCTTGATGCTTGTTGCATGTTGTGAGTAACGATGATGATTGTAAAATCTTTCTTTAATTCTAACAGAGTATCCTCAATCTTGGCACTTGAGATTGGGTCTAGTGCACTGGTAGGTTCGTCCATCAAAATAATCTTAGGTTTCACCGCCAACACTCTGGCGATACAAATTCTTTGTTGTTGACCACCTGAGAATGACAATGCGTTCTTGTTTAGGTCATCCTTTACTTCGTCCCAAACGGCAGCTTGCTTTAGACTCTTTTCAACTACTTCGTCTAATACCTTTTTGTCCTTAACACCGGCAATTCTTAGGCCGTATGCCACGTTGTCGTAGACAGAGAAAGGAAATGGATTTGGTTGTTGGAATACCATTCCGATTTCTTTTCTTAATTCGGTCATGTCAGTAGTTGGTGCATAGATGTCTTGATCACCAATTTTAAAACTACCAGTAACTGTTGTGTTGTTTCTTAAGTCATTCATACGGTTTAAACATCTTAAAAATGTTGACTTACCACAACCGGATGGTCCGATTAAAGCAGTGATTTCGTTTTGTTCAAACTCGATATCAAAGCCATGTAGTGCTTCTTTTTCACCGTAGTACAAATGAACGTTTTCTGTTTTTAAAATAGAAGTCATGTAATTCACCTACCCGAAGTTTCCTGAAATGTAGTCTTCTGTTGCTTGCATCTTTGGTCTGGTAAAGATGTGAGAAGTCTTGTTGAACTCAATTAAGTGGCCTTGGTGGAAGAATGCAGTGTAATCACTCATTCTAGAAGCCTGTTGCATGTTATGAGTAACAATGATGATTGTGTATTTTTCCTTCAAACGGTTTAGTGTATCTTCAATCTTTGAAGTTGAGATTGGATCTAGCGCAGATGCTGGTTCATCAAGTAGTAATACGTCTGGTTTCATGGCAATCGCACGTGCGATACATAAACGTTGCGCTTGTCCACCTGATAGTGATAGTGCGCTTTCGTCTAGTTTATCCTTTACTTCATCCCATAAAGCCGCTTCTTTTAGACTGGTTTCAACACGTTGTTCTAATTCCTTTTTGTCCTTGATACCGTGTTTCTTAAGTGCAAAAGTGATGTTTTCACGAATGGACTTAGCAAATGGGTTGGGACGTTGGAACACCATTCCAATGTGTTTTCTTAATTCGTAAACGTTAATCTTATCGTCATTGATGTTAACGTCTCGATACATAATGTCACCGTCGACAGTCGCTACGTTATCATTCATTCTGTTGATAGAACGTAAGAAAGTTGACTTACCTGATCCAGAGGCACCAATCATGGCAGTTACTTTAAAACGAGGAAATGATAATGATACGTCAAAAATTGATTGATGTTCACCATAAGAAACGTTTACATGGTGAGCTTCAATTGCGTTTTCGACTGCGAAGTCACGTACATATTGTTGATTTAAATTGTAGTTTTTCATGTTAAACCTTCCTTACTTACTAGAAGTCATTTTCTTGTACAAACGGTTTCCAATCCAGTGCGCGAAAATGTTGAATAGTAGAATTACGATAATTAATACGGCTGATGATCCACTTGAGATGGCGTTAGCATCAGGAGTGATTCCTTCTGAGTTAACCTTCCAAATGTGAACAGCTAGTGTTTCTGCCGGACGTAGTGGGTTTAAGAAACTAGTGTCTGAGAAGATGTTCCAGTTACTGTAATCAACGAATGGAGCACTTTGACCGGCTGTGTAAATCAATGCGGCAGCTTCACCGAATACTCTACCGGCACTTAGGATAATCCCTGTGATGATTCCAGGAACTGCGGCTGGTAGGATGATTCCAGTGATTGTCTTCCATTGTGATAAGCCAAGTGATAGTCCAGCTTCTCTTTGTAGTGATGAAACTGATTCTAGTGATGTTTCAATGTTTCTGGTTAATAGAGGTAAGTTGAAGAATGTAAGTGCAATCGCACCTGATAGGATTGAGAATCCCATTCTCATTTGAACAACGAATAATAGGTAACAGAATAATCCCACAACTACTGATGGAAGTGAACTTAATACTTCGATGGTAGTCTTAATGATTTCTGTAAACCAGTTCTTAGGAGCGTATTCAGCTAGGTAAATTCCGGCTCCCAAAGCAATTGGAAATGAAATGATTAATGTAAGCACTAATAGGTAGATTGAGTTGAATAATTGATCTCTAATTCCCCCACCAGCTAAGAATGATTGAGCTGGGCTGGTTAAGAAATGCCATGAAATGTGAGGCACACCGATTACCAAGATATATCCGATTAAGGCTGCTAGAATTGCAACGACTAGGATTACTAGACCGTAAATCACACCAGTTGCAATTTTATTAACTAATTTTGGATTCATTATTAGAACTTACCTCTCTTTCCAATTAACTTAACCAAGATGTTAAAGAATAATGACATTAGAAGTAGAACTAATGCTAGTGACCATAGGGCGTTGTTTCCTAAGGTACCCATAACAGTGTTCCCAATTCCGGTAGTTAATTGACTGGTTAATGTTGATGATGGTGTAATCAAGTTCTTAGGCATCAAGATAGCGTTACCGATTACCATTTGGACTGCTAATGCTTCACCGAATGCTCTGGCCATTCCAAAGATGATGGCTGTTAGAATTCCAGGTGTTGCTGATCTTAGAATAACTTTGTAAATTGTTTGCCAACGAGTAGCACCTAAAGCAAGTGAAGCTTCAGATAAATGCTTTGGTACGGCGTTTAGACTATCAACCGTTAGTGATGTGATGGTTGGAAGAACCATGACGAACAATACTAATGTAGCTGATAAAATTCCAAACCCAGTTCCACCAAATAATGTTCTAACGATTGGCACGATGATAGTTAAACCGATAAAACCGTAAACAACTGAAGGAATCCCAACTAGTAATTCGATAACAGTTTGTAGAAAACCACGACTCTTTTTAGGTCCAATCACTGTCATGTAAATACCAGCGGCAATCGCAAATGGTGTTGCCAGTAAGGCAGATAAGAAAGTAACACTGAATGATGTCACGATCATTGGTAGTGCCCCTACTTCTGGTTTACCATCTTTACCGATAGTTGAAGGTGACCAATCTTGTTTGCTGATAAAGTCCCACAAGTTAACGTGGTTATCAGTAAATGTAGAAATCCCTTTTGAGATGATGAAGTATAAAATCAAAGCCACCAATATTACAATTGCTGAAATACTGATAAAACTTAAAGTACGACCAAATTTTTCTTGGCGTGTTTCCTTGGATGGCATTAATATTTTCTTATTAATTTCCATGAGTCTTCCTCCAATTAGTTGATTACTTTGTTGTTAGCATCCTTTTTCACTTTCATATCACTGATACTAATGTAACCTAATTTCTTTACTAAACCTTTTTGGACTTCTTCTGAATTCATGTATGCCAAGAACTTCTTAGTGTTCTCACTGACCTTCTTAGCTGTGTACATGTGTTCATATGACCAGATCTTCCAAGCGTCAGTTTCAACGTTCTTATCAATCGGTTTCACATTATCAATTGATAGTGATTGAATGGTTTTGTCGACAAACGAGAATGAAAGGTAACTGATTGCTCCAGGAGTGGTAGCAATGATTCTTCTAACAGTTCCATTTGAATCTTGTTCTTGTGCTTTAACGGTGCTGTGGCCATCCATTACATTTGCTTCGAATGTATTTCTGGTACCACTACCCTTTACACGGTTGATAACTTCGATTGGAATGTTCTTTCCACCAACTTGTTTCCAGTTAGTAATCTTGCCTTCGAAAATCTTTTGTAAATTCTTCATGCTAATGTTTTTAATTCCCACACCCTTGTTAACAACTGGTGTGATTCCGACTACCGCCACTTGATGATCGACGATGTCTTTGGCTTTAATTCCCTTTTGGTTTTCAGCAAACACGTCTGAGTTCCCAATTGTAACGGCCTTGGCTTGTAATTGACTCAAACCAGTACCGGAACCACCACCTTGAACCGTGATTGATAGGTTCTTGTGGTCCTTTTGGTAATCGTTTGCTGCTTCTTCTACTAATGGTTGTAAAGCAGTTGATCCAACCGCTGTAATTTTATCGTTTGACGCAGAGCTTACTCCGCACGCTGTTAATACTGTTCCAGCGAATAAGACTGTCGATGTCATTATCGCTAGCTTCTTAATTTTTATCATAATACAATCATCCTTTTTTAATTTACGATATTAAGTATAACGATTTAATGTAAATCTAATTTAGATTTTTTGTAAATTTTATGTAAATTTTAGAATTTAAGACAAAAAAAGAGACCAGTTTGATTAAACTGATCTCTTTTGATTGATTTATTTTACGATTTTGTTGTTACTGTCTTTAGTTACTTTCATGTTTGAAATGCTGATGTAACCTAACTTCTTAACTAGGCTCTTTTGAACTTTACCGGATTCAACATACTTGATGAACTTAGAAGCGTTCTTGTCAGCCTTCTTTGGTGTGTACATGTGTTCATATGACCAAATCTTCCAAGCGTTGGTTTCAACATTCTTGTCAGTTGGGGCAACATTATCAATTGATAGTGGTTGCAAACTACTGTCAATGAATGAAAATGCTAGGTAACTGATTGCTCCTGGTGTGGTTGAAACAATCTTCTTAACTGCACCGTTAGAGTCTTGTTCTTGAGTTTGGATAGCTGAGGCACCCTTTAAAACGTTACTTTCAAAGGTAGCTCTAGTTCCACTTCCCTTTACACGGTTAATAACATCAATTTTTTGGTTCTTACCACCAAGTTCTTTCCAGTTGGTAATCTTACCTTCGAAAATCTTCTTTAGGTTTTCAAGTGAGATGTTCTTAACACCCACTCCCTTGTTAATAACTGGTGCCATACCAACTACAGCAACCTTGTTATCTGTTAAGTTGTTAGCGTCAATTCCACTTTGGTTTTCGGCAAACACATCTGAGTTACCGATTGAAACACTCTTGGATTGAACTTGGCTTAATCCTGTTCCAGATCCGCCACCTTGAACAGAAATGTTAACACCTGAATTATCCTTTTGGTAATCCTTTGCAGCTTGTTCAACTAATGGTTGTAAGGCAGTTGAACCGACAACTGACACATCCCCGCTAGCTTGTGAACCGCTTGTGCTACCACAGGCAGCCAATAGTGAACCTGAAACTAAAACAACTGAAGCAATTGATAGAATCTTATTCATTTTAATCATATCAATATCTCCTAACCAATATTTTATGTTACAAGCTTAGTATATCGACGTTTTGTAAATTTAAAATTATTTTAATGTAAAAGTTATGTAAATATAAAAAAAGCACTCACATAATAAATGTGAGTGCTTTTTTATGACCCCACTCGGAATCGAACCGAGATCAGCCGCTTAGGAGGCGGTCGCCCTATCCAGTTGTGCTATGGAGCCATAAAACGACAATTAATATTGTCGCATTTTAGTAAATTATTGTAAAGCTCTTTAACCCTACTTATTGTTGTTTTTACGCCATTTGTTACGCATTCCTTTGTTCTTGGTATGCTTGTTTTTCTTGACGCGTTTTTTAGGTGCTGGGTTAGAAACCACTTGTTTTTTAACCTTCTTAACACGAGGTTTACTTGTTTCTTCCTTAGAAGACTTATCCTTCTTATTAGGCTTTTCAACAACCGCTACTACCTTTTCAGCAGTCTTTGGAACAGACTTTACAATCTTATTCTTATAGAAGTAACATGGTTGGAAGTCAAAATCATAATTAGATAATAGGTTCTTCAAGTCTCTTAAATCATGGTCATCACCGAAGTTGATTACCATTCCATCTTCACCCATTCGACCGGTTCTACCAACACGGTGAACGTAATCAATGGCTTCATCAGGTAAATCGTAGTTAACAACTGCTGGTAGTTTGGCGATATCCAAACCACGAGCAGCAACATCTGTGGTCAATAATAATTTGATACGACCTAGTCTGAAATCATCCATTGCCTTTTGACGTTTGGTTTGATTTTGATCAGATGTTAGTTTAGCAACACCTTGATAGTGATTGTGAACGAAGAAACTGTAAGTCTTGTTCAAGTCAACAGTTTGGTTAAAGAATACCAATGCCTTAAAACCAGCAACGTGTTGTAAACGTGCCAACATCTTATTTCTATTCTTACGTAAAACATTCATCATACCGTGTTCAACGTGACCTTGTGTCTTGTCTTCAGCTCTAACATCAACCTTTGTGATTTCACGATTACCAAACCAACCAGATAGTTGATCTAAAATTGGTGTCGCTGTGGCTGAGAAGAATTCCAATTGAACATCTGACATCATTGATGAAACAATGTCTCTAACCGTGGTTAAAGTTTCACCTTGTAATAGGTCATCAGCTTCATCAATTATAATAGTAGAAAAAAGATGTGTTTTTAGTTTTTTATCATCGATTAGGTTCTTAATTCTACCGGCTGTCCCGACGATAATTTCAGGATGTTTCTTTAAACGTTCCATTTGACGTTTGATGTTGGCACCACCGGTTAAAGCTAGCACTTTCAATCCACGCAAATTAGCCCAGTTTCTAGCTACCTTTGCGGTTTGAATTGCTAGTTCTTGAGATGGTTCGATAATCAATAATTGTGAACCACCTTCAGGTTCTAGAATTTCGATACTTGGAATTAAAAATGCAACTGTTTTTCCAGATCCGGTTGGTGATAGTCCTAAGACACTATCGTGGTTCTTAATAATTGGATAGACACGCTCTTGAATCAGCGTCTGTTTGTCATATCCAAGCTTGTTAAAATACTTTTGAAATTGTTCTAACATTCTGGGTTCCCCTACTTAAATTCGAATTAATATACATACTATTTTAGCAAATATCTTCATTAATATCGATGCTTATTAACGGTCTTGATTCTTCAATAGATATTGTTGCCATCCCTGTTTGTTGCCGTTAAAGGCAATTTGGTTAACATAGACGTTTGACCCATCAATATTAATCTTTCTGTTGTTTCTTACTTCGATAAAATTGGCGCGTTTGTTATTCACGTTTCCACTGAAAAACTGCACGTCGTGAGCAATCTTTTTATCCAAACGATTGAAGACACTCGTGCTACTTCTTACAACTACGTTGGTGTCATAGTATTTATGAACCATGTAAATGAATTCAGAAAGTCGGTGAACCTGATCATCTGATAAAGGCGAAGTCACCTCTACTAATGGTGGTAATGTTCCGTAGTCATCGCCAACTTCTCGTGTAAAGTTCTTCAATTGATCCTTAATCGCGGTTTGCGTACTAAAAACATGGTAAGAACCAACCTGCAAACCAGACCCCTGGCTGCGCTGGAAATTATCACTAAAGTCATCATCTGTGTATGTAGCACCTTGACTGGCACGAATGTAGACAAACTTTTGGCCGGTATTAGCTAGGGTTACGAAATCAATATAACCGTTTGATTGACTAATCATGATTCCCTTAACTTGATACTTATTAATCATATTATTTTCATAACTTTGGTATGCAACATATCCAAAGATTGAACCTAGTAAAACAATTAAAATTGCAATTAACCATGCATATTTTTTAAAAAACTGGCCGTAGTTTTTAGTAGGCTTTGTTTTTTGATGATACAAAGACATTCTGGTATCCATTCACTCACCTCTTTTATACAATTAACCTTATTATAATCATAATGACTGCAAATTACTATAAAACACGTTAAAACACTTGAATCGGCCTTTTGTTTTCAATATAATGAAAGCGGTAACTAAATAAATTAGTGATGACTTTTTATGCGGATTTTATTATAATAGTTAACATTATTAAAAAATAAATTAAGTCTCTCTTTTTAGATTGAAAGGAAGTTATGTTATGAACTACATCATTGGTGTTGATATTGGAACAACCAGTGTAAAAACTGTTTTGTACGATACCGATGGAGAAGTTAAGGGATACTCAAACGATGGTTATCCTTTATACCAAGATACTCCAGATATGGCCGAAGAAGATCCAGAAGAAATCTTCTCTGCCATGCTTGCAGGTCTAACTGAAGTTTTACGTAAGGCTGACCTTAAACATGGTACATTGAAGGGTATCTCATTCTCATGTGCTATGCACAGTTTGATTTTACTTGATGAAAACCACAAACCATTAACTCGTGCTATTACATGGGCTGATAACCGTGCCGTTAACTACGCTGACCAACTAAAGGAAAGCGGTAAGGCTAAGGAATTATACGAAAAGACTGGTACTCCAGTTCACCCTATGACTCCTCTAACCAAGTTAATGTGGTTGAAGAATGAAAGAAAAGATGTATACGACAAGGCTGCCTACTTCGTAGGTATCAAGGAATACATCCTATACAAACTATTTGGTGAATTAAAAGAAGATTACTCAATTGCCAATGCTACTGGTATGTTCAACATCTTCAAGATGGATTGGGACGAAGAAGCACTTGAATTAACTGGTGTATCACGTGACCAACTTCCTGAATTAGTTGACACTACATACCAATTCAAGGGACTAAACAAAGCTTACGCTAACGTAATTGGTATCGATGAAGATACTCCATTCGTTATCGGTTCTTCAGATGGTCCATTAGCTAACCTTGGTGTTAACGCTATTAAGCCAGGTGTTCTAGCTGTTACAATTGGTACTTCTGGTGCCGTTCGTGTCGTTACTGACAAACCTGTTATTGATCCTAAGGGTCGTGTTTTCTGTTACTACTTATCAAAAGACAAATGGGTTGTCGGGGGACCTGTTAACAACGGTGGTATCGTCTTCCGTTGGGTAAGAGATCAACTATGTGCGCCTGAAAAGGTTACTGCCGAACAAATGCACATGGATTCATACGACTTATTAACTGAAATCGCCGCAAATATTCCAGCAGGTTCTGATGGATTACTATTCCACCCATTCTTAGGTGGGGAACGTGCTCCTATCTGGGACGCTAACGCTCGTGGTTCATTCTTTGGCCTAACTCGTATCCACACTCGTGCTCATATGATTAGAGCTGCTCTAGAAGGAATCGTATTTAACCTATACACTGTTAGTCTTGCCCTAGAAGAAGTTATTGGTAAGCCAACAAGTATCCAAGCTACTGGTGGTTTTGCTCGTTCAGAACTATGGCGTCAAATGTTAGCTGACATCTTCGAACAAGATGTTACTATTCCAGAAAGTTTTGAAGGTACTGCTTTAGGTGCTGCCACATTAGGTATGTACTCATTAGGTATTATCGATAACCTAGAAAAGGTTAAGGACTTCGTTGGAGTAACTAACGCCCACAAGCCAAATCCTGACAACTACAAAGTTTACCGTGAATTAGCTCCTATCTACATTCGTTTGAGTCGTCAACTTCAAACTGAATACAAGAACATTGCTGAATTCCAACGTAAACACGATGTTGAAAGTGAAGACAAATAATAACTAATATTATTTACGAAAAAGGTTGGGTGTCTATTTAGACCCCTTCCTTTTTTATATTAAAAATTATCTAGGAGGATTTTCGTCATGCAAGAAAACGAATTAAAGCGTGGAATTGGCATGATGGCTGCCCTTTCAACAGTTATGGGAACTGTTATCGGTGCCGGTGTGTTCTTTAAGACTGCCAGCGTTGTTAACAGTACTCATTCATTTACCCTAACTGTATTAGCATGGATTGTTGGTGGATTACTAACCATCTGTGCCGGTTTGACTGTATCTGAATTAGCAGCTGCCATTCCTAAGACCGGTGGTGCCATCAAGTATCTTGATTATACTTATGGTCCGCTAACTGGTTTCTCAATGGGTTGGGCCCAAATCTTGGTCTACTACCCTGCCAACATTGCCGCTGAAGCAATCATTTTCTCAACACAATTAATTAATCTATTCCATTTAAACCCAAACATCTTAAACCCAATGGCAATCATTGTTGCATTGAGTGTGTTATTCATTAACTTATTGGGATCAAAGATTAGCGGAAACGTTCAAACAATCGCCCTTATTTGTAAGCTAATTCCAATTATTCTAATTGCTATTTTTGGTCTATTTATTCCTGGTGCTGTTCACGTTTCATTCTTACCAATTAGTCCAAGTGATCACGCCAATGTCTGGACTGCTTTTGGTTCAGGTTTACTAGCAACTATGTTTGCTTATGATGGTTGGATTGGTGTTTGTGATGTTGCCGGTGAAATTAAGAACCCTAAGAAGAACTTACCAAAGGCCATCATTATCGGTCTAAGTTTGATTATGGTTATCTACACATTGGTAAACGTTGCCTTCCTAAAGACATTGCCAATTGATCACATCGCTGGTAACCAAAACACCGCATCAGAAACTGCTATCAAGTTATTCGGTGAATTCGGTGGTAAGTTAGTTACTATCGGTATTTTAGTTTCTGTTTACGGTTCATTGAACGGTTACACCCTATCAGGTATGAGAATTCCTTATGCCATGGGTAGAAGTAAGTCACTTCCATTTAGTGATTGGTTCGCTAAACTTTCAAAGAAGACTCGCGTACCTTACACTTCAGGAATCTTCCAATTTGTAATCGCAATTCTAATGATTTTTGCTGGTAGTTTTGACCTATTAACTGACATGTTAGTGTTCGTTATGTGGATCTTTAACTGTCTACTATTCGTTGCCGTATTCAAGCTTCGTCGTAAGGAACCTGAAATGATTCGTCCATACAAGGTGCCTTGGTACCCAATCGTACCAATCATCGCCTTAGTTGGTGGTATCTTCATCCTTGCTGAAACATTGATTACTCAAACTGGTTTGGCATTAATCGGATTACTATTAACATTAATCGGTATTCCTGTTTACTACCTACAACAAAGACATTTGAAAAACAGTAAATAATAAAAAAGCATTCGATTAAGTTCGAATGCTTTTTTTTAGTGCTATATTGTCTGTCAAAGCGATTTCAATAGACAATTAGTCTATTTATATTAATGATTAATAAAGTGTCTAATATGGCGATTATTTACCTTGAGCGATGTAATCTAAGATTGCATACATCACTTGTTTGTTTTCTTCTGGAACTGGTCTTGCTAAGATATCTTCATTGGTTTGATTCAAAACTGATCCTTCGACGTACTTGTTGTCGTTGATAACAATTTCTCTAACTTAGTCAGTACCTAATTCAAAGTGGAATTGTAAACCAACAATTCTGTCACCGATGATGAATCCTTGGTTTTCTACCAAATCACTTGAGAATAATAATTCCCCGTTCTTAGGAATTTCAAACATTTCACCGTGCCAGTGCATTGCGGTTAGCTTATTGTAAATGCCAGGAATGCGTTCGGATTTTAAATATACAGGTGCCCAACCAACTTCCTTGGCTGTTGAGGTGGTAATCTTAGCACCAAATGTCTTGGCAATTTGTTGCGCACCAAAACAGGCACCGTAGATTGGAACATCTCTTTCAGCGAGTTCTCTAATGATGTCACGTTCAAACTCAATCCAATCAATATCATCGTTAACACTCATTGGGCCACCCATGATAACTAACATATCTGTTTCATCTACCTTTGGTAGAATCCCAAATTGGTAAGGATGGTAAATGTAGACATCATGTCCCCTGTCATGTGCCCAATCCAAAATCGAACCTGGTCGTTCGTTTGGAGTATGTTGAATAATATTAATTCGCATAATTTTTCGCCTACTTTTATATTTAATTTTTTATGTTTTTAATAGAGAGTAATATATACCTAAAATATTGGAAGTGCAAAAAAAGACACCTGGAGGGTGATGTGCACCCCAAAAGTTGTACATTATTATATTGTTTTTCCTAGGCGGAAAGTTTCCGGTATTGAACCGGTGACT
>NZ_BOLX01000016.1 GCF_016861915.1 Apilactobacillus nanyangensis | reverse complement strand
TGTCACCGGTTGAATACCGGATCAATTCCTCCCAGAAAATAGCATAACCATCTTCCAATTTTAGGGGTTCAGGTCATGATTAATATCACTCTTTTTTTAGTATATAAATGGATATTTTGTTTTACGGTATTCGATATCGTAAAAACGGCTTCCCAATGTTTCTCCATCGGCGTGAGCGTATTCCAAAGATGGAATTTCAACATGAATGTTATCACTTCTGATTTTAAAAGCAGACTTCACTTTTAACTCACGTTTGAATAGGACACGCATGATTACGTAGCATAGTTGGAAAATGTTTTTTCTAGTTAGTACTAGTAATTCAATGTCATTATCAGTGTCATGATTTAAAGCAGTCACCATGAATGCCTTTTTAATCTTATGTTTTTCACCGTTAGCCTTAATATCTACAGGAAATGTGCTTAGGTTGTAGATAGTAGGGAAGATTGAAAGGTAGTATTCGATTCTGGTCTTTAAGTTGATCTTATGTGAAATGAAATTATTCTTTAGGTTAAAGACGTTGGCATCTAAACCAATTCCCAAATTGTTTAAGAAAATACCACGTTGCTTTTTAATGTGTTCATCGAACAAACCAATTTCATGATTTTCAACATGATGATTCTTGATTTGTTCAATGAAGTTACTATTCATGTTATGTTGTTGCTTCATATGGGTGTAGAAGTTATTGTTAGCACCGGTTGGAATGATCAATACAGGTATGTTTGGAATTGATTCATTCTTTGATTGAGCAGCATGAATGCCTTCGATGGTTTCATGCACGGTTCCATCTCCACCAATTACAATAATGGCCTTAGGTAGTGAGTCACTTCTAAATGATGTAACTAAATAATGCGAAATAATGGATACGCAGTGAAGAGGGCGTCTAGTAATCTTTAGACGGTACTTAATGTCGTTTGCATCCAATTGCTTTTTAATTTCAGGCCATTGATGTTTAGCTCTTCTTTTATTAGCCACTGGATTGAAGATGACTAAATAATCAGTGTTCAACTTAAATACTCCTTTCTATGTAAAAATAAAAACGAATTCAATTAAGAATTCGTTTTTAATAAGCATCAATTTGAAATTATTTTTTATTCATAATTAACATTGGTAAAATCAAAGGATGTCTTTCGGTCTTATTATATAAGAATTCTTGTAAATCATCGATGATAGCGTTTCTGATGCTTGATTCGTTGGCATTCTTGTTACGCATAGCACGACGAATAGTTCTAAATACTAATCGTCTTCCTTCGTCTAGTAATTGACCAGACTCTCTCATATATACGAAACCTCTGGAAAGTAAGTCAGGACCAGATTGAATTTCTTGATCTTTTAGGTTAATTGTTGCGACAACCACAACTAATCCTTCTTCAGATAATAGTTGACGGTCACGTAAAACAACGTTTCCAATATCACCAATTCCGTTACCATCAATGTAAACATCTCCGGCAGCGAAGTGACCAGCAATTCTTGCTGAATCCTTAGTTAGTGCTAAGACATCACCATTCTTCATAATGAAACTGTTTTCCATTGGAACACCACATTGTTCCGCTAGTTCAGTATGAATTTTTAACATTCTAAATTCACCGTGAATAGGCATGAAGTATTTTGGCTTCATTAAACTAAGCATAAGCTTTTGTTCTTCTTGTCCACCGTGACCAGAAGTATGGATCTTGTTAATCTTACCATGAATAACTTTAGCACCAGCTTCTTCCAATTCATTGATAACACGGTTAACACTAACCTTGTTACCAGGAATGGGGTTACTTGAGAATACTACAGTATCATTTGGTTGGATTGCGATTTGTCTATGAGTACCGTTAGCAATTCTGGAAAGGGCAGCCATAGTTTCACCTTGAGAACCTGTACATAAGATAAGGGTTTTTTCGGCTGGAAGAGATTGTAATTCTGAAGCGTCAACGAATGTACCATCAGGAACGTTTAAGTATCCTAATTCTTGTCCATTAACAATTGCAGATTCCATACTTCTTCCAAAAACAGCAATCTTTCTACCATGTCTTAGGGCAGCATCACAAGCAGTTTTAATTCTTGAAATATTAGATGCAAAAGTTGCGAAGATGATTCTTCCAGTTTCTTCATCAAAGATGTGTTCAACTGCAGAACCAATCCAACTTTCTGACTTAGTCCAAACAGGTCGTTCAGCGTTTGTGCTATCCGACATTAGACATAGGACACCTTCACGTCCTAATCTTGCCATTTCTTGTAAATCAGGCGGCTGTCTCGTAACAGGGGTCAAATCAAACTTGTAATCCCCAGTTTCGACAATCACTCCAGAAGGGGTGTGAACCGCGATTCCCAAAGTATCAGGAATTGAGTGGGTGGTACGGAAGAATGAAACTTTTGTCTTGTTAAACTTTAAGACGGTTTGTGGATTGATTTCATGAATCTCAGTACTTCTCAATAATCCATGTTCTTCTAATTTGTTCTTGATTAGTGCTGACGCCAATGGACCAGCGTAAATGGGAACATTTAAATCGCGGATTAGGTATGGAACACCACCGATATGATCTTCATGTCCGTGGGTGATAACTAATGCTTTGATTTTGTCCTTGTTTTTTACTAGGTATTGATAATCAGGGATAACATAGTCGACCCCTAATAAATCATCCTCTGGGAATTTAATTCCTGCATCGATTAAGATGATTTCATCTTGAAATTGAACACCATAGGTGTTTTTTCCAATTTCACCAAGTCCACCAACGCCATAAATAGCTGTTTCGTTATTTTTGACGTTTAGTTTGTTCATAATTATTTAAACTCCGTAATTTTAAAATCTGGGCTCTTTTGTTCGTAAGCCAAGTGGTTACCTTCAAGAGGTTCAATAAATTCAATGTTGTGATCAGTGTTCTTGTCAACAAGTTCTCTTGCTTCAACTTCTGTATCACAATCTACATAAAGTGATTTTGTGAATTCTCTCTTAGGATTAGCCTTAGTATCTTCTTGGTATAAAACTTTAAATATCATAAAAATTAAAATCTCCTTCTATGTTTTTTTACCGTGCGAGTGTGTAATACACATCTAATTGTTTTTAATTTTATCATATTAATAATGATAAGTATAGTAACCAATAATTTGATAAAATGATAGAATAAAATCAGATAATATTTACAAGGAGGCGATGATTTTGCCACTTTTTGTTGAAATTGTAATTGGCTTTATTGTTGCTGTTATAGCGTACAATTTAATTCATTATTTTTTCATTACGCGTCCAATTGATAAAGGTCACAATGAAACATTAAAAATATTAAATGGATTAGTTAATAACCTCTTAGAAAACCAAAAAAATGAAATTATAGAAGTTCATGATTTATCCAATGTTTGGGGAAGAAATATATATGTTTTTGAATATGTAATTTCACAATGCCAAACTGATGAGTTAAACGATGAACTAATCAATAAAATTAAAGATGAAATCAATGAAGCAAATGAGTCTAAAATGTTTAATCATGAAGTGGTGTTAACTGATTCGTTTGTGAGGGAAAATCAAGTCCATGTCGATTTAGCATACCTATTAAACGCAGCAACCTACGAATACGTATTAGACATGCGTCAATTGAATAAGGTAAATTAAAAGACCTAACACAATGTTAGGTCTTTTTTATTATTCGATGAATAAGTCATTGTCCACTTTTGAGAATGGGTTTTCTTTATCAACGTGATCGTAGAATAAAGTTCCGTGTAAGTGATCAATTTCGTGTTGGCAAACAATCGCAGGATAGTTTTTAAGTCTAACTGTGTGTTCAGTACCTTCAACGTCTTGATACTTAAGGGTAATTCTTGCAGAACGGTGAATGAAGCCAGGAACATCTTCATCAACTGATAGACAACCTTCACCTTCAGTGATAGCACATCTTTGAACAGAACTTGATAGGATGACAGGGTTGATAATGACATCCTTAAAGATTGGTTCGCCTTCACCTTCAAAATCGTTTGGCACTAGTACGGCAGCCATCATTTCTGATACACCAACTTGAGGTGCAGCTAGACCAACTCCAGCTCTTAGTTTATATTTGGCACAAAGTTCAGGATCTTGACTTACTTCAAGATATTCCATCATGTCTTCAGCTAATTTTTTATCTTCCGCGCTAAGTGGGAATTTAACTTGTTTAGCTTGTTGTCTTAATACTTTATTTCCATCGCGAACGATGTCTTTCATTAGTATCACTTAAATGACCTCCCAAAAAGTTTATTATTGTATTATAACATATTAACGGAAATTATATGATACTAATATGATACATAAGAGTTGCTTATTTTTAGAAAATGGTATAATTACAGATACTAAATTAAACGGAGGCTCATTATGAAAACTAATTTGGTAGTTGATGGAGAGCAGCAAAGAATTGAATCACTAATCGAATTCATGATTTTGGTTGATTATCCAGTTAACCTAACTATCGCAAATTTAAAGATGAATGATTTTATTAATCAACTTCAATCTAATTTGCTATGTGAACATTTTGAAGTCAAATTAGCGGATGACAAAATGGATTATCATGATTTTGATGGGTACATGTATCTATATGATTTTCCTAAGGAAACAATTGAAGAAAAAAGCGAGGTCACTTCATTCTTGTCACCTTACTTAGATCAATTTAGAAAGTCACTAAATCAAGTTATTAAGGAAGGATTTAGCGGCAAGATTATCGTTAATGGTTTTCATGATGAAGTCTTCGCATACTTTGCAACCAAATTTTCCGGTAAAGAAAACAACAAGGTTGTATCAACTGGGATGTTAGCAAAAACGTTACTATTAAAGCACTCACTACGTCGTTACTTTGATATCAGTTTATCCGATATTAACGTCAGCGTATTAGGTAGTGAATCTAAGAACTTAATTTCATGGAGTAGGGCATACATTGGTCAATCACCAATCCTGTCCTACCTAGCCAACCCTAACAACATGTTTAGCACCGAAATCTTCGCCAGAGCAGAAGAAATCATAAATAAGTCTGACACGCCTTGTGACGAAGTAATCCAAGCAAAAGCAATTGGAGTAATTTTGGATGCTTTTTACATGGGTAACTCGTGTTTAGCAAGTGTAGGACACGTTAGCCAGATAGATGGTAAAATAGCAGTGACAAGTGAACCAATCATGTTGAACCAAACTGGATTGGTCCCAACTGTAGAATTAGTATTATCTGACAAAGAAAAGCAAGCTTTCGATGATGCCAAACAATATACTAATGAAATAATTGATGAAATTTTAGAAAGTAAGTAGGAATGATTATGAATAACTATTCTTATCCAATTTTTCCTGATTGGTCCAAAGAAGAATTAATGGACATGATGGCCTTATACAATGCAGTGGAAAGTGCATACGAAGACGCCAATGGTGTTAATGCTGAAAAGATAGTCAAGCTATACAACCGTTTTAGAGAGATTAATCCAGCTAAGATGGAACAAAAACAAATTGACCGTGATTTTCAAAGCATCTCCGATTACAGCATTTATAGAACTTTTCAAGCAGCCACTAAGGCTAAGACTAAAAACATAAGAATGTAATTTGTTTTAAGGAAGATATGTATGAATGATTTATGGTTAAAAAAAGCAGACGAGGAAATTCAGTCTTGGTTTAAAGAAATTCGTGAATTTACCGTTAGTTCACTTAATCAGATTCATGATGTTTCCACTAAGTCTAGTCGAACTGATTTGGTTACCGACGTCGATAAATCAAATGAACAATTCTTTATCAAAAAGATTAGGGAATTTGATTCAGAGGCTCACATACTAGGTGAAGAGGGCTTTGGAGATGACGTTACCAATCTAGACGGTCATGTGTGGATAGTCGATCCAATCGATGGAACAATGAATTTTGTAAAGCAGCACAATCATTTTGCGATAATGTTAGCTTTATATATCGATGGCAAAGAAGAACTCGGCTATATTTTAGATGTTATGAATGACAAACTTTATCACAATTGGGATGGTAAAGTTTATGAAAATGATACCGAAATTAATCCACCAGAAGATATTTCGTTATCAGAAGGCTTAATGGGATTAAGTGGACCATTATTAATAAATAATGAGAAAAACATGCAAGTAATCTCTAAGACCAGTGAAGGTGCCAGAATATATGGTAGTGCCGGCATCCAGATTATTGCCGTCTTGAAGGGCGAACTAGTGGGATATATTTCCACTTTAAAGCCATGGGACATTGCAGCTGGAAAAGTGCTTTGTGATACGCTTGGTATTAAGGTGTCCGATATTGACGGAAATATAATTGATGTGGTATCATCAGACATTGTATTGGTAGCGACGAAGATTGCACAAAAGGACATACTTAATATTGTTAAGTACGGTTCTGACTGTGACTGATGTCACAGTTTTTTTATGCAAATTTAATTATTTAATGTAATAAACTTGGTCCGAGTTGCTAAGTATTAAAGAAACAAATATTTATGCTTCGAAGGGAAGGAAACTAATAATGAAGACAAGAGACGATATTAGAAATATTGCTATTATTGCCCACGTTGACCACGGTAAGACAACTTTGGTTAACGAATTACTAAAGCAATCAGATACTTTAGACGAACACGTTCAAATTGATGATCGTGCCATGGATACTAACGATATTGAAAAGGAACGTGGTATCACAATCCTTTCAAAGAATACTGCCGTTAGATACCAAGACAAACAAATTAACATCTTGGATACACCAGGACATGCTGACTTCGGTGGAGAAGTTGAACGTATCATGCGAATGGTTGATGGTGTTCTACTAGTTGTTGATGCTTTTGAAGGAACTATGCCACAAACTCGTTTCGTTTTAAAGAAAGCTTTAGACCAACACCTAACTCCAGTTGTTGTTATTAACAAGGTTGACCGTCCAGGTTCACGTCCTAGTGAAGTAGTTGATGAAGTATTAGACCTATTCATCGAATTAGGTGCTGATGATGAACAACTAGACTTCCCTGTTATTTACACTTCAGCTATGAACGGTACTTCAAGTTACGATGAAGACCTATCAACTCAAGAACACACTATGAAGCCTGTATTTGACACTATCATCAAGGCTATTCCTGCTCCTATCGACAACTCAGATGAACCATTACAATTCCAAGTTGCTATGCTTGATTATGATGATTTCGTTGGTCGTATCGGTATTGGTCGTGTATTTAGAGGTACTATCAAGGTTGGGGATAACGTTACTGTTATGAAACTTGATGGTTCAACTCAAAACTTCCGTGTTACAAAGCTTATGGGATTCTTTGGTCTAAAGAAATTAGATATCAACGAAGCTAAAGCTGGTGACTTAATCGCCGTTTCAGGTATGGAAGAAATCAACGTTGGTGAATCTGTTGTAGATCCATCAAACCAAGAAGCTCTACCAATCCTAAGAATTGACGAACCAACTCTACAAATGACTTTCGGTACAAACACTTCACCATTTGCTGGTAAAGAAGGTAAGTTTGTTACTGCTCGTCAACTACAAGACCGTCTAGAAAGAGAATTACACACTGACGTTTCTCTACGTGTTGAAGAAACTGACCAACCAGGTTCATGGACTGTATCTGGTCGTGGTGAACTTCACTTATCAATCTTAATTGAAAACTTAAGACGTGAAGGTTACGAACTACAAGTTTCTCGTCCACAAGTTATTATTAGAGAAGTGGATGGTCAACAATGTGAACCATTCGAATCAGTTCAAATCGATACTCCTGATGAATACTCAGGTACTATCATCCAAACATTATCTGAAAGAAAAGGTAACATGCAAAACATGGAAAGTGTTGGAAACGGTCAAACTCGTTTGACATTCCTTGCACCTTCTCGTGGTTTAATCGGTTACTCAACTGAATTCCTATCAATCACTCGTGGTTACGGTATCATGAACCACACATTTGATAGTTACCAACCAGTTATCAAGAACTGGAACCCAGGTAGAAGAAATGGTGCCTTAGTTTCAATTAACGAAGGTAAGACTACTACTTACGCTACTATGGGTATCGAAGACCGTGGTACTATCTTCGTAGATCCAGGTACTGAAGTATACGAAGGTATGATCGTTGGTAAGAACAGTCGTGACAACGATATCTCAGTTAACATCACTAAGGGTAAGCAAATGACTAACGTTCGTGCTTCTGCTAAGGATGAAACTGCTAAGATTAAGGAACCACAACACTTAACTCTAGAAGAATCACTAGAATTCTTGAACGAAGATGAACTTTGTGAAGTAACTCCAGAAAACGTTCGTCTAAGAAAAGAAATTCTAAACACTAACGAACGTGAAAAGCAAGCTAAGCGCAAGCGCCACAACAGCTAATATTTTAGCGTTTAATAAAAAGGATGGACATTTTGTCCATCCTTTTTTGTTGTCTTTAAAATACTAAAGCAAATAGTTTAGATATGCTATAATGTTAGTTATATTAAAAGGTTACGTTGGAGATGTAAAAATATGATACGTAAAATCGCCGGATATTGGCACAAGTGGCATATATCAGAACACTTAAAAAGAATGAAATTTAATATTAATGCAATGGACTACTATATTTTTGTTCCGTTTCTATTACTATCTGTAATTGGAATAATTATGGTTTATTCAGCGAGTTCAAATGTGGCAACTCAAATTGGTGGAACACCTACTGGTTACTTAATTAAGCAGAGCATGTTTGTAGTTGTTAGTTTAGTAATTATTTTAATTTGTCTAGCAGGTAATAATCAATTTGTCAGAAAGCCCAAGTTTTTAGGGATTTTCTTTGTCGTATTATTCGTTGCCTTGATTCTGCTAAAGGCGTTTGGACATTCTGTTAATGGTTCTGCCGGATGGATTCCAATTGGTCCACTACATGTTCAACCAGCCGAAGTTGCCAAGGTCTACATTATCTTGAGAATGGCTCAATTCTTGGCATCTAGGGAAGATAGAATTATCAATGGAGAACAATCAAGAACGCATGTACAGGTTATTTCTATCTTCATCATGCTATTTCTTGTGTTCATTCAACCTGACTTAGGTGGTACGGTTATTAACTTGGCAATTATGTTTGCAATCTTATTTGGTTCTGGAATTAATTGGCGTGGGGCCACTTTACTTACATCAAGTGGATTATTATTCGGATGGTTGTCTCTAAAGATACTTTCATTCGTATTTAAAGATGGAACTAGTATTTATCAAATCCAACGTATCACAGCATACAGTAACCCATTTAAATACGCCAACGGAATTGGACAACAATTGGTTAATTCGTATTACGCCTTAAGTAATGGTGGAATTTTTGGAGTTGGTTTAGGAAATAGTATTCAAAAGACTGGGTACCTACCTGAACCAAATACAGACTTTATTATGGCGATTATCGCTGAAGAATTAGGACTAATTGGGGTATTATTCATCCTATTCTTATTGCTTACAATTATTGTTAGATCATTCCAACTAGGCATTCGTTCGAATGATACATACGATACTTTAATTTGTTATGGTGTTGGAACATACATGTTGGTTCAAGCATACTTCAACGTCGGTGGTGTAATTGGTTTACTACCAATCACCGGGGTTACTTTCCCATTCATTAGTTATGGGGGATCTAGTATGTTAACCTTGGCATTGTGTATTGGAATGATTTTGGTAATTAGTGCTAAACAAAAATCACAAAAAGCTAGAAGAATCCGTTATTAAAGTGGAGGGAATTTTTTGACAGATACAATCGAAAACAGAAAAAGCCTAATTGTTTATGTTTATTCAACTAAACAAGTCAGACAATTAAAAAAATATGGCTTAATATATTATGTCTCACAAAAAATGCACTACGTTGTTATGTATGTAAATGCTGATAACTATGATTGGATTAAAGAAAAAATTAGTAGTTTGAAAATTGTGAAGAAAATTGAAGAAACACCTTACGAACAACTTGCCAGTGAACTATCACTTGAAGGGGACTTCGAAGATGTTGACGATGATGAAGATTATTAAGGAGTTTGGATAAATGAGAGTTGTTTCAGGTAAATTTGGTAGTCGTAGCCTTAAGCCTGTGCCAGGTAGTAAGACAAGACCAACAACCGATAAAGTGAAAGAATCTTTATTCAATATGATTGGCCCATTTTTCAATGGTGGGTCATTTTTAGATTTATACGCAGGTTCTGGCTCGGTCGCAATCGAGGCAGTATCTAGAGGAATTGATAGTGCTGTGTTGGTAGATCACCAATATTTAGCTATCAAGACCATCAAAGAAAACGTTAAAATGACCAAGGAAATGGATGCCTTTAGAATTTATAAGATGGATTCAGATATGGCATTAAGTCGTTTTGCTGATCAAAATGATAAGTTTGACTACATTTTCTTGGACCCACCATACAAAGACCAGAAGATGGTCGACCAACTACATGTCATTAAGGAAAAAGAATTACTTAATGATGATGGAATTGTCATTTGCGAAACTGATGATAACGTTGTTTTAAAAGACGATGTAGAAGGTTATGACATGGTCAAACAAAAGAAGTATGGAATTACTATTATTTCTATTTATAGAATAAAGAGGGGATAGTTATGACAAAAGCAATCTTCCCAGGAAGCTTTGACCCATTGACTAAGGGACATCTGGATTTAATTAGACGCGCCAGCAAGATGTTCGATGAGGTCGTCGTTACTGTGGCAAAGAATACCAGTAAGAATGGTGTCTTTAGTTATGATGAAAGAATGAGTTTAATTAAACCCAATATCGAAGAAATCAAAAATGTGTCTGTCACTTCTGCTGATGGATTAACAGTTGATCTTGCTAAACAGGTAGGCGCAACTGTAATTGTCAGAGGACTTCGTAATTCTAATGACTTTAATGCAGAAAGCTCAATTGCTTCAATGAACTACAACTTGGATAACGAAATCGAATCAGTTTTTTTGATTACACGTCCTGAGTTTCAATCTGTTTCATCCAGTTTAATTAAGGAGATTGCTCATTTTGGCGGAGATATTACTCCTTATGTACCACAAAACGTTGCTACGGCATTGAAAGAGAAGTTAAGTTAATGTTTAAAAATAACAGACGAAAATTAATCGCACTCTTTGTGGCAATTGCTGCACTGGCGATTTTTATTAATATTCCATTTCTACCAAAGTATATTGAAAGTCCCGGAACAGCTCCTAATTTAAAGCCGGTTGTTTCAATTAAGGGACACAGTGATAAGTTCAAAGGTAAATTCATGTTTACCACGGTGAGTGAATCACAAGCATCAATTGCATCATACGTTGTTGCTAAGTTTAATCCACATCAAACAATTGAAAACATTAGCGATGTAACTGGTAACCAAGATCAACAAAGCTATATTAATCTGCAAAACGTTTACATGGAAAGTGCAATCAACAATGCGATTTATAATGCCTTTCACTACGCAAAAAAAGATGTTTATTTGAAATATCGTGGTATCTACGTGCTAGCTGTCGATAGTAAGTCAAACTTTTACAATCAAATCAAAGCCGGTGACTCCATTGTTTCTTTGAATGGGCATAAGTTTAAGAGTTCTACCCAGTTTAGAAATTATGTGAAGTCCAAGAAGATTGGTTCGAAGATGACCTTAACGGTTTACCGTAATAAGAAGAAAATTCAAATTACCAGAAAACTGTACAAGTTAGCTGGAACCAACCAAGCTGGAATTGGCATTATTTTATCTGATGATAATCAGGTTTCTACCAAGATTCCAATTGATGTTAATCCAGGTGAAGTGGGTGGACCATCTGCCGGTTTGATGTTCTCACTACAAATTTATGGCCAACTAACTCAACAAAATATTAGACACTCACAAAATATTGCTGGGACTGGAACCATCGATGAAAACGGGAATGTTGGTGAAATTGGTGGTATTGATAAGAAGATTATCGCAGCCAGGGATGCTGGCGCTAAGTATTTCTTAGCACCATACGTTAAGCCAACCAAGGAAGTGCTTAAGTATGAAGATCAACATATGACAAACTACCAACTTGCTGTTAAAACCGCGAAGAAGTATGCACCAAACATGAAAGTTATTCCGGTAACTTCATTCACTGATGCTTTAAATGCATTGAAAAAAATAAAATAAAAGGAATGTGATTGAATAAATTACATTCCTTTTTTCGTATCTAAGTTTTAGAAAGGAGGAAACGGTGAATAAGATATTAGATTTTTCAACGCAGATAAAAGAAATAATTGATGAACATGCATATAAAATTTTGATTGGTCTATTGCTAATCGCTTTTAGTTTAGGGTTGGTTATTATTTTAATCTTGAATCAAAACAGCAATGACGCTAACAACGTAGCAACCGATTATTCGGAACAAAGTAGCGTCGTGGCTTCATCCTCGTCTTCGCAAAACCAAAGTAGTGCTTCGGGAGACTTATATATTGATGTTAAGGGAGAGGTTAAGCATCCCGGCGTCTACCAAATTCCATCCAACAGCCATGTTACTGACGTCATCAAGGAAGCGGGTGGCTTCAAGTCGGATGCCGATGAACAAAACGTTAATCTAGCCAAGGTATTAAAAGACCAAGATGTTGTCGTTGTTAATAAAAAGGGAGCAGCTGGTAGTTCAGCGTTTGCTAGTTCGAATAATACGAACACCGGAAGTTCTGCTAATAACGCTAAAGTTAATTTGAATACCGCAGATTTAAATGAACTTCAAAAACTTGATCGCGTGGGTGAAAAGAAAGCGCAAAAAATAATTGATTATCGTAACCAACACAATGGTTTTCACTCAATCGACGAAATCAAACAGGTTAGTGGATTTGGTGATAAGACATTTGAAAGATTAAAAGATTCTTTAGAAGTGTAATCTTTGCTATACTATGAATAGTAGTAAAAGAGGGAGAGTAATTAATTATGACTAAACACAGAATTCCATGGGATCAATATTTCATGCTACAAGCTGTTTTACTTTCAACACGTGGCACCTGTAACCGCCTTTCCGTTGGAGCAACCATCGTAAGAGATAAACGTATTATTGCCGGTGGTTATAACGGATCAGTTGCAGGTGATGAACATTGTATTGACGTTGGATGTTACATGCGAGACGGCCATTGCCTAAGAACAATTCATGCCGAAATGAACGCCATTTCTCAATGTGCCAAATTTGGTGAATCAACAGACGGTTCAGAAATCTATGTAACTGATTTCCCATGTCTGCCTTGTACTAAAGTGTTATTACAAGCGGGAATCAAAAAGATTAACTACCTAAGAAACTACCACAATGATGAATATGCATTGTCATTAATTAAACAAAATAACGTCGAATTGAACCAAGTAATTTTGGATGAAGAAACAATCAAACAAATCGAATTCAGCTCTTATTTACCAAAATAAATTAATAATTTATATATTTTTCCATCGATTTCGATTGGAATATTAAGCATTATTTTCTTTGGTGATTTAAAGTTCGGTCTATTGCTTTTTTGTCTGTGGATGATTCGGATTATTCGATTAAAAAAAGCGTTAGTAATAAAAATAACCACCGTCATGGTGGTTATTTTTTGTTTGGTTTTCTGGTATAGGTATAAACAAGATCGAGATAATCAAGTTCAAGGACAACAAACAGTAACGCAAAGTGTTTTGATTTATCCGGATAATATTAAGTATAGTGACGACTCGTTTTATGGAATTGGCAACGTTATTGATACCAATAATCAAATAATGATTTACGTCAATGATGCAAAGAGGATAAAGAAATATTCAAGGCCAATTGTCATGAATGTGTCTGGTATTGTTCAGCCGTTTGATGAGGCCAGAAACTTTAACCAGTTTGATGCTAAAGAATACTACCAAGGTATGGGTGTTTATAGTCGATTGACAGTTAAGCAGATAAATAGTATAGAAGAACAACATCGTTTTTCAATCAACGATAGTCTTCATTATTTTCGGATGCTGATGCTCAAATACACGAATCAATTACCACATCCCTTGAACCTTTACGCCAGTAGTTTGTTTTTAGGTGTCATGGATAATTCATTCAATGATGAACTATCAGGTGTGAAGACACTAGGACTTATTCACTTATTTAGTATCTCCGGTTTGCATGTCTTTTACATCGTGAACCTATTGAAAATAATACTGGGATTATTCCGAGTGACCAGGGAGAAAACTAGGTGGATTACCTTGATATTTCTGCCAACTTACTTTGTCATTGCCGGATCATCGATTGGTTTGATGCGGTCGATATTAACTGTTGAAATCGGAATTATCGCGTTAATGCTAAATAAACGACTGACCAGCTTGGATGTCTTTTCGATTACTTTGATGGCCAATTTGCTAATGGAACCGGAGATGTTGTTACAGTTTGGTTCACAACTAAGTTACGCTTTGGCATTCGGATTAATTTATACAAATAAAATGAGACCACTCAAGCAAACGGTGATGATGAACTTGGTCAGTTTACCCTTTATTATCTACAAGCTATTTCAGTGGCACGCACTGACGATGTTAGCCAATTATCTGGTGATACCAATATTTTCGGCGTTAATTATGCCAATGATATTAATTGCGGTCATTACGTACCCGATTGCTGGATGGTTTAGTTCGGTGGTGGCGTTGATATTGAATAGCTTTGATACTGCAGTCAATTGGCTGGGGGCTTTACCTGGTCAGATTAATTTTGGTAAACCCAATCTGTATGTGGCAACAATATTGTTGGTAACGACTTTGTTTGTAATTGATAGGATTAGTTTGAAAAGAGTTTCGATATTGATTTGTATGTATCTAATCACGTTTATGTATATTCACTATCCATTGCAGGGTGAGGTATCTTTTTTCGATGTTGGCCAGGGTGATAGCATCTTAATTCGTGAGCCGTTTAACCATTCAATCACTATGATTGATACGGGTGGTAAGTTACAATTTGGTCGCAAGCAAAACAATAAGGTAAATTATCAAGCGGAAAAAACGTCGATTAATTATTTGAAAAGTATCGGTATTAACCATCTTGATAATCTAGTGTTGAGTCATCAAGATGCTGATCACACGGGAGATGTTCCAGCAATCTTGGCGGATTTAAAAGTCGACCGGATTATTGTCGGGGATGGTTTGCAGAACAATCCATCGATAATGAGAAAAATCCGTCCCTATTTGAATAAAACGAAATTGGTGTTAATTAAAGCTAACCAAAAGTTACCTGATTTTCCGTTTAATATTTATCATCCTTTTGAAAGTGGTCTTGGTAAGAACGAAGACTCGGTCGTCTTGGGCACCATGCAAGGAAATCGCAGCTGGTTGTTTATGGGTGACTTACCATCAAGTGGTGAGAGTGACATCATGCAAAAATATCCGATGCTAAAAGCGGATTATTTGAAACTGGGGCATCATGGTAGTGATACCTCTAGCAGTGATTCATTTTTAAAATTCATTCATCCTAAGGTATCGATAATATCTGCTGGACGCAATAATCGTTATCACCATCCAAGTGTTGAAACGCTTGAAAGATTAAAGGATAATAATTTAGCATACGTGAACACACAAAAACAGGGTATGATATCATATAAATATGGATTATTAGGAAATCACTGGATATTTAAATTGCAAGGGGAATAGTAATGAAAGTAAACGAACTATTAACACAAATTAAAAACAATAATATTAACCCAATATATCTAGTGTTAGGTAAAGAAGACTATTTAATTAATGAAATTAAAAAACACTTCGTGGAATTAATTCCGGAAGAAGAAAGAACCATGAACTTCGCTAGCTATGACATGGAAAGTCAAAACATTGCCACTGCCGTGGGTGATGCTGAAAGTTTGCCATTCTTTGGTGAAAAGAGATTGGTTGTTGTAAACAATCCGTACTTTTTAACCGGTGAACGTAGCAAGTCGACCTTGGATCATGACATCGATAGCTTTATTGAATACGTTAACCACCCGGTTGATAGTACGGTTATGGTCATCATGGCACCATATGGAAAACTAGATTCCAGAAAAAAGGTTACCAAGCAATTGAAAAACAACGCAGAGGTAATCGATTTAACTAAACTAGATGATCGTGCCATCCAATCATACGTTGCCAACAACATTAAGAGTAATGGTTATACTGTAGAAGGGGATGCCCTTCAAGAATTACTAGGGAAAGTATCTAACGATTTATCATCAGCAATGAACGAACTTCCTAAGTTATTCCTATACTGTCAAAAGGATAAGGTCATCACTAAGGACAGTATCGATAGCTTGGTTGCGAAGTCATTGGACCAAAACGTTTTTGATCTAATCGACTATGTAATGAAGAAAGATTCCAAAAACGCCATTGATTTATACCGTAACCTAATCGTAGAGGATCAAGAACCATTACAAATTAATGCGGTCTTGTTATCTCAATTCAGACTATTACTACAGGTTAACGTTTTAAGCCGTAAGGGATACAGCCAGGGAAACATTGCAGAAAAGCTTAAGGTGCATCCATTTAGAGTGAAACTGGCAATGCAAAATGTGCGTAAGTATCAATTTAGTAGTTTGAGGGATGCTTATTTGGGACTGGTTGATGTAGAAGAAAAACTAAAATCAACACCTGAATCACCAGAACTACTATTTCAAATGTTCACTTTGAAATTTGTCGATAATCAAATTGGATAAACAAAAAAGGACATCTCAAACGAGATGTCCTTTTTTAGGAATAAAAAAAGCTCAGTTAAAACTGAGTTCTTTTTACTTGTTTAACTTAGCTAGACGTGATTTGTTACGTGCAGCAGTGTTAGCTTTGATTAAGCCCTTTGACTTAGCATGGTCTAATGCACTAACAGCGTTGTTGAATAGTTCTTCACGGTTGTCAGCGTTAGCATCAGCTTTTTCAAACTTCTTAACAGCAGTTCTCATCTTGCTTAGTTGAGATGCGTTACGTTTGTTTGCTTTTTCATTAGTTTTTACACGTTCGATAGCAGATTTAATAACAGGCATGAAATTCACCTCCAAAAAAGTCGAATTTTATTTAAAATCCTTAAATTTCAACGACTTTTATTATACAAAAGACAACTTAAAAAAGCAATAGAATTATATAATTCGGATTTCTCCAATCACATTAATAAGGATATTACCTTGATATTTTCAGGTATTCATAGTAGTATGATTAACGTAGTTTAAAACTACAGTACCGATACTTAGTTTTGTCGCTGCTCTCATCTGGCGCTTTACTCAGTATCTGGTATATTTACTTTTGAAAGGTGGGAAACACAATGGCTCTAACACAAGCTGAAAAGAACGACATCATCAAGAAGTATGCTAGACATGATGGTGACACTGGTTCTGCTGAAGTACAAATTGCTGTACTAACTGCTGACATTAATGAAATTAATGGTCACATGAAAGAACACAAGAAGGATTTCCATTCACAACGTGGTTTGTTGAAGAAAATCGGTCACCGTCGTAACTTACTAAGATACTTACGTAACACAGATGTTCAACGTTACCGTGATTTAATCAAGAGTTTAGGTCTACGTCGTTAATATTTTTAAAATGGAACTGCTCTATGAGTGGTTCCATTTTTTTATACATACATATATGCACTTATCAGTTATTATTCAATTTAAAAGTATGATACACTATAGATAGTTAAATGAGATCGTATTGAAAATAATTATTTTATTTCATAATAAAAAATATACATAAAAATTATATGAGGTGAATCATGAAAAATAGTGTAAAAATTATTCCCTTAGGAGGAGTAAGGGAGAGTGGCAAGAACCTATATGCCGTTGAGATTAACAATGGGATTTATGTTTTAGATTGCGGTCTGAAATACCCTGAAAATGACATGTTAGGAATTGATGTAGTTATTCCTGATTTCACATACTTACGTGAAAACAAGGAAAAGATTATCGGAGTTTTCCTATCTAATAGTGACATGGATTCAATTGGCGCACTACCATATTTTGTCAGTGAATTCGATGTTCCTGTATTCGGATCAAAACTAACCATTGAAATGGCTAAGTACGAAGTTAAGAATAATGAAAGATCAAAGAAGTTTAACAACTTCAACGTAATCAACGAAAAGAGTGAAATTCTTTTTGATGACGTTACAGTTACTTTCTTTAAGACTAGTCACTCAGTTCCTGACTCAATGGGAATTTCGTTGGCTGTTGAAGAAGGCCAAATCGTATACACTGGTGACTTTAAGTTCGATCCAGCATTACGTAACGGTTTTGCGACTGATTACAGTTCAATTGCAAAAGTTGGTAACAAGAAGGTTATCGCCTTACTAGCAGACTCACAAAATGCTGATAATCCATTCCCAATGGCAAACGAAATTCAAGCTAGCCAATACATCTTCGATACATTCGAAGATAGTAAGAGTCGTGTGATTGTTGCAGCTAACTCTGCTAACCTATTAAGAATTCAACAAGTATTTGACGCAGCTGCAAAGTCTGAAAGAAAAGTATTTGTTGGTAAGCACCTAGATGCCAAAGTTAAGTTAGCAATTGATTCTGGATACATTAATGTAACAGAAGACTTATTAATTGAAGACATCGAAGAACTAAAGAAGCTTGAAAGCGACGAAATTGTTGTGTTGGAAACTAATCCAGTTAGTGAACCAATCAAGCTAGTTCAAAGAATGGCTGCTCAACAACAAAAAGATATCAACATTGAACCTGGTGACGTTGTACTAATCGTTACTTCACCATCTCCAGCAATGGATAACAGTATGGCTAAGACCGACGACATGGTATATCAAGCAGACGGTACAGTTAAGGTTATTTCAAACGACCTAAATGTTTCCGATCACGCAAGTGCCGAAGATATCCAAATGTTAATCAGTTTGTTGAAACCACAATACTTCATTCCAGTTAGTGGTGAATACATGATGATGAACGAAAGCAAACGTGCTGCTACTAACATGGGTGTAGACGAAGATAAGATTCTAATCCTAAGCAAGGGTGAAACTATTGAATACGATGGTGCTAAATTCCACCATGGTAACGCCGTTGAAGCTGGTAACACTATGATTGATGGTATCGGTGTCGGAGATATTGGTAACATCGTTTTACGTGACCGTAAGGTATTATCAGAAGATGGTATTTTCATCGTTGTTGTTACAATCGATAGAAAGAAAAAGATTATCATTTCTCGTCCTAAGATAACTTCAAGAGGATTCATTTACGTTAAGTCAAACAAGGATCTAATGAATGAAGCAGCTGAAATTGTTTCTAAGACCATTCAATTAAACCTTGATAACAAGGAATTTGATTGGAGCCACTTAAAGCAATCAGTAAGAGAAAAAATCAGTCACTTCTTATTTGATAAGACAAAACGTCGTCCGGTAATTCTTCCAGTTATTATGGAAGTAAACCAACATCATAAAAAGAAGCGTCCACAAAAATAAATAAGGTTAATTATTCGGAGTGATTTTAATGGATGAACATAGTTCACAAATAGCTAAGGATATTGCATCAAACATTGTTGACAAACAATATCAACTAGCTATCAACAAAGCCAAAAATTACTTAGAAGATCAGCCAAGCGATGAGATTGAAGTATTATTAGTTCAATCTCTTTTTAGCTTAAAGCAATATGTTGAAGCAAGAAAAGAAGTCATGGAAAATCCTAATGCGTTTACGACAAACGAGCAGGACTTTTTATTAATGATTAATGTGTTGTTGAAGAACAATGAATACATTAAATCCAGAGAAATTGTTGAAACATTTAAGGCAAACGATAGCTATTACTATGCTGGCTTAAAGCTAATTGAAGAAAGCGAAGCTTCTTTTAGAAGTAATTCAAGTGAAGAAATTCATCAACTTGCACAAAAGTTCTACCATATAAGTAGTAAGCAAACGATGTATTGGCAAAAGGAATCGTTTTTAAATGGACAGCATTTACCATACGATGAATTTTTAAAATACAGTCGATTTGTTTTGATGGACCCATTTGTCCAATCTGTTATTAAAGCAGAGGTAATCGACACGTTAAGAAAAGTCGGTTCAAATGAGGTCGTCGACATGATGTGGATTGATGGAAAGACAAAGAAAGTTAAGATGGGTGAAATTAAATCACTTCAAGATATGAACTCATATCAACTTATCTTTAATCGATTAACTGATGAGTACATGATGGATCCAGAAAAGTTCATGCTATTGAGTAGTTATTTCCAACATCAATCAATTTTGATGTACCCATTCAATGATGAAATAATCCTGGATGCAAACAGGTGGTATGACCTGTCAATACAGGCATATCTAAGCGCAAAAGAGTACACTGAAGATGATAATGATGATTATGTAAAATTAATCGAAATTATAAAGCGACAATTTAATTCAATTAAATAGAATAAAATTGTTAAATATGCTTTTTTTGTGTTTACAAATAAAAATACAGTAGCTATAATATTAAAGGAATTCTTCTTGAGACTGATATGTGATTTTGTCTTTTTGAGAAGATGTAGTATAATAAATCATAAAGATGAGTTAGCATTTGCTAACTCAAATCTTTCGAAATTTATAGGAGGTTTTCATAAATGGCAAAAGAACATTATGAAAGAACAAAACCCCATGTAAATATTGGTACTATTGGCCATATTGATCATGGTAAGACTACTTTAACTGCAGCTATCACTAAAGTGCTTTCAGAAAAGGGTCTAGCAGACGCTTCTGATTACGCTCAAATCGATGCTGCTCCAGAAGAACGTGAACGTGGTATCACAATCAACACTGCTCACGTTGAATACTCAACTGAAAAGCGTCACTACGCTCATATTGATGCCCCAGGACATGCTGACTACGTTAAGAACATGATCACTGGTGCCGCTCAAATGGATGGTGCCATCCTAGTTGTTGCCGCAACTGATGGTCCTATGCCACAAACTCGTGAACACATTCTTCTAGCTCGCCAAGTTGGTGTTGAATACATCGTTGTATTCTTAAACAAGACTGACTTAGTTGACGATGATGAATTAGTTGACTTAGTTGAAATGGAAGTACGTGAATTACTTTCAGAATACGATTACCCTGGTGATGATATTCCAGTTGTTCGTGGTTCAGCTCTAAAGGCTCTACAAGACGACCAAGAACAAAAAGACGTAATCCTACACTTAATGGATGTTGTTGACGAATACATCCCAACTCCAGAACGTGATGCTTCAAAACCATTACTAATGCCTGTTGAAGATGTATTTACTATCACTGGTCGTGGTACTGTTGCTTCAGGACGTATCGACCGTGGTGTTGTTAAGATTGGTGACGAAGTTGAAATCATCGGTCTTGTTGAAGACATCTTAAAGACTACTGTTACTGGTCTAGAAATGTTCCGTAAGACTCTTGACGAAGGTGAAGCCGGAGATAACGTTGGTATGTTACTTCGTGGTGTAAACCGTGAACAAGTTGTACGTGGTCAAGTTATCGCTGCTCCTGGTTCAATCAAGACTCATACTGAATTCAAAGCTCAAGTATATGCTTTGAGTAAAGAAGAAGGTGGACGTCATACTCCATTCTTCTCAAACTACCGTCCACAATTCTACTTCCACACCACTGACGTTACTGGTGTTATCGAACTAGAAGACGGTGTTGAAATGGTTATGCCTGGTGATAACGTTGAATTCAACGTTAAGCTAACTAAGCCAGTTGCCATCGAAAAGGGAACTAAGTTCACTGTTCGTGAAGGTGGTCACACTGTTGGTGCCGGTGTTGTTTCAGACATCGAAGAATAATCAATTCTAAAAAAGAGATTCAGATTTTTATCTGGATCTTTTTTTGTACATAAAAATAAGCGAAAGACCTATAATTATTTACTTTTTACTTGTGTTACGTTAAAATATAGAGGTGCGCAATTAGAAGAAAATTGTAAAAATTATATTTTCATGTCGGAGGGAAAATAATGTCAGCTAAATGGGAAAAAAAAGGCACTAATGACGGTGAACTAACATTCGAAATTAGTGTTGACAAAGTAAAAGAAGGTTTAGATCAAGCCTTCAACAAGAACAAGAAAAACATCACTGTTCCTGGTTTCCGTAAGGGAAAAGTTTCACGCCAAGTATTTAACGAAATGTACGGTGAAGAAGCTCTATACCAAGACGCTTTAAACATTCTTTTACCAGAAGCATACAGTGAAGCTATCAAGGAAACTGGCATTGAACCAGTTGCTCAACCAGAAGTTAACATTGATAGTCTAGAAAAGGATCAACCATGGGTTCTAAAAGCTAACGTTACTGTTAAGCCAGATGTAGAACTAGGTGATTACAAAGGAATCGTTGTTGAAAAACCAAACACTCGTGTTTACCAAAAAGATGTAGACGCTAAGATTGAAGACATGCGTAAGAACCAAGCAGAACTTGTTCTAAAAGAAGACAAGGCTGCTGAAAACGGTGACACTGTTGTTATCGATTTTGATGGTTACGTTGACGGCAAACAATTTGATGGTGGCCAAGCAACTAACTACTCACTAGAATTAGGTTCAAAATCATTTATCCCAGGCTTTGAAGACCAACTAGTTGGCCACAAAGCTGGTGAAGATGTTGATGTTAAGGTAACTTTCCCAGAAGATTACCAAGCTAAAGAATTAGCATCAAAAGAAGCTACTTTCAAGACTAAGATTCACGAAGTTAAAGAAAAGCAAATGCCTGAACTAGATGACGAATTTGCTAAGGACGTTGACGAAGATGTTGACAGTCTAGAAGAACTAAAGGCTAAGATTAAGGACCAACTAAAGGACCAAAAGAAGGCCGAAGGTGAAACTCAAGTTGAAGACGAAGCTATTAAGGGTGCTGTAGCAAACGCTACTGTTAAAGAAATTCCTCAAGCAATGATCGATGAAGACGTTCAACGTCAAATGGATCAATACCTTGCAAGCATGCAACAACAAGGTATCAATGCTGAAATGTACTTCCAACTAACTGGTACTAAACCAGAAGACTTGAAGAAACAATTTGCTCAAGGTGCTGACGAACGTGTTAAGACTAACCTTGTATTAGAAGCAATTGTTAAGGATGCTAACATCGTTCCTTCACAAGAAGAAATCGATCAACAAGTTAAGGACTTAGCTGCTCAATACGGTATGAAAGAAGAAGCCGTACGTGGAGCTTTAACTGAAGACATGTTGAAACATGATATTTCAATCCAAAACGCTGTTAAGTTAATCACTGACAACGCAAAACAAGAACCAAAGTCAAAAATTAACAAATAATTTCGACTTTTGTTAATATTAAAGGTCCAGTTAACAATTCGTTAATTGGACCTTTTTTAAACTAAAGCATTATGATGTTATCAACATTAATAATGTGGTATTATTTAGAATAATATCGGAATTATATAGGGGTGAAGTTTTTGTTTGAAGATAATGAAGGAAAAGGCCCCATTACTTGTTCTTTTTGTGGTAAATCACAAGATCAAGTAAAGAAAATCGTCGCGGGACCTGGCGTATACATTTGTAATGAATGTATCGATTTATGTAAAGATATCGTCGACGAAGAATTAGCACAAGAAAATGCAGATACAACAATCAAATCATTAAGTCCAAAGGAAATCGTTGATAAGTTAAACGATTACGTAATTGGTCAAGATGAAGCTAAGAAGACCTTAGCTGTTGCTGTATACAACCATTACAAACGTGTTAATAACTTAGATGATGACGGCGATACTGAACTACAAAAGAGTAATATTTCAATCATTGGACCTACTGGTTCAGGTAAAACATACCTTGCTCAATCACTAGCTCGTATTTTAAACGTTCCATTTGCAATTGCAGATGCTACAACCCTTACCGAAGCTGGTTATGTGGGTGAAGACGTTGAAAACATCTTATTAAAGCTACTTCAAAATGCTGACTTTGATGTTGAAAGAGCTGAAAAGGGAATCATCTACGTTGATGAAATTGATAAGATTGCTAAGAAATCTGAAAATGTTTCAATCACACGTGATGTTTCCGGTGAAGGTGTTCAACAAGCGCTATTGAAGATCTTAGAAGGTACTGTTGCTAGTGTTCCACCTAATGGTGGTAGAAAGCATCCACAACAAGAAATGATTCAAATTGATACTAAGAACATTTTATTCATTGTTGGTGGTGCCTTTGATGGTATTCAAGACATCGTAAAACACCGTTTAGGAGATAAGACCATTGGATTCGGTACTGATTCCAGTGAAGCAGCTAAAGTTAACGATGATAACATCATGCAACATGTTATCCCAAGTGACTTGCTACAATTTGGTCTAATCCCTGAATTTATCGGTCGTTTACCAATTCTTACTGCCTTAAACAAGTTAAGTGAAGAAGACTTGGTTAGAATTCTAACCGAACCTAAGAATGCATTGGTTAAGCAATACGTTAAACTAATGTCAATCGATGGTGTCGAACTAGAATTTGAAGACGATGCCCTAAAGGAAATGGCTCATACAGCCATCGAAAGAAAGACCGGTGCTCGTGGATTGAGATCCATCATGGAAGATACCATGAGAGATATCATGTACGAAGTACCAAGCGATAAGGACGTTAAGAAAGTTATCGTTACCGCTGACTCTGTTTTGAAAAAATCAGAACCAAAGATTGTAAAAGAAGCTCAATAATAAAAAGCCTTACAGTGTTTAACACTGTAGGGCCTTTTGTTTTTTTAAATAATTAAAAGGTATTTTTGTGGTAAATGCATTTATGAAGGTGCCTTTTTTATGGTAAAATTGATATATAAAATTACAGAAACGAGTGAATTAAGATGGATGTACACAACGTCAATATCGATATCAGTGCGGTGGAACCAAAACAATACCCAAGTAATGGATATCCAGAAATTGCATTGGTTGGTCGCTCCAATGTGGGAAAATCTTCTTTAACCAATGTGTTAATTAACCGTAACGGTTATGCTAGAACTTCTAACAAACCAGGAAAGACTCAAACATTGAACTTCTATAACTTAGACGAAAAACTATTCTTTGTTGATATTCCAGGTTATGGTTATGCGAAAATTTCAAAGGCACAACGTGCTAAATGGGGAGAAATGATTGAAACATATCTAACCACCAGAAGACAACTAAAAGGGGTTGTTCTATTAATTGACGGTAGACGTGCACCAAGTCAAGATGACTTGCAAATGTACGAGTTTCTAAAATACTATGACATTCCAACTTTAGTCTTGGCTACTAAGATGGATAAGACTCCAAAGAGCAAGTGGAATAAAGAAGTAAGTATTTTAAACAAGACTGTTGACTTAAACGACGGTGATGAAATACAATTATTCTCTGCTTTAAGTAAGTACGGAAAAGAAGAAGTTTGGAAATGGATCGAAAGTAAAACGGGGGTAAAATAAGTGGAATTTAACGATTACCAAAAAGCTGCAAACAAAACACTACACGGAAATGAACAAGTTTTAACTAACTGTGCACTAGGATTAGCTAGTGAAACTGGTCAAGTTGTTGACCTAGTTAAGAAGTACACTTTCCATGGCGATTCACTAGATCGTGAAAAGTTAGTTAAGGAAATGGGTGACGTACTTTGGTACCTATCTCAAGTTGCAGAATGGAACAATATTGATTTTGAAGAAATTGCTGAATTCAATATTAACCGCCTAAATAAACAATAAAAAATAGGCATCACAATTTAATTGTGATGCCTAAATTATATTATTTTTCTTTCTTTTTATCGGTTGATTTTTTATCTTTACGTTTTAAAAATTTATCGCGATCTTCGTTCTTAGTGTCAAGTTTGGCAAACTTATCGAACATAGCATTTAAGTCGTTGTTACGTTGAATATTTAAACCCATAATTATGCATCTCCTTATTTATGGTATATGATAGCAAATTAAATCGAATTTGTCATATTGAAGTGTTTTTTCAAACGAGGTGATAAAATGGCAACTTCACACATTGAGCATAAACTTAGATTATTACCAGATTTGCCTGGATGTTATTTGATGAAGGATAAACTAGGTAAGATTATTTACGTTGGTAAGGCAAAGAATCTAAAGAATCGTGTTAGGTCATACTTTAAGAGTAGCCATGAGGGAAAGACAGCCAAGTTGGTTTCACAAATCAGGGACTTCGAAACCATTATTACGACTAATGACAAAGAAGCATTCCTACTAGAAATCACTTTGATTCAAAAGCATCGACCTTACTATAACATTCAGTTAAAACAAGGTAATGGTGGATACCCATATATCAAGATTACAAACGAACGTGATCCACAACTAAAAATTGTTAACACCATTAAAAAAGACGGGGGATACTACTTTGGCCCTTATCCAAACGTATACGCTGCTGATGAAACTTTGCACTTCTTACAAAAGGTTTATCCCTTGAGAAGATGTAATGGTTATCAACACAGACCTTGTCTTTACTATCACATGGGACAATGCTTGGGAGCTTGTTTTAAAAAGGTTCCTAAGTCTGAATATCAAAACCAAATTCGCCACATTAAGTCGTTTTTAAATGGAGATGTGGGAATTGCCAAGAAGATGTTAACCGAAAAGATGAAGATTGCGGCGGACTCATTACAATATGAAAGAGCTGCTGAAATTAGGGATCAATTGAAGTACATTGAAATCACTGTGGAAAAACAAAAGATTATTTCAAATGACACCACACCTCGTGACATTTTCAATTACTATGTGAACCACGGATGGATTTCAATTCAAATCTTCTTCATCAGACAAGCTCGTTTATTGAAACGGGTTAAGCGTAGTTTCCCAATTGTCGATGACCCAGTCGAAACAATGGAAGACTTCATTGGTCAGTTCTATTCTGAAGAAAATCACCAAACACCAAAGGAAGTTTTAATTCCAGAAACGTTGGATGCTGATTTGATTTCAGAAGCGATTGGGACGCCGGTTAGGGTTCCGCAAAGGGGACAAAAGAAAGACTTAATCGATATGGCTCAAAAGAATGCCAAACTAGTATTGGATGAAAAGTTCCGTTTAATGGAACTAGATAACATCAAGACTAAGGGAGCTGCTGATGAATTGGCGGTGGCCTTGAACATTTCTTCAGCTAAAACGATTGAAGCCTTTGACCACTCCCATATTCAAGGGGCTGACATTGTTTCAGCCATGATTCAGTTTGTGGATGGGAAACCAAATAAGAACGCTTATCGTAAATATAAACTCAAAAACGAAGATCATGCCGATGAAGCAGCAAGTACCAGAGAAGTTATTAGAAGAAGATATACAAGACTTTTGAAGGAACATGCTGACTTACCAGACCTAATCCTAATGGATGGTGGAGAAATCCAATTGAATGCCGTTAAGGATGTTTTGGAAAACGAGTTAGGTTTGGAAATTCCGGTTGCCGGAATGGTTAAGAACGATAAGCATAAGACTGCCGACTTATTATTTGGACAATTGGATGAACATATCTCATTGAATCCAAAGAGTCAGGCCTTCTACCTTGTTCAAAGAATTCAAGACGAAGTTCATAGATTTGCGATTAACTTCCATCGACAAGTTCACACTAAGCATTCACTTAGTTCGGAACTTGATACAATCGAGGGAGTTGGACCAAAGACTAGAAGTAAGTTGTTGAACAAGTTTAAGACAATGAAGAAAATCGCCAACGCACCAATTAATGAAATTGAGGCGTTAGGGATTAATACCAAAACAGCAAAGAATATCAAATACTCATTAAATAATATTGAAAAATGATGTGGACTGTTTACGGTCTTTAAAAATAAAGTTATACTATGTATAAAATAAAAAGTAGAGCGGAGATAACATGTTTGTTGATCAAGTAAAAATTAATGTAAAGTCAGGAAAAGGTGGTAACGGAATCGTTGCCTTTAGAAGAGAAAAATACGTTCCAAACGGTGGACCTGCCGGTGGTGATGGTGGCCGCGGAGGAAGCGTTATTTTCGCTGTGGACACAGGGATGAACACCTTGATGGACTTCAGATATAAGCGTAAGTTTGCCGCTAAAAACGGGGCAGACGGTGGAAATAAGCGAATGACCGGTAAGAGTGCCGATGATTTATATATTTATCTTCCAGAAGGAACATCAGTATATAACGATGATACCAACCAATTGTTATTTGACTTGGTAAATCCGGATGATGAATACGTTGCATTGAAAGGTGGACGTGGTGGACGTGGAAACACCCACTTCGCATCTGCCAAGAACTCAGCACCAGAAATTGCCGAAAACGGTGAACCTGGTGAAGAATTAAACATTCGTTTAGAACTTAAAGTATTAGCTGATGTTGGACTAGTTGGATTTCCATCAGTTGGTAAATCAACACTACTATCTACAATCACTAGTTCAAAGCCTAAGGTTGCTGAATACCACTTTACAACATTGGTACCTAACCTAGGGATGGTTAGACTAGATGACGGTAGAGACTTCGTAATTGCCGATTTACCTGGATTAATTGAAGGAGCATCATCTGGAATTGGTTTAGGTTTCCAATTCCTACGTCACGTTGAAAGAACACGTGTCATCTTGCACTTAGTTGATATGAGTGGCCAAGAAGGAAGAGATCCTTACGTTGACTACAAGAAGATTAACGACGAATTAGCTAAGTACGATGAAAATCTGCTAAAACGACCACAAATCGTGGTAGCAACCAAGATGGATATGCCTGATGCTGCTGAAAATCTAGAAACATTTAAAGAACAAATCAAAGACGATGAATTAGCTCACGAAGTGTTGGCTATTTCTTCAATCACCCATGAAGGTCTTAAGGAATTAATTTCTAAGACTTCAGACCTATTGGAAACTACTCCTAAGTTCCCAATCACTGACGTTGAAGACGTTGATGAAGAAGTTGAATACAATGCTGACGACGAAGAAGCACCATTCAACATCAGACGTGATGAAGACGGTGTCTGGGTTCTTTACGGTAAGAAGATTGAACGTCTATTCCAAATGACAGATACAACTCACGACCAAAGTATGCTACGTTTCGCAAGACAGCTTAAGGGAATGGGTGTAGATGACGCACTAAGAGAACATGGCGCAAAAGACGGCGACATGGTTTCAATTCTAGACTTCACATTCTCATTTGTGGACTAATAAAAGTAGATGGGACTAATCCCATCTTTTTTTATGTGCTACAATTTATATATCGAATATTACGAATAGAAAAGGAAAAATGAATTTATGCAATTAGAATTTTTAGGAACTGGATCAGGGGTTCCAGGTAAATTTAGAAATGTGGCTGCAACAGCATTAAAACTATTGGATGAATGCAACTCAGTATGGTTGTTTGATTGTGGTGAAGGTACTCAACAACAAATCTTGAGATCTAACTTAAAGCCTCGTAAAATCAATAAAATTTTCATTACCCACTTACATGGTGATCATATTTTTGGTTTGCCAGGTCTATTAAGTTCACGTTCATTCCAAGGTGGCGACACTCCATTAACAATTTATGGACCAAAGGGAATCGCCGACTTTGTTCGTGTGAGTTTATCAGTATCTCAAACTAAACTTGCTTACAAGATCAATTTTGAAGAATTATCACAACCGGGTGTTGTCTTTGAAGATGATAAATTTAAGGTAACTATGGGTGAATTAGATCACCAAATTACTTGTTACGGATTTAGAATCGAAGAAAAGGACCACCAAGGTGAACTACTTGTCGACAAGCTAAAGGAAGCAAACATTCCATCCGGTCCGGTATACGGAAAGATTAAGAATGGTGAAACAGTTACTTTAGATGACGGTAGAGAAATTAATGGCCAAGACTTCATTGGCCCTGCCCAAAAGGGTAGGACAGTTACCATCATTGGTGATACTAGAAGCAACCCAACCAGCTACAACTTGGCGCAAAATGCCGATGTATTGGTTCATGAAAGTACATTTGGTAAGGGCGAAAGCAGATTAGCTCACAACTACTACCATTCAACCAATATGCAAGCTGCTAAGTTAGCAACTAAGGCTAAGGTTGGCCGACTATTACTTACTCACGTTTCTGCAAGATACACTGGTAAGATGGCTTACGAATTACAAAATCAAGCAAAGACTGTTTTTAATAACACCAAGGTTGTTAAGGACTTTGATATAGTCGATATACCGTTTGAAAAAAATAATTAAGACAAAAGGATTGATTAGATGATCTCCGCTAATTTTGATTGGAAACATACGAATACGAAACTCTCAAACGATGCTACGACAATTGGAAAATCACTATCAATTAGCCCAAGAATTGTCGAATCATTGATTGAGAAGGGATACGACAGTGAAGACAAGATAAATGGTTTCTTAAACCCTCAGTTGAGTGATCTAAGAGATCCTTTTTTGTTGCACGACATGGAAAAGGCATGCAAACGAATTTTTAGTGCCATTGAAAACGATGAAAAAATCACCGTTTACGGGGATTACGATGCTGATGGAATCACAAGTACATCGGTGATGTATGAAACACTAGAAAATTTGGGTGCCAACGTTGAATACTTTGTTCCTAATCGTTTCACCGACGGTTATGGTCCAAATCCTGAAGTATACAAGCGTTTAATTAATGACGGGACCAAGTTAATGGTGACCGTTGATAACGGTGTCTCCGGTAAAGAATCTGTCGATGTCGCAAACGAAATGGGATGCGATGTCATCATTACCGATCACCATCAAATGCCAGATGAACTACCTGATGCTTATGCAATTGTGCATGCTAGATATCCTGGCCATGAATACCCATTTGGTGAATTCTCAGGTGTAGGAATCGCTTTTAAAGTAGCAACCGCGCTATTGGGTGAACTACCAGAAGAATTCTTGGATTTAGCCGCAATTGGAACCGTTGCCGATTTGGTTTCCTTAACCGATGAAAACAGGGTGATTGTAAAGTACGGTCTACAAATGATTGCTAACACTGAACGTCCAGGCTTATACAGCTTAGCTAAGCTAGCCGGGATTAAAGAAGTTGTTAACGAACAAAGCATTGGTTTTGGTTTAGCACCACGCTTGAACGCATTGGGTCGAATGGGTAGTGCCAGTTCCGGAGTTGAACTACTAACCACCTTTGATGATATCAAGGCCGAAGAATTAGCTAAGGACACTGAAGACCAAAATAAAAAGCGTCGTAAGTTTGTCGAAGACATTAGTACCGAAGCAATTATTCAAGCTCAAACTCAACCAGAAAGTGCTGTATTGGTCGTATATGGTCAAAACTGGCACGAAGGAGTTGTTGGAATTGTTGCCAGTCGTTTGGTAGAACAATTCCATAAACCAAGTATTGTGATGAATTTGGATACTAATACCAGAATCCTAAAGGGATCAGGTAGAAGTGTTGAAGGATTTAACTTATTCGATGCAATCAATGGTATGAGAGATCAAATGGTGTCATTTGGTGGCCATGAAATGGCTGTTGGATTAAGCATCAAAGAAGATGATGTTACAGCCTTAACAGAGCATTTAGATAAATACGCAAAAGAACACGAATTATCTGACAAAGTCAAAGCACCATTGAATATTTTTGCTGACCTAAGTTGCAGTGATGTAAACGAAGAATTGTTTAACCAAGTTCAATTATTGGCACCATTTGGTACTGATAATGAATTCCCAGTATTCGAATTTACACCACAAAACGTTACTAACGTTCAAACAATGGGTAAGGATAATAGTCATCTAAAATTCCAAATGGTTGATCATGGTAGTAAGGTCAATGTACTAGCATTTAAGAATGGTTCACTGGCCGATGATTTATTGGCCAATAGTGATGCAATGAAGGTTGCTGGTCACTTGGAAAAGAATACTTGGAAGGGACGCACAACCATTCAAATCATGTTGGATGATATGTACAGCAGTGGTGTTGAAATTGTTGATAAAAGAACACAAGTTGTTGCAAAAGAAATGTTTGAACCAGCTGCTGCATACTTATTCTTTAACGAAAAACTATACAACAAGTTGCGTCCATTTGTAGGCTCTGACTCCACAGTTGGTCTATATCCTGATTTGTCTTCATTTGATAAATTTGATAATATAATAATTGTTGATTGTCCTAGTGATATTTCACATTTGCAGGATGCTTTAAGTGAAATTAGTTTTAATAGCGTGACATTTTACCTTTTCAAAAATCATTATATTTTTAAAAAGGGGATGCCAAACCGTGCTCAATATGCTAAACTATTTAAGTTCATTAAGACGCATAACAACATTCAGATACATGATAAAGTAGATGAAATTAGTCGCTATTTAGGCATTGACCGTGATATATTTATCTTCATGGTAGATGTATTTAATGAATTAAATTTCGTTTATATTAATGATGGAATTATGAATTATAATCCTAATCTGGTTAACAGTGATTTATCAAACAGTCACGCATACCAGAATAGAGAGAAACAAATCGAAGCTGAAAAACAACTTTTGATAATTAGTAAAGAGAAGTTTAAACAAGCTATTCGCATTTGTTTGGGTTAATGAAAGGAAGTTATTGGCTAATGGCACTTGATTTGCATGACTACATTGCAAGTTACGAAGATTTTCCAGAACCAGGTGTTTTATTTAGAGATATCTCACCATTAATGGAAGATGGACAAGCATATCACCAAGCTACCGATGAGATAGTAAAATATGCTAAAGAAAAGAAAGTCGACTTAATCGTTGGCCCCGAAGCGCGTGGCTTCATTGTTGGTTGTCCAGTTGCTTATGATTTAGGCATTGGATTCGTACCAGCTAGAAAGAAGGGTAAATTACCAGGTAAGACAGTTAGTGCTTCTTACGGATTAGAATACGGAAAGTCATCACTTTACCTACATTCTGATGCTGTAAAGCCTGGCCAAAGAGTTCTTATCACTGATGATTTACTTGCAACTGGTGGAACAATTGAAGCAACAATCAAGCTTGTTGAACAACTAGGCGGAATTGTTGTTGGAGCTGCTTTCATTGTTGAAATTGAAGCATTAAAGGGTAGAGAAAAGATTAAGGATTACGATATTCTTAGCTTACTAAAATACTAAATTTATTGGATGCTTAGAGCATCCTTTTTTATGGAGAGTTGGCAGAGCGGTAATGCATCGGACTCGAAATCCGACGACCCGGTAACACCGGCGGGCAGGTTCGACTCCTGTACTCTCCTTTTGATAATTTCATGATCATAAATAAAAAAAGCACCTTACTATACTGATGGTAGGGTGCTTTTTATTTAGGTATTTTAATTTAAGCCAAACATTTTTTGTCAATTATTATTAAAATAAGGATAAGTAAAATACATACAAGAAATTGAATTGTAGATTCATGTAGTATGTAAAGAATCAAGGCCAATATAAATAGCATGGCAGAGAGGATTATTTCTTTCTTTAAATCGATTTTATGGATGTAGAAAGATATGATTTGAATTAATGCTAACAATACAAATATAATTTGAATGAAAATTAGAAAATATATTTTTAAACTATTTGAGTAAGTCGAAGCTGATTCCCAGTTAAAACAAATCCCTAACACTGTAGCTAGCATTAAAGAAAATTCTAACAATGTGCATATTAGCTTAATAAAAATTGATGACGCTTTTTTCATAAATAAACAAATACTCCAATCTAATGATGTTATTATACATAATTAATGGTATCATGCTTAATCGTATAGTCATAGGTGAACTATAGAATTATATATATTTTCGATTTAGATTACCTTTAAGATTAAAACGCTATTATTAACATGTAACTATTTCATAATGATTACAAAATCCCAAAATGGATAGATTTATGAAATTTTAATGCTATACTAAAAAATATAATAATCGCAAAGAAAAGAGTGGTGATTATGCCAAAAAAAAGATATTTAATTGTTGGATTTGTATTAACTGCAATTCTAATTTTTGTTCAAATGGCTTCAATTACTAAAACGACTTTAGCTGCAGCCAATAACAATACTAAGCGAATTGGTTTGTCCATAGATTGTTCAAGAACATACTATGCTCCATCAACAATCAAGAAGTACATTGATTTACTTAAAAAAGATCATGGTACATATCTTCAACTTCACTTAAATGATAATGAAAGATATGGCGTTGAAAGTTCTACCTTGGGACAAACAATTAAAAATTCATATGAAAAAAGTGGAGTTTATTATAACAAAAAGACTAAAAAAGCCTTTTTAACTAAGGATCAATTATTGGATATTATTCAATACGGTTATTTAAACGGAATTGAAGTTATTCCTGAAATTGATTTACCTGGACATGATAAATCAATCATTAAGCTTCTTTCGTATACATCTGCTGGTAAGAAATTAGCAAAGAAATTAGATAATAAAAATGGTTATAACGAAATGTATTACCACAAGAAGGCTACACTGGACTTCTCTAAAAAGCTATTAAGTGAATACGTTGGATTACTACCAAAGGGATATCATATTATCGTTGGGGCTGATGAAATTACCATTAATAATAAAAGTGATCAAAAGGCAGCTGTAAAATATATTAATGCAATTGATGACTACGTTAAGAAACATAATTTGAGACTGGAAATGTGGAATGATAGTTTCCATAAAGCGGTTTTAAATAAGTACCATAAAGATATATTAATTAATTATTGGAGCTTGACTGGTGAAGTTAGTTCTAGTAAAGATCGCAAAGATAACATTAGAATGCGAGCAACTTTACCCGAACTAAACAAGGCAGGATTTAAGACAATCAACTACAATAACTACTATCTATATATGATTACAGATCCTACTTCCTTCACAAAAGAATCAAAGAAGATTTGGACAAAGGAATTTAAGAAGTGGAAGATGAGTATGTGGAATGACCAATCAAAGAAGAATCTTGCAAAGAGCAAGAATAATATTGGAGCAGCATTCTCAATCTGGGGAGAGTACCCAAATCAATATAAAGGTGAACAAACTTATCAAAAGACTTACTACTATATTGATGCATTCCTAAAGGCTAAGAAACAATTTGAAAAATAAAAGACACACTTATCAGTGCGTCTTTTTTGTTATTTCTTTTGTTAAGAATGTTTTTTCATAGTACAATTAAAATAATATTTATATGAAAGTGTGGATTATCATTATGAATGTTGGAATTGACAAGATGAGTTTTTACTCATCAGATATGTATTTAGATATGGTCGATCTAGCTAACGCTAGAAACGAAGACCCAAACAAGTATTTAATTGGAATTGGTCAAAAGAAACAAGCTGTAATTCCAAATACCCAAGATGTTGTCACAATGGCAGCAAATGCTTGTACCAAGATTATTGATGATGATAATCGTAAAAAAATTGATTTAATTATTTTTGGAACTGAAACAGGTGTAGATAACTCTAAATCTGCTGCAATTTACTTACAAAACATGTTAGGTTTAAACCGTCGAGCTCGTGCTTTTGAAGTTAAGCAAGCTTGTTATGGTGCAACCGCTGGTCTTCAAATGGCCAAAGAATATGTTCAAAACCATCCTGAAAGACAAGCCTTGGTAATTGGTGCCGATATTGCTAGATACGGTATTAAGACACCGGGTGAGGTTACTCAAGGTGGAGGAGCCGTGGCCATGGTAATTTCTGCCAACCCTGCAATTGCCGAATTCGATGGCCCAAGCACATTCTATTCTGATGATGTAATGGACTTCTGGAGACCATTGTATAGAACAGAAGCCGTTGTTGATGGTCACTATTCAAATGATGTTTACGTTGATTTCTTCAAGAAGACATGGGATGAATACAAGGAAATCACCGGTCAAACGATCGCTGATTTCAAAGCAATGACATTCCATTTACCTTATCCAAAAATGGGAATTAAGGCATTAAGATCAATCATTGATGAAGCAGATGAAGAACAACAAGCTAACTTGAAGAAAGAATTCGAACAAGGTCGTATTTACAACGAAAATGTTGGTAACCTATATACCGGTTCATTGTACTTGAACTTCCTATCATTAATTAATAACTCAAATGACTTACAATCTGGTGATCGTATTGCGCTATTCAGTTATGGTTCAGGTGCACAGGGTGAATTTTTCTCCATGAAATTAAAGGATAACTTTAGAAATGATGAATTAGCTAAATCATTAGATGCTGCTTTGAAGTCAAGAAAACAAGTTTCCGTTGAAGAATACGAAGAAATCTTTACTAACTGGATTCCAATCGCTGATGGTGATATCAAGTTGGATACTAGTAATGATAAGGAGGAATTTTTCCTTGAAGGGGTAAAAGACCACCAAAGAATTTATGGAAGAAAGTAGGAGACTGACATGAAATTATATTTAGCAGGACCATTTTTTGATGATGAACAAATTGACCGTATTCAAAGAATTGAAAATGCATTGGATAACAATCCTTCAGTTTCAGGATACTTTAGCCCAAGAAACTCAAACGTAAACGATGGGGCAGAAATTGGTAGCAGCCAATGGTCTAAAGATGTTTTCCAACTTGATGTTGATGAAATAAAAAAAGCTGATGCCGTTATCGCGATTATCGACTTTGTAGACGACAACGTTGACAGCGGTACAGCTTTCGAAATTGGGTATGCTTATGCAATTGATAAACCAGTTGTTTTATTCCATGAAAAAGATGCGATTGTTAACTTGATGTTATCAAACGGATCTAAGTCATATCTAACAAAGGTAGACGATGTTGAAAAGTTTGATTTCAAAGAAATGCCTGAATATCACTACGAAGGTGAAGTATTTTAAAAAATACTGTCACGGTATAATCCAACAACCTTACCAACGATTGATACTTGATCCAATATGATTGGAGCTAAGTTATCGTTTTCAGGTTGTAAGCGATAGTGATCAGATTCCTTGAAGAATCGTTTGCAAGTGACTTCGTTTTCATCAGTCATTGCAATGACGATATCACCATTTTCAGCGGTTGATTGCTTTTTAACGATGACTTTATCACCGTTTAGAATACCGATGTTGATCATACTTTCACCTTGAATGACTAACATGAAAACATCATCTGAGTTTTCGTATTGGTCAGGCATTGAGAAGTATTCTGATGTATCTTCAACCGCTAGGATTGGTTCACCAGCAGCAACGGTACCTAAAACAGGGATTTCACCAGGGTGTGTGTTAACACCAATTTTCTTAAGACCATCTTCGGTAATTTCAAGTGCTCTTGGTTTAGCAGGGTTTTTAACGATAAAACCCTTCTTTTCAAGGCGACTTAAATGACCATGGACGGTTGATGTGGATGAAAGATTAACGGCTTCACCTATTTCTCTTACTGTAGGAGGATAGCCTTGGCTATTGATTCTTTTCCAGATAAATTCTAAAATAGCTAATTGTTTAGAAGTCTTTTCTTCTTTTGAAAAAGTCACATAAATACCCCGTTTCTTGTAATATAATAGCTTTAATATAGCATAACGGGAAAATAAAAACAAATGTTCGCAAAGGAGATAATGAAATGTCAGAAGCAGAAGATCCAATTTTAAAGAAACTTATTCCACGTATTAATGAATTAGCACACAAAGCTAAGGAAAGTGGATTGACTAAGGAAGAAGAAGCTGAAAGAGCTGACCTTAGAAAACAATACCTAAAACGCTTTAAAGAAAACATGAGAAGCCAAATTGAAATGGTTCAAGTTTTCAATAAAGAAGGAAAAGAAGTTACACCGGAAAAGGTTAAGGAAGTTCAACGTAAGAAAGGTTTACGTGACGACTAAAACTTTTTTTGAATTTAATAATTAAGTTGTGTAAAATTAATAATAGTAACTAACGGGAGGAGGAAGAATTATGTCAACATTCTTATGGATTATCCTAATTCTTTTAGCTTTAATCGTAGGTTTGATCGGTGGATTCTTCATGGCACGTAAGTACATGGAAAAATATCTTAAAGATAATCCCCCAATTAACAAGGATCAATTAAGAGCAATGATGCTACAAATGGGTCAAAAACCTTCAGCTAAGAAGTTAAATCAAATGATGAACAGTATGAAGGCTAACGCCAAGTAAATAAAAAAAGACTTATGACCTGAACCCCTAAAATTGGAAGATGGTTATGCTATTTTCTGGGAGGAATTGATCCGGTATTCAACCGGTGACA
>NZ_BOLX01000015.1 GCF_016861915.1 Apilactobacillus nanyangensis | reverse complement strand
TCGGGAAGTAGCTCAGCTTGGTAGAGCACCTGGTTTGGGACCAGGGGGTCGCAGGTTCGAATCCTGTCTTCCCGATAGAGTTAATTAACTCGTCATTTTAGTCACATATCGCGGTGTAGCTCAGCTGGCTAGAGCGTCCGGTTCATACCCGGGAGGTCGGGGGTTCGATCCCCTCTGCCGCGATTAGGTCTTGGACCTTTAGCTCAGTTGGTTAGAGCAGACGGCTCATAACCGTCCGGTCGTAGGTTCGAGTCCTACAAGGTCCATTGTGGACTTTGTTTCACATTCACATGGAGAATTACCCAAGTGGCTGAAGGGGGCGGTCTTGAAAACCGCTAGGTGGGTCAAACCACGCGAGAGTTCGAATCTCTCATTCTCCTTTATATTATCGCGGGATAGAGCAGTCTGGTAGCTCGTCGGGCTCATAACCCGGAGGTCGTTGGTTCAAATCCGGCTCCCGCAATTTTGGTTCGTTGGTCTAGTTGGTTTAGGACGCCTGCCTGTCACGCAGGAGGTCACGAGTTCGAGTCTCGTACGAACCGTTTATATGGCTCGGTAGCTCAGTTGGTAGAGCAACGGATTGAAGCTCCGTGTGTCGGCAGTTCGATTCTGTCCCGCGCCATTTAACTAAATATATGTTATACTTTATATTATGCGGGTATAGTTTAGTGGTAAAACCATAGCCTTCCAAGCTATTGTCGCGAGTTCGATTCTCGTTACCCGCTTTTATATGGGCCTATAGCTCAGTTGGTTTAGAGCGCACGCCTGATAAGCGTGAGGTCGGAGGTTCGAGTCCCCCTAGGCCCATTGGAGAAGTACTCAAGTGGCTGAAGAGGCGCCCCTGCTAAGGGTGTAGGTCGGGTTACCGGCGCGAGAGTTCGAATCTCTCCTTCTCCGTTAGTTTTTGACTGACCCGTTGGTCAAGTGGTTTAAGACACTGCCCTTTCACGGCAGTAACATGGGTTCGAATCCCGTACGGGTCATTAAAATATTTCTTTTATATAATTATCGCGGGATAGAGCAGTCTGGTAGCTCGTCGGGCTCATAACCCGGAGGTCGTTGGTTCAAATCCGGCTCCCGCAATCATGGTTCGTTGGTCTAGTCGGTTTAGGACGCCTGCCTGTCACGCAGGAGGTCACGAGTTCGAGTCTCGTACGAACCGTAAATAAGATCGTCCAATTTGGATAATCTTTTTTTATTGTCATAATATTTATTATGACCCGTTGGTCAAGTGGTTTAAGACACTGCCCTTTCACGGCAGTAACATGGGTTCGAATCCCGTACGGGTCATCATTTATGGAGAATTACCCAAGTGGCTGAAGGGGGCGGTCTTGAAAACCGCTAGGTGGGTCAAACCACGCGAGAGTTCGAATCTCTCATTCTCCTTAACGTAGAAAATGAAGGATTGCATTAAGTTGCAATCCTTTTTATTTGACTTCTTTTGTCTACAATTGTAGACTATAAAATGTTAAATAAATGAGTGGGGTGATACAGCTTTTGGAAAAGACTGATATTACGAAATCTGAATGGGAAGTAATGAGAATTGTTTGGACACTAGGGGAGACAACTAGTAGTCAATTGATTGATATCCTATCCAAGAAAAAGGATTGGAGTTCATCAACAATCAAAACATTATTATCTCGTTTATGTGATAAAGAATTTTTAGGGATAAAAAAGGATGGTAGAAAGAATATCTATTATTCTGCCATCAAGGAACAAGCAGCATATGATATGTCTGTTAAGAGAGTTTTTGAATCAATGTGTTGTATGCATTATGGTGAGACACTTCATGATGTTATTGAGAGCATTGAGTTAAGTAAAAGTGACATTGACTCGATTATCGATGTTTTAAAGAAAAAGAGAGATACGGCACCGGAAGAAGTTCATTGTAAGTGCTTGGAAGAATAATCTATATGGAGATGAGATAAATGTGCGAAAAAAAGCATGATATGAATGACGAAGAAAAAAACAATGAAGAAATGGCTTGCTGCAAGCACCATAATCACAGCAACCCAGATCATAAGTGCGATATGCATCATGATGACATGAAGATGGAGGGTCATTCCCATTCTGACCATGAAAACATGAGCTGTTGCAGCCATGGTGGGGAACATGACCACTCTCATGGAGACCATCATTGTGATATGCACCATATGAATCATGATATGGGTAACATGGACAACGAACATATGCACCATGATATGAATCACATGGATCACAGCCACATGGGCCACGATATGGGTCACATGAACATGAGTGGCATGGGCTGCGGAATGGACATGGGCCATGGTGGAATGGACCACGGTAGCATGGGTCACATGCATATGGGAAACCTAAAATTGAAGTTTTGGATTTCATTAATTTTAACTATTCCAATTATTATCATGTCACCAATGATGGGAATGAAGATGCCTTTCCAAGTAACGTTCCCTGGCTCTGACTTTGTTGTTTTAGTATTAGGAACCATCCTATTTATTTACGGTGGTTACCCATTCTTTACTTCATGTATCAGTGAAATGAAGAGTAAAAAGCCAGGTATGATGTCATTAATCACAATGGGAATTTCCGTTGCTTATGTATATAGTGTTTACGCAGTTATTGCTAATGACATTTTAAAGGTAACACCAATGGTAAATGATTTCTTCTGGGAATTATCAACATTGATTGTCATTATGTTGTTGGGTCACTGGATTGAAATGAACTCAGTAATGAACGCTGGTTCTGCTTTAAACAAGCTAGCGGAATTATTACCTGATAATGCTCATTTAGTTGAATCAGATGGTCAAACTAAAGATGTTTCAGTTCATGAATTATCAGAAGGACAAACCATCTTAATTAAATCAGGTGAAAAGGTTCCTGCTGATGGAACAATTGTTGATGGAAGCACTGCTTTAAACGAATCATTAATTACTGGTGAATCAAGGGATGTCCAAAAGAGTGTCGATGATTCAGTAATTGGTGGATCAATTAACGGTAGTGGAACTATTAAGGTTAAGATTACTGGTACTGGTGAAAGTGGTTACTTATCAAAAGTTATGAACATGGTAAGTGAAGCACAATCATCAAAATCAGAAGCAGAAGATTTAGCTAACAAGGTGGCTGGATACCTATTCTATGCCGCATTAGTAGTTGCTTTAATCGCGTTTGTAACTTGGAGCATTATTCATGGTGTTGCTTACGCAATTCCAATTACTGTCAGTGTATTAATCATTGCTTGCCCACACGCATTAGGTTTAGCTATTCCTTTAATCATTTCAAGAATGACTTCAATTTCAGCTACTCATGGATTGTTGATTAGAAACAAGACCGCTTTAGAAGGTATCAAACAAATTAGATACGCTTTAATGGATAAAACAGGTACTTTAACTCAAGGTGATTTTAAAGTTAATGCATATGATAGCCTAGATTCAAACATCGACAAGAAGGATGTAATTAAGATTGCTGCTGCAATCGAATCATCTTCAAGTCATCCACTTGCTCAAGGGATTGTTCAAGCGTTCAAGGATTTAAATGAAGAATCACTTCAAGCAGAAAACGTAGAAGAAATTGCCGGTTCAGGTATCAAGGGAACTGTTGATGGTAAGGAATACCAAGTTGTTTCTAGTTCATATCTAGACAAGAATGGTATTGATTACGATCAAAAGACTGCTGATAAGTATCTACAACAAGGTAACTCATTGAGCTATGTTGTCGAAGATGGTAAGGTAGTTGGATACATTGCTGAAGGTGATTCAATAAAGCCTGGTGCAAAGGACATGATTGATTTCTTAAACAGTCAAAACATTATCCCGGTTATGCTAACTGGTGACAATAAGCAAGCTGCTGACAAGGTAGCAAGCATTCTAGGAATTGAGGAAGTTAACGCTCAATTAGTTCCAGAAGATAAACAAAAACTAGTTACCAAGTACCAAGAAAAAGGTAAAGTTATGTTTATCGGGGATGGAGTTAACGATGCACCTAGTCTAACAAAGGCTGATTTAGGTGTTGCCATCGGTTCAGGTACTGACGTTGCTATCGAATCTGCAGACGTTGTCTTAGTAAACAGCGATCCAGCAGATGTGATTAACCTGGTTAAGCTAGCAAAACATGCTCGTACCAAGATGATTCAAAACCTATGGTGGGGTGCCGGATATAACATCATTGCATTACCACTTGCAGCCGGAGCACTTTCTTCTGTTGGTATCATTATTGGACCAATGTTAGGTGCCGTTATCATGTCACTAAGTACAGTGATTGTTGCAATTAATGCCATGACATTAAAAATTAAGTAAATAAAAAAAGCACTTTGATTAATTCAAAGTGCTTTTTTATTATGCTCGTTTATAGTTTAATGACATTTCGGCTAGGTTCAAAAAATCATTTCTCTTCTTCCAATTATTGAAATCAAAGTAGTTATGCCAAGTAGTCATTAAAACAGTTCGCTTACGGTTAACGGTTTCCTTTAGGATGACAAAAGAAATCATATTATCTAACTTAGAATCGTGATCCATTTTTTCAACACTGGCGTCGAATATTTTTTGATCATCTTCTGATAGATTGAAGTATGAATAGTTTACAAACTCAAATTTTTCGGTAAAGTTATGGTTCTTCAATACATCGAATGTAATTGGATTTTTAAAAATGTTTTGATTCCCGTTAAAATCAACGATTTGATACTGATCATCACCGTTTTTGAATAAACTTAGTTTCACGTCGGGATGTTGTTTTCTGATTTTGTTTAAAATTTGATTACTTCCAAATGTCATGCTGATTTGATTTTTCATTTTTACGCCTCCAAGATGATAAAAAAGATTTTACAAATCACACCTATATATTTACACTAAAGGTAAATAAAAACAAGTAGAAGGTATGCAAAATGAAGGTTACTGTATTAGGATATTATGGTGGTTATCCAGATAATGGAATCGCCACAAGCGGATATTTAATTCAAACTGAAAAATTCAATCTATTATTAGACTGTGGAAGTGGGGTGCTATTGGAACTAGAAAAGCACTTAAATCCATACAAGCTAGATGCAGTCTTATTATCTCACTACCACAGTGATCATATTGCCGACGTTGGTGTTTTACAACATTACTGGCAATTAGCACCTAACAAGCCAAAAGAAGGGCCTCTATCAATTTATGGTCATACTGAGGATGAAGAACACTTTAATGCTTTGAACTGGTTTGACGATACGGTTGCTAAGCCATACCACGAAGATGATGTCTTAACTTTAGGTGATTTAGAAATTACATTTAAGAAAACACAACATCCTGTCGTTACATTCGCAATTAAGATTAAAGATAAAGCAACCAACCAAGTATTAGTTTACACAGGGGATACTAGATACTTTGAAGGTTTGACAACATTTTGTGAAGGTGCCGATTTATTAATGACCGATACCAATTTCTATGAGGATAAGGAAGGCCAAAAGTGGCACATGACATCCGAAGAAACTGGTAAATTAGCATTAGATGCCAATGTTAACAATGTTTTAATCAGTCATTTACCACAATATGGTGATTTGGATGATTTAAAGAAACAAACTGAAATGGCAACAAATAATTCAGTAAACGTGATCTTACCCAAAACAGGGATGGTAATCGATTTAAAAGACGTTAAATCATTGAACTAACCGTTGTTAATAGGTTAAAATATAGGTATCAAATAACGAACGTGAGAAGAGGTGTCGATGATGAGAATGGAAAAAATTAATTCTGGAACAATCAAAGTAACAATCACTAATCAAGAATTAGATGAACGCGGAATTGATTTATTATCACTTTTAGGTGATGAAGATGGCATTGAATCTTTCTTATACTCAATCTTGGACGAAATCGATGTAGATGACGAATTCAAGAGTACCGGGGCGGTATCTTTCCAAGTATTGCCAAACAGTACGGGGTTAGACATGTTTATTAAGAATAAGAATGTTTTTGATAACCAAAACCAAATCAATAACAATGATGATGAACAAGTAGAAGATGATAACGTCGACGACGAAATTGAAGACGGCGAAAACGATAATGAAAATTATGATGATGCTGGTTCTGAAATGTTTACCGACACTGGTGAAGACAGAACTGACGAACAAAGAGCACAACTACCAAGTATGGGCCATTTTAAGGACTATACTGATACCAAGAGTTTGTACTCCTTGATTCGTGCCAAGGAAATGCTTGGGAAAATCCTAGATTTCAAGAGCGAAGATCATAATTGTGATGACAAGACAAAGGAATTCATTGATAACATTCAATTAAACCTTTCAACTATGATTGATGCGCTTGAAAGAAGCGATGATTACGCCCATTACAAGCTAATGATGATTGCGACAATCAACCAAGCTAGAAGTGAACGTCAAGACTTGGATTCAACAAGTAAACGTTTAAATAGCGACCCGTTCAAGGATATGGTTAAAAACGCTAAGCAACCAAGTTTAGGTCACTTTAATCCACAACTTGAAAAGTGGGAAATGATTCTAAAGGTTAGTGACTTCGACAACGTTGTTAAACTAGCTGATGCAATTCATGGCACAGAGGACGTTGATTCAACATTGTACAAGGTCGGTTCATTCTACGTGGTTCAATTGACTACTACTAGAACTGAAAATGAAGTTGACTTCAAGCACTTTACCAGTGCGGTGAGTGAAGCTGTTGAATATGGTAACCAAATCAATGCAGTGGACTTCAAACATTACAATGACAAAAAAGTAATCATGGATCATTCCGCAATGACCCAATTGAATAAATACTTTGGCTAATAAAAAGACTGGCAGATATGCCAGTCTTTTTTCGTATCTAATTTATTGGGTGATGAAAATGTTAATGGCATCTGATAAAGAAAAACTAGTTAGTGCATGTGCGGCTAAGGACAATCAAAAGTATTACTGCCCAATTTGTAAAGAAGAGTTAATCTTAAAACGAGGCAATATTAATGCGCCACATTTTGCACACTTTAAGAACAGTCAGTGTGTGATTGCGATGGAGGATGGAGAGAGTAATGAACATTTGATGGGAAAGGAACAACTCCTGAATTTTATTGATAAAAGAAATACACACGTGGAAAAGTATTTACCTGAAATCAATCAACGTCCTGATTTGTTGTATCAAAAATTAGCGTTTGAGTTTCAATGCAGCCCGATTTCACGGAAACGATTGAAAGAACGCATCTCGGGATACCATAAACTACATATGAAATCACTATGGATATTGGGGAGTAATTACAGAAAACGGTTTGGCAGTGATAGTGTGAATAAGTTTTATTACTACATCGATTCAATTGGCTTCACCATCTTTTTCTGGTTGGTAAATGAACGCAAAATTGAAGTGCGATATAACTGTCAGTATGTGTGTGGAAAACTGAGATACCAAAGAATTATGTTCACTCGATTGGATGAATTATTGAGGTTTATTCACAATCCAGGTACCATCGTTAAGTATCAAAGTAGTATGCACGGTGTGATTAGTCAGTTAACCAGGATTGAAAACCAAATTTTTTATCGAAATCAACAGATGCTAAAGTGGCAAAACGTTTGTTATAATCAGCACCATAATATCTCTGGAGCGCCAATTGTCTGTGATATTAAACAAGTGACCTGTCCAATCATGGGGAAGAACTTCTTGATATGGAAAATATTGATTATGACGAGTATCAAGGAACGCGTGAAATTAAGGGATGTGTTTGAGTTTGCCAATCAGATGGTCGGATTACAAACGAATTATCCACTTGTGCATAACGCCACTCAGTATATTAAAGATGAGTTCAAACTGTTGATAATGCAGTTGATAACTAATAGAAAAATTGAAATTAAGAATGGTAGAGTCCACATAATCGACGAAATTAAGTGGTTTGACGATTACTATGAAAAATTAAATGAGCTAAGTACGCAAAATAACACTATTTTTTGATAAGATGGAGATAGCATATTTCAAAAGGCGGTGTTTTTATGAGTGAAGTACAACAATTACCAAAGAGATCAGAAGTACCAGAAAAATTAACCTGGGATTTAACAACCATTTATAAGACAGACAATGACTTTGAAGCGGATTTCAAAGAATGTGCAAAAGAAGTCGAAGCTGTTGAAAAGTTAAAGACTGATCACTTTGATGGAAAAACACTTTTAAGTGATTTAAAAGCAATCGAAAAACTAGAACGTAAGGTTGAAAAATTATATGTATACTCATCATTAAAGAGTGATGCTGATACATCAAATTCAGAATACCAAAGCATGAATGCTAGATGTGCCGATTTAGCATCTAAAGCATCATCAGCACTAGCATGGTTTGAACCAGCGGTTTTAAACATCAGTGAAGATGACCTAAAGAAGATGCTATCTGAAGAATCAGCATTAGTAGATTACACACACTACTTTGATGAACTATTCAGTCAAAAGGACCACATCTTAGATGCTGAACATGAAAAAATTCTATCAAGTTTAGGTAACATCTTTGATACTCCTTCAAATGTCTATGGCGTGATGACTAATTCAGATTTGAAGTTCCCAGTCGTATCAGACGAAGATGGTAACAAGGTCGAGCTATCAAACGGTGTCTACAGTAAGTTACTTGAATCCACAGACAGAAGTGTTCGTAAGGAAGCATTCCAACAGTTATACACTGTTTATAACCAATTCAAGAACACATTAGCATCAACACTTTCTGGTGAAGTAAAGGTGCATAACTTTAGAGCTTCAATGCGTCATTTTAGTTCAGCTAAGGAAGCCGCATTGAGTAATAACCACATCGATGAAAAGGTATACCAACAACTAATCGGTACTGTTAATAAGTACCTACCTTTACTACATCGTTACGTTAAACTAAGAAAGAAATTACTTTCATTAGATGAAATGCACATGTATGACTTATACACACCATTATTCGGTAGTTCACCAATCTCATACAACTTTGATGAAGCTAAGGAAGAATCAATCAAGGCATTATCAATCCTTGGGGATGATTACATTGATCATATCAAGGAAGAATTTAACAATCGTTGGATTGATGTAGTTGAAAACAAGGGAAAGAGAAGTGGGGCATACTCATCAGGAGTATACGACACTAATCCATATATCCTTTTAAACTGGCAAGATAACCTTGATAACTTGTTTACACTGGTTCACGAATCAGGTCACAGTATGCACAGTTACTATACAACTCATAACCAACCATTCCAATATGGTGATTACTCAATCTTTTTAGCCGAAATTGCATCAACAACTAACGAAAATATCTTAACTGATTATCTTTTGAAGAATACCGATGATGTAGAAGTTAAGAAGTATGTATTAAATCACTTCCTAGATGGTTTCAAAGGAACCATTTTCAGACAAACTCAATTTGCTGAATTTGAAGACTTTGCTCATCAACAAGAACAAGCGGGGAACCCACTAACTGCTAAGATGTTAAGTGATTTCTACTACAAGCTAAACCAACGCTATTACGGTGACGGAGTGGTATCTGATCCAGAAATCGCATACGAATGGGCCAGAATTCCACACTTCTACATGAATTACTATGTATATCAATACGCAACTGGTTTTGCAGCCGCCATTGATTTGTCAGATGGTATCTGTGCCAACGACCAAGAAGCAATCGATAAATACATTGGTTATCTAAAATCAGGTAGTTCTGATTACCCATTAAACGTAATGAAAAAAGCCGGTATCGACATGACTAATGCTGATTACCTGGAAAATGCATTCAAGGTCTTTGAAGAAAGACTAAACGAATTAGAATCATTGATTTAATAACAAAAAAGCCTCCAACGAAAAGTTGGAAGCTTTTTTTATTTTAGAACACGAAGGTGCTTCATTTTAGTTTCTTTTAGACTGCTTTCGCTTAACGCATCCTTTAAGTATTCAGGAGTTAAGTTCTTATCACAGCAAGCATTGAATAGTGTTGAGTATTCAATGTCATCAGTTAAAATACCATCATCGTTTCCTTCACAGTTGAAGATAACAGCTGAGGCTGGTTTTTCAATCTTCATGTTTTGGACCAAATCTTGGTCTTTTTTGATTGATTTCTTAGCAAGGTTTGAACGACGATCTTCTTTAAACATTTCAACATCTAGACCGCATTTCTGGGCAATCGCAATTGCCATTTCGTCTGAGTAGATGTAACCTTCAGTCAATAGTTTATCCTGAATCGCTGTTAAGAACTTACGTCCTTTTTTCATACCTTGGAATAAGGCAGCCTTATAATCTAAGACAACGTTTCTGTATAAGGCAGAAAGTTCTTCAGAAGATAATCGCTTTTTAAGTTGATTGTTTGAGTTGCAGAAGTCGGTTTGGACAACCTTTAGATTGTAAATCGGAATGAACTGCAACTTAAATTTTGAATCAACGTCTTCAGAAATCTGTAAAACGGTATTTTCTGAATTCCTGCATGCTTTACACAATGGATCTATAAACAGAAATAGTTCAAACACTTTTATCCCTCCATTAAGATTTTTGTTTCGTTCTATGAATTCCATTAAATAGAATACCAAATACAACGGTAAATACAACCATTTCGCTCATAAATGGTAAAAAATTGTTTGTTTTTTTACTTCTTGAATAGTGTGGTAAAATAATGTAGTAAATTAGGTTTAACAAGGAGGTTAGCCTAGTGATAAAAAACTGGAGTGACTTTTTATTCCCATACGAACAAGCCGTAGGTGAATTAAAGGTCAAATTAAGAGGAATTCGTAAAGAATTCATTCAATCGGATAAAAGAAGTCCAATTGAGTTTGTTACTGGTCGAGTCAAGCCAATCGACAGTATTAAAGAAAAAATGAAACGCCGCTATGTATCAGAAGATCGTCTATCTCAAGATATGGAAGATATTGCGGGACTTAGAATTATGTGTCCATTTGTTGATGACATTTATGTCGTTGTTGACATTCTTAGAAGAAGAAGCGATATTAATATCTTGGAAGAACGTGATTATGTTAATCGTGAAAAAGCTAGTGGATATCGTTCATACCATATTGTTTTTGAGTATCCAATCGAATTAGTCGGTGGAGAAAAGAAAATTTTAGCCGAAATTCAGGTAAGAACACTTGCCATGAATTTCTGGGCAACAGTAGAACATTCCCTAAATTACAAATACAATGGTGAATTCCCAGAAGAATTGAAGAAGCGTCTTCAACAATCTGCGGAAACAGCATTCAAGTTGGATGAAGGAATGTCTGAAATCAGAGATGAGTTAATTGAAACTCAAGAAGATGGAACCAAAAATGAACATAATAGGGATGAATAGTTATGAAGGTTGCAATTTATAGTAACGACGGATTTACATCCAAAGAGGTTGCTACACAATTAAAAGAAAAAATTGATGCGTCTGAAAAACTTGAATACGATGGATTAAATCCGCAAATTGTGATTTCCGTTGGGGGAGACGGAACACTTTTGTCAGCTTTTCATCATTATCGCGATGCAATTAGCAAGATTCGCTTTGTGGGAATCCATACTGGCCACCTTGGTTTTTACACCGACTGGCGTGACTACGAAGTAAAAGAACTAGTCGACAGTTTGGAAGATGATAATGGTCAAAGCGTTAGCTATCCATTGCTATCAATCAAGGTTCAATACACCGATGGTGGACCAGACGATAGTTTCGTTGCACTAAATGAATCTACCTTAAAACGCATTAACGGAACAATGGTTACTGATATTTACATCAAAGATGAGTTCTTTGAAAAGTTTAGAGGGGATGGTCTTTGTGTTTCCACACCAACCGGTTCTACCGCTTATAACAAGTCAGTTGGTGGGGCAATCATTAATCCTCAACTAAACGCCATTCAAGTATCTGAAATGGCATCAATCAATAACCGTGTCTTTAGAACATTGGGTTCACCTGTAATTGTGCCACCTGATGAAACAATCACAATTGTTCCTGATTCACCAAAGCACAACATTTTAACATGTGACCAGTTATTGATTTCTGATCGTCCAATTAAATCAATTTCATATTCCATCTGTAACGATAGAATTTACTTCGCTCAATATCGTCATACCCATTTCTGGAAACGTGTAAGTAATTCATTCATTGGAGTTCACGAGGATGACTAGTTTCACCTGGTCCAATCAACAGGACAGTCCCATCCGATTAAGAACTTTCTTACGCCAAAATGGTATTTCGCGCACACTATTGAAACAGATTAAATTCGAAGGCGGAAAAATTGTAGTCAACGGTGCTGAAGAGAAGGTCAATTATATGTTGGCACAAGGCGACGAGGTAACCATCACGTTACCTCCTGAACCAGCCAATGATATTATTGCCGTATCAAATCTACCAATCAACATTTTGTATGAAGATGATCACTTCTTGGTTGTTGATAAACCAGCGCACGTGGCATGTCTACCATCTCATTTATATAAAAATGATACGATTGCCAATCGAGTGAAGGGATACTTCCTAAGACAAGATTATGACAATCAAAAGATTCATATTGTGAATCGATTAGACATGGACACCAGTGGGATTATCATTTTCGCCAAACATCACTTTGCGCATTCGGTATTGGATAAGCAAATGCAACACCATCAAATCGAAAAGATGTACGTGGCAATTGTGGAAAATCCATTGAATGACAAGCATCTAGAAATTAATCTACCGATTGAGCGACAACCGGGTTCGTTTATTAAAAGATGCGTGATGGATGGTGGAAAACCTTCCAAGACGGAGGCGTGGATGATACAAAATACACCTAGCCATTCATTGGTGAAGATTAAACTGCATTCTGGTAGAACCCACCAAATCAGGGTTCACTTCGAGGCAATCGGCCACCCATTAATTGGGGATTGGCTTTACAATCCAGATAACCATGAGTTGGATCGCCAGGCACTACATTGCTACAAAATGAAATTTTATAATCCGTTTACACAACAAGACGTAGTCTGTGAATCAAAAATTCCTACAGACATGTCATCAATTATTCAAGGCTTCTAATATCTTGATATTAGGGGCTTTTTTTAGTTCCTGTAAATGAAGACTTTACGAATATGATATACTTATATATTGAATTGGATAAGGATGATTTAGATATGAAAAAAATCGAAATTGCAAAGCAATTTTTAAAACAAAATATCGATTTATTTAGATGCCCAGTATGTAAAGAATCATTTAGTAATCAAGTCGATAATTCAATTGTTTGTCCTAACAACCACTCATTGGATATTTCCAAAAAAGGAACCATTCAATTTATTAACCACAAGGTGAATACAGAATACGATGGTGATATGTTAGAATCAAGACGAAGAATTATGCAGGCTGGTTTTTTTGATGGGATTTTACAAAAGATTAACGAACTAATCGACTCCGGGCATAAGAACATCGTCGACATTGGTAGTGGAGAAGGAACACCACTAAAACGTTTGGAAGACTTAAGAGAAAATGTGGATAGTGCGATTGGGTTTGATATTTCTAAACCAGGGGTAAACCTATCGACCAGCGAATTAAGTGACCAAATGTTTTTCTGTGTTGCTGATTTGGCGAACCTTCCATTTAATGATCAAAGCATTGATATTATTATGGATTTATTTTCACCATCAGCCTACAAGGAATTCAATCGAATCATTGCACCAAATGGTCATTTGATTAAGATTGTTCCAAACTCACATTACCTATATGAATTAAGACAAAAGCTTTATGGCAATGATAGTGAAAACAGTAGCTATGATAACCAAAAAGTAGTCGACTTATTTATGGAGCATTATCCAAATGCGAAGAAATACGATATTAAATACACAGTTGAGTTACCAAAGGAACTAACTCACGATTTAATGATTATGACACCACTTCACTGGGGTCATAACGCAAAGAATTTAACACAAGCAGAGGTTGAATCACTAACATCAATTACAGTTGATGTTTCAATTTTAGATAATCAGTTTTAAAGCGAGGAAAAATTATGACTAACCATATTGTTTTATTTGAACCACTTATGCCAGCAAACACTGGAAACATTGCTAGAACTTGTGCCGGTACCGACACTGTTTTGGATTTAATCAAACCACTAGGATTCTCAGTTGATGACAAGCATCTAAAAAGAGCTGGATTAGACTACTGGGACAAGGTTGATATTAATTATCACGAAAGTCTTCCAGCATTCATGAATACCTTAGGTGAAAAGGACAGACTTTACCTAGTATCTAAGTTTGCTAACCACGACTACACAGATCGTGATTACACAGACGATGATTACAACTACTACTTCATGTTTGGTAAGGAAACAACTGGGTTACCTGAAATGTTCATGCGAGATAATGAAGAAAAGGCAATCAGAATTCCACAAGACGATACTCACATTCGTGCATTGAATCTATCCAACACATGTGCCATCGTTATTTATGAAGCATTAAGACAACAATCATTTCCAAACCTTGAAAGAACACACAAGTACGAATACGATAAACTAAAATAAATGATAAGGGGTAATCAATTTGGCAAAGAGAAAAACAAGCGCGCGTAAAAAGAAGAAAACAACCACCAATGCCAAATTATTTAATATCGATAGCAAGTATCAAAATCATATTATTGGATTTGTGATGATTTTGGTTAGTGCATTTAGTCTCTTTAAATTGGGCTTTTTAGGAATCACTTTCGATAACATCGTTAGATTCTTTATCGGAGATAGTAGTCCATTTGGATTATTGATTGCACTAGTAGTCGGTTTTATCTACTTAATTAAAGGACCTAAGCTTGAATACAATAAGCGTTGGATAATTGGTGGAACTATCTTTTACCTTGGTTTAACACTATTCTTATCAGCTTTATTATTTTCCAACAGTAGTGACAATGCCTTTATATCAAAGACACTATCTTTAATTAGCCATGATTTCATTCATCTAACCGATGCTTCATCAGTTGGTGGCGGAATGATTGGTGCATGCTTATTATTAGTATTTGATTTCTTGGTTTCAATTCTGGGATCAGAAATCCTAGCGATTATTATGATGATAGTCGGATTGATTATATTCTTTAACGTTCCAATGAATAAAGTCATGGATAATGTTAGAAAGTACTCCGAGGAATCATCACAAAAGATTGGCTCTATTATCGATGAACGTAGGCAACGCCTTTTAGAAGAAAAAGAAGCTAGTCAAGATGACGAAGAACAAAAAGAAGACGTCAATCCAATGTCTAGGGTTCAAAGAAGAAATAATCCATCTACTTCCGAAGAAAAGCCTAAGATTAACCTTTCAGGTTGGATGGATAATGAACCTGAAAAACCAGAGGTAAAGAGTAAGCCAGAAGCTAACCTGGATCGTTCAGACTTTAAGTCAGCAGATGACTACAATCAAGATACTAGAAACAAGCCAAAGCTATCTGAAATTATCAACGGACACACCGAAAATGATAGTAATGGAATCGATATTAAGGATATTGATGATTCCAACTATCAATTGCCACCAATTGGTTTGTTATCCGATGTGGCTAGAAGTGACCAAAAAGATGAGTTTAAAAACATCGACCACAATACAACCGTATTGAAGAAGACATTGAACAGTTTTGGCGTTGACGCCGAAATTAAAAATGTTAACTTGGGACCTTCAGTTACTGAATATGAATTACATCCAGCAATCGGTGTTAAGGTTAGCAAGATTGTTAACCTAGCAGACGACTTGGCATTGGCATTAGCAGCTAAGGACATTCGTATTGAAGCACCAATTCCTGGTAAATCATTAATTGGGATTGAAGTACCAAATAAAAAGGTCGCAATGGTGTCATTTAAGGATGTTGTGAAAACATCACAACAATCTAAGCATGGATTATTGACCGTTCCATTGGGAAGAAATGTTAGTGGGGATGTTATCACAACTGACCTAACTAAGTTGCCGCATCTATTAATCGCTGGTTCAACCGGTAGTGGTAAGTCCGTTGCCATCAACGGAATCATTACTAGCATTTTGATGAATGCTAAACCAAGTGAAGTTAAGATGATGCTAATTGATCCTAAGAAGGTTGAATTAGGAATTTACAATGGTATTCCACACTTGCTATCACCAGTTGTTTCGGAACCTAAGAAGGCTGCAAGAGCTCTTAACAAGGTTGTTGCTGAAATGGAACACAGATATGACTTGTTTGCTAAGCATAATCAAAGAAAGATTAGTACGTTTAATGAGTATGTAAAAGGGATGACCGAAGAAGAACGTGGCGACTTAAAACCACTTCCATACATCGTAGTTGTTGTTGATGAATTGGCTGACTTAATGATGACTGTTTCAAATGATGTCGAAGGAGCCATTATTAGATTGGCTCAAATGGGGCGTGCCGCCGGAATTCACATGATTTTGGCAACCCAACGTCCATCAGTAGATGTTATTACCGGTTTGATTAAGTCTAATGTTCCATCTAGAATTGCTTTCGCCGTTTCAAGTGGGATTGATTCTAGAACAATTCTTGATACTAATGGTGCCGAAAAGCTATTAGGTCGTGGTGATATGTTATATCTACCAATTGATAAGAATAAGCCAAGCCGTGTGCAAGGTGCATTTATATCTGATCAAGACGTTGAAAATGTGGTAGATTATATTAAAGAACAACAGCCTGCTGAATATGACGACGATATGATTGTTACGGATGAAGAAATCAAGGTTGACGAAGAAAACGAAGACCAAGATGATTTATTCGATGACGCACTAGCTTTTGTTGTAAAAGAACAAAAAGCAAGTACATCACTATTACAACGTAACTTTAGAATCGGTTATAATCGAGCAGCTAGAATTATTGATGACTTAGAACAACGTGGTTACATTGGCCCTCAGGAAGGAAGTAAACCAAGAGAGGTTTATAAACAACCTGATAACGACTAAAAAAATGGAACCCATCATTTTGATAGGTTCCATTTTTATTAGTTTTCAAATAGTTGGAAGGCAGCACCTAGTACTAAACCACCAACAGTTGAGATAATCATTAACCATACAAAAATCATGGTAATGATTTGAAATCTAGATTTCTTTTTCTTGGCCATTATTAACACCACTTTCCGCAATTAATAATATATTAAAAGTTTACATTTCATTAGTGAATAATGCAAACTAATTCATAGTTGAGGTGATTGTTATTTCTCCGTTTGGATTTTTGACCATGGTATTAGTTCAAGTGGTATTTTTATTCATATTTTCATTACTGTTCAATATCGTCAAAAAAATTATTAGCAAACTTTATAAGATTTCGATTAGAGCGAGTGATTTCTTTCCAATTATCATGAGTTATTATGTTTACCAATTATCATTGGATAAACACGATCAATCGTTCTTACCATATGTATGGTTAGGACTTGTTATCATTGGAATTATCTACGCAATATATTACTTGTTTACACGTAGTAATGCCAAAGTGGGAATTTTTTACAAATTCTTGTGGAGATTTTCAGTAATTTACTTTTTTGTGGTCTGGTCCTCCACCATTTTGATAATTGCAGCAAAAACGCTTTAAAACATTGAGCTACCAACGTTGGTAGCTCTTTTTTTATTACCTAAAATGAGTTTCTTTTAATATAAACGTGGTGAAAATTAGTGCATTTTTGAATAAATTTAATATTAAGGTGGTACGAAGTGGTGGATAGTGGTAAAATCAAGGTAATATAAATTGGAAGGAGTGAAGAAGCGTGTTAATGGGTGAATATGAACATTCAATAGATTCAAAAGGACGCTTGATCATTCCTTCCAAAATTAGATCAGAAATAGGTGCGAATTTCATCATCACACGTGGACTTGACGGATGTTTATTCGGGTACCCAATGGACGAATGGAAAAAGGTCCAAGAAAAGATTAACCAACTTCCAGTAAGTAAGAAGTCTGCAAGATACTTTTCTCGTTTTCTATTTTCAGCCGCTGATGAAAGTAAGGTTGATAGCCAAGGACGAATTAATATTCCTGATACCTTGATTAACTATGCGGGCATTGAAAAGAAATGTGTAATTGTGGGTGTTTCCACAAGAATTGAAATTTGGAGCAAAGAAAAATGGGACGAATTCTCAGAAACTGCTGGTGAAGAATTCGACGACATTGCTGAAGACTTAATTGATTTTTAGAAAAGAAGGTGACTAATTATGACGGAATTTCATCATGAAACTGTATTACTTAAAGAAGCAGTTGACGGATTAAACATTAAACCTGATGGCATTTATATTGACTGCACCCTTGGTGGGGGAGGCCACAGTGCCCGAATTTTGTCACAATTAACATCTGGTCATCTTTATTCATTCGATCAAGATGAAGTGGCAATCGAATATAATAAAACTAACCTCAAGCAATACATAGACGAAGATAAGGTTACCTTTGTTAGAAGCAACTTTAGATACATTCAAGAAGAAATGAACAAATTAGGAATTCAATCTGTTGATGGAATTCTGTATGACTTAGGAGTTTCATCTCCGCAGTTTGATGACGCAAGTAGAGGTTTTAGTTATCAACACGATGCACGATTAGATATGCGTATGGATCAGAGAAATCCTTTAGACGCATGGAAAATCGTTAACGAATGGCCATACGAAAAATTAGTGAAAATTTTCTTCCGTTATGGAGAAGAAAAATTCTCTAAGCAAGTTGCAAGAGCGATTGAAAGGAATCGAGAAAACCATTCAATCGACACAACTGAGCAACTTGTAGATGTGATTAAAGAAGGAATTCCAGCCGCGGCTAGACGTCACGGTGGGCATCCTGCCAAGAAAGTCTTTCAGGCATTGAGAATTGCTGTGAATGACGAACTGGGCGCTTTGGAAGAATCGTTGGAAAAGGCAATCGATTTAATTGATGTGAACGGAAGAGTTAGCGTTATTACTTTCCAGTCGTTAGAAGATCGATTGGTTAAGACAATGTTTAAGGAAAAGACCACGATTGAAGATTTACCAATTGGTTTGCCAATCATTCCAGATGACATGAAACCAGACTACAAATTAATTAATAGAAAACCAATACTACCGAGTGATGACGAATTGAGAGATAATCATCGTTCGCATAGTGCAAAATTGAGAGTTATTGAGAGAATTAATAAATAATAGAGAGAAGAGTTAATCTGATGGCACAAAATAATCTAGCTAATAGCGTATATGCTACCCCTGGTTATTACTCAGCAGGGGAACAACAAAAACAACAAAATCCAGAAGTAAAATCAAATGTAAGACTTGGATTGTCAAAATTTGAAAAAACTGTTGTAATATTAGGATGTTCACTTGTATTCTTTTTGATGGTTGGTCTAGTTGGTGAAAAGATTTCACTAGGTAACCACGCCACAGAACTTCAAGTAACAACTAATTTATTAGGCAAGGTTAAAGATGATAACAGCATACTAAAGCAAGAAGTAAGTGAACTTCAAAGCGGAAATCGTCTACAAAAAATTGCTAAACAAGCCGATTTATCTTTGTCCAATAAAAACGTAAGGAATGTTAGCAAATGAATAAATTAAATAATCGGAACAAACAAAAAAAACGCCGAGAAAACCGTAGCCACTACGGACAATTTTTACTATTGCTATGTCTAGGCGTTTTTTTGTGTATGGTATTGAGATTTACATATGTATCAGTGTTTAAAAATGTTGGTGGATATAATTTAAGTGAAATGGCGAAGAGTTTGTATACTCAAAGCAATGTTATTTCTGCTAAACGTGGAACAATTTACGATGCAAATGGCCAACCTCTTGCAGAAGACACTAACGTTTATACAATGTTTGCTATCTTAAATAAGAAACAAGTTGGTTTAGATAACAAGCCAATGTACATCACTGATAAGGAAAAAGCTGCCAAAGCCATTTCTTCGGTGTTGCCAATTTCTTATAAACAAGCATTAAAGGATCTAAATCCTAGTACCAATGCATTCCAAGTTGAATTTGGTTCAGCCGGTACTAACATTTCATTAACTCAAAAACAAAAACTAGATTCATACCATATCTCTGGTTTGAATTTCTTACAACAACCATCAAGACTATATCCAAATGGTGTCTTTGCTTCTCACATCATTGGATATGCGTCTCCTAACTCAAATTCTAGCGATAGTAAGGTATCACTAACTGGTCAAATGGGAATCGAGAAGGTATATAACGAACTATTGACTGGTAAGAACGGATACAAGACCACTCAACTAAACAACGCAGGTGTTGAAGTTGATAACGGTGAAAGTGTTAATAAACCAGCTAAGAATGGTGACGACGTCTACACTACATTAGACTACCGTCTCCAATCATTACTAGAAACTGAAATGACCAGCGTTTACAACCAAGTTCATCCAAAGACAATGAATGCCGTTTTGATGAACGCCAAAACTGGTGACATTTTAGCTGCTACTCAACGTCCTACATTTAATGCTACTACCAAGCAGGGACTAAGCAGTATTTGGCGTAACACGTTGATTCAAGATTCATACGAACCTGGTTCAACAATGAAGATTTTCACCGTTGCCTCATCAATTAACAGTGGTCACTATAATGGAAATGCCACATATCATTCTGGTAAATACTTAGTTGATGGTAAGGTCGTTCCTGACTGGAATACAAACGGTTGGGGTAACATTACTTACAACAAAGGTTTCGCTTTATCAAGTAACGTTGCCATGGCCCATCTTGAACAACAAATGGGGCCCAAGACTTGGCGCAACTACATGAACCGTTTCCAATTTTTTACTTCAACTAACTTAGGTTTCCCTGGAGAAGAAACAGGAAGCGTTCAATTTAACTACCCAATCGAACAAGCTAACACGGCGTTTGGACAAGGTATCCAAGTTAATGCAATGCAAATGATGAGAGCGTTAACTTCAATCGCTAATGGTGGTACAATGTTACAACCAAGACTTGTTACAAAGATTGTTGATTCAAAGACCAAGAAGATAATTAAATCATATCCAAAGAAGGTAGTTGGACACCCAATTACCGCAAGTACAGCAAAACAAGTTATTCAACATATGGAAGATGTTGTTTATAAATCATACGGTATTGGTGGCGCATACAAGATTCCGGGTTATAAGATTGCCGCAAAGACTGGTACTGCCCAAGTCAGTGATGGTAAGTCTGGGTACGAATCTGGTGACGATAGTTACCTATACTCAGTTGCCGGAATTGCACCAGCAAATAATCCAAAATACATTTTATATATAACAATGAAACAACCTCATTTAACTGGAACTAAGACAGCCTCACAATTAATGGCTGAAATCTTTAACCCAGTGATGAGATTAGCATTGGATGAAAACGTAAATGCTGAAAGTCAAAATAGTCTAAAGGTACCAAGCATTACTGGTAAGTCTACTAGTGAAGCTAAGGAAGAACTAAAAGCTGCCGGTTTGAAATACGCAATTGTTGGAGACGGGGATAAAGTATTAGATCAATCAATTGATGCCAACGAAAAAGTTTCAAAGAATCGAATGGTAATCGTTCAAACCAATGGTAGTAAGACAATGGCTAACCTAAAAGGCTGGTCTAGATATGACGTTGCGACATACTGTCGAATGGCAGGTATTGGTGCCGAACTTGACGGTGATGGATATGCCTACAAGCAATCCGTCAAACCAGGGGTAAGTCTAGACGGTGGAACCAAGGTAACCATAAAATTTAAATAGGGGATTGAAATCAGGATGTTTATGAATATTGTTTTACCAATCATAATTAGTTTTTTAATTACATTAATCTTTATGCCATCTCTAATTGGCTATTTTAGAAGAAAGCATGAAGGCCAAATGATTAGAGAAGAAGGACCAAAGTGGCATGAAAAGAAATCAGGAACACCTACAATGGGTGGTCTTCTTTTCATCATCGCAATCATTATTGCGTCACTAATTAGTGGTGGGGTTGCTCACATGATGAACCCAACACTACTAATCCTATTGTTCATCCTAGTATTATACGGATTATTAGGTATGTGGGACGATAGTATCAAGCTATTTAGACGTCAAAACGAAGGTCTAAAAGCATGGCAAAAACTTTCGGGTCAAATCGTGGGGGGATTAATCTTCACTTTCGTTTATGCACACCACTTCCCACTAGCATTAAAGATTCCATTTATGGGTGATTTACACCTTGGTTGGTTTTATGCCATTTTCATCATCTTCTACCTAACTGGTTTTTCAAACGCAGTTAACTTAACTGATGGTTTAGATGGTCTAGTTAGTGGATTATCAATCATTGCCTTCCTAGCTTATGCTGTTGTTGCATTAGTTCAACACCAAATGGACGTTGCAATTTTCTGTTTAGCAGTAGTTGGTGCACTATGTGCATTTATGGTATTCAACCACAAGCCTGCTAAGATCTTCATGGGAGACATGGGATCATTAGCACTTGGTGGTTCATTAGCTGCTGTATCAATTCTGGTTCATCATGAACTTTCATTAATTTGGATTGGCTTCATGTTTGTATTGGAAACATTGAGTGTAATGATTCAAGTTACATCATTTAAACTTACTGGTAAGAGAGTGTTCTTAATGTCACCAATCCATCACCATTTTGAAATGTTAGGCTGGTCAGAATGGAAGATTGATATTGCCTTCTGGTCTGCAGGTGCTATTTTGTCAATTACTGGAGTTTTATCAATTATTTTATAATAATATTTTTGGGAGCATGAATTATGAAAAATATTGACGATTATCAAAATAAAAACATACTAGTTTTAGGTGCAGGAATGAGTGGAATCAATGCATCTAAACTATTAAAGCAATTAAGCGCTAACGTTTGGTTAAATGACGCTAATCCTTTGAAATCGGACGCAAAAGAAAAGTTAGAAAAAATTGGCGTTGAGGTAATTGATGCTAAACAAAGTCCAAAGATTTTAGATGATTACAATTTTGATTTAATCGTCAAGAACCCTGGAATTTTTTACGATAACGAATTAATTAAGGAAGCAATTAAAAGAAATATTCCGATCACTGTTGAAGTCGAAATTGCCAGTCAAGTCAGTGAAGCACCAATTGTTGGTGTAACTGGTAGTAATGGTAAAACAACCGTTTCAACTATGATTAATGACATCCTAAACGAAGAAAGAACTACTGGACATTCATACGTTGCCGGAAACATCGGTGTTCCAGCAAGTACTGTTACCACAAAGGCAACTAAAGAGGATGACATTGTCTTAGAACTATCTAGTTTTATGCTAGTTGGTATTAAGACATTACATCCTCATATTGCCGTTTTAAACAACGTTTTCTCTAACCATCTTGACTACCACAAGACCAGAGAAAACTACGTTAACGCTAAAATGCGCATTACCGAAAATCAAGATGAAAACGACTACTTTGTTGTGAACTTTGATAATGAAGAATGGCGTGAATTGAGCAAGCATAGTAAGGCTAAGGTTGTTCCATTTTCATACGATGCAGTAAGTACAGACGGTGCATACGTGAAAGACGAACAAATCTTTTTTAAAGATGAATTTGTTATGAACGTCGATGAAATTAGAGTGCCTGGTCAACAAAACGTGCAAAATGCCCTAGCAGCAATCGCTGTTGCCAAGATTATGGGCAAGAGTAACTCTGCAATCAAGAAGGCACTAAGTACATTTGGTGGTGTCAGACATCGTGTCCAATATGTATTAACTGCCGATGGTAGAAAGTTCTACAATGACTCCAAGGCTACAGATATTGAAGCGACCCAAGTGGCTTTGAGAAGCTTTAAAGACAACGTTGTTTTAATTGCCGGTGGATTAGATCGTGGTTACACTTTCGAAAAATTGGAAAAGGACTTTGCCGACCATGTTAAGGCAATCACTTTATTTGGTGAAACTAAGGACTTGTTAGCAGACACTGCTAAGAAGGCTGGCGTTAAAAACATCAAGATTGTTAATAACATGAAGGAAGCTGTAGATGAAGCATGGGCAATGAGTGAAGAAGGCGACATTGTTCTATTGTCTCCAGCTAACGCTAGTTGGGATCAATACGATACCTTTGAACAAAGAGGGGACGAATTCATCCAACTAGTAGAACAAAAAACGGGTAGAAAGGAAGAAAACTAATGAGACTAATGATTTCAGGTGGAGGAACTGGTGGCCACATCTATCCTGCACTAGCATTAATTGAAGAACTTCGCAGAGTTGATCCTGATGCTGAAGTTTTATATGTTGGATCAACTAGAGGCTTGGAAAAGGATATCGTTCCAAAGCACAACATTGATTTTGAAGAATTAGAAATCCAAGGATTCAAACGTTCTCTTTCTTTATACAATGTAAAAACCGTTAGTTTGTTTTTAAAGAGTCTACATAAATCAAAGAAGTTAATTAAAAAATTCAAACCAGATATCGTGATTGGAACTGGTGGATACGTTTCTGGAGCCGTTGTTTACGCTGCTTCACAAATGAATATTCCAACAATGATTCACGAACAAAATAGTGTGGTTGGTTTAACTAACCGTTTCCTAAGCAAACACGTTGATAAGATTGCCGTCGGATTCGAAGACGCCATCAGTCAATTTCCAAAGGAAAAGACTGTATACACTGGTAACCCACGTGCCCAACAAGTAGCAAACTTAAAATCTGATTTTGCTTGGGACCAATATGGATTGAAAAATGATGTTCCAACACTTTTAATCTTTGGTGGTAGCCAAGGTGCATTGAAGATTAACAAAGTTGTTTGCGAAAGCATTCGTCATTACAACGAAAAGAATTACCAAGTCGTGTTTGTTACTGGTAAAAAGCGTTATGATGACGTTATGGAACAACTAAAAGGACAAACAATTAACGATAATGTCGTAATTAAGGATTACATTGCTGATATGCCAAACGTTTTGCCAAAGGTTGATGCAATCGTTGGTAGAGCAGGTGCTACTAGTTTAGCTGAAATTACCGCCCTTGGCATTCCGTCAGTGTTAATTCCAAGTCCATACGTTACCGCTGATCATCAAACTAAGAATGCTTTGAGCTTGGTGAAAAACGATGCCGCTTTAATCATTACTGAAAATGACTTAAATGCGAAGACATTAATTGAAAATTCTGACTTTATCATGAACGATAAGGATAAGAGAAATGAAATGGCTGAAAACTCAAGAAAAATGGGTTGTCGTGATGCCGCAAGTCGCCTGTTGGAAGTTGCAAAATCAATTTGTCATTAATGGAGGAACTTTACTATGAAGTCTAAATTATTTTCCTCAAAAAAATCCTCGAATAGGGCTTCAAGAATATCCGATGATTTTGTTGAATTGCATAAGCAAAAGATAAAAAATAAAATGAAATCTTCCTCATATATCATCATTCCGTTGGTTGTGTTACTACTAATCTTGATTTACTTGGTTTCACCAATGAGTCGAATTAGTAGTATTAGCATTAATGGAAACGGATATATCTCTCAAAAAGACATTAAGAGAGAACTTCAGTTAGATGAAGGGGACAGTATTTTTAAAGTTATTGGTCATAAAAATAAAATTAACCAAAGGGTTATTAATGATGATCATCGCGTTAAATCGTTAGATTTTAAATTTACAGGATTTAATCATCTTTCTGTTGCAGTTTCACCATACAAAGAAATTGGTTATGAAACTCGTGGCAACAAGCAATATCTAATATTAGAAAACGGAAAGGTTACTAATATTGCTGTAAAGAATCCTAATGATTCTAAGATGCCTTATATAGTGAAATTTAATAATCAGTCGTTATTGAAATCCATGATTGAAAAATATGTAAAGCTACCTAAGGACATCAGAGACAACATTCGTGTCATTTCATACTCACCAACTAAGGTGTACCCAGATGAATTACACGTTTATATGCGAGATGGTAATCGCGTTATTATCTTGATGCACGATTTTAATGATAAGATGAGCTTCTATCGTTCAATCGCCACTCAATTAAAAACAAAAAGTGTTATTAATTTAGAGGTTGGAGCTTACTCATTTCCAATCAATGATGAGAAAAAAAGTAGCAATACAACCACTAAAGCATCTACTAAAACTAAGCTAAAAGAAACGCTAAATAAGGATGCTAAGAAAACAACAACTACAACTAAAAAAAGAAACTAATAATGGTTCTTTAGAGTTGTCTACTCTTGTGTTAAAATTAACTTATAACTAACTTAAATATAAACTAGAGTATCTAAGAATAATTATGCTTAATTGGAGGTTCCCTTAGATAATGAATTCAGAAATGTATGTTGGATTGGATATTGGAACTACGTCAATTAAGGTGATTGTTGCCGAAAAAGTAAAAGGCCAAATGAACGTTTTAGGTTTAGGAAACGAACGTTCTGAAGGTGTTAGCCGAGGCATCATCGTCGATATTGACAAGGCTTCTGAATCAATTAGAAGAGCTGTTAACCAGGCAGAAGAAAAAGCTGGTATTCAAATTCATGATGTGATTGTTGGTATTCCTGCCAACCAATTAAAGATTGAACCATGCAGCGGTATGGTGGCAATCTCAGATCAATCAAGAGAAATTTCAGATGAAGACGTTAAAAACGTTACTGTATCTGCAATGATTAAAAACCTACCACCAGAAAGAGAAATTATGGACACCTTAGCTGATGAATTCATCGTTGATGGATTTGACGGCATCAAGGACCCAAGAGGTATGGTCGGTGTAAGACTTGAAATGAAGGGTCGTATCATCACTGGACCAAAGACTATCATCCATAATATTAGAAAAGCGGTTCAAAGAGCTGGATTAAATCCATCTTCAATCATCAACATGCCATTAGCACAAGGCATGACCATTTTAGATGATGGGGAACAAGACTTTGGAACTGTTCTAATCGATTTAGGTGGTGGACAAACAACTGCTTCTGTTGTTCATGATCATCAACTAAAATTCACTACTGTAGATAGTGAAGGTGGAGAATACATCACTAAAGACATTTCTGTTGTGCTTAACACTTCATTAGAAAGTGCCGAAAAAGTTAAACGCGATTACGGTTATGCTGATGAAATCGAAGCATCAGAAAGTAATGAATTTCCAATTGAAGTTGTTGGTCAAAGCCAACCAGTCAGAATTTCTGAAAAATACCTAGCGGAAATCATTCAAGCTAGAGTAGACCAAATCTTTACTAGAATGTACAAGAGTTTAAGTAGCATCTCTGCTTTAAACTTACCTGGAGGTATTGTTCTAACTGGTGGAGTTGCAGCATTGCCTGGAATCTCAGAATTAGCAGCCGATAGATTTGATACTAACGTTAGAGTCTACATTCCAGATCAAATGGGATTAAGACACCCATCATTTTCACTTCCATTGTCACTAGTAACTTATCGTGCTAACATGAGTGAAATTCAAGTGTTAGTAAGATCATCACTAGAAGGCAAAACTGTAGTGAACAACACTCAATCCAATGATGATTTCATTGGTAACGATTATGGCGATGATGTAATCGATAACTCATCTGAATACATTCAACAAGATAATCAACCACAACAACCAAGCAAACCTAAAAAGTCTGGTTCAAAACTAGCTAAAAGCACTAAGGGAAGACTTAAACGCTTTTACCAAGACTTTTTCGAATAAAATAACAGAAGTACACGGAGGAAGTTAAAATGGAATTTTCATTAGATTCTACTGAAAACCAAGGCGCAAAAATTAAAGTTATTGGTGTAGGTGGCGGTGGTAGTAACGCCGTTAACCGTATGATTGCTGAAGATGTTAAAGGTGTTGAATTTATCGTTGCAAATACCGATGTTCAAGCATTAAACACATCAAAAGCTGAAACAAAAATCCAATTAGGACCTAAATTAACTAGAGGTTTAGGTGCAGGTTCAGATCCAGAAGTAGGAACTAAGGCCGCTGAAGAAAGTGAAGAAGCTATCTCAGAAGCACTTCAAGGTGCAGATATGGTATTCGTAACTGCCGGAATGGGTGGTGGTACTGGTAACGGTGCTGCTCCTATCGTTGCAAAGATTGCTAAGGACTCAGGTGCCTTAACTGTTGGTGTCGTTACTAGACCATTTACTTTTGAAGGACCAAGAAGATCTAAATATGCAGCAGAAGGTGTTTCAGCATTAAAAGAAAACGTTGATACTTTAATCGTAATTGCCAATAACCGTCTATTAGAAATGGTTGATAAGAAGACACCAATGATGGAAGCTTTCCAAGAAGCTGACAACGTATTAAGACAAGGTGTTCAAGGTATTTCAGACTTAATTACTAGTCCTGGATACGTTAACTTGGACTTTGCTGATGTTAAGACTGTTATGCAAAACACTGGTTCAGCACTTATGGGTGTTGGTACTGCTACAGGTGAAAACAGAACTGCAGAAGCAACCAAGAAGGCTATTTCTTCACCATTGCTAGAAGTTTCAATCGATGGTGCAAAACAAGTATTATTAAACATCACTGGTGGCCCAGACATGTCACTATTTGAAGCCCAAGATGCTTCAGACATCGTTGCTCAAGCTGCAACTAGCGATGTAAACATTATCTTTGGTACTTCAATTGATGAAGACCTAGGCGATGAAATCAAGGTTACTGTTATTGCTACAGGGATCGAAACTAGTCCAGAAGAACTACTAAACGGCCAAGCACGTCCATCAAGAGTATCAGAAAATCCTGGTAAGGTAGTTAGCCCAAGACATCACAAGGAAGACCAAGGTAACGTTAGAACTAACGACGAAAACACAGATAGCGACAAGCCATCTGACACACGTTTTGAAAACGTACAAAAGAAAGAATTTGATCCATTTGATGCTAACAACTCAAGTGACAATCAAAAGGAAGATAAATCAAGCGATGACGATTTGCCTCCATTCTTCAAATTCCGTCGTAAGAACTAATCACTTTTTCTAGATTTCTTTGAAGGGAATGAATTGAAATGACAGCTAAGTTTAGTTTTAGTAAATTCTTCGGAACTGATTACGATCAAGACGAAGATTTTTACGAAGAAGATAACTCCCAAGTGGAGAACAATGATAAGGTAGTTTCAATTAGCAAAAACTCAAGTCAAAGTCGTAATAGTAAAATTTCTGTCTTTGAACCTAAGATTTATGCTGATGTAAAAACAATTGCGCAAAAATTAATTGATAACAATGCTGTAATCATTAATTTTGATGCTGCTAGCGATGAAGCAACTAGAAGAATTATTGATTTCTTAAACGGAGTTGTTTTCACTATTGATGGAAATATTGAGAGAATTTCTGAATTAGTTTTTCTTTTCACTCCACACAACTACTATGTAGACGGGGAAATCAGAAAAGAAATGAATGAACGTTTAAGATAAAATGGATAAAAATATTGAACAGCATTTTAGAAAAGAAGAAGTTCCTTTCATCGATTCTTGTGCAGATTTAATTGATGAGTCAATTAATCAATATCGTCCAATCTTAACTAAGTTTTTAAATCCCAGACAGGTTTATATTTTAACAACTTTAGTTAACCGCCAGAGTGACTTGTCGGTCGCCTTTTTCGGGGGATATCCAAACTCAGAAATGAAACGTGGCTTGATATATCCAGAATACTTCGAACCATCTGAAGATGATTATCAAGTTAAGTTGTTTGAAATTAGATATCCAGTAAAGTTCTCAAAATTACGTCACAGTAAGATATTGGGAACTTTATTAGGTTCAGGTGTTGAGAGATCAACAATTGGAGATATTTTAACTGACGGAACAAGATGGCAATTCATATGTACAAGAGAAATTGCTGACTTCTTAAAAATGCAAATTAGCTCAATTGGTAAAACAAAAGTTTCACTGATTGAAACAGAATTTTCTGACGTAATTACGCCGGAGAATGAATGGAGAGATGAATCAACGACTCTATCATCATTTAGAATGGATAACTTAATTTCGGAAGGATTTAACATATCCAGAAATGATGCGAAAGAGTTAGTTAGTCATCAAAAGGTTCACCTTAACTGGGCGGTAAACAGTCGACCGGATTACGAAATTACAACACACGATGTTGTATCGGTTAGAAGATTCGGCCGCATTCGTTTAAAGCGTCAGGAAGGCCAAACCAAAAAAGGTAAATATAGAGCCATTATTTCTGTATTAAAAAACTAGGTTGGAGGAGAGATACAATGGTACTTAGCCCACAAGATATTCATAATAAAGAGTTTTCTGTAAAAATGAGAGGTTACAATATTGACGAGGTAAACGAATTCTTAGATCGTATTATCAAGGATTACCAATTAACTTTATCCGAAAATATCGATATGAAGAACCGTTTGAAACAAACTGAAGATGAACTAAAATACTATAATGGTATGAAGGATTCATTGAATCAATCAATTATCATTGCACAAAATGCTGCTGATAAGGTTAAGGTTGAAGCTCAAAACGAAGCCAACAACGTAACTGAACAATCAAGAAAACAAGCTGATGAAATTTTGAATGATGCTAGCGTTAAGGCTAAAGACATCGTTGAAAATATCTCAAACCAATCTAAAGCACTACTTATTGCAAATGATGATTTAAGAAAGACAACTGAATCATTCAGAGAAAAAATCAGAACTTTACTTGAAAGCCAAATGCAATTTGTTAATAGTCCAGAATGGGATCAAATGATTTCCGGAATTGACGGTAATTTCAACAAGGTTAACGAACAAATTAATAACCTTGACAATTTTAAGGAAACAGTTGTACAATCTGAAGGTAAAGAAATGCCAGCAGATGCAACTATTAAGATTTATCCTGATGGCTCATTCAAAGAAATTGAATAACTTGAGATAGAGAATAGAAAGCTTAGAATTCGACACAATATAGCGAGCTGACAAATGGTGGAAGGTCAGTTGTAAATCATTCTATGCAGATCACCTCTGGCTAATCTCTTTTAATGTAGTAAATAAAGATGGGATATTAAATTTTAATGTCCTAATTTGGGTGGTACCGCGGAAGACTTCGTCCCTTGTGATGAAGTCTTCTTTTTTTATAATTTGAAAAGGGAGTGTGTGTTATGCGTGTAAAAGATACTTTGAACCTAGGTAAGACCAAGTTTAAGATGCGTGGGAACTTACCTGTTAAAGAAGTTGAAAGACAAAAAGCATGGGAAGACAATCACGTCTACCAAATGAGACAAAAACTAAACGAAGGAAAACCATCATTTGTTCTTCATGATGGACCTCCATATGCTAATGGTGACATTCATATGGGACACGCTTTAAACAAGATTTCAAAGGACTTTATTGTAAGATACAAGTCAATGAACGGCTTTAGAGCACCTTACGTACCAGGTTGGGATACTCACGGTTTACCAATCGAACAAAAGCTTACTCAAGCTGGATATGACAGAAAGAAAATGGATACTAATGAATTCAGAAAACTTTGTCATGATTATGCTTTGAAACAAGTTGATCGTCAAAGAGAAGGTTTCAAACGTCTAGGTGTTACTGGTGAATGGGACAACCCATACCTAACTCTAAAGCCTGAATTTGAAGCTGCTGAAATTCGTGTATTCGGTAAGATGGCTGAAAAAGGCTTAATCTACCGTGGTAAGAAACCAGTTATCTGGTCATGGTCTTCAGAATCAGCTCTAGCTGAAGCCGAAGTTGAATATCACGATATCGAATCACCTTCAGCTTTCTACGCTGAAAAGGTTGTCGATGGTAAAGGTGTTTTAGACGAAGATAACACATACATGGTTGTATGGACTACTACTCCATGGACCATTCCTGCTTCAATGGGTATCACAATTGATGCCGGATTCGACTATGCAGTTGTTAAACCAGCTAACGATGATCGTAAGTTTGTTTTAGCTGCTGAATTAGTTGAAAAAGATGCCGAATTATTCGGTTGGGAAGATTACGAAATCGTAAAGACTGTAAGAGGTCAAGAACTAGAAGGTGTATTAGCTCAACATCCATTTATGGACAGACAACTATTAACAATGCTAGGTGATTTCGTTACTATCGATACTGGTACTGGTTTAGTTCATACTGCTCCTGGTTTTGGGGAAGATGACTACTACGTTGGTAAATCATACGGTCTAGACATCTTTGTTGATGTTGACGCACAAGGTTACCTAACTAAGGAAGCTGGTCCAGATTTCGAAGGTGTCTTCTACGACGATGCAAACGAAATTTCATTAAACAAGTTAAAAGAAAAGAACTTATTATTGAAGTACCAACCAATCACTCATAGTTACCCATTTGACTGGAGAACTAAGAAGCCGGTTATTTACCGTGCTACTGATCAATGGTTTGCTTCTGTTGATAAGATTAGAGATGACATTCTAAATGCCATCGAAGACGTTGAATTCAAACCTGAATGGGGTAAGAAACGTCTATACAACATGATTAAAGATCGTGGTGACTGGGTAATCTCAAGACAACGTGTTTGGGGTGTTCCACTACCAATCTTCTATGGTGAAGATGGTACTCCTATCATCACTAAAGAAACTACTGACCACGTCGCAGACTTATTTGCAAAACATGGTTCAGACATTTGGTTCGAAAAAGAAGCTAAGGACCTATTACCAGAAGGATTCACTAGTGAACATTCACCAAATGGTAAGTTTACTAAGGAAAACGACATCATGGATGTATGGTTTGACTCAGGTTCATCACACCAAGGTGTTTGTGCCGAACGTGATTACCTAACATACCCTGCAGACCTATACCTAGAAGGTTCTGACCAATACCGTGGATGGTTCAACTCAAGTTTAATTACTAGTGTTGCATTTAGCGGTAAGGCTCCATACAAGCAATTATTATCACAAGGATTCACTCTTGATGGTGAAGGTCACAAGATGAGTAAATCACTTGGTAACACAATTGCTCCTGATGAAGTTATTAAGAAGATGGGTGCAGAAATCGTTCGTCTATGGGTAACTTCTGTAGATACTTCTGCCGATGTTCGTGTATCAATGGAAAACTTTGTTAAGATTTCTGACTCATACAAGAAGATTAGAAATACCATGAGATACATGCTTGCCAACACTTCTGACTTTGATCCTAAGGAAAACAGTGTTGATTTTGCAGACATGAAGTCAGCTGACCAATACATGATGGTTAAGTTAAACAACTTCGTAAAAGACATTAAGGCAGACTACGACAACTTTGACTTCTTAAGTCTAAACCGTCGTCTACTTTCATTCATCAATGCTGATCTTTCAGCTTTCTACCTAGACTTCGCTAAGGATATCCTATACATCTATGCTGAAGATAGTGCGGAAAGAAGATCAATGCAAACAGTTCTATACAATGCAGCTGTTGCAATTACTAAATTAATTACACCAATTCTTCCTCACACTGCTGAAGAAATCTGGCCATTCCTATCTGAAAAAGAAGAATTCGTTCAACTATCAGAAATGCCAGAACCAATGGACTTACCTGGTGCAGATGAACTTTCATCAAACTGGCATAAGTTCATGGAAGTCAGAGATGACGTATTGAAGGCATTGGAAGAAGCTAGAAATAACAAGCTAATTGGTAAGGCTTCAGAAGCTAAGCTATCATTATTTGTAAATGATGAAGTGAAATCATTACTAGAAAACCTACACACAAATGTTGGTCAAATTTTGATGGTTTCACAACTAGAAGTTAAAGATTTAGCTGATGCTCCAAGTGATGCACAAAGCTTTAACGACGGTGTTTCAATCGTAGTTGAACATGCTGAAGGTGACACTTGTGAACGTTGTCGTCTAATCTCTACAGATGTTGGTTCTGATGCAGATTATCCACAATTCTGTGCACGTTGTGCTAAGATTGTTCGTGATAACTTCCCAGAAACAGCTACTGAAGGATTCGAAGAATAATCGATAAAAAACTGGGATTATCCCAGTTTTTTATTTTTAAGGAGAAATAATATGATTAAAGGTAAAGTAAATAATTTTAACCCGGATCACGATTTTGGTTTTCTAAAGGGCGAAGACAAGAACAAGGTCTTCTTCCATGGTTCAGCGGTCGAAAACAAGACTAGAAATGAAATTGAAATTGGTCAACAAGTGGAATATCAAATTGCACAAGGCATGAAGGGCCCACAAGCTGTCAAAATTCGTGTAATTGATTAGTCAGTCCATTGAAAAAATAATTAAATATATATAGAATGAATATATAACAAAAAAAGGGCTGATATTATGGATTTAGAGGAAAAGGTACTAGGTGTTGAGCCTAAGTACGATGGCGCAATTATCAACGTTGAAAAACAAACAGTTGAATTGCCAAATGGTGAAACATCAACTAGAGATGTTGTTCATCATTCCAATGCCGTTGGTATTTTAGTCTTAACTAAGAACAACAAGATGTTATTAGAAACCCAATGGAGAGCTCCTGTTGCTAAAGAAACAATCGAGATTCCTGCCGGTAAAGTTGATAGTAGAGACCATGGCACTGCCTTGGATACTGTAGTTCGTGAGTTGAACGAAGAAACTAGATACAAGGCTAACAACATCAAACGAATCACCGGATTTTATTCAAGTGTTGGTTTTTGTGATGAATACATGGACCTATACTTGGCAACTGATCTGGAACCAGTTGAAGATGAATTACCTAGAGATCAAGGTGAATATTTGAGAATTAAGGAATACTCACTTGATGAAGCCATGGCAATGATTGAAAGTGGCGAAATCGAGGATGCTAAGACAATTACTGCTATTTATTATTGGAAGTTACATGACAAGATTGGTCTTTAATTAATAAAGGAGCAAGTCCAATATGATAACTAGAAAAGAGTATCAAAATAGTCAAAAAAGAAATTCTATTGACGATGATTTTATAAAAAGAGACGAACCAGTTGAGCAACCTACATTGAAGAGAACTAGACCCGAAGAAAAAAAGGGTAAGGCCCATGCAATGACAACCGAACAAAAGACAAAACGTTTAGGCAGAAGACTTAACTGGGCAATTGCATTTTTAATTCTTGCAATCATTGTCGTTTACTTAATACTAATCTACGTTAATCCTTAAGGAGATATTTATGAAATTTGGAATTTTATGTGCAATGGACGAAGAAATCAAATCATTGCTAGATAACTTAGACAACACTAAGAAAGTTGACATCAAAGAGATGACTTTCTACGAAGGTAACATTTCTGGACAAGAAGTTGTTCTTGTTCGTTCAGGAATCGGTAAAGTTGAAGCTGGTTTAACAACTGCTCAATTAATTACTAGCTTTGATGTTGATATCGTTATCAACTCAGGTTCAGCCGGTGGAATTGGCCAAGGCTTAGCTGTCGGTGATGTTGTTGTTTCAACTGAAACTGCATACCACGACGTTGACGCCAGAGCTGCTGGATACGAATACGGCCAATTACCAGGTCAACCAGCAAGATTCAAAGCTTCAGAAAAATGGGTAAAAGAAATTACTGAAGCTTCTAAGGAAGTTGGTTTAAACGTTCAAAAAGGATTAATCGTAACAGGTGATCAATTCGTTGCCGACCAAGCAGTGATTGATAACATTCTAAAGAACTTCCCTGACGCACTTTCATGTGAAATGGAAGGGGCAGCTGTGGGACAAGTTGCTAACCAATTTGATATCCCATACGTTGTAGTTAGAGCAATGTCAGACAACGCCAACGGCGATGCTGATCGTAGCTTTGACGAATTTATTATTGATGCAGGTAAGAAATCTGCTCAAATGTTATTAGACTTATTCGCAAATCAAAAATAGAAGGGGTTTAGGTATACTTGACTGAAATCTACTTAGATAATGCAGCTACCACTCCAATGGATAAAAATGTTTTGGATGACATGTACGATAAGATGCAAAACGTTTACGGTAACGCTTCTACCTTGTACAGCATTGGTAGAAAAGCTCATACCGTATTGGAAGATAGTAGAGACATTATCGCCAACAGTATTAATGCGAAGCCAGACGAAATTATTTTTACAAGTGGTGGCAGTGAAAGTGATAATACCGCAATTCTTCAAACCGCAGAAGCAAGAAAGAATTTAGGAAACCATATTATTACAACTGCCATTGAACACGAAGCAGTGTTAAAACCACTTGCTTATCTTGAAGAACAAGGTTTTAAAGTAACTTACCTACCAGTTGATGAAACTGGAGTAATTAGTTTAGACGACTTCAAGGATGCATTAGACGATGATACCATCTTGGTAACCATCATGACTGCTAACAATGAGGTTGGTTCTCACATGCCAATTCACGAAATTGGTGAAATCTTAAAGGACCATCAGGCATGGTTCCATACCGATGCCGTTCAAGCTTATGGATTGTTAGATATTGATGTAAATGAGGACCACATTGATTTACTATCAACATCTGCTCATAAGATTAATGGTCCTAAGATGACTGGTTTCTTATACAGACGAACTGGGGTAGATTTTCCAAGTTTTGTAAAAGGTGGAGACCAAGAAAAGAAGCGTCGTGCCGGAACAGAAAACATTCCTGCAATCTCAGGATTTGCGACCGCGGTTTCTCAAATTACACCTGAATTAAAGCACGAACTACACGATCGTTATTATGGTTTCAAACATCAAATCATTAATGCTTTAAATGATAATGATATTGATTTCGTTGTTAACGGAACTGTAGAAGATAACCCGGTCCAACATGTATTTAACATTTGGATTAAGGGCATTGCTTCAGACATTATTTTGGCTAATTTGGACTTAGAAGGAATTGCGATTTCAGCTGGATCAGCATGTACAGCTGGAAACATCGAACCATCACACGTTTTGATGGCGATGTTTGGTAATGATACTAATCGTTCATCTCAATCAATTCGAATTAGTTTTGGTAAATTCACAACAGATTCAGAAATCGATGCCTTTACAACAGCATTAGTAAAGGTAATTAAGAGAATAAAGAAGGTTGACTAATATGGCTTTTGAAACAGCAAATCAATTACAAGGTGATTCTAAAACATACGCAGTTAGTCCTGAAATCAAAAAATTCACACTATCTGACATGGGTTTTGTAAAGACTAATGCTGGTAACTTTTCGTTTGAAAGAACATTAGATCCAGAAGATCCTTACAATGGTATCAAGTTAAAGATTGTTTTTAAGAGTGATTTAAAAACATTCAAGATGAGTACCATCACTGCAAATGGTTTAAATAAGGTTAATATTTTTACTAACAAAAATGCTGATGCATTAGTTGAACAATTCAATTTCTTGATGGATAACTTTGTGGAAAGAAAAGTTTTCGTGAGAAAATAATTAAAAAGAGGGCTTAATAGCCCTCTTTTTTGCATCTTCATTGCAATTGATGCCTTAAATGGGTTATTATACTTTTTATGGAATATACGACCTTCAAATCGTAGATTCTAAGAATCTAAAAGAAATGATGGTGATTTTAAATGGCAGACAATAGTAATACCCGTGTTGTTGTCGGAATGTCAGGTGGAGTGGATTCATCCGTTACCGCCTACCTTTTGAAGCAACAAGGATATGACGTTGTAGGTGTATTTATGAAGAACTGGGACGACACTGATGAAAACGGTGTTTGTACCGCAACAGAAGACTACAAGGACGTAGCCAAAGTTGCCTCAGAAATCGGAATACCTTACTACTCTGTTAATTTTGAAAAAGAATATTGGGATCGCGTTTTCACTTATTTCTTGAATGAATACAAAAAAGGTAGAACTCCAGATCCCGATGTTATTTGTAACAAGGAAATTAAGTTCAGAGCGTTTCTAGACTACGCCTTAGATTTAGGTGCAGACTACATCGCTACTGGTCACTATGCTCGTTTGCAACGTGATGCAGATGGTCACAACCACTTGCTTCGCGGAAGCGACGACAACAAGGACCAAACTTATTTCTTAAGTCAATTATCCGCAGAACAATTAGACCGAGTTATGTTCCCACTAGGTGACATGCCAAAGCCTAAAGTTCGTGAAATTGCAAAAGAAGCTGGTCTAGCCACTGCTGAAAAGAAGGATTCAATGGGAATCTGTTTCATCGGTGAAAAGAACTTCAAGTCATTCTTAAGTAACTACTTACCAGCAACTCCTGGTAAAATGATGACTTTTGATGGTGAAGTAAAGGGTAACCATGATGGCTTAATGTATTACACAATTGGTCAACGTAAGGGATTAGGAATCGGTGGAGACGGTAAAGACAACCGCCCATGGTTCGTAGTTGGAAAGGACCTTTCAAAGAACATCTTGTATGTTGGTAAGGGTTATGAAAACAAGCACCTATACGCAGATTACCTAGAAGCTTCAGATATTTTCTGGATTAATGACATTGCTGATCGTGGCAATGACTTCCGTTGTACAGCTCAATTCAGATATCGTCAAAAAGACGTTGGCGTAACTGTTCATCTAAACGATGATGGTAAGTCACTACGTGTTGACTTTGATGATCCTGCAAGAGCCGTTACACCAGGACAAGCCGTTGTATTTTACGATGGTGATGAATGTCTAGGTTCAGCAATTATCGATGCAGCATACCAAGACGATAAAGAATTACAATACATTTAAAACCAAAAGATGCTTATTTATTAAGCATCTTTTTTTATATAAACTTTGAATTTATCCGCATAAATTGAGATAATATATATAAATCAAAATGAACGAGGGATAAAAGTGAAACTTTACTTTGTAAGACATGGAAAAACTGAATGGAATCTAGAAAGCAGATATCAAGGTGCCGGAGGAGACTCCGAATTGTTGCCGGAAAGCTACAAACAAATGGATCAATTGGGTGAGTACCTAAAAGATGTTAAGTTTAGTCATGCTTATTCCAGTCCGATTAAGCGTGCGCGCATTACCGCTTACCGAGTTATCCAACACTTCCATCGCAAACCTCAATTGAGCCTATGGAACCGATTCGAAGAGTTTCATTTAGGTAAGATGGAAGGCCAAAAGTTTGACGATGTCAAAAAACAATTTCCGCAAAGTTTTGACAATTTCAGAAATCATCCAGAAAAATATGATGCCGACGAAATTGGTGGAGAGAGTTTTAATGACGTAATTAGCAGAATGCAGTATGCTATTAAACGTGTTGTAAATGAAAACGATAATGAAGATAACGTTATTATTTTCAGCCACGGTGCTGCCTTAAACGCACTAATCAATTCACTTTTGGGTGTTGAGATTAAGGATTTAAGAAAACGTGGTGGACTAGCTAACACTAGTACAACCATTCTAGAAACAACTGATGGCGGAAAGTCATTTGAATTAGTAAGTTGGAATAATACTGAATATCTTACAAAGAAAACTGATAAAACTGACGTAATTTAATATGTAGGTGATTAAAATGGATCAAAAGTCTGAAGAAATTAAAGAAAAGCAACAAGCTGTTGAAAAGGAACGCGAAGAACAACAAAAAAAGGCCGATGAAACTCTTCATAAACTAGTTGAAGATATTGATAATCATCCAGATGATTACCGTACCTACTACGACTTAGGAAGTTTTTTAGTTCAATTACATAACTACACCCAAGCCGAAGAACTAATGATGAAAGCCTTAGGTCTATTCGCTGACAGAAGTAAGAAGGCCAAAGAAACTTTGGTATACGGACTAGGCAATGTCTACTATGCGGCGGGAGAATACGATAAGGCGATTGAACAATTCAATAATCTATCTGATGGTGACATGAAGACAGATGCCTACATCATGTTGGCGCAAAGCTACATGGCCAAAGAAGATTACAAAAAAGCGGTCGTATTTGCTTTAACCGCACAAGGTTTTAGAAGACAAGACCCAGAAATAAACTACCTACTAGCAAGTAGTTTATTAGCTTTAGGAAACTTCAGTGAAGCTGCAGAATTCTATGACAAAGTCTTACAAGCTAAGCCAAAGGACGGCAAGGCCAACTTTGACCGTGGAATCGTCGCAATGGTATTGGAAGAAGACTTTAACCAATACTTTGAAATCGCTAAACGAGAAGATCCTAAGTACTTTGAAAAGGGTCAAAAGCGTCTAGCAGATATTGAAAAGTTTATTCAAGTGAAAAATGGTAAAAAATAAGGGGAGATAAGCCGTGGCAGAATCAATGAATTTGTTCTCAGTAGACGACAATGATGAACATATTGAAGACAATCAAGAGCTATTTATAAAAGGTAAAGTTGCGGCTACTTTCTTTGAAAGTCCCGATAGTTTCTTTAAGGTACTATTGGTAAAAATTTCCGAAACAAACATTTCGGATTGGCATGAAGATGAAATTGTAATTACTGGTAATTTTGCGGATATTGCTGAAGAAAGCGAATATCAATTTTATGGTGAATTAGTTGATCATCCAAAGTATGGAAAACAATTCAAATCAGATAACTATCAAAGCACGGTCCCAACCTCTAAAGAAGGACTAGTGGAATACTTATCTGGTGATAATTTCCCAGGGGTTGGTAAGCAAACCGCTAAAAGAATGGTAGATGCTTTAGGCACCAATCTAATTTCAGATGTATTGGAAAATAACTCATTATTGGATCGAGCCGGATTATCAGACAAACAAAAATCAACTGTGCTTGAAACATTGAACAAGAACAATGGGATGGAACAGGTAATTATTGGATTAAACAGTTATGGGTTCGGGAGTAGTCTATCTTCTGCGATCTATAACAAATACAAGGGTGACACCTTAAAGGTAATTCAAGAAAATCCATATAAGTTGGTTGAAGATATCGACGGTGTTGGTTTTAAAAAAGCCGACGATATTGCCAAACAAATGGGTATGTCTGCAAACAATCCTGGAAGAATTCGTGCAGGGCTAATTTCTGCTCTTAAGACTCTTTCTTTACGTAATGGGGATACTTATACTCAAACAGGTCCAATCCTCGAAGAAACGCTAAAATTATTGAATAACGGTAATGCTGAACCTGTTAGTGGCGAAGACTTATCTGCTCAATTTTTAGAGTTAGCCAAAAATCAAAAGATTGTTGGTGAGGAAGACCGTGTTTACTTAAAGGAATTGTATGATGATGAATGGCGAATTGCCGAACACATCAGTCGAATTATCAAGAATCCGGTCGTTAAAAAATTCGATGACGAGACAATTGATAAGAAGATTCGTTTAATCGAAAAGAAACTAAATATTAGCTATGATGAATCACAAACTAATGCGTTAAAACAAGCCATCAAGTCACAAATGTTCCTATTAACAGGTGGTCCCGGAACAGGGAAGACCACAATCATCAAGGGAATCATTTACTTGTATGCTTATTTAAATGACCTATCTTTGGATATTAACAAGTACAAGGAACGTGAATTTCCAATTCTGTTAGCGGCGCCGACCGGTCGTGCTGCGAAGAGAATGCAAGAAACCACAGGGATTCCCGCCAGTACCATTCACCGTTTGCTGGGATTAAATGGTTATGAAGATAGCGATGAAGGAACTCAAGATATCGAGGGTGGTTTGTTAATCGTTGATGAAATGTCGATGGTTGATACCTTCTTATTCAGAGCGTTAGTACGCGCTATTCCAAACCAAATGAAGGTTGTCTTTGTTGGTGATAAGGATCAATTGCCATCAGTAGGACCTGGTCAGGTCTTTACAGATTTATTGAACTCCAAACGAATCGACAGCATGCAATTGACCACTATTTATCGTCAAGATAGCAACTCAACCATTATTCCGTTAGCTCACAGTATTCAACAGGGAAAGCTACCTGATGACTTTAACGATAAGCAATCAGACCGTAGCTTTATTCCATGTAACGCTAACCAAATGAGTTCAGTAATCGAACAAATTGTTAAACGAGCTAAACAAAAGGGATTCAGTGCAACCGATATTCAAGTCCTATCACCAATGTATCGTGGTAATGCTGGGGTTAATCATCTAAACGAAGTTATTCAACAGATTATGAATCCTAACAATACCGATAACCAGGTCGAATATCGTGGCATTCATTACCGTTTAGGTGACAAGATTTTACAACTGGTAAATAGTCCCGAGGATAATGTTTTCAACGGTGATATCGGTCAAATTATCGATATTGAAAAGGATAGTAAGCAAAGCTTAGATAAGATCACGGTCGCCTTTGATCAAAGCGAAGTAACTTATCAACGTAAGGATTGGATTCAAATTACTTTGGCTTACTGTACAACTATCCATAAGGCCCAAGGTAGCGAGTTTAAGATGGTCATCTTGCCAATCGTTCCGCAATTTACCAAGATGTTGAAAAAGAACTTGTTGTACACAGCGATTACTCGTGCCAGTGATACCTTGATTATGATTGGGGATTACAATTCATTCCTATCATGTGCACAAAGTGAATCTGACAACAGAAATACTAGTTTGATGCAACGCATCCAATCATTGTTGGATGGTGAAGTTAAACCAGTTACAACATCTGTTAACGACCAAAGTAGTATCGTTAAGGAAGTTGCTGAAGAAAAGAAGGCACAAGCACCTGTTGATAATAAACCGGTGGAAGAACCTAAAACTGATTCAGTTTCAGATAATACACAAAATAATGTAGCAACTGATGAGGATGAGGAATCACCTTTTGACGAAGCAACATTCGATGATAAACCAAAATCATACCGCTTAACTAAGGACATGATTTTATTGAATCAGGTTGATCCGATGATTGGGATGCACGGAATCAAACCATAATTGTTATATCAATTTGAAGTTTTTGTGGTAAAATTTAAGCATTAAAGGAACTCGAGAGGAGCACTTTCATGGTGGAGTCAATGGATAATAAAAATATGAAAATCTTTTCCTTAAGTTCTAACAGACCGTTAGCAGAAAAGATTGCCCAAACTTGTGGACTTAAGCTTGGTGAAGCAACAATTAATCGTTTTAGTGATGGCGAAATTCAAATTAAAATTGATGAAAGTATCCGTGGGGATGCCGTATACATCATTCAATCACTAAGTGAACCAATTAACGCTAATATCATGGAACTATTCATCATGATTGATGCTGTTAGAAGAACTAGTGCAAAATCTATTAATGTAATTATTCCATATTATGGTTATGCTAGACATTCTGCTAAGAAGCGTGAAAGAAAGGCAATTATTGCCAAGTTAATCGCACGTGTATTAGAAAGAGCAGGAATTGACCGTGTGTTAACCCTTGATTTACATGCCGCTCAAATCCAAGGTTTCTTCAACAAACCAGTTGATAACCTAAAGGCTGATAAGCTAATGGCTAAGCACATGTTAGAAAACTACGATTTAGATAACGCTGTTGTTGTTTCACCTGATCATGGTGGAGTGGGAAGAGCCAGAGGTTTTGCAGGATTAATTGATGCACCGATTGCAATTATTGATAACAGAGATCCTGAAAACGATGCACACATTCCAACATTTATCATTGGTGATGTTAAGGACAAGGTCGCCATTGTAGCTGATGATATGATTGACACTGCTTCACGTGCGGTTAAAGCCGCAAATGTTTTAGCCCAGAACGGTGCTTCAGCAGTATACCTTGTTACTACACACGGTATCTTTGCTGGTGATGCAATTAAACGTATCGAAGAATCACCAATCAAAAAGGTGATTGTATCCGATTCAGTTTACATCAGTGACGAAAAGAAAATTGACAAATTAGACATCGTGTCTGTCGCAGATTTAATGGGTAGGGCGATTTTACGTATTCATAACAACAAATCTGTTGGTAAATTATTTAGATAAGAAGTTTACCCGTGATGGGGTGGGCTTTTTTTGTTTACTTGTTTTCTTGCTTTGGGGGCAAATAAAATTTAAAATATAGATGTAGTATTATGAAAATTGAGGTGTTTAAAATGTATAAAGCTTCAGATGAACGATACGATAATATGAAAATCAGAAGAGCCGGAAACTCCGGTTTACAATTACCCGCATTATCATTTGGAATGTGGCATAGCTTCGGTGATGACGCCAACTTTAAGGACAGTCGCGAAGTAATGCTAAATGCTTTTGATAAAGGAATCTTTAGTTATGATTTAGCAAATAACTATGGTCCCGGCTCAGGAGCAGCTGAAAGAATGTTTGGTCAAGTCTACAAGAACGACTTGAAGCCATACCGTGATGAACTAGTGATTACTACTAAGGCTGGTTACCACATGTGGCCTGGACCATACGGTTCATTCTCAGCTAGAAAGACTTTGATTGCCGCATTGGACAGATCACTAGAAAGAATGGGTCTAGACTACGTAGATATTTACTACAGTCACCGTTTTGACCCAAACACTAGTCTAGAAGAAACTGCCGAAGCATTGGACAGTACTGTTAGATCTGGTAAAGCATTATATGTTGGTATCTCTAACTACAATGGTGAACAAACCCGTGAAATCATTAAGTACTTCAAGGAATTACACACACCATTCGTTGTTAACCAAGCATCATACAATATGTTAAACCGTTCTGCAGAAACAGACGGAACTATCGATGCGTTAAAAGAAAATAACGACGGTTTAGTTGCATACGGTCCATTAGCTGAAGGAATCCTAACTGACAAGTATCTAAATGGATTACCTGATGATTTGAAACTTCACTTCACAAACAGTTTCATGATGGAAAACAAGGAAGAAGTTGTAAAACGTCTAAACCAATTAAATGAATTGGCTAAGAACAGAGACCAAACACTAGCTCAAATGAGTTTAGCTTGGTTATTACACGATCCAGTGGTTACAAGTGTTGTTACTGGTGCATCTGATCCTAAGCATTTAGATTCAAACCTAAAGGCTTTAGATAACTTAGACTTCACCGAAGATGAACTAGCACGTATCAACGAAATTTTGAAAAAATAAATTAAAAAAAGAGGAGCAGTCCTAAAGACTGCTCCTCTTTTATATGACAAACATGGTTTAAATGCGTTATAATAGTAAATTGTTTCCAATCGTTTAAAAAAGGAGAGATAGAATGAAGGATTCCGCTAAAAAGCTGAATTTAACGGAACTAATTGGTTTAGTTATTGGTTCAATCATTGGTGGAGGAATCTTCAACCTTATGCACGACATGGCATCACAAGCTGGTGTTGGGTCAGTGATAGTTGGTTGGATTATCACAGCCATTGGGATGCTTTGTCTAGCATTCACATTTCAAAATTTAACTAACAAACGACCAGATTTACAAGCTGGAATTTACAGTTTCGCTGATGCTGGATTTGGTCACTATATCGGGTTTAACTCTGCATGGGGATACTGGTTATCAGTTTGGTTAGGAAACATTAGTTATGCAACTCTATTGATGAGTTCACTAACTTACTTCTTCCCAATCTTTGATAACGGTCATAACTTAGTATCATTTATTGCTGCTACCATTATTCTATGGGGCGGACACTTCCTTGTTTTAAGGGGAATTCATTCAGCATCATTTATCAATACAATTATTACTATTATCAAGTTGATTCCAATCTTCTTGTTCATCGTTATTATGATTACTGCATTCAAACTAAACGTATTTACCAGCGACTTCTGGTTAATGCATGGTAAACCATTTAACTTCTCAGATATGTTGGGACAAGTTAAGAGTACAATGCTAGTAACAGTCTTCGTATTCTCAGGTATCGAAGGAGCGGTAATCTTTTCAGGATACGCTAAGAAGAGAAAAGACATTGGTAGAGCAACAGTTCTTGGAATTGTTGCCGTAACTATGATTTACATGTTGGTAACATTACTTTCATTTGGTGTTATGCACCAAGCTCAATTATCACAATTGGGTCAACCAGCCATGGCCGACTTATTACAACACGTCATGGGTAAGTGGGGTGCCATCATTGTAAACATTGGATTAATCATCGCCGTATTGGGTGCATGGTTATCATGGACAATGTTTGCTGCGGAAGTGCCTTATGAAGCTGCAAAGGTTGGATCATTTCCAAAATTCTTTGCTAAGGAAAACAAGAACGGAACCCCCGTTAATTCACTAATTTTTACTAACGTATTGGTTGAATTATTCATGGTTTCATTCTTCTTAGCATCAAGCGCTTATAACTTGTTCTTATCAATTTCAAGTTCAGCGGTATTAATTCCTTATGCATTTTCAGCATTATACCAAGTTAAATATTCATATCTTGATAAGGGTGCTAGCGACCGTAGACGTAATTTAATCCTTGGAATTATTGCTAGTGCATATTCCATTTGGTTGATTTATGCAGCTGGATTAAATTACATCCTATTGACCACCATCTTGTTTGCAGCAGGGCTACCAGCTTATTGCTACCTACAAAAGGTCGATAATAAAAAAGATCGTATTTTTACCAAACTAGAAAGATTATTAGCGATTGCATTGGTTATTTTAGCCGTAATTGCAATTTATGAACTAGTTACCGGTGGAATTACCATATAAAAAAAGAGTGATGAACTGAACCCCTTGAGTTGGAGAAATCTAACCTAAGGGGTTCTTTTATGTTTTCTAAAGAATTAAAATTAGCTG
>NZ_BOLX01000014.1 GCF_016861915.1 Apilactobacillus nanyangensis | reverse complement strand
TTTAATTCTTACAACCAAGTTGTAAGTTCCTTACACATCATCGATTATCAATCTTGTTCAGTTTTCAAAGATCTACCATTTATATGTCTAAAATTACGACTTCTTAAGTATATCAAAGTTGTGAAACAATGTCAACAACTAATTTTAAGCAATCAAATTTATTAACGTCATCTCTTAACGACAACAATAAATATTATGCCACGCAATCGCTGTTATGTCAACAACTTTTTATATTTAATTTTTTTTAGCTGTCCGTCTTTCAAACAACATTTAATATATTATCAAGATTGTGGAACATCGTCAACCACTTTCAACAAAAAAAACGTAAAGAATTGAATTTAATCAATTCTTTACGCTTAATTACAGATATTAGTCTTGTTCAGAGTTATCTTCTGGTCTCATTGTTGGGAATAGTAGAACATCTCTGATTGATTCAGCGTCAGTTAATAACATAACTAGACGATCAATACCGATACCTAGTCCCCCTGTTGGTGGCATACCGTATTCTAGAGCTTCAACGTAGTCTAAGTCGACTGGTTGTGCTTCATCATTACCGTTAGCCTTTTCAGCAGCTTGGGCTTGGAATCTTTCCTTTTGATCGATTGGATCGTTTAGTTCAGAGAATGCGTTAGCATATTCCATACCTTCAACATATAGTTCGAAACGATCAGTAAATCTTGGATCATCAGCGTTCTTCTTAGCTAATGGTGAAATTTCTACTGGGTGTCCGTAAATAAATGTTGGGTTTTTAATTTCTGGTTGAACCTTTTCTTCGAAAAATTCGTTGATAATGTGTCCAACAGTCCAGAAATCTTGGTATTCAATGTTGTTCTTGTCTGCAAGCTTTCTTGCTTCTTCTAGACTCATTTCTTTCCAGAAGTCAATTCCAGTAAATTCTTTAATTGCGTCTACCATGTGTAAACGTTCAAATGGCTTGTTAAAGTCTACTTCTTCACCACGATAGTTAATAATACCGTTATCAGTAACAACCTTAGCAGCTGCCTTGAAAATACCTTCAGTTTCATCCATAACATCATGGAAGTCGAAGTATGCAATGTATGATTCTAATTCAGTAAATTCTGGGTTATGGTTTTGATCCATACCTTCATTTCTGAATACACGACCGATTTCATATACACGTTCCATACCACCAACGATTAAACGTTTTAAGTGTAATTCTAGTGCAATACGTAAGTATAAGTCGATGTCTAATGCATTGTGGTGAGTAATAAATGGACGTGCACTAGCACCACCAGCTTGGTTGTGTAGTACAGGTGTTTCTACTTCAGTACAATCCATTTCATTATCAAGATAGTTTCTGATTGCAGAAATAATCTTGCTACGTTTTTGGAAACGGTCAAAACTATCACGGTTTGAAATCAAATCAAGATATCTTTGACGGTATTTTTGTTCCTTGTTTTGTAGACCATGGTACTTGTCTGGCAATGGACGCAAAGCCTTTGATAAGAAAGTTACATGAGTAGCCTTAACAGTTAATTCACCCATGTCTGTCTTAATTAGTTCACCTTCGATACCTAAGTGGTCACCTAAGTCGGCACGCTTGAAGAAATGGTAGTTGTCTTCACCTACTTCATCTTTTCTTACGTATAGTTGAATTCTGCCAGTACGGTCTTGTAAATCACCAAAACCTACCTTACCTTTTCCACGTTTTGCAACCATACGTCCAGCGATAACAACTTTTAGATTTTCTTCTTCTAGTTCTTCTTTAGTACTACCGTTGTATTTATCGTGTAATTGTTTAGCTAAATGAGTACGTTCAAAACGGCTACCGAATGGGTCGACCCCTTCTTCTCGTAATTCATTCATCTTTTGGCGACGAACTCGCAATTGGTCATTCATTTGCTTTTCTTGTGCCACAGTAAAACCTCCATCAGAATAAATTATTTTATATTAACATAATACCATAAAATAATTTAAAAAATTACATTTCACTTAAATCCGCATTTTTTGCTGCTCTTTTATGGGTCTTTTCAAGGAAATTGTCGAAAATATCGTCCATTTCTTGTTCAGTTTCTGCATTGTTTAAAGCTACCTTAGTTCTAGCTGAGTGAGAAATACCCTTTAGGTAGTATGCAGCTTGACCTCTAAATTCACGAGGACCAGTGAATTCACCCTTCACACCTACTAAACGGTGTAAATGCTCCTTAGCAGTTGCAATCTTTTCATCAACTGTAGGTTCCTTCAAAAGTTCACCAGTTTCTAGGTAGTGTCTGGTTTGTTGTAGCATCCATGGGTTACCTTCAGCGGCACGACCAATCATTACAGCGTCTGCTCCAACTTCGTCTAACATCTTTTTAGCTTCTTGAGGAGTTCTAACATCCCCATTACCCATAAATGGAATTGTTAAAGCATCAGCAACTTGTTTTAAAACATCCCAGTCAGCGCTACCAGTGTACATTTGCTTTCTAGTTCTACCATGCATTGCAATAGCTGAGGCACCGGCCTTTTCTGCCATCAATGCATTTTGAACTGCGTATACGTGGTCTTCATCCCATCCAGTTCTCATCTTAACAGTAACTGGTTTCTTAACAGCATCTGTAACGTATGAAACCATTTCGTATACCTTATTAGGATCCAATAGCCATTTTGAACCAGCATCAGTCTTAATAACCTTGTTTACAGGGCAACCCATGTTGATATCAATGATATCTGCATCAGTTTCTTGGTCGATAAACTTAGCCCCTTCTACAAGGGTTTCCTTAGTACCACCAAAAATTTGAATACTCATTGGGTGTTCCTTTGGATCGATATCCAACATACTTAGAGTCTTCTTGTTCTTGTGCATTAAACCACGATCAGAAATCATTTCACAGACAACAAGTCCAGCTCCTGATTCTTTACAAATCATTCTAAAAGCAGTGTTAGTAACCCCAGCCATTGGAGCAACAACTACTTGATTGGGGATTGTAACATCTCCGATTTTCCATTCCATTTATATTCACCTCAATTTTAAACACGTTTAGCATGATAAATATCATATCACACTAAAAATAAAACTGCATACTTACTATTCTTTTGAATCTTGATTATCTGACAACAATGCTCTCAAGTCATCTTCACTGTAGTTATATTCGTTTTCACAGAAGTTACAAATAACTTTTGCTCCATGGTCTTCGTCAATCATGGCTTGAATTTCCTTATCGTTTAAACCGGCAATCTTTTCACCAAACTTTTCCTTTGAACAATCACACTTAAATTCTACAGGCATGTTTTGTAAGATATCGATGTTATCTTCACCAAAGATTAGTTTCAAGATATCTTCTGGTTTTTGCTTTGATAAGAATAGTTCTGAAATCATTGGAATTGACTTCAAACGTTCTTCGAGTTTGCTGATCGCATCATCTGATGCCCCAGGTAGTACTTGAATCAAGTAACCACCAGCAGCGCCAATGGTTCCATCTTCATTTACGTATACAGATACACCAACAGCTGATGGAATTTGTTCTGATTGAGCTAGGTAGAAAGTAAAGTCATCACCAATTTCACCTGAAACTAGTTGAACGTTACTTACGTATGGTTCATCTCCACCTAGATTTTTCATTACTTCTAAACTACCTTGTCCAACAGCACCACCAACGTCTAGTTTGTGGTGTTTGTTTAATGGTAAGTCAACGTGTGGATTGTGAATGTATCCCTTAACGTGACCGTTTGCATCAACGTCGACCAAGACTGGTCCAGCAGGGCCATCACCCAATACCTTTACAGTCATTGTCTCTTTACCCTTTAATACTGATGTAGCCAATAATAGACTAGCTACCAATGAACGACCTAATACAGCTGAAGATACAGGCCATGTTCTATGATCTTTTTGTGCTTTGTCAACTACTCCAGTAGCTTCCATTGCATATGCTCTAAACATACCATCTTTAGTGACACTCTTTGTTAAATAGTCTGCCATTTTGTTTTTTCCTCCATAATCACCTAAAAAAGCGTGAGTCAAATAAATTCAACCCACGCTCTATTAGTTAGTCTTCATCATTATCTTGATGTTGATTTTCTTTTTGTTCTAGTTGTTCTTTGCTTTCTTCAAAAGAAGCATCTTCGTTATCACTTGAAGTAGTTTCTTCTGGCATCTTACCAGTACGGTATAGACTCAAAATTTCCTTTTCGTCTAATGTTTCGTACTTAATCAATGCGTCAGCGATTGCCTTATGTTGTTCACGGTGTTGTTCAATAATGTCATGAGCTTGACCATGAGCTTCATCAATTAATCTTCTTACTTCCTCATCGATAACTGAAGCAGTCTTTTCAGAATATCTTCTTGCGTATGGGTCATCGTTTGGACTTTCCAATTGAACAGTTCCTAGCTTTTCACTCATACCATATTGAGTAACCATAGCACGAGCTAAGTTAGTAGCTTGTTCGAAATCATTAGAAGCACCTGAAGACAATGAGTCGAAGATGATTTCTTCGGCAGTTCTACCACCCATTAAACCAGCAAGTTGTTCCATTGCGTTCTTCTTAGATAGCAATTGTTGGTCTTCTCTTGGAAGCATAATTGCGTATCCGCCGGCACGTCCACGAGGAACAATAGTTACCTTGTGAACTACACGAGCATCATTTAGAACTAAACCAACAATTGTGTGACCAGCTTCGTGGTTGGCAACAATGTTTTGTTCTTTTTGACTAACAACTTTATCTTTCTTAGCTGGACCAGCAATTACACGGTCTTCAGCTTCATCCAATTCTGATGGGCCAATTTCTGTCTTGTTTCTTCTAGCAGCTAATAAAGCAGCTTCGTTTAACAAGTTAGCTAAATCGGCACCAACAAAACCTGGAGTTTGTTTAGCAATTTCATGTAAGTCAACGTTATCAGCGATTGGCTTGTTCTTAGCATGTACCTTTAAGATTGCTTCTCTACCCTTAACGTCTGGTCTACCAACTAGTACCTTACGGTCGAAACGACCTGGACGAGTCAAAGCAGGATCCAACACGTCAGCACGGTTAGTTGCAGCAATTACGATAACACCATCATTACCTGAGAAACCATCCATTTCAACCAATAGTTGGTTCAATGTTTGTTCTCTTTCATCATGGCCACCGCCCATGCCGTTGCCACGTTTTCTACCAACAGCATCAATTTCATCAATGAAAATGATTGCTGGAGCTTCTTTTTTAGCCTGTGTGAATAAGTCACGAACACGACTAGCCCCAACCCCAACAAACATTTCAACGAAATCAGAACCTGAAATTGAGTAAAATGGAACACCAGCTTCACCTGATACAGCTTTAGCTAGTAAAGTTTTACCAGTTCCTGGAGGTCCTTCTAATAGGACACCGTGAGGAATCTTAGCACCTAACTTGGTGAACTTCTTTGGATCCTTTAAGAATTCAACGATTTCAACAAGTTCTTGCTTTTCTTCTTCTTCACCAGCAACGTCTGTGAAACGAACATCACTCTTAGTTGGTTTAGCTTTTGACTTGCCAACACCCATGATGCCGCCCTTACTGCCATTCTTACCACCCATTTGGTTCATCATAACGAAGAAGAAAATGATGATGATTAGCATTGGTAGTAATGAGAAGATTAGGTTTGACCAGAAACCGCCATCAGTGTCAGCAGCCTTTGCACCCATCTTAACGTTATTCTTCTTAGCATAGTTTGTAATTTCATTAATAGTACCGTTATTCTTCAAAACCTTAGTCTTGAATGATGAAACCTTAGTTTCACTCTTGGTATTACTGAATAAAATGCTACTAGAATTATTTGATTTAACGCTTTGGGCTTTTCTATATTCACCAGAAACAGTGTAAACACCATTTTCAGGTTGAATTGAAAAGCTCTTAATTTTGTTATCTTTTAGTTCTTGAACAAACTGACTAGATTGTAATTCTTTGTTTTGAGGTTGACCGTTCTTTGATGTGACAAAGAAAGTAACTCCCAAGACAATCAAGAAGCACACTATGTAGAACAGGCTGTTCTTGAATAATCCTTTATTATTATTACGCATCAATTGCCTCCTGTGTTCAATGCTTGTTTATGTATTAAAAATAACATGGTGAGACCCGCCAATTTTTCAATACATTACACGAAGCATATATTATCATTTTTCAGAAGAATTAACCATTTATTTGTCTGAATAAACCTCTGGTTTTAATACTCCAACATATGGAAGGTTACGATACTTACCTTGGTAATCTAAACCGTAACCAACTACGAATTCGTTTGGTACTTCTAAACCAACGTAATCGGCTTTAGCTTCAACTACTCTTCCTTCAGGCTTGTCCATTAAAGTACATACCTTAATAGATCTTGCACCGCGTTCAGCTAATAGGTCTTCTAAATATTTCAATGTTCTACCAGTATCGATAATATCTTCAATGAAAATAACATCCCTACCGTTAACATCCACATCAATATCTTTCATTAATTCAATGGTTCCGCTTGATGCAGTACCTCCATGGTAGCTTGAAACGTCAATAAAATCGATGTCCATGTATAGGTCCATTTCTCTGACAATATCAGTCATGAAGAAAATAGCACCTTTCAATACACCAACTACCACTGGTTTTCTGTCTTTGTAATCAGTTGTAATTTGTTGACCTAATCTGCGACAAGCATCTGTGATGTCTTCCTTACTATACAAGGTTTTTAGAATGTCGTTGTTCATTAGTTTCTCCTTCCACATACTTTATTTAATGATTAATGTATAAACTCTAGCGTTAGAGTTATCGATAGATACAGATTCACTGTAGCCTAAAACGGCTAATAGCCTTCCCTGATCAGTCATCAGACTATTGGCTGAATGCCTTTTATCAACAGGAACTTTCTTGTTAATAAACAGTCGCCTAGCCGTTTGATGACCACCATTTTTAAGCGTTATTCTATCACGATTTTGCGTCTTTTGTACAATCAATGGGAATTCTGAATCCAAAAGATTAAAACGAGAAACTCTTCTTGCTTCATCATCTGAAAAATCGGAATTATCCGTAATCATCCACTGGATATCATCTTCGAAATACCATTTATTCAATGTTACCACAAAATAATCGTTTTTAAATCCAGTTATTTGGTTTTGATTGATATTTTCGATTAAAAATCTGTCATATTCCTTTTTTATGCTCAAATTGTTTGATAACTCAACAACACCCTGTGGTTTTTCATCATTATTAAGTAGCGAGGTCACTTGATTAACGATATCTACGTTGAAACCATCAACCACCTCTTGATCAATTAAATAATCGATTAATCCGGTTTGAACGTGTTTTGGCAATTCCAAGAATGCATCTAAATCATACGTCTTAGCGTCACCAATGATATCTTTTGCCAATTTCTCAAAGAAAAAGTCATTTTGTTTTTTCATCAATTTCAATTGTTGAGAAAAATCATTGATGTGTTTAATTCCACGACTGTTTTCTTCTTCAATAAATGGAATTAATCGATGCCTAATTCTATTTCTGGTGACATCTAGTTTTTGATTAGTGTCATCTTCATACCATTTGATTGATAATGTTTGCATGTATTGCGTTAGTTCTTGTTTGCTAAAACCAAGTAGTGGTCGAATCAATCTATCATCATTAAACTTTCGGCTTTCTCTAATTCCAATTAAATCCTTGATAAACGAACCACGAATTAATCGCATCAAGACCGTTTCTGCTTGGTCATTGGCATGATGTGCTGTTAATAATATACGTGAATTATTGTCTTTCATGACCTTTGAAAAGAAGTCATATCTATATTTCCTAGCAGCCATTTCAATTCCATTGCTTGGGTGAAATCGTTCTTCCCAATTACCAACTTCAATTTTGAAATTGTGAACTTGGCAGAAGTCTCTGATATATTGTTCTTCCTCAGCACTTTGGAATCTTAAATGATGGTTAACGTGAGCAACTATGATTTTCGGTTTGTTCTTCTCTGGTAAATTCATCATTAGGTTAAGTAGCGCCATTGAATCCACTCCAGCAGACACTGCAACCACTACTTTCTCCCCTGACGTAAACCACTTCTTGCTCTCAATCAACTGATTAAATTTTTGTTGGGTAATATTTTGTTCCGGCATTAATACCGTCCCCTTTAGTCACAATTTTTGGTAAAAATAAAATGATTAAGGTAATCTACCCCAATCATTTTTTATTTGGTTAACTACGGCGACCGCCACGGCCTCCACGCTTACCTTCAGTATTTTTCTTGATTGTAGCTAGTCTGCTTTCACTTTCCTTTAAGAAACTGTCCATTAAGTCATCGAAACTAGCCTTATTATTTTTATGGTTATCATTGTGATGACGGTTATCACTAAACTTACCATGATTTGAATGTCCATGGGCCATCTTTGGTTGTTCTCTTCTTTGTGGTTCAGCAGGTTTGTCAACTGCTTTTCTGATTGACAAAGCAATCTTTCCATCGTCACCAACGTTTAGAACCTTAACCTTAACGTCATCGCCAACTTTTAAAACATCTTTGATATCTTTGATATAGCCATCAGAAATTTCACTAATGTGAACCAATCCCGTTTTGTGTTCGCCTAGATCAACAAAAGCACCAAAATTAGTGATTCCTGATACTTTGCCGGAAACTTTTGCTCCAACTTCAATTGCCATAAAAAAATTTGTCCTCCTAATAATGATTAGTAACTTTAGTATAGCACCATTTAAATGATAATTGTATAAAAAAAATGGTATTTTTTCATACCATTTTAATTTTGAGTTACATCCTTTGAAACATCCCCTGGAAGACTGTAAACAGTCTCTCCTGGCTTGGTGTAATAATATTTTTCACGAATGACTTTTTGAATATAGTCCTTATCATGTAACTGCTTAATATTTTGTTTTAGCTTTTTGTTATCAACTTTACTCTTCTTAAGTTCTTTTTTGGTTTGAACTTGTTGTTCAGAAACGTTGCTAATCTTAGATTTCGTTATAAAAATTTGGGCAAGCAACATTAAAATAACGACGAGGAAAAAGCTTACCAGGATAATTCCACGTTTTTTTCGACTGCGTAAAATTTCTTGATGTCGAGATTTCTTAATCTTCGTGTATCGATTATTCAATTGATGAACGTTATCAGCATCCATGGTATCCCCTCCTCATTTCGTTACTTAATAGTATAGATGATTCTTAAAAAAAATAAATAGATAATTAATTTTGTAACTAAATTTTAATTATTCAGCATTGAAATCTCTTTCGTATTGTTCATCCAAAACGGTGTACATTCTGTCTGCATCAGCCTTTTTGGTTGTTTCGAATAATTGATTAACTTGAACAGTTAATGTCTTGTTACCAAACTTAATCACTAACTTATCATTTGAATTAACGTTTGATGATGATTTTGCAACACGGTCATTAATGGTAATTCTACCTTGATCAGCAATATCCTTTGCTACAGTTCTTCTCTTAATAATTCTTGAAATCTTCAAAAACTTGTCTAATCTCATTTTGATATCCACCTATCTATAAACTTATTGACTACTGGCACTGATTGCCATTCTTGATATGTTAATAATTTCCATTTAATTGCTAAGACACCAAATACAGCTGCGCCGATGGGGACCAAGAAACACAATGAAATGATGGCACTTAATCTTTGGCTATGGACCAAATGAATTGAGCCAAATAAACTCATTAGAATCATTTCAATAATTAACATGATTAATGCTATCAATGATAGCTTCCACAAGAAGTTCCACTTATGTTCAATTTTAACAATGTCAGTAGGTGCAAATTTAACTTCAATAATTAACATTAACAATAAACTAATTACCGTGGAAATACTTGCTCCGGCAATTCCCATATGAGCAACCATTTCTTTAGTAATCAATATTTTACTTACCAACCCCAATATAATAGCGATAATGGTTATTTTAAAGTGATTAGCACTCTGCAAAATACTACTATAAATTGTAATCATCGTTGTTAAGACAACACTAATCATAAAAATACTGATAGTAGTGTTTTGTTGGCCACTATTAAATAGCAAACGGTTAATCAAAGGCATCAAACTAATCATTCCTGCTGCAACGCCAACGGTCATGAACATGCTGACTCTAAGCATCTCTGATGCTAGACTATGAAAAGACTTCATCTGCTTCTTTGAATAAGCCAGACTTAATGATGGTAAAATCGCAGATGCAAAAGATGTAGCAATCACTAATCCCAATTGAACTAACGGTTGTCCGCGATCGTAAATCCCTTTGACTGCCTGTGAATCAATCATATTCAATCCGTTTAAAAGTAATCCCTTACGAACAGTAAACGAGTCCACCAATTGCATCAACACCATTAATGATGAAAGCATACAAATTGTGCCACCTTCAAACAATAATCGTTTCAATAATGATTGATACGACATCACCTTTTGATTTGGTAGACGCTTGATATCCACCGCATAGTATCTAATTAAAATTGCCACTGAAAAAATCTCAGCAACAGGAGTAGCTATCATAGCGTAGCTCCCAATCGTGTATGGATTCACGTGATGTCTAACCCATACATATGCTGATGCAATGATTAAACCAACACGAATCACTTGTTCAACTACCTGCGAATAAGCGGTGGGTTTCATAATTAATGTTGCCTGGAAGTAACCCCTTAAGCAAGCCAATATTGGCATCATTAAAAACATCCAGCTAACTGCTCGAATCAAACTATCTAATCTGAGGTCTCCCATTAAGGCAGCGATTGACGTTGCCTTAATTTGAAAGATGATAAATATTAATCCACCAAAGATTGAAAGCATAATAAACAGTTGTCTTAAGAGGGCTTTTTTCTGCAATGTTGTTTCCTGCTCAGCGATAACACGTGAAATAATAATCGGCATCCCACTTAATGCTAACACCATCCCAATTCCATAGATTGGGTAAACCTGTTGAAAAACATAAAAACCAATGTTTCCAACTAAGTTTTGAAACGGTACTCGGTAAACGGCACTTAATACCTTACTGATTAAGGAAGCGACTGATAAAATCATCGCACCTTTCATTATCACTGATAGTTTATTGTCATTTTTCATTTGTTAAGTTTCCTGTGTGTTCTTTATCTAATGCTTCGACAAACTTACTCAATTCACCTAACCACTTTTGTTCATCCATATTAGGTTGAATGATTAAGGTAATTTGCATCTTGTTGTTAGCAGTACCAACCATTGATCTAAACTCTGTTTGCGCAATTGCCTTTAGCACTTGCTTGCTGTCATAGAATTGAGTTCCAATCGTTGATAGAGTGACTGTAATTTGTTTTGGTGTTTGCCTAATCTTTTCAATTAACGATGAGTCGGCATACATCTTGATGCGACTGATTGTTAATAGGTTTTCAACCGCAGTTGGATAATCACCGAAACGGTCAATTAAATCAGACTGTAGTTCACGATATTGATCGTCGTTTTGCATTTGTCTAATTCGCTTGTATAATTCGATCTTTTGTTTTTCATCTTGAATATATTCGCTAGGCAAGTATGCTTCAATGTCCATTTCGACAGTTGTATCAACTCGTTGTTCGGCACGACGACCACGCTTAGTTGCAACGGCATCGGCTAACATTTGAGTATACATATCATAACCAACCGAATCGACGAATCCTGATTGTTGCTTACCTAATAGGTTCCCGGCACCACGAAGTGATAAGTCACGCATGGCAATCTTGAAACCAGAACCCAGTTCGGTAAAGTCCCTGATAGCTTCCAAACGGTTTTCTGAAACTTCGGTCAACACTTTGTTTGGTTTATACATAAAGTACGCATAAGCGACACGGTTAGAACGACCGATTCGTCCACGAATTTGATACAACTGGGATAGTCCCATGTGATCGGCATCTTCGACAAACAACGTATTGGCGTTTGGAATGTCGACCCCAGTTTCGATGATTGTTGTGGTTACTAACACGTCGTATTCACCGTTAACAAAATCATATAGGATGGTTTCCAATTGGTTTTCGGTCATTTGACCGTGAATATAGGCAATTCTAGCATCCGGAACCAATGTTTGTAGCTTCATGACGGTGTCTTCAATGTCAGAAACACGATTGTGCATAAAGAATACTTGGCCACCACGATGCATTTCACGGGTAATCCCCTCACGAATTGCTCCAGCATTTTCTTCCATTACGTATGTTTGAATTGGGTAACGGTTTGCTGGTGGTGTTTCAATAACTGATAAATCACGAACCCCCATCATGGACATGTTTAATGTTCTAGGGATTGGAGTTGCAGTTAGTGTCAAAACATCAACGTTAGATTTTAATTGCTTAATCTTTTCCTTGTGCTTAACACCAAAGCGTTGCTCTTCATCGACCATCAATAGTCCTAAGTCGGCAAACTTGATGTCATCAGATAACAAACGATGGGTTCCGACAACGATATCGATAGAACCGTCAAGTAAACCTTTTTTGGTTTCTTCAACCTGCTTCTTGGTTCTGAAACGAGATAGCACTGCTACTGACACTGGGAAGCCTTCAAAACGGTTTACCATTGTTTCATAGTGTTGTTGTGCTAACACGGTAGTTGGTACCAAGAAAGCAACCTGTTTACCGGCTTCGACAGCCTTAAAGGCGGCGTGCAATGCTACTTCGGTCTTACCATAACCAACATCCCCAACTAACAAACGATCCATTGGATGTGGTTGTTCCATATCCTTTTTGATTTCTTCTGAACTCTTCACCTGATCAGGTGTTGGTTGGTATGGGAATGCTCCTTCAAACTCTTCTTGATATTCGTCATCTTCTGGGAAGGCATAACCAACCTGATTAGAACGTTTAGCGTATAAATCAATTAGGTCATCAGCAATATCTTCAATCTTTCCTTGGACCTTTGACTTCGTCTTTTGCCATTCACTTCCACCCAGCTTGTTAACACGTGGGTGTTTGTCTTCGGATGAAACGTATTTTTGAATCAAGTTTAATTGAGTCACTGGAATGAACAACTTGGCGTTCTTTTGGTAAGCAATTGTCATGTAGTCTTGGTGCTTACCGTCGACTTCCATCGTCTCCATACCTTCATACTTACCAATCCCGTGGTTAGCATGAACTACATAGTCGCCCGGTTTTAAATCAGCATAACTTTTGATTCGTTCCGCATTGGAGAATGTTTGACGACGTGGTCGTTTCTTATGCACAGTCGTAAACATTTCTGATTCGGTAATTACCGCCAATTGTTTGATTGGTAGTTCAAACCCATTCTTCAAACGTTCACTAACAACTTGAACTTGATGTTCCAAAATGTTGTCACTAGTAGTTTGAACAGATTCGATTTCAAAGTCAGTCAATGTTTGCGATACCTTTTGCATTCTGGCCTTGTCCTTAACCAAAATCACAACGGTGTCATCTTGTTTGTGCCATCTATCGATTTCAGTCTTCAATAGTGGCATTTGACCGAAGAACTTTTGCATTGGTCGAACCTTAATGTCATTCAATTGGGTTAACTTAAGATTTCCAATGCCCTTTTGGAACAATGACATTAAAATTTCTGCCTGATTAATTCTGTGGAAGTGTTCTCTAAAGTCCACGCTAAATAAATCGGTGGATGCAATTTCACCATGGTCAAACTTATCATTAGCCCATGATTGTTCTTCTTCGACTAGTTGTTGGCTGTTTTCTAAGATACGACTGTAGTCATCGAATAAAACGACACCATCATCATCCAGATAGTCAAAGATGGTCGTTTCGTTTTCATACATTGCCTTAGCATACATTATCCAATCTGGATCAATGATTCCTTCATTGGCATCATCAATCATGGTTGAAACAGCATCACTTAGGCGTTGCTTTAGTTCGTCGTTATCCAGTTTGGCTAAACGTTTATCACGTAGTTGTGTTAAATTAGCAACTGCTTGTTGTCTTTGTGATTTGTTTAATACCATATCAGTTGCAGGTAACACTGAAATGGTTTCAATATTTTCTAAGCTTCTTTGATTAGATACGTCAAAATATCTCAATGAGTCGACGTCAGTATCGAATAAATCAATTCGAACCGGATATTCTGAGTTCAATGGATAAATATCAATAATTGATCCACGAAGTGAAAATTCTCCTGGGGCTGCAACCATCTTTTCTGGTGTGTATCCCATTTGAAATAGTTTGTTTCTTAATTCATCTAAATTGACTTCATCATCGATTGAAATGGTCAAATTAGCATCTGAAAAATCGCCTGGTTCCGGCAAAATACGTTTAGTACCGGAAACAGACGTTACAATAATTTTTGGTTCATCTCTTAATAGCTTTGATAAAGCTTGCACACGAGTGGCCTTGTATTCGGGTGAACTAGTGGCAACTTCTGCAGCTAATACTTCTTCGACTGGAAATTCTAATACATCATCTTCGGAGACAACATTTTGTAAATCTTCAACAATATCATCACATCTGGATAAAGTATCAGTCACAATCAAGAAGTTACGCTTTGTTGAGTTAAACAAAGCTGCAATCATCATTGTCTTCGCAGAACCTGATAAACCAGTCACTAACTGACGATGTTTAGGTGCTAAATCATTAACAATCTCATCGTATTGTGGCAATTGTGTGAAAAATTGACTTAATTCCAAAATAGTTATCCCCTCTAAATATTAGTTATACTTGTTTTCTAGCTTGTTAAATTCTTCCCCATCAATAAATTCTTCTAGTGCTGAAACACTGTTGTCAATTGCTTGGTTTAATCCTGGTTTTTGGTCATCTGTAAAGTGACCTAATACATAGTTAACGACGCTTTCCTTGGTTGGGTGGTCTGTTCCGACCTTGATACGGTTAAACTTGTCGGTTCCTAAATGAGCAATTAAACTCTTAATTCCATTATGCCCACCGGCTGATCCATGGTTTCTCAATCTGATTTTTCCGATTGGTAAATCCATATCATCATATATTACTATTAAATCGCTTAAATCCAACTTAAAGAACTTCATTAAAGGTCCAACTGAACGACCCGATTCGTTCATAAATGTTAGTGGTTCGACTAACATTACCTTTTCACCATTAATATTAGTAGATCCAATCTTTGCTTCCATTTTTTGTGTTGATAGTTCGACTCCGTGTTTGTCTGCAAACTCGTCTACTACCATAAAACCAGTATTGTGTCTGGTTTCCTTATATTGTGGTCCCACGTTTCCTAATCCCACAATCATCTTCATAAAAAATCCGCTCCTTTTTTCGCTCAATTAATTATGTAAATTATATCATAGTATGCAATTCGATATTTATCACGTCACTTATAGAAATATATAAAACTATTCGTTTTTTTAGCGCTTTGTAATTACTAATTTCCAAATTAATGATATAATTCAGTTGTAGATTTAAATATGTTTTTGAAGGGATGATTATTGTGGCTTTAAAACATCAAAAAGTTGTTTTAGTTGGTGACGGTGCCGTTGGTTCTTCATACGCATTTGCTATGATGCAACAAGGACTAGGCGAAGAATTCGTCATCGTTGATATTATTAGAGATCGTATCGAAGGAGACGCACTTGACTTAGAAGATGCTCAAGTATTTACTGCTCCTAAGAACATTTACGCTGGTGATTACAGTGACTGTGCAGATGCTGACTTAGTTGTTATCACTGCCGGTGCACCTCAAAAACCAGGTGAAACTAGATTAGATCTAGTTGGAAAGAACTTAAAGATTCTTTCATCAATCGTTCCTGAAGTTGTTAAGTCAGGATTTAAGGGTATTTTCTTAGTTGCTGCTAACCCAGTTGACATCTTAACTTACGGTGTTCAAAAACTTTCAGGTTGGCCAAAGGAAAAGGTTGTAGGTTCAGGTACTTCATTGGATACTACTCGTTTCCAAGTTGCTGTAGCTAAGAAGTTAGGTGTTAACCCTGCTGACGTTAACGCATACATCATGGGTGAACATGGTGACTCAGAATTTGCTGCTATTGACGAAGCAACTGTTGGTTCACGTCCTCTATTAGACGTAGCTAAAGATGCTGGCGTAAGCAAAGATGACTTACTAAAATTAGAAGATGAAACTAGAAACAAGGCATACACAATCATCAACAAGAAAGGTGCTACTTTCTACGGTGTTGCAACTGCCCTAATGAGAATTTCACGTGCTATCTTACGTGACGAAAACTCAGTACTACCTGTTGGTGCTCCAGTTAACGGTGAATATGGTTTAAGCGATATCTACATCGGTACTCCAGCTGTTGTTAACGCATCAGGTATTAAACAAGTAATCGAAGTTCCTCTAAGCGATGAAGAAAAAGCTAAGATGGAAGCTTCAGGTAAGACCCTAAAGGAAACTGCCGAAAAAGGTATGGAAGCTTTAAAATAATCGATTAACTTGATTAAAATATTAAGTCGAGGTGCACTTTGCCCCCGGCTTTTTATTTTGAACAATTGTTGATTTATCGCCACAAATTCATCATTTTATGTTAAAATTAGAATATGAGAAAAATTCTAATAATTAAAAAGGAGGTTATGTTATGCTATTGAAGTCATTGGTTAAACCTAAGGGCAACCTAGTTACCGTTTCAGAAAACGTTTCATTAGAACAAGCTCTTGAAACATTGGAAGAATCTGGTTACAGATGTATTCCTATCCTAGACGAAACAGGTACAATCTTTAGAGGAAACATTTACAAGATGCATATCTACCGTCACAAAGCTAACGGTGGTGATATGTCTCAACCTGTTACAACCCTACTAAAGAATGCCACTAAGTTCATCAATGTTAATTCAGCCTTCTTCCACATTTTCTTTTCGATTAAGGATTTACCTTATATCGCTGTATTGGATGATAATAATCGTTTCTACGGTATCTTGACCCACACTCGTTTATTGGACATGCTTTCACAATCATGGAACGTAAACGTTGGCAGTTATGTAATTACTGTCCTAGCTCCTGGTAATCGTGGTGATCTAGAATCAATGTCTAAGATTATCACTAAGTACACTGCAATCGCCAGTGTTATCAGTCTAGATGGTCAAGAAGGTGAATTGGTACATAGAGTTATGTTCACCCTTCCCGAAGAGGTAGATAAGAAATTGTTAAAACGAATCATCGCTGCATTAGAACGTAAAGGTTTTAAAATCGCAGAGATTGAAGATTTAGCGGACGAGAAATAACATTATCAAAACAAAAAAGGATGCGAATAAAATTCGCATCCTTTTTTTATGTATGTTTTACTGTACACCAATACTTAATTTCAATGATTCGTCCACTCGTTTCATAAACTTATCACTTAAGTGATCAACTCGATCATGTAATCGTTGTTTATCAATTGTTCTAATTTGTTCTAATAGGATAACTGAATCTTTTTCGATTCTGGTCTTATCAGCACTAATAGCTACGTGAGTAGGCATCTTTGGCTTTGAAATTCTAGCAGTAATTGCGGCAACAATCACGGTAGGACTGTAGTGATTCCCGATATTATTTTGAATGATTAACACCGGTCTCATTCCACCCTGTTCGGAACCAACAACTGGTGATAGGTCAGCATAAAAAACGTCGCCACGTTTGATTTCAACGTTAGCCATTCTAACATCCCCTATCTGTAATGAATTCATCTGAATTCTAAAACGTAATGTGATGCACACTTGAGGATTCACAAAAAGTAAATTCCTTTGAAATAGCACGATTAATATCGGTCATCTCAGTGTACCCAGCAATTAAATTCTGGACTATCAAATAATCGTTAAAACATGGATTAATCACAATCCTAGTATGTGTATCAAATGAAACATTCATTCTAGGATGTGATATTTTTGCTTTGTTACTTGATGTAGCTGTGCTTAGAAGTGAATAAACGTATCGATTCTTAGATTGCATTGATTAATCCTCTTAAAACGGGTCATTCTACCACAATGCGTGGTAGTCTATCAGTGAGTAAGCAAGCTACTTCATAATGAATTGTATCACAATATGACGCAATGTCTTGTAAAGTAATCTTTTCTTTACCGTCTTGACCCACAATTGTAACTTTTGTGCCTGGTTCTACTGGTTCATCTAGTTTAAGCATTAGTTGATCCATGCAGACTCTTCCTACGATTGGACAGAACTTTCCATTCACTAGTAGAGAGAATCCTTGCATTGCGCGAACAATTCCGTCGGCATAACCAACAGGAACTGTAGCAATCCATTCGGGTTCATCGGATGTGTATGTCGCGCCATACCCAACTGAACGACCTGCATCAATCTTCTTACAGTATACAACTTCTGTTGTTAAACTAAGCGCTGGTTTTAATTCATATGGTAAGTCTAGTTCCCCACCAGATGGATTCAAACCATAACCAGCAACACCAAATCTGATCATATTGCAATTAAATTCACTATGCCACAAGCTAGTAGCTGAGTTAGATACATGCACATATTTTGGTAATGTACCTATAACTGAAATTAAATCATTAAATCGTTTAACTTGCAAATCAAAATACTCTACGTTATGTGTATCAGCGGTTGAGAAGTGTGTAAAGATTCCTTCAAAGTTTAAATTGTCAGATTGATTCAAGAAATCGACAGCTTCTTTAAGTGAATCTTTATCTTGAAAACCAATTCTGCCCATCCCAGTATCCAAACCGATATGAACGTTTAGTTTTGGTAGATTCTTTTTAGCTAGTTGTTCATCAGCTTCTTTCAACCATTCTTTAGATGAAACGGTTGCTGAAATGTTTTTCTCTGCCATTAATGATGCATGTTGAACGTCGGTGATACCTAGCACTAAGATAGGTTCGTCAAAACCAGCATCCCTTAGTTGTAATGCTTCATCTAAAATGGCCACACAAAAGCCATCGGCGCCAGCCTTCTTCGCTTCATGTGCTACTGCGACCGCCCCGTGACCGTATCCATTGGCCTTTACGACCATGAATAAATATTCGTTATTTTTCAAACGTTTCTTTTCGTTACTAATATTATGATATAAAGCACTCTTACTAATTAGTATTTGTGCATTTCTATGAGTTCCTACTACCATATTAATCTTTCCTCCAATTAATAATGGGCATTTCCTTTTATTGTAGTTCTTTATGTAAAAAAAAGCTATTGACAAATTTTCATATCAACAGCTTTTTTATTATTAATCTTTGTTTTTAATTGTAAATGACTTGTTTGGACGTTTGTGGTTTGATGAACGGTTACCCTTCTTGTGATCATCACGATGGTTGCCACCGCCATTACCATTGTAACGACGACGGTTTCCGCCACCATTTCTGTTACCACCACGTTTGAATCCGCCACGACGGTTACCACCACCACGGTGATATCCACCACCATGACCGCGCTTGTTCTTGTTAGGAAGTGGCTTTTCAGCAGTAATGTGAACCTTAACTTGGTTTCTAGTCATCTTGCTTAATAGCACTGATACTAATTCTTTAGCATCGTATTTTTCTAACAATTCGTCAGAAGCTTCTGAGAATGGTTCCATCTTAGTCTTTTCGATTAATGAACCAATTTCCTTAGTAGCTACTTCTAGTTGACCCTTCAATGCTTCATCAGCTGAAGGTGGCTTAAGAGGTAACATTCTAACCTTAGTTAGCTTTTCAATATCTCTTAAGTAACTAGTTTCGTTTGGTTCAACAAAAGTCATTGAAACACCATGGCGTCCGGCACGACCGGTACGACCAATTCTGTGAACGTAACTTTCTGAATCTTGAGGGATATCGTAGTTGTATACGTGAGTAACACTTGAGATATCAATACCTCTAGCAGCAACGTCGGTTGCAACTAAAACGTCAACCTTGTCATGCTTGAAGTCCTTCATGATTTGTGAACGACGGTTTTGAGTTAGGTCACCATGAATTCCTGCTGCACGGTATCCACGTAGTAGAAGTCCCTTAGAAACTTCGTCAACACGACGCTTAGTACGACAGAATACAATAGTTACCTTAGGTGCTTGGATATCAAAAAATCTAGTCATGATATCAAACTTTTCAAATTGTTTTACTCTGATGTAGTATTGATCAACTAAATCAGTAGTTAATTCTTTAGCCTTAATAGTAACTTGTTGAGGGTCCTTCATGAATTGAACACCAACACGTTTGATTTGTGGTGGCATAGTTGCAGAGAATAACAATGTTTGTCTTTCTTCTGGAACTTGTTTTACGATACTTTCAATATCATCTAGGAATCCCATGTCCAACATGTCATCGGCTTCATCTAGAACCAATGTCTTAACATGGTCTAATTTTAATGTACGTCTGTTGATATGATCCAATAAACGTCCAGGAGTACCCACAACAACTTGTGGTTTACGCTTTAAGCTTTGGATTTGTCTTCTGATGTCAGAACCACCAAAAACTGATACAGCCTTAACGCCCTTTTCTTTTCCAAAACGACTAATTTCGCCTTGTGTTTGAATAGCTAATTCACGAGTTGGTGAAATAACTAATGCTTGCACGTTTGGATTATCTAAATCAACGTGTTCAATAATAGGAAGAGCAAAAGCAGCTGTCTTACCTGTACCTGTTTGTGCTTGTCCTAAAACATCCTTACCTTGTAGTGATAAAGGAATTGTTTCTGCTTGGATTGGAGTGGCTTCCTTAAAACCCTTGTCTTCAATCGCTTTTAATAGGTCTTCTGAAAGACCTAATTCTCTAAACTTCAAATATGTTTCCTCCTAAACGAAACATTCAATATAATACCGTCATTAGCTAAGGAAGAGTCCGTTCCCGTTAATGCGCTAATCACTTGATTATAAAAATTCCGTGTTCTAAAAAATGTAACTAGACTAATATAACCCTTTTGGGTCAAATTAGCAAATGAATTACCTATATTAATTTGTTAGTTTATCTAATAGTTTTTCTAAATGAATTCCGTGACTAGCTTTTAATAGTACTTGGTCACCTTCATAAATTTCAGCATTTAATTGGTCATATAAATCATCCAATTGGTCTGCCTTAAAGTAGAAAAGATTTTCTGATGGATAAACTGAACTTAACTTGTCGTACAAGTACTTCATATCTGGACCAATTAAGTAAACGCTTTGTACTTCATTTGGATCCAATACTTCGGCTAATGACTCGTGTAATTCGATTGATTGATCACCTAGCTCCAACATATCACCTAAAACGGCAATTTTACGGCCATCAATTTTTTCACGAGTAAATGCGTTCACTACTTCTTTAACAGCAGTAGGATTTGAATTATAAACGTCTGAAAGGATCATTTCGTGTTTACTTCCTTCAATCCATTCAGTACGGTTATTAGTCAAATTAACATTTAATAATGCTTTTTGGATGTTTTCTTCTCTGATCCTGTATAAGTCACCGATGGTGATAGCAACCAATGCGTTGTTAACGTTGTATTTACCAATCATTGGAATCTTGAATTCAACATCTGGATACTTATTAACCTTGAATGTAGTTTGCACTTCTGTTCCAGCAATATCGTAAGCATAAAAATCATCATCTTCAGCCAATCCAAACGTACGTTTAAATGGCAAGTTTTCGCTTCGACTAGTTAGCAATGGTTCGTCACCATTGTAGACAAAAATACCATCTTCTTTTAGCCCGTTAACAATTTCCATCTTGGCATCGGCAATCTTGTCACGAGTGCCAAAGAATTCAATATGTGCTTCACCAATCATTGTGATGGCAGCAATGTCTGGTTCAACCAAATGACTTAGGAAGTCTAGTTGACCTGGACGATCCATTCCCATTTCAACAACCAATACTTCGGTGTTTGGTTCCATATCTAAAATAGTCATTGGAACACCAATTTCATTGTTGAAGTTGGCATGGGTCTTAGTAACATTGAATTGAGTTGATAATACTGAAGCAACCATATCCTTAGTAGTAGTTTTTCCATTACTTCCAGTAATTGCGACTACCTTAGGATTAATCTTTGCCAAGTAGTATTGGCTTAATCTTTGTAGTGCTTCTAAAGTATTATCAACAACGATAATTGGAAAATCTGTTGGAGCATTTTCGTGGTCTTTTTGCCAGAAAGTTGCAACGGCACCATTATCAATTGCACTTTGAATGTAGTCGTGACCATCGTTTTGACTCACAAGTGGCACAAATAGTGCCCCGTTTGTTAGTTCCCTGCTATCAAAAGCAACACTAGTAATATCAATATCTTCATATTCGCTAATATCGTTTTGCGCAGAAACTGCACGAGCAACTTCTGTAAGTGACATTTTCATATCTAATAAATCTCCATTTCATCAGTTCGATAATTGTTACACATATTATAACATGAAACGAGAAATTATTTTAAACCTGATTTTCCAATCCTTTATGAGACAAAACTTTGTTTTTAATGAGGTCTTATAAAAACTATTAACTAATTGTCAAAACACTGTTAATATGTTTATTGGATAATAATTAATGGGGACGTGACTACTTTGAAAAAAGTCTTATTTGTGTGCCATGGAAACGTTTGTCGTTCTGCAATGGCTCAGGCTATTTTTAGTAAAATCATTAAAGAACGTGGACTAGAAAATCAAATCGCAGTAGACTCTGCTGCAACAAGTACCGAAGAAATTGGCAATCCGCCACACCCAGAAGTTCGTAAGTTGTTAGATCAAAAACAAATCAGTTATGCTGGTCAACACTCTAGACAAATCGAATCATCGGACTTCCAAAAATACGATTTAATCATTGGAATGGACTTCGAAAACATTAACAACCTTCTTCACTGGGCACCTAAAGACCAAGCTCACAAGATTCATCTTTGCTTAGATGTTATTGATGGAATGCAAGGTAAAGAAATCGCAGATCCTTGGTATACCGGTAATTTTGATTTAACCTTTGATCAAATTAAAGAAGCAATGCCAAAATGGATTGACTACGTATTAAATATGTAAAAAAAAGACATATCCGAAACGGATATGTCTTTTTTTATCTTTACTTGAAACCGTATTTCTTGTTGAAACGATCCACAGCACCATCGGCTTGAGTGAACTTTTCACGGCCAGTGTAGAATGGATGAGAATCTGAAGAAATTTCAAGACGTACTAATGGGTATTCATTACCATCATCCATAGTGATAGTTTCAGCTGAGTTCATAGTTGAACCAGCCATGAATTTAAAACCAGTACTTGTATCTTGGAATACCACTTGGCGGTATTCTGGATGAATTCCTTGTTTCATTATAAATCGCTCCTTTGCCCTGCATCATATGTTGATTCAGAGATTATCGTTTAGTCGACTTGATTATAGTAACACTAAATAGAAGTTAATTCAACACGAAAATTAACTTTCATCATTAACTAATTCAACGACAGCGTTTAGATTAGTTAGCTTATCAATAATGTTATCATAACCACGTAAAATGTTATCAGCATTGTCAATCACAGTAGTTCCTTGAGCCATTAAACCAGCAATCATTTCTGATGCTCCGGCACGGATTTCTCCTGCTTCAATTTTTGAACCAACAAGTCCATCAGTATGACTAACGATAATTGTACCGTTACCTTCGTCATATCTAATCTTGGCACCCATCTTCTTTAGTTCAGAGATATGCTTAGTTCTCTTTGGATAAATAGTATCAATGATAGTACTATCACCAGCAGCCATTAGTAGTAGTGGTGTGATTGGTTGTTGTAAATCAGTGGCAAAACCTGGATATGGCATTGTCTTAATTTCGATATTCTTTAGTTCTTCAGTCTTTGGAACATAAATGCTATCTTCATTGATTTCCAAATTGATGCCCATTTCTTGAAGCTTTGCGATAAATGATTCTAAATGTTCAGGAATCACGTTTTGAATCTTCACACCGTCACCATATGCCGCAGCCATGGATAAGTATGTTCCAGCTTCAATTCGATCAGGAATAATGATGTGAGTATTCTTGGCACGAAGTGAGTCTACCCCTTCGATTCTAATAACATCTGTACCAGCACCTCTAACCTTTGCACCCATGTTATTTAAGAATGTAACAACATCAATAATTTCAGGTTCCTTGGCAGCATTTCTGATGACAGTTAAACCCTTTGCTTTTACAGCAGCTAAAATGGCGTTGATGGTTGCCCCCACAGACACAACATCTAAGAAGATTTGTGCGCCATGTAAACCATCTTCATCAGTTGTAATGATGATTTCGTCACCATCATTTTCAACCTTTGCACCCATTGCTTCAAAAGCCTTAATGTGTTGATCGATTGGTCTAGGACCGATGTTATCTCCACCAGGGAAAGTAATCTTAGCACGACCAAAGCGTCCTAATAATGCACCCATGAAGTAGTATGATGCTCTTAAACTTTTAATTGCCTTACTTGGTAAAGCACTTTCATTTATTGTTGTTGGGTCGACGTTTAATATTCCATCGGCAAAATCTGATGAGACATTCATTGATTCCAAAATCACCATTAGATTATGAACATCCAAGATGTTTGGCACCATATCGAATTGCACCGGTGTGTCGGCTAGAATAGCAGCTGGGATTAATGCAACTGTACTATTTTTAGCTCCACCAATGGTCACGTTACCAGATAGACGATGGCCACCCTTTATTATCATTTTATTCATTGTTTAAATTCCTCGCTTACAGTTTCACTAATAATAGTGAACAATAACAATATTAAATAATAAATATTAAAAATACAATAGTTTCATACAAATTAAACATACATTTAATAAAAACAATAAAAAAGGCCGGAAATATCCTGGCCTTTTTTTTAAAACATATTATTTGTTGTTTTCTTCATGTTGTTCATGAGCAGCTGCAACGAATGCCTTGAATAATCCTTCAGGTCTAGTTGGACGTGATAGGAATTCTGGGTGGTATTGAGCAGCAACGAAGAACTTGTTAGTAGGAATTTCAACAACTTCTACCAAGTGATCATCAGGAGAAGTACCGGCAATAACAAGACCGTGAGCTTCCATTTCTTCTCTGTATTCGTTGTTGTATTCGTAACGGTGTCTGTGACGTTCTGAAATTTCAGCCTTGTTACCGTAAGCTGCAGCAGTTACAGTACCAGGTTTTAACTTACATGGGTAAGCACCTAGACGTTGAGTTCCACCCATACCATCAATATCAGCTTGATCAGCCATTAAGTCAATAATCTTGTGTGGAGTTTCTGGGTCAATTTCAGTAGTGTTAGCATCTTTGTAACCTAAAACATCACGAGCAAATTCGATACTTGCAATTTGCATACCTAAACATACACCTAGGTAAGGAACGTCGTTTTCACGAGCGTACTTAACTGCAGTAATCATACCTTCGATACCACGGTCACCGAATCCACCAGGAACGATGATACCATCAGCATCACCAAGTAATTCTTCAACGTTATCTTCAGTAACTAGTTCTGAATTTAACATCTTTAGGTTAATCTTTGCATCAACTGGGTAACCAGCATGGCGTAATGATTCAGTAATTGAGATGTAAGCATCCTTTAGTTTTACGTATTTACCAACTAAAGTAATGTTAACAACATTCTTTAAGTTTTGAACTTTTTGTTCTAGTGCTTTCCATTCTGTCATGTCAGCCTTAGGAGCATCGATACCAAAGTGGTCAACAACTTGTTGATCCATACCTTGAGCTTCTAGCATCAATGGAACAGTGTAAAGTGTTGGAGCATCTTTTGATTCAACAACAGCTTCTGGCTTAACGTCACAGAATAAAGCAATCTTTCTCTTCATTGCATCAGTAACATCTTGTTCAGTTCTAACAACTAATAGGTTTGGTTGGATACCTAAACCACGTAGTTCTTTAACTGAGTGTTGTGTTGGCTTGGTCTTCATTTCGCCAGCAGCACGTAAGTAAGGAATTAAAGTGGTGTGGATGTAGAATACATTTTCATCCCCTACTTCGCTCTTCATTTGACGAATAGCTTCTAGGAATGGTAGTGATTCGATATCACCAACAGTACCACCAATTTCAGTAATTACGATATCAGCGTTTGATACCTTAGCTGCACGCATGATTTTTTCTTTAATCATACCAGTGATATGAGGAATAACTTGAACAGTTGCACCCAAGTAGTCACCGCGGCGTTCTTTTCTCAATACTTCTGAATAAATTTTACCAGTAGTTACATTTGAGTATTTATTTAAGTCATTATCAATGAAACGTTCATAGTGACCTAAATCAAGGTCAGTTTCAGTACCATCATTAGTAACAAACACTTCACCGTGTTGGTATGGGCTCATAGTACCTGGGTCGACGTTAACGTATGGATCAAACTTTTGAATAGTAATGTTGATTCCACGGTTTTTTAATAAACGTCCTAGTGATGCAGAAACAATTCCTTTTCCTAGTGAAGAAACAACCCCACCAGTAACAAAAACATATTTAGTCATGTGAAAAAACTCCTCATAAAATCTATTAGGGTAAAAATTAAAAACTCCCTATTCATTGAGAATAGGGAGTCATTGATTACTATAATCGATCAATTGTCCTTACAAACTCTTTTGTAAGGAGCCCAAAAATAATATTACATTGTTCTAGGTTTATAGTCAAGAAATATAATTATTATTTCTAGGAAAAATTAATCTTTAGAATCATCGTCGATGTCATCGTCATCATCATGTAATTCTGACAATTCGCCTTCGATACCATCAGGGATGTTATCGTCTTCGACATCGTTCTCTTCGTCAATTTCATCTAAATCTTTGTGATACTTGTCGGTTTCGTCGACACCTTCATCGGCATCTTCAAATTCGTCGTCTTGGTCTTCTGGATCATCATCATCGTAATCGATAACGTCATCATCGTCAGAAGCATCAGCTAAGAATGCGTTAACCTTACGACGCTTTTTCTTTCTAGGACGATCGATATCTTCGTCTTCAGGATGAACTGTAGCTTCATCGATTGAATCATATGGATACCAAGTTCTTAGTCCCCAAAGATTATCACCTAAAGAAATAAAACTACCATCAACGTTCATATCTGTGTAGAACTGTACCAATCGTTTACGAATTTCTTCATCAGAATCACCCAAATATTTTTGGATTTCGTTGGCGATATCAGCAAAGGCCATTACTTCCCCACGTTCAGAAAGAATTGCGTGAGCAACTTCGACCATTGATAATTCTTTTTTGTCTTTACCTTCTAAGGCTTGTAATTTCAAATCGGTGCACGTCCTTTCAAAATACTATTAATATCATACCTTTTTAAGCAGAAAATTGCAATGTAAGATTGTATTCTCCTACAATCATTCCGCCAGAATGTAATTCATAGTCAATCCCGAGCTTACCATTCATTATATCTTCATTATAATTGTAGTTTAACTCTTTTGTTTTGACCAAAATTTTTATTGGTCCATACTCAGTTTGGTAAATTGTGTCGTGATCTTTGTTTTCATCAAAAATCATTCTAGAGTGATGTCCACCATTGGCTTGGCGTGTTAATTGAACATGTTCATCGGTAATTTTCAAAGTAACGTTTGCTACCGCTTGATTATCTTGATGTTCGGTGAAGCGAAGGTATAGTCCGTTGTTCATTTGAACCAGGCTACCCACTTCTTCAAATATAAAGTCTTCGCGCTCTGCATCTTGGAAAATAGTTGTCTTTAAGTTCACAACAACCTTTTGAGCATTTTCATTTTTATCCATCACACTGACTCACCTTCCCTCATTTCATATATCACAAACTAATATTATATACGGACATCTACATAAATGCATTAATTATTGGTCGGAAAATTAATTATTTCATTTAAAACTTTGTTATAATAAGCATAAATAACTTATATATAGATAGTAAGGAGGTAAGAATTTGGAATACCAAGAAAAACTACTACCTCGAGAAAAGGTTTTTCGAGATCCGGTTCTTAACTACATTTACGTACAACACCAAGTCATTTTAGATTTGATTAATACTAAAGAATTTCAACGATTAAGACGAATTAAACAATTAGGTCCTGCTTCATACACATTCCATGGTGCAGAACATTCAAGATTTACTCACAGTTTAGGAGTGTACGAAATTACTCGTCGCATCTGTGACGGTTTTCTTAGAAACTACCCTAGCAAAGTTGCCGGTGATGGTTTGTGGGACGATTCCCAAAGATTAGTCGCACTTTGTGCCGCATTGCTCCATGACATCGGACACGGTGCATACTCACATACCTTTGAACACATCTTTGGTACCAACCACGAAGCAATTACTCAAGAAATCATCACTTCTGAAAAAACTGAAGTTAACCAAGTGCTAAGTAAGATTAGTCCTAACTTCCCTAAGGAAGTTGCTAGTGTAATCGACCACACTTATCCAAACCAACAAGTGGTTCAAATGATTTCCAGTCAATGCGATGCTGATAGAATGGATTACCTATTGAGGGATGCATACAACACTGGTGCCAACTACGGTAACTTTGACCTAACCAGAATTTTGCGTGTGATGAGACCTTACGAAGGTGGTATCTGTTTTGAAATTAACGGGATGCATGCCGTTGAAGATTACATCATCTCTCGTTTACAAATGTACATGCAAGTGTACTTCCATCCAGTATCACGCTCAATGGAAGTTATCCTAAGTCACCTTCTTCAAAGAGCCAAGGAACTAGCCAGTCAATTGGATAAAAATGACCGTCTAACTCCTCATCTGTTAATGCCATTCTTCAAGAATGACTTTACTATCGATGACTATTTGAAACTAGATGATGGTGTCTTAAACACCTACTTCATTAACTGGATTGATTCAGACGACAAGATTCTATCTGATTTAGCTGATCGTTTTATTAACAGAAAGCCACTTAAATCTGTAGAATACAATAATGAAACTGAATCATTGATTCCAACCATGCAAAAATGGATTCAAGAAGCTGGGTTTGAAACTACTTACTACACCGCCGTTAATAACAGTTTTGACTTGCCATATGATGCTTATGATCCAAACAAAAAACATCATGCTACGCAAATTGAACTTAGAAGAAACGATGGCACAATGATTGAACTATCCAAGATTTCTCAACTAGTTAGTGCCGTTACTGGTAAACACTTAGGTGACGAACGCTTCTTCTTCCCTAAGGAAATGTTATCTAAAGATAGTGACATCGACTTATTCGAACCAGTCTATCAAGAGTTTCAAAAACACATTAAAAACGATGAATTAATTAAGTAAGGAGGATTTCTCCATGAGTGAAATCAAATTAATCGCCATTGATATCGATGGTACCCTTTTAAACGAAGAAAACATTTTAGCTCAAGAAACAATCGATGCAGTTACTGAAGCAAGAAACAACGGCATCAAGGTTGTTCTATGTACTGGTCGTCCTTTGACTGGTGTTAAACCATACCTAAAGAAATTAAACATTTCAGGTAATGATGAATACGCAATCACATTCAATGGTGCCCAAGTGCAAGATGCTGATGCTAACATCATTGAAAAATTCGATCTAGATTACAACGACTTCGTTGGACTAGAAAAATTAAGTCACAAGTTAAACACTAACTTCCAAATCGAAACTACTGACTACATCTACACTACTAACCGCGACCTAAGTCCATACAGTGTTGCTGAAAGTTACCTTGTAAGAATGCCAATCCGCGTTCGTGAACCACAAGAAATCACTGATGAAACTGAAATCGTTAAGGCAATGCTAATTGCTGATCCCGATATCATTGATAAAGCTATTCCAAATATTCCGGAAAGTTTCTTAGACCACTTAACAATGGTTAGAAGCGAACCAGTATTTCTAGAATTCGTTAACCAAAAAGCTTCAAAAGGTACTTCATTAAGTAAACTTGCTACTCGTTTAGGATTAACTGCTGATAACGTAATGGCTATCGGTGATCAAGGAAACGACATCAGCATGGTTACCTACGCAGGTACCGGTGTTGCAATGGGTAACGCTTCAGATGAATTAAAGAAGATTGCCAATAAGATTACTAAAACTAACAAAGAAAACGGTGTTGCATACGCCATTAGAAACTTTGCTTTAAAATAATTAATCATAAACAAAAGAACTCACTTCAATGAAGTGAGTTCTTTTTTATAGTGTGATAATGATTGCAAACGCAATCCAGATAATTCCAATTATTAACATTAACTGTGCAAATGGACGTACCACAATTTTTGCATTCTTCATGCCACCAATTTTATTGGCAGGAATCTTTTCGTTTTCAAAACGTTCATCATCACCTTTACGGTGAAAAATACGCCATCCCGTAAAAAGATGTCCTTTGGATAATACTCCAATTAAGCCAATGACTGTGATTAGTAACCCTATCAAGAATAGATAGTTACTAATCGTAATAGCACTAACTTTAAACACCATTGCTATTAAAGCAATGACGATTCCGGCTAACGCTATTAACAGCCCTAATCTTTTTGGTTTATTCATTATTCTGCGTTACTTCTGAAACGGTTGCTGAATAATGGACTAACGGCACGATCTTCGTTAATACGCTTAATTGCGTCCCCAATTAATGGAGCAACTGAGATTTGTTCAATCTTATCAATTTGCTTTTCTTTTGGTAAGCGAATTGTATCAGTAACAACTAGCTTCTTGATTGGTGATTGTTGGATACGATCAATTGCAGGACCTGATAATACAGGGTGTGTACAACATGCATATACTTCTTTAGCACCTGCATCCATCAATGCTTGAGCACCTAAAGTAATTGTACCAGCAGTATCAATCATGTCATCAACCATCAAACATGACTTGCCTTTAACATCACCAATGATGTTCATGATTTCAGCAACGTTTGCCTTAGGACGACGCTTGTCGATAATGGCAATTGGTGCCTTTAGGAATTCGGCCAATGCACGGGCACGAACTACACCACCATGGTCAGGTGAAACTACGACTGCGTTTGAGTCCCAGCCGTGGTTAATAAAGTGATCAGCTAATAATGGTGCACCCATCATGTGATCAACTGGAACATCGAAGAAACCTTGAATTTGAGCAGCATGTAGGTCCAATGCAACTACACGGTCAATTCCAGCAGTTTCTAGCATGTTAGCAACTAGCTTTGCAGTAATTGGTTCTCTAGAACGAGCCTTACGGTCTTGTCTAGCGTAACCATAATATGGGATTACCACATTAATTGTCTTAGCACTTGCACGTCTAAGAGCATCAATCATAATCATTAATTCCATTAAATTATCATTAACGGGAGCTGATGTAGATTGAATGATATAACAGTTATCCCCACGGATACTTTCTTCAATGTTAATTCTAATTTCGCCATCGCTAAATCTATCAACAGATGTTTCACCTAAATCAACACCAACACGATCAGCAATCTTTTCTGCCAAAGGAATGTTAGAGTTTAAAGCGAAAATCTTCAATTTAGGATCAGAATATCTTTCAGCCATAAGTCCTCCACCTAACAATAAATTCTATAATTCGTAACTATATTCTTAATTCACAGTTAATTTTACACTATAATTGATAATTTTTCATTCAAAAATTATACAAATAATAAATAAAATGTCATTGGATTATCTCTTAATCAGCATATGGAAGCTTTTTGAAATATCCTGGTTTATTGGTTTGACGTTGTCTTGCAATCGCCATATCGTATTGTTTTACGTCATCAGTAATTGTTGAACCAGCAGCAATAAATGTGTGGTCATCAATGTGTAATGGTGCAATCAAGTTAGCGTTACTACCAATAAATGAGTTGTCACCAACTTCGGTATTGTGTTTGTTCTTACCATCGTAGTTAGCGAAGATAACACCACAACCAACGTTAATGTTCTTGCCTAGATGAGCGTTACCAACGTAAGTTAAGTGACCTACCTTAGTACCTTCATCAATTTGGGCCTTCTTAACTTCAACGAAGTTTCCAAGATGAACGTTTTCACCAATCTTAGCTTCTGGACGAAGATGTGAGTAAGGTCCAATGTTTGAGCCTTCCATCATTTCTGATTCTTCAAGTAGTGATGATGTCACAGTAACATTGTCATGAATGATACAATCTCTAATTTCTGAGTTAGCACCAATCTTACAGTCGCTACCAATCTTGGTATTACCACTAATGTGAACACCAGGTTCTACGATTGTGTCTTGGCCAATTTCAACGCCAAAATCAATGTATGTGTCATTAGGATTTGGCATAGTAACACCGTTTGACATGTGATATTCGTTAATGCGTTGTTGCATTACTTGGTTAGCCTTTGAAAGTGCAATTCTATCATTTACACCCATTGATTCATCAAAGTCTTTCATTTGGTAAGCCCCAACGTTCTTACCTTCTTCTTTGAAAATACCAATAACGTCTGGTAGGTAGTATTCACCTTGAGCGTTATCGTTTTTAACTTTCTTAAGCGCTTCGAATAATTCATGGTTATCGAAAACATATACACCTGTGTTAATTTCATCGATGTGTTGTTCGGCAACTGAGGCATCTTTTTGTTCAACAATCTTGTTAACGTTACCCTTATCGTCTCTTACAACACGACCATAACCAAATGGGTTAGGTGCCTTAGAAGTTAATACGGTTGCAACAGCACCGCTTTCTTCGTGTTGAGTAAATAAGTGATCAAAGGTTTCAGCAGTGAATAATGGAGTATCTCCACTAACAACCATTGTTGATCCATCAACGTTTTCTAGAATGTCAGCAGTCTTTTTAACTGCATCCCCTGTTCCTAGTTGTTTTTCTTGTAATGCATATTGGCTTCTGTCACCTAGTTGAGTTTTAACGTCTTCGGCACCAAAACCAACAACAGTAACAATATTGTCCATATGAATTTTTTCAACTTGTGTTAATACACAATCAACCATTGTACGACCACAAACTCGATGCAAAACTTTGTATAGTTTTGACTTCATTCGCGTACCTTTACCGGCAGCTAAAATAATTGTATTTCTAGTCGTCATTATTCTTCCTCCTTGGTGACCTCACTAAAGTTATCGTAGGTAAAATTACCTAAATCAACTTTAATATCACCGTCATTAGTATCAATCTTGAATAATGAAGTGTAATCATCTTCGCTAATCTTACGTTGACCTTCATAATCACGTTCAGCAACGAATGCAATTCCAGCGACTTCACTATCAAATTCTTTGATTAAACTGCATAGTCCATCAGCTGATCCACCACCACGTAGAAAATCATCTACGATTAAAACGTTGGAATTAGCAGGTAAACTACGTTTTGAAAGAACCATCTTTTCAATTCTCTTTTGAGAACCAGAAATATAGTTCACACTGATAGTAGAACCATCGGTAATTCTAGAATCATGTCTAGCGATTACGAATGGAACGTTTAATAAGGTTGCAACGCTTTGTGCAACCGGAATACCCTTAGTGGCAACTGTTAATACAGCGTCAATTTTCTTGTCACTGTATAATGTTGCAATAATTCGACCAATTTGTCTCAAAATTGATGGACGGTTAAGTAGGTCGTTCATATATACATATCCACCAGGTAGAACTCTTGAATTGTCAGCTAATGCTGATTGAACTTCGTCAATGAATAGACTTGCTTCATGTTTTTGAATGCCGGGCATAAACATACTTCCACCAGCGGCACCTGGAATGGTTTCTAATACACCAGTCCCTGTTTCCATAAATGTTTTTCGTAAAATGGTTAGGTCTTCACTAATAGATGACTTAGCAGAATCATAACGATTTGCAAAAAAAGTCAATGGTACTACCGTATTAGGATTCTCCATTAAGTAGCGAGTCATATCTACTAGACGCGCACTACGCTTTGCTTTCATTCTTTCACCTCATTAAGTAAAAACTACATCTAAATTTTATCATAATGTTCGGATTTAAGATACTTTTTAAACGAAATAATAAAAAAATATCCGTTTAAGCTTTCACCTAAACGGATATTTTTATACAGGTCTTACAATATATACTTCGGAACAGAATCCACGAATGCTGTTAAAAATGTGTTTTGCTTGGCTTTCTGTCTTACAAATTCCAAAGACAGTTGGACCAGTTCCACTCATTTGAGCACTATCAGCACCGTATTTTTCGAATTTTTCTTTAATCTTTTTAATCTCACTGTGATGCTTTGCAGACAATGGCTCCAATACATTTCCCATGTGGGAAACAATTTGGTCATAATCTTGTGTTTCAACCGCGGCCGCCAGTTCGTTAACATTTACATGTTCTAACTTGTCGTAATCAATCTTGTTTAAGATTTCTGGTGTCGAAACGCTAACTTTTGGTTTCACAATTACGAAATACATCTTTGGCAATTTTGGCATTAACTCAATATTATCACCCTTACCGGTTACCATCGCAGTCTGACTGTATACACAATAAGGAACATCAGAATCAAGTTGTAATCCGAATGTTGCCATCTCTTGATCGGTCATATGTAGGTCCCAGAGACGATTCAGGCCTCGAATAACAGCCGCAGCATCAGATGATCCTCCACCCATTCCGGCAGCAACAGGAATATTCTTTCTGATATGGATATCCACTTTTTGTTGAATTCCAAATTTCTTTTTAAGTAGAAATGCTGCTTGATATGCTAAGTTGCGATGATCTTGTGGTAAAAACACACGATTACAGTGAACGGAAATTCCGTTTCCCTTTTCGGTAACAATCTCGACGTAATCAGATAATTCAATCGAGGTCATTATCATATTCCACTCAATTTTGCCGTCCTTGTGACGATACGGCGTATCCAAGCCTAGGTTAAGTTTGGCGCATGCTTTCTCTACGGTTCTCAAGTATCACACCCCCAATTTAACTAAATTATTTAATAACATTATACTAAAGTTAAAATGAAAAGTCAGTGAAACTTTCGGATTTTGTCAAAAGTGCAAAATAAAAAGAGCTAATAAACATTATTAGCTCTTAGTTTTAAGCTTCTTCACTTACTTCGTCGGTAAAATCCATTTCAATGTTCTTGGTTAGAATATCAGTGTAGCTGTAAGATACTCTCTTAAGATTTTCATCTTCTTCTAACTCAACAACAAACACTGCTGGGAATGTTTCAGCTAACATCCCATGGCGTTCTAATGTTTTGTTTCTTCCTACTTGAACAGTTACAACAACTTTTTCGCCTAGGCGAGTGTCCAAGTGGCTCTTAATGTCAGTCAAACTGGTTGGCATAATATTCACCTCTCTAGTATGTTTATTATACCACGGAAAATATTAAAAATCAAAATTATATCACAGTGTTTTTTAATAATCAAATAATATTATACCAATTTTATAGAATGAAATTTATTTGTTAAATCGACGTATTGATCAACAGTCAGTTTTTCAGGACGAATGCTTGGTTGAATGTCGAATTCATCTAGGACAGTTTGAACCTTTTCTTTAGTTTCAGCGTCCTTACCAAACAATCCTTGTAGGTTGTTCCATAGAGTCTTTCGACGGTGGGCAAAGCATCCCCTTACGAAACTAGCAAATGCCTTTTCGTCAAACACTTCGTTTTCAATGGTTTCTTTTCTTTCCAAAGTCACGATTGCTGAATCGACATTTGGTGCAGGGATAAATGATTTTCTAGATACTTCAAATGCTAACTTAACATCATTTAGGTATTGGATAATCACTGATAGTGAACCGTAATCCTTGCTACCTGGTTTGGCTTCTAGTCTTTGAGCAACTTCTTTTTGCATCATAACGGTAATGTTGTCGAATTCAGCATTGCCCTTCAATAGATCCAAAATGATTGGAGTTGTGATGTAGTAAGGTAAGTTAGCAACAACCTTAATTGGACGTTCGTTATTGAACTTTTCTTCGATAATAGCGGGCAAATTTGCTTGTAAGATGTCTTGATTAATTACTTCGACATTATCATAAGGACTTAATGTTTCATCCAATACAGGCAATAAATTTTGGTCAATTTCAAACGCTAAAACACGTTTTGAACTACGAGCTAGGAATTCGGTTAATCCACCGATACCTGGTCCAATTTCGATTACATTATCTGTATCTGTTAAATGCGCAGCATCGACAATCTTAGTTAATACATTTAGGTCAGTTAAGAAGTTTTGTCCTAAACTCTTCTTAGCTGATAAATGGAAACGATTTAAAATTGCTTGTGTTCTAGCTGGGCTAGCGATTTCTGGATTATTTGGCATTGTTTACTCCTTAATATGACTTAGTGCTTCGTTAAATTGTTCTTTAGTAATTCCAAACATGGATAGTCGTTTCAATAGTTGTTTCCCATTAACATATCCAATCTTTAGTTCATTACATAATTGAGTGCGTCTGATTTTCGCCTCTGAATCATTAATGACCCTTGCAGCATTTAAATCAGAAACTGAAATTTCACTTTCATGATTAGTGTCTGCTGTATAGACATTTTTTAGTGCTTCTCTGATGGTTTCGACGCTGGCATGTTCAACACCTAGTGAACCATCACTCTTGGTTGGTACCGACTTTTTACGGTCAACAAACGCGTGTTTAGCATTTGGTACTGCCTGCGTGATAATTTTTCTAATGCGTTCACCAGAAAAATCCGGGTCAGTAAATACGATTACACCACGTTGCTTGTCTAGTTTCTTAATCAACGCCAACGTCTTTTCATCAATTGCTGATCCCCTTGTTTCGATGGTGTCACAGTCTACCGCCATTTTAATTCTTTTGGTATCATCGCGGCCTTCTACCACGATTACTTCTTTGATTTTTTCCATTATTCATCCAATCCAAAAATTCGTAGTGCGTTTTGATAAGTTGCATCAGCAATCTTATCTGGAGTTGTATCTCTAAAACGAGCGACTGCTTCGACAGTATATAGAGTATACCCTGGTTCATTTTGGTGACCACGTAATGGTTCAGGTGCTAAATAAGGTGCATCTGTTTCCACAAGCATTCTATCGATTGGTGTTTTAGAAACGGAATCATGGATTTCCTTAGTCTTTTTGAAACTAGCAACACCAGAGTATGAAACGTACATCCCTAGGTCCATAATCTTGTTTAACCATTGCGCATCACCATTAAAACTATGAATAATACCGTTGTTAACACCTTTTTCTTTTAAAATGGCGTAGGTATCTTCAAAGGCATCACGGTTATGCACTGAAATTGGCATCCCAAGTTCTTGGGCGATATCGATTTGGCGTTTGAATACGTTGAATTGAGCCTTCTTGGGTGCGGTGCTTTGATTGTAATCAAGACCGATTTCACCTAGTGCAACCACCTTATCATCTTGTAGTTGCTTGTATAAAATAGCCTCTTCTTCATCGTTATAGTTCAACGCATCTTCAGGATGGAACCCAACGATTGCATAAAGATTATCATATTGATGAGCTAATTCAATCGCTTTTTCGTTCATTTGACGGTTTGATCCAACAATTGCCATCTTGGTAACACCCAGTTTTTTGGCATGTTCAATGTATTCTGGCACTTGTCCTCTAAAAGCATCATCATTTAAATGCGTATGTGAATCAAAAATTTGCATTATATTTGCTCCTATCGTAAAAATAGCCATCAATTCGTTTTGAATTAATGGCTATTTTTTAGTTTGTTATCTCACCATTATTCCAAAGTGGCACCATTTTCAAATTGGCTACCAATTGTAACTAATTCAATGTTGCCATCGTCATGTTCAACAGATAGTAACATTCCTTGGCTCAATTGGCCACGCATCATTCTAGGTTTCAAATTGGAAACTATGATTACTTTCTTACCGATTAGTTTGTCGAAGTCAGGATACCACTTAGCAATTCCTGAAAGGATTTGAGTAGTTTCTTCCTTACCTGCATCTAGGGTGAACTTCAATAGCTTGTCTGCCCCTTCAACACGTTCAACGTTCTTAACTTCGGCAACTTTTAGTTCTACTTTTTCAAAGGTGTCGAACTTGATTTCTTTCTTATCAGCAGCACTTTCAGCGCCTTCTTGGGCAACTTGAGCTTGTTTCTTAGCTTCTTCTTTGGCTGCACGACCCTTTTTCTTGTCTGACTTAGTCATTTGGTTCTTGATAAAGTCAACTTCTTCTTCCCTGTCTAGACGTGGGAAGATTGGAGTTCCCTTAGCAACAACTTTACCACCTGTTGGTAAGTCTTCAATCGCGATGTTAGTTAAATCAATTGCTTGATTGTCTAAACCTAATTGAGTGAAGATTTCCTTTGGTGCGTTAGTCATAATTGGGCTAATTAATAGACCGATTACACGTAAGCTGGCAGCTAAATGAGCCATTACATCAGCAAGCTTTTCAGCATCACCATCGTTTTCATTCTTAGCTAAAATCCATGGTGTGGTTTGGTCGATGTACTTGTTAGTTTGTGAAACTAATTGCCAAACTGCGGCTAAAGCATCTGAGAAACGTGAGTCATCCATCTTAGTCTTGTATTCAGCAATGACATCCTTGCTTAATGCTTCTAGTTCCTTATCAGGTTCTAAGAAGTTAGACTTAAATTCTGGAATTACACCGTCTTCGTACTTGTTAATCATTGAAACGGTACGGTTTAATAAGTTACCTAAATCATTGGCTAGGTCGTAGTTAATACGATCAACGAAGTCTTCTGGTGTGAACACACCATCGTTACCAAATGGAACGGCCTTTAGTAAGTAGTATCTTACAGCATCCAAGCCGTATCTTTCAGCTAAGACTTCTGGGTAAATAACGTTACCCTTTGACTTAGACATCTTACCGTCTTTCATGGTTAACCAACCATGTCCGATAACATGTTTTGGTAATGGTAAACCTAAAGCATGTAGGATAATTGGCCAGTAGATGGTATGGAATCTAACGATTTCCTTACCTACCATGTGGACATCAGCAGGCCAGAATTTTTGGAATAGTGAATCATCATCAGTGTCGTATCCTAGTGCACTAATATAGTTTGATAGCGCATCAATCCATACGTAAACAACGTGTTCTGGATTTGATTTAACAGGAATTCCCCAACTAAATGATGTTCTAGAAACAGCTAAGTCTTCTAGACCTGGTTTGATGAAGTTATTAATCATTTCGTTCATTCTTGATTCTGGTTGAATAAAATCAGGATGATCTTTGTAGTATTGTAGTAACCAATCAGCGTACTTGCTCATCTTGAAGAAGTATGACTTTTCGTTCACTAGTTCAACTTCGTGTCCTGATGGAGCCTTTCCACCAATAACGTTACCGTTATCGTCTTTGTATACTTCGGCTAATTGTGATTCGGTGAAGTATTCTTCGTCAGATACTGAGTACCAACCAGAGTATTCACCTAGGTAAATGTCACCTTGATCTAATAATTGTTGGAAAATCTTTTGAACAACTTCTCTGTGTTGTGCATCAGTGGTTCTGATGAACTTGTCGTTTGAGATGTCCAATTTCTTCCATAAGTCTTTAATTTGTGCAGCCATCTTATCCACGTATGCTTGTGGAGTAGTGTTTAATGATTCTGCCTTTTCTTCGATTTTTAGTCCGTGTTCATCTGTTCCTGTTAGGAAGAACACGTCAAAACCTTCAGCACGTTTGTAACGAGCTAACGCATCACAAGCAATAGTTGTGTATGAGTTCCCGATATGTAAACGTCCTGATGGGTAGTAGATAGGCGTTGTAACATAAAAAGTATTGTTATCAGCCATGTAAATCATCCTTTCAACCAGTAATTAATATTAACTATTAGTATATCATACTTGAATTGTCAATAATATTGCTCTTAGAACAAATCTAATTGCATCGGTGCCAAATCGTTAAATGACACGTGCAACATCTCTTTTAATTGTAGTGCGTTCGGTGCAGCATCCCTACCTGAGTTATTGTTAAAGATGACACACACCTCATCGACTTCTTTATTTAACTTAGTGACGATGTCAGCAAATTGCTTTAGTTCGTCCTCACTATACTTGTACAACGTTCTTTGACTACGCCAGTTTTTGTCTTGGTTAAACCATCCCTGGGCGTTTCTTCCATGCAGTCTTAACATCGCCATCTTAGAAGTAGTGACCATTGGTAATAACTCAATGCCATCGTTTAAATTATGTGGCTCGTCAGCAATCACAAAAGTCATCCCTAGGCGTTTTAAATAATTTTGAATTGAGCTTTGCATCGACTTTTCCGTCCATGTTGGGTTTCTAAACTCAACTGCAATTGGCACCTTTCTTCCCATCATTTCACGGATGGTCATTAGATAGCGAATGTTGTCGTTATTGCGTTGGAAATATGGTGGGAATTGAAATAAGACCGTCTTTAATTGATTAGTCTGAATTAATGGTTTCAGCATTTTAACGTAATCACTAAATGCCTGTCTTCTTTGATCATCATCGGCAGCCATCTGCGAACGCATATCATGCTTAGTCATTAATTGATTGGCTTTTAAGATAAATTGGAACGATTCTGGAACTTGGCGCATCCATTGACGCACTGTTTTTTCCTGTGGAATGCCGTAAAACGGATTATCAACTTCCACAACTGGAAAATGAGCTGCGTATTCGTTTAACTTAACGGCACGGTCCTCACCATTAATCAATGCTGGATGTTCACTCCAAGTCGTTACTCCTAAAGTTATCATGAAACCATCATCTTCCTTCTTATTTCAATTCGCTAAAGAATTTTGTTGCATCCTCTTGAATCATTGTAAAATCGATTCCTAAGTTTAACTTTTCTTGGTTTACCGCAATTACTTTAGCACCCGGATTTCGGTAGTCCAATAGTCCAGCAAATGGATAGACACGCATGGAAGTTCCAACGATTACTACCAAGTCAGCCTTTTCCATTAGTTGAACACTGTTAACCACTTTGGCTTGGTTAAGTCCTTCATCGTATAAAACAATTCCGGGACGAAGAGTACCACCACAATCGGCGTGTTTATCGTTTTGCATATATTCATGCCAATCAACTCTTTGATGGCACTTTTGGCAATATACATCATATAGATTGCCGTGAAATTCAATTAAGTTCTTAGTGTCGGCAGCTCCGTATAACCCATCAACATTTTGCGTAATTACACTAGCTCTACCTTCCCTAGTAAGTTCAGCTTGCTTTTCGTGAATTACATTGGGCTTGGCATCTGGATAGTACATATTTTCTTTCACAAATGTGTAAAACACATCTGGTTCATTAACTAAACATGCATGACTTAAATAATATTCAGCTGGTTTTCCAGTTGTATCAGTTGCATATAATCCATTCTTAGAACGATAGTCTGGAATGTTGGAAGCTGTCGATACCCCGGCTCCTGTCAAATATACGATATTTTTTGCATTATCAAATAATGATTGAATTTCCTTATCCATCAGATTGCCTCCTGCCTTATTTTCTAATGATATATGGCATTTTTAGTTCTTTAAATAATTCTTGAACAGTCATAGCGTATAACTTTTTGAAGTATTCTGGACTGTCATCCATACCGGTTGGAGCAGGAATCACGAATGAGTTTTGATCATCTGACTTGTTGAAACCAACGTATGCACGACGACCAGTTTCCTTATCATGTAGTTCTGAATGGAAGATTTCAAATTGTTGTTTTACGTTTAAGTTTAGTTGTCTTTCTGAAACAACACTGGAGATAGTTGCAAATTCTGAGTTATGCAATGCAGGTAGTCCCCACTTCTTTAGTTGTTCATCAAAGGCCTTGAATAACTTAACAACGTTTCTTCTGAAACCAAATGGTGAATCAGTTGGTTTTTCAGTGATAATCTTGTAGATTTCATCAGCAGCCTTTAAGGCAACTGGGTAATCTTTTTCAAGAGTTGGACGAGCAAATGAATCGAATTTGTCACCGTAGAATACGTGAGCATCGATTAGTGTTAATAAACGTAATTCCATTGCGTTGTCTAATTCTTCTGGCTCAGGTTCAATGGTGTTTTGGATTCCCTTTAGGTACATCTTTTCGATGTCTTCGTTGATTAGTCCGTGTTTTCTTTGTTCTGAAACAACAACAAAGTGGGCAACGATATCAAATAATTCAGTTCCCATTACTTCTAGTTGTTCGTCTAATTCATCTTGACCAGTTGATAGTGAGAAGAATACTTGTGGGAAACCACGTAGTGTCATCAACAAGTGAATTAGTTCATGTGAAGCAGTGTAGTTAGGAGCTGACATATCTGAGATTTGAACAAATAGGTTCTTACCATCTTGCACCACTTGTGCTTGATCATGTCTAACGTATCCAGATTGAAGTTGTCCGATAAATTGTACTTCGATTTTACCTGGGAAAAATTTATTTACAACGTTAATTAAACTTTGTGTATCTTGATTTAATTCGATTTCCATTAAAATTCACCTTCATTATTATTTCTAATTTGGTTTAAGATTTTTTGTGCAGACTTTAAGTCGTTTAAATGATTGGCTCTCATTTCTGAAACCACTTGTTTGATTTCTTCACCCTTAGCTCCGGCGCTCATTACTAATGAATTCAATTGTAAGCTCATGTGCCCCTTTTGAATTCCATCGGTAACTAATGCCTTTAGTGCCGCTAGGTTTTGGGCTAACCCAACTGATGCAACTATTTGGCTTAGCTCTTCCTTTGAGGTTACTTGAGATAATTGTTGATTGATTTTAACCTTTGGCAATACCTTGACGGCACCACCGATAAAACCTAATGACAATGGAATTGTCATCTCACCAACTAACTTGTCACCTTCAACTGACCAGTTGGATAGGCCCTTGTATTGGCCATCTTTACTTGCATATGAATGAATGCCAGCTTCGACAGCACGCCAGTCATTGCCCATTGCCATTACCACAGCATCGATTCCATTCATGATGCCCTTATTATGGGTAGCAGCACGATATGGATCGATTTGAGCGATGTGTGATGCTTCAACAATTCTTTGCGCTACATCACTACCGTTAGTATCAGGGTTACCCAGTTGGCTAACAGGAATGAATCCGGATACCTTCACCAGGTTATCTTCACCATAGTTAGATAGGATACTCATCAAAACATCCCCACTAACGTGTTCTTCAATAAACTCAGAAGTAGCTTCTAGCATTGAATTGATGATGTTTGCGCCCATCGCTTCTCCGACGTTAACAAACAAGTCGACTGATGCATAATCATCGTCTAGTTTTCTAACGCGAACCTTCTTAGCACCACCACCGTATTCTAGAATCGATGGATGTGATTGGTTAGCGATATCAATAATATGTTCTTGATGTGTATTGACGATTCCAATTAATAGGTTAATATCATGTGTTTTAACAACGATTTGGCCCATTAGATTACGACCCAATACTTCGGCAGTAATCCCTGTACCCTTAGCAAATAAGCGGGCACCATTACTAGCCGCCGCAATCACGGATGGTTCTTCTGTTACCATTGGAACAATTTTCTCAGTGCCATTAATCATAAAATTAACGGCCACTCCTTCTGGAATGGAGTAATCAGTTACATAGTTTTCAACTAAACTATCACTTGATTGATGATAGTCGCTAGTCATTTCATGTTTTTGATTCGTGTCTAATCCAGCAAATTCACTGATTAGTTTCATTCTATCATCATAATTACGATGATAGAAATGTTTGAAAGTTCCCATTATTAGTCCCCCCGGATGCGGTATTCATATCTGATATTTATAATAACATTATTTAAATTTCAGGCATTTAAAAAGGTTTTTAACCCGCCATTGGATTAAAAACCTCTCTAATAGTTTCGATAGTGCTTCTTTATATATTCAGCAATAAGTCCTTCTCTTACCCCACCTTCAGAAAATACGATTCGTCTTGAATCAATTTCATCGATGACTGTAATAAGAGGTAATAGACCACCTAGTATAATATCAGCTCGCTCGTTTTCTAATCCGTGAATTTCTTTTCGATTGTGTAAGTTCTTACGTAAAAGTAATTCATACGTTCCCATCACTTGGCGTTGATTTAGGTGATAGCCATTTAGGTTATCAGAGTTCTTGAAGTGTTGGTGGCTGCGATTAATTCTCGCTAAACTTCTGGCAGCTCCTCCCAAAACAACTAGTTGATAGTGATCGGCTTTTTTAAGCCAAGGAACACGATGTATGTTTTCCTTTAAGAAGCGTTGCGCGTTGAACAAGTCAGCTGCATGAACTGAGTTATTCAATTTAAAACGTTCTGAAATATTAACGGCGCCAATTGGTAAACTGATTAAGTCACGACGTTTCTTTCCTTGAACGCGGACTAATTCGATACTGGCACCACCAATATCCATCACCATGTAGTCGTTCATCTTAATCTTATTAACGACACCTAAATAATCGTAATAAGCTTCTTCACGACCTGATAAAACTCTAACGTCTAAGCCAACTTTCTTTCTTACCTTGCGAATAAAAGCTTTTTGGTTTTCAGCTTGTCGAACCGCAGCAGTTGCAATGGTAATCACAGTGGCATTATTCATTGAGCTATAAATTCTTTTGAAAGACTTTAAAGCATTAATTGTCCGATTAATTGCAACCGGTTGTAGAATCTTTTCTTTCCCCATCCCTTCGGATAAACGACTATCACTCTTACTACGTTTTAGCTCAACGCAATAACCGTCATTTTCAATCCGATAGATGGACATTCGAGCAGAATTCGAACCGATGTCAACAATTACTAAGTTCTCCATCCGATTCACCCTAAACTCCTAAAATAGTTTTTTATTTAAAGTAATTAATACCAATAGCATCCCTTACTTCATCTAGGGTTTGGTTGGCTACCTTATTCGCTTTATCACTACCAGCCTTTAGAATGTCATAAACAGCTTGTGGATCTTTTTCGAATTGTTCACGACGTTCTCTGATTGGAGCCAATTCAGCTTGTAATACTTCATTTAAGTAACGCTTAATCTTCACATCACCTAAACCACCGTGTCTGTATTGTTCCTTTAATTCAGCAACCTTTTGCTTGTCGTCAGCAAAGATGTCTAGGTAAGTAAATACAGTGTTTCCTTCAACTTGACCAGGATCTTCAACGTGAATGTGGTTAGGGTCTGTGTACATTGACATGACTTTCTTTTGAATGGTATCAGCATCGTCTGCTAAGTAGATGGCATTGTTCAATGATTTACTCATCTTAGCGTTACCATCTAGACCAGGAATTCTACCCATTCCCTTTGGTGGGAAGTATCCTTCTGGTTCAACTAATACGTCCTTACCATAGATACCGTTAATGCTTCTAACGATTTCTCTGGTTTGTTCTAGCATTGGTTCTTGGTCTTCACCAACTGGAACAGTGTCGGCCTTAAATGCAGTAATATCTGCAGCTTGGCTGACTGGGTAAATGAAGAATCCAGCAGGAACACTTTCACCAAACTTCTTTTGTTGAATTTCAGTCTTAACAGTTGGGTTTCTCTTCAAACGGTTAACTGAAACTAAGTTTAAGTAGTGCATTGTTAATTCGTTTAGTGCAGGAATTTGTGATTGAACCAAGATTGTTGATTTTTCTGGGTCAATTCCGACAGCTAAGTAATCCAAAGCTACTTGTAATAGTGAGTTTCTGATTTTTTCTGGGTCACGCGCATTATCAGTCAATGCTTGCATGTCCGCAATCATGATATTGGTGTCGTATTCACCTGAGTTTTGTAGTGCAACTCTGTTCTTTAATGATCCAACGTAGTGTCCGATATGTAGTTTACCAGTTGGTCGATCACCAGTTAGAATTACTTTTTTATCTGCCATTTTGTTACTTCCTTTCCAAAAAAAGCGCCCCATTGTTAAAAAAACAATAGGACGCTTGAGCGCGGTACCACCTAACTTGCAAATGTTTCATCATTTGCCACTCTGCGATAAGGGTGCAATCCCATAAATTCATCCATTTCGCTAGTCGTGATTACTTTCAGTAATACATAATCTCTCTGTAAATGACATCGCTACTTACTTTAATATTACCTATATTTTACTGGATTTAAATTGACATGTCAAAAAGGATATTAATTGACATGACGGTAAAATCTAATTAGAATTATTGAGCATAAATGAACGGATTTAACAATAAATTAGGAGGTAAAAATGGCTAATAACGATCTTACAAATGAACAAAATCGTGTCGATAAAGTTGTCGCCAAATTACACAAACGAATCGATAAGACAGAAGCTGAATACCAAAAGGCACACAATGAAACAAAGCGTGTTCAACAAAACTACGGTAATAATACTTCTGTTAACTACGTCGAAGTCGATGATAGAATTGAAACTTCTGCCGACCTCCAACAACAAAGAGGACTTGTTAATAAGGTAGTCCAAAGCGAAGCAATTATTAAAAATCAACTGGAAACATACAAAAAATTAGCTGATTCTCCATACTTTGGTCGAATCGATATCAAAGATGATGGTGACGATGATACCGAAAGCTTGTACATTGGCACCGCCTCATTCGTAGACGATAACGAAAATTTCCTAGTTTACGATTGGCGAGCTCCAATCTCTAGTATCTATTACAACGGAACGTTGGGAAAGGTTTCATATCAAACCCCTGCCGGTAAACAAAGCACCGACCTAGAAAAGAAGCGTCAGTTCCAAATTAGTCATGGTGAAATCAACAACATGTTTGATACCAATGAGACTGTTGGTGATGAAATGCTTCAATCTGTGTTAGGACAACAACACGATGAAGTAATGCAAAACATCGTTTCAACAATTCAAAAAGAACAAAACGATATCATTAGGGATACTTATAGTGATTTGTTAGTTGTTCAAGGGGTTGCCGGTTCCGGAAAAACTTCTGCTATTCTACAAAGAATTGCATTCTTGTTGTATCACAGTAGAAGTTCACTTCAAGCCGACCAAATTATTTTATTCTCCCCTAACCGCTTGTTCTCACATTATATTTCAGACGTTTTACCTAGTTTGGGTGAACGCAATATGAGACAGGTAACACTTCAAGAATTCATTGATCATCGTCTTGAAGGTGTAAATGTCCAAAGTTTATTTGATCAATATGAAACTGAACAATCCTACACCGATGATGAAAAGGCAATCCAATCATTCAAACGTAGTCATCAATATATGACCTCAATTGAGAATTACATCAATACAGTTTTCAATGATGACATCGCCTTTCAAAGCATTCTAATTGACGGAAAGATGTTCTTTGATTCCGAAGTAATTAAGGACATCTACGCTTCTCAGCCTAAACAAATGAAACCGGCTGACAAGTTCTTAAAGACTAAGAACCGTTTAATTGAAATCTTGAAGAAACGAATTGAAGTCGAAGTTTATAAACCATGGGTTGATGATGCAATTGACCAACTTAATTCTGAACAATATCATGATTTCATGGAAGGACACCAACTAGGTAGCTTCCAAGATGAAGACGACGAAAGATACTTCATCGCTAAACAAATCGTGACTGAACATTTCAGAAAAGTATACGATGCTTTGTATAATGGTTCATTCTTTGATCCATATCTTCAATACCAACGTTTCATGCAACAAGTTGTCCTACCTAAGGATGTTAATGTCGATGCATGGAATGATGATGTCGATAGTTTTGCTGATTCAATCGAATTACATCAAGTGCGATTGGACGATGCCGCCCCACTTCTATACATGCGTGACTTAATGATTGGTGGGGGTCAAAATCAAACAATGCAATATCTATTCGTTGATGAAATGCAAGACTACTCAATTTCCCAATTGATTTACATCAAGCATGCTTTCCCACAAACTAAGATTAACTTGATTGGTGATAGTGAACAGGCATTGTTTAAGGCTGTTGAGGCTCCTCAAGAATTACTAAATAAGTTAAACGAAGCTTTTGCTACTAAAAAATCAAGATTGATTACTTTAAATCGTTCATATCGTTCAACTTATCCAATTACTAACTTCGCTAAATCGTTGTTACCAAATGGAGATGAAATTGAAGCGTTTAATCGACCTGGTAAATCTCCAGAAATATTTATTCGTCATAATGAAAATGAATGTATTGATGCATTGATTGAATGCGCTAAGAAAGAACTAGAGGATGAAGGTACCGTAGCGATTGTTACCAAGAACTTAACAGAAGCTAAGCAACTTCATCAACACACCTATAATCAACTTAATCCAACCCTATTAGCAGATACAGATAGATCACTTCCAAAGGGTGTAGTAATCATGCCAATCTATCTAGCTAAGGGGTTAGAATTTGATTCTGTCATTGCTTGGAATGTCTCCAAAGATAACTATCCAAATGATGATTATGTCGGAACACTCTACACGATTGCTACTCGTGCGATGCACCATCTTACATTAATTAGTAATGGTCCTGTTTCACCAATTATTGCTAACGCAAACTTACCAATTAATGAAGTTAAAATTGATAGAAAAATTAAATAACAAACAAAAAAGACCAATCAATCGATTGGTCTTTTTATATAAGCCGTTTCCGGGATTTGAACCCGGGACCTCTTCCTTACCATGGAAACGCTCTACCTCCTGAGCTAAAACGGCAATATTAACAAAAAGCCTTCGATTTACATCGAAGACTTTTTTATTCGCGCGGCAACGTCCTACCCTTGCAGAGGGCGATCCCTCAACTACTCTCGGCGTTTAGAAGCTTAACTTCTGTGTTC
>NZ_BOLX01000013.1 GCF_016861915.1 Apilactobacillus nanyangensis | reverse complement strand
TCACCGGTTGAATACCGGATCAATTCCTCCCAGAAAATAGCATAACCATCTTCCAATTTTAGGGGTTCAGGTCAGGGTTCTTTTTTTCTAAAACAAACTAATTAAAATAAATAAAGCAAAACAGGCAGCTGTTATGACGCTGTATCTCGTATCAATCAATTGTCCATCGTCAATGTATAAATTTCGACCACCGAAGAATAATACTAAGGCGATGAAAATAATTTTGACGATTAACCATTCAATACATATAAGCGCCCAAATCAACATCATAATATCTGCGATGATCAGCCATACTTTTCGACTATTATAGATGTTGTCCGCCTCCTTATTGTAATTAGTTATTTACTTGTCCTTGTGCTTTCGCAATTTCGTCAGCATCCCTTAGACTTAGTTTTTCAACATCTAAGACCTTGTCCACTAGTCCATTATAGAAGCTAGTTTCGTGAGATACAATGATTGCGTTTCCTGGGAAGTTGTTAATTGCGTGTTTTAGTGATTCCTTGGTTTCGTCATCCAAGTGGTTAGTAGGTTCATCCATGATTAAGAAGTTAGATGGAGTAAATTCCAACATCGCTAACTTAACCTTGGTTTGTTCTCCCCCTGATAATTCACCAATTGGCTTGGAAGCATTTGCTGAATCCAAACCACACTTAGCAAGTTTTGTTCTGATTTCTTTTTGTTCCAACTTAGGGAACTTGTTTTGAATAATTTGCATTGGAGTTTCATTGTTGTTGCTCCATACCAAATCTTGACTAAAGTAACTAACCTTAGCTGATGGTGAGAATGTTGCTTTTCCACCCTTTGGTTCTAGGATTCCTAAAATGGACTTGATTAGAGTTGACTTACCAACCCCGTTAAATCCTTGGAAACCAACCTTTTCATCAGTATTAACTGAGAAGCTAACTGGTTTTAGCAATGGTTTGTCATAACCAACTGATAATTCGTCGACAACCAATGCGTTTTGTGAACCAGTGTCTTCGTATGGGAAGTTAAATGATGCGTGGATGTTAGTCGAAGGTGGATCAACCAATTCCATATGTGATAGCATCTTTTCTCTTGATTTAGCCATTGTTGATTTTGAACCGGCCTTGTTCTTTCTAATGAAGGCTTTGGCCTTTTCAATTTCAACTTGTTGTTTATCGTATTCTCTTTGTTGAACCATTTCACGTTCAGCCTTTTGACGCATGGCTGACTTGAAGTCCCCACGATACTTGGTAATCTTTCCAAAGGCAATGTTTACGATACAGTTAGTAACGTTTTCCAAGAAGTCGTAATCATGGGAAATTACCATTACGGCACCATCAAAGCCATTGATGTAGTCTTCCAACCACGCAATGTGGGCAACGTCTAGGTAGTTAGTAGGTTCATCAAGTAAAATAACGTCTGGATCTTCTAGAATTAACTTAGCTAGGATAATCTTTGAACGTTGTCCACCTGACATGTTGGTGATTTGTTGATCACGTTTTACATCATCTAGACCTAAACCGGTGATTACTCGTTCAATTTCGGTCTCAATGTCATAGAAGCGTTTTGCTTCTAGTTCTTCTTGAATTCTTCCCGCTTGTTCCAATAACTTGTCATCAAAGTTTTCCGCATATTGTTCGTACAATTCTTGCATGTGCTTTGATTTATCGTATAGGTCTTGATAAGCAGTGTGCAAGAAATCAATCAATGTCATTCCTTCTGGAATATCAGCGTATTGATCCAAGTAACCAACGCTCACATTGTTTTGCCACTTCACTGAACCTGAGATTGGCAATTCCACTCCGGTAATAATCTTAATCAAAGTAGACTTTCCTACCCCGTTTTGTCCAACAATTCCCATATGTTCACCCTTATTAAGGGTAAAACTTGCTTCATCGTATAGCTTTTTGTCGGCAAAACCCATACTGATATCTTTAACATCTAATAAAGCCACAGTCTTTTTCTCCTTTTTTCTATTCCGTACTTATATATAATTACAAAATTAACACATTTTAGGTCTAAACGTCAATTTTTCGGCGTTTTCAGCAACATTAAATCGTTCCAAATCCGTCGATAATGGTATAATTGATTGTGTAAAAATTTAAAAAAGGAATGATCATAATGAAGGTCAAAGATATTGACCATATTACAATCTTTGCCAATGATCTAAAGCTATGCATGCGTTTCTACCATGAAGTTTTAGATTTACCAATCATTGAATTCACAGATGACAGACTTGAATTCCAACTTGGCAAACAAAAACTAATCTTCCTTCAAAATGATAGCGATGATAATGTCCCGGAAAATCCTACGCCGGGTTCATCTAAATTCTGTATCATTGTGAAGGACTCATTAACGGACTTAAGTGCCCACTTAGCCAACTATGGTGTTACCATCATTGACGGCCCTAAAAAGGTTCATGGTTCAAATGGACCAATGAATTCACTTTTCATAAATGATCCAGAAAAAAATGTAATTGAGATTTGTGAATATTAATTAAGAATTATAATCAATATCACACTTTTTTTAATTAATTTTAAGTGCTAACAAACGTTATTATTATGCCCAATAAGCAGCAAAAACTGTGTCATGGTAGGTCTTTAAACATTTTACATGGACATGGATTTTTGTTAGTATACTCAAAGACCATGAAAGGAGTTTTATGAAAAAAAATAAGAAATCAAGAAAAGTAGGTTTATTTCAAATTGTAATGTTGGGACTTAGTTCCATTATTGGTTCAGGTTGGTTATTCGGTTCATGGGAAGCTTCCCGTGTTGCTGGTCCAGCCGCTATCATCTCATGGGTAATCGGTGCTATTGTTATTGGTGCTATCGCCTTTAACTACATCGAACTAGGTTCAATGTTCCCCGAAAGTGGTGGTATGAGTAAGTACGCTCAATACACCCACGGGTCTCTATTAGGTTTTATTGCTGCCTGGTCTAACTGGGTATCATTAGTTACCTTGATTCCAATCGAAGCCGTTGCCGCAACCCAATACATGGGTTCATGGCCATGGAAATGGGCTCATTGGACTCACGGTTTTATCGTAAATGGAGAAATTTCTAATCTAGGTTTATTTGTCGTTTTTCTTTTCATATTAGTCTTCACGCTATTAAATTATTGGTCTGTTAATTTACTAGCTAAATTCACTAGTTTTATTTCAATCTTCAAACTAGGAATTCCGCTACTTACTATCATCATGTTAATCCTATCAGGATTCCATGGTGGAAACTTCGCATCACAAGGCTTCATGCCTTATGGTAGCGCCGCTATTTTCTCAGCAACTACAGCTTCAGGAATTATTTTTTCATACAATGCATTCCAAGTTGTTATTAACATGGGAAAAGAAATTAAGAACCCTAAACGTAATATCGCTTTAGGTATTACCATTTCATTGGCTATTAGTATTGTTATCTATGTTGCCCTACAATTTACATTCATTAGTGCCGTAGAACCATCAGTACTTGCCAAGGTAGGTTGGCATGGTGTTAACTTTGAATCACCATTCGCCGACTTAGCAATCATGTTAGGCATTCATTGGCTTGCTGTATTGCTATACTTTGACGCATTCATTTCACCATTTGGTACAGGGGTTTCATTTGTTGCTCAAACAAGTCGTACTCTTGCTGCCATGGTACAAAATGAACACATGCCTAAGTTCTTAGGTAAAATTAACGAACGTTGGGGTGTTCCAAGAATTGCGATGGTTGTTAATATGATCATCTCTGTTCTATTAGTTGCTCTATTCAGAAGTTGGGGTACACTTGCTAGTGTTATTTCTACTTCAACATTGATTGCTTACTTAACTGGTCCAGTTACAGTAACATCATTGAGAAAGATGGCACCTAATTTCAAACGTCCAATTCGTATGAGAATGCTACAATTTATGGCACCTTTTGCCTTTGTTTTAGCTAGTTTAGCTGCTTACTGGGCAATGTGGCCAACAACCGTTAAGGTTATCGTAGTTATTCTATTAGGTCTTCCATTCTACTTCTACTTTGAATGGAAAACTGACTGGAAGAAGACAAAAAACCAATTCGCCGGAAGTTTCTGGATGATTGGTTACCTAATCTTCATCTCAGTAATGTCATATGTAGGTTCAGCACCATTTGGTGGTCAAAACTGGATTCCATATCCATTGGACTTCGTTGTGATTATTATTGTTTCCCTAGCTTTCTACAGATGGGGAATTTCCAGTTCAATGGTAAGTACTGATCTTCATAATGCTAAAGTGGTCAATGACCAAATCAATCTAGACGCATATGAAGATGAACCAACTGACGAAAATAAAGAAGACAAATAAAGCATAAGAACACCATTTGGTGTTCTTTTTTATTTACTCAATGTTTTATTTCTTGACAATTGTAATTTCTAAACTTAAAATGAACTTAACTTAAATTGAGAGGAGAAAGAACCAATGAAGAATATTTTATCAACAAGTCCAAGTTCTCGTTGGCAAAGCTGGTGCCTATAGGTCGCATTACTAGTATAGATGCGACTTATGATGCAATCATTAAGCGCATCTGTACCGGCTTCTTTCTCACGAATAAATAAGCCTGTGCGGATATGATTCGAACACCACAGGCCATAAGAACGGGTAACCTGTAGTGTCTGGGTTATCCGTTTTTTTATTGCATTTATTTACAATTTTAAGCTTTATACCAAAAGGAGAATGAGTTATGAAAAGACTTTACACAGTCATCTTTGTCCTAGTCGTCTTACTAGGATTTGGTTTTTACCAAGAAAAACAACCACATAAGATCAGTCGTAATCACACCCCTACTGTTGGGATTTTACAACTTACAGAACATCCCGCTTTGGACGCTATTCATAAGGGAATTATCGATGGATTAAAAGAATCTGGTTACACTCCAGGTAAAAACATCAATATTGATTTTCAAAACGCCGAAGGTGACCAAGGAAACTTAAAGACAATGAGTTCTAAGTTTGCGACCGAAAACGTCGACATGTCAATCGGTATTACTACCCCATCAGCACAAGTCCTAGCTAACACAGTTAAAAACGCCCCACTTATTCTAGGTGCGATTACTGATCCTAAGTCAGCTGGTTTGGTTGATTCAAACGAACACCCAGGACGCCAAGTTACCGGTGTTTCAGATTTTCCTCCAATGAAGGAAGAATTAAAACTAATCAAAGAAATTATGCCTAACCTACATACTCTAGGGGTAATTTACACATCAAGTGATGATTCAGCAACAAATCAATATCATGAATTCGTCAAACTATGTAAAGAAGAACACATTAACGTTAAGGGTTACTCAATCTCAAACACTAACGATTTAAACCAAGTTGCTACTCAAATGGTGCAAAATGTTGACGCTGTCTACGTACCAAACGACAACACCGTTGCCTCAGCAATCCAAACACTAGTAAACGTTGCTAACACCAAGAACGTTCCAGTATTCCCTACTGCCTCAACAGTTGTTAAGCAAGGTGCATTAGCAACAATTGGTTTGAACCAATACAAGCTAGGTGTGCAAACTGGTAAGATGGCTGCTCGTGTTCTAAAGGGTGCTAACCCAGAAGACATGCCAATCGAAAAGCTAAGTCATGGTGACCTAGCAATCAACTTAGGACAAGCTAAGAAACTTGGTATCAAGATTCCTGACTACCTAATTAAGGAAGCCAAAAGAAACGGAGTGATTTACAAATGAGTTTAATTATTTCAGCAATCGGACAAGGACTATTATGGTCCGTAATCGGAATTGGTCTTTACCTAACATTTAGAATTCTAGACTTCCCTGATATGACCGTTGAAGGAACGTTCCCAATGGGCGCTGCAACCGCTGTTACAGCAATCGCTCATGGTGTAAATCCTGTTTTAGCTACCATCCTAGCCTTCTTGGTTGGATGTGTCGCTGGTCTTGTGACCGGTCTTTTATACACTAAAGCGAAGATTCCTGTACTACTTGCCGGAATCTTGGTAATGACTGCTTCATACTCCATTGATCTTCGCATCATGGGTAAGCCCAACCAATCATTATTAGGTCTTCCTACTTTGCTAAGCGGTAAGTTCTTACAATCATTACCACCTTACTTCGATGGTGTCTTCATTGGTTTCATCGTCATCACCGTTGTAACTTTAATCCTTATTTACTTCCTACAAACTGATTTAGGTCAAGCTTTCATCGCCACTGGTGATAACGAAAACATGGCTGAATCACTAGGTATCAACACCGACAACATGAAAATCATGGGTGTGAGTGTATCTAACGGACTAATCGCCTTAGGTGGTGCTCTAGTTGCCCAAAACAACGGTTACTCAGACGTTAACATGGGTATCGGTATCATCGTTGTTGCCCTGGCTTCAATCATCATTGGTGAAGTTATCTTCGGTGACTTAACCATGAACCAACGTCTAGTTGCCGTAATCGTCGGTAGTATTTTATACCGTCTAGTATTACTACTAGTTCTACAACTTGGTTTCAACGCCAACGACTTGAACTTAATCTCATCAATCCTACTTGCGATTTTCATGGGTCTTCCAGCATTCGAAAGTCGCTTCCATCTAAAACATGTCTTGAAGAGGGGGCTAAAAAATGACTAAGACAATCTTTCAATTAAAAGACGTCGTAAAGACTGTTAACGAAGATACTCCAGAAGAATTAAACATCTTAGATCACGTTGACTTAGATATTCATGAAGGTGACTTCATCACCATTCTAGGTTCCAACGGTGCTGGTAAATCCACTTTGTTTAATACCATTGGTGGTAACCTTCGCCCTACTTCTGGTCAAGTTATCTACAAAGATAAAGACATCACTAACATGTCAGTTGTTAAACGTACATCATTTTTAAGTCGTGTCTTCCAAGACCCTAAGCTAGGAACTGCTCCTCGTATGACAGTAGCTGAAAACCTATTGCTTGCTGAAAAACGTGGTGGTCACCATCACCTAGTTCCTCGTAAGTTAAAAGGTGAAATGAAACGTTTCAAAGAAATCACCGCTAAGATGAACAACAATCTTGATCATCGTTTAAACACCGCCACAGGTAGTCTATCTGGTGGCCAACGCCAAGCATTGAGTTTCCTAATGGCAACCATCAAAAAGCCTGGCATCTTACTACTAGATGAACATACTGCTGCATTGGATCCTAAGACATCCCAAAACCTAATGGACATCACTGATGAAACCATTAAGGAACAAAACCTAACCTGTCTTATGATTACACACCACCTAGAAGATGCATTGAAGTATGGAAACCGCCTATTGGTACTTCACCAAGGAAAGATTTCATATGACATCTCAGGTGAAGACAAACAAAAGCTAACCAAAGAAGAACTACTTACATTCTTCAACGATATTCAATAAAAAAAAGAAGGCATCAAACGATGCCTTCTTTTTGTTTAGCTTATTTTTCGTAAATTTTGACAAGTCCTTGGGTTCCGTCATCACCTAATTGATAATCGTTAACCATCTTGTCGTATAATTGTTTAGCTAATTTGGTAGCTGGTAGGTCAATGTGCATTTCTTCAGCACCTTGTAAGGCGATTCGTAAGTCCTTCAAGAAGTGCTTAGCTGAAAAGCCTGGCTTAAAGTCACCCTTCAATACACGTGGGCCATAGTTATCTAGACTCCAGTTGTCAGCACTACCACTTGAGACGGTGTCCATCATTGAACCTAAGTCCAATCCGGCAGCCTTACCGTATTCGTACATTTCGACCATTCCTGTCATTGTACCTGCAATCATGATTTGGTTTGCCATCTTAGTATGTTGACCCTTACCGGAACCACCAAATAGTTTTACTTGGCTACCCATGGTATCTAGAATTGGTTTGACCTTATCAAAGGTTTCTTGATTACCACCAACCATGATGGTTAATGTACCCTTCTTGGCACCAACGTCACCACCGGATACAGGTGCATCCAATGTTTCGATCCCCTTCTTTTGCCCTTCATCAAAAATTTCTTCGTCTAATTTTGGTGTTGAAGTGGTGGAATCAATTAATATGGTGTCTGAATCGGCACCCTTGAATAATCCGTTATCACCAAAGTAAATTTCTTTTACGTCATCAGGGAAACCAGCAATCGTGATAACAACATCTGAAGATTGTGCGATTTGTTCAGGCGTATCTAACCACTTAGCACCGTTATCGATGACACTTTGCGCGTGGGCCTTAGTACGGTTAAATACGTTTACCTCATATCCTGCTTTCAATAAATTATTAATCATTGAGGAACCCATTACACCAGTTCCGATAAATCCAATTATCATGTTTAATCCCTCCTTAAACAAAACACTATAGCTATTTATCAATATCTTCAAACAATTAGCTTAATTCCTATAAGTACTAATATTTGTTATAATATAAGTGCAAATCTTTTTTCCGAATGGAGGATTATTTATTATGAATAATGGTGACAATGACAACCGTATTCGTAAATATACTTTCGATGATACATTTATGAACTCCGAAAATAATCAGTCAAATTCAAATCACATTTGGCCAATTATTATCTTTATCGTCGTTGTGGCAGCATTAATCTTAGGCGGTGTTAAAGCCGTCACCTACTTCACTAGCAGCCATGACAATCAAACCACTAAGATGACTAAATCAAGTAATCAAAGTAGTTCAAGCATGGATGATACAAACACATCCGAACAAGATAAGAATAACCAAGAAAAGAGCAATACCTCAAACAATCAGAAACATAAAACTATGTTTGATGGTACTCACATCTTTAGTTCCGTTGCTGATGCGCAAAATTACGCTAAGGCAACACAAAGCCAGTGGGTGCAAGCTGGATACCAAACATACACAGTATCTGCTGATTCACAAGGTTATTACATCTTAAAATTTGTTAGATAGGAGGATTATTCATGAAAGTAAACGTTAAATTAGATGACAACCGTCTACCAGATAAGTACACTCGTCATGCAGCTGAGGAATTTAAGCAAAACGATTTTCCAATCGTTTCATTTCCCTTCTCAATTGAAGATGTTCCTGCCGACACAAAAGAAATCGCCTTTGTGCTAACCGATTTAGATTCAATTCCCGTATGTGGTTTTGAATGGATTCACTGGTTAGTCGCTGGACTAGATGGCAAAGACGTGGTTGTTCCTGAAAACGCCAGTCAAGAAAATCCATTACACTGGACTCAAGGTAACAACAGTTCAGCTGGTCACATCTATAATTTAGGTGATCAACCTATCAGTCATAAGTACATGGGACCTAAGCCACCAAGTGGTGTCCATGATTACACATTGACCGTTTATGCGTTAGACCAAAAACTAAACTTCAAGGATGGTTTCTGGTACAACGAACTACTTCATAGCATCGATGGTCACATTATCGAACAAGTAAAAGTCGATTTACCTGTTGAAAACTAAAAAAAGGCGTTGCCGATTTGGCAACGCCTTTTATTTTTATAGTCGAGCAATTCGTTGAGCTTCATCTTCTAGTCTAAAACACAAGTCTAACGCATCTTTTTTGAAGTCCTCAACAAAGCTTTCTCCATTTGATTTAAATTCAGCAATTTGACGACCGCTGATACCAGTAACTGTAAAGGTTACTCCATCATCAGCAAGCTTAGAAGTGTCGTAGTGACCTTCTTCTGCTTCTTCTAGGTAATCTTGGAATAAATCAGCAACTGCTTGGAAGATTACTTCTTCTTCGGTTACCTTATGTCCGTCGATTAACATACGAGCCATCTTTAATTTTACTTCGTCCATGTTTTCTGGAATTAATTCACTCATTATTAACACCATCCTTAACTGCTATTTTATCATAATCCATAATCATTTTTAGAAAATAATGCGTTAAAAATGAAATCACTTTTTCAATCATGTTATTATCTTATTATAAAGGAGTGTTCGAAATGAAAATCGGAATTATCGGCGCAGGCCCTCGTGGTCTGTTAATGCTTAACAATTTGATTCAAAACTTTGAATCATCTGATCATGACAACTTAACAATTCATCTTTTCGACCGTGCCGTTGCAGGTGGCCGTGTCTGGAAAGTCAAACAACCAATTAGTCTAATTATGAATACCCCTGCCAATGAACTTTCATTATTCGATGATGGACAAAAAGACGCACTAAGTGTTTCACAATGGTGCCAATCAGAAACCTCAAAAGAGTTTATCAACAGTCTAGATGTTGATAACAAAGACGAGTTACTAACAGCTGTTGATAAGATTAACGACAGAAGTTATGTACCTCGTGCCATTTGCGGTGCCTACTGTCAATGGTTCTTCCAACAATTAGTTAAACAAATCAAGGACAATGACAACATCAACCTGGCAGTTCACTTCAACCAAAATGTGGATAACGTTGAAAAGGTTAAGGATGATTCTTTCGTCGTATCTGTTGGTGATGTTGATTACCCTGTTGATAAGCTAGTATTCAGTCTAGGTCAACAAGAAAACAAGTTAACCAAAGACCAAGAATCACTACAAAAATACGCTAATGACTACGATCTAACCTACATTTTACCTGGTGAAGCTGATGAAGCAGACTTATCAACAATCACCAGTGATCAAAATGTGATTATCCGTGGAATGGGACTTAGTTTTAATGACTTCGTATCCCGTCTAACCGAAGACCGCGGCGGATACTTCACAGATAACGGAGATGACACACTTACTTATCACGCGTCAGGCGATGAACCTACTATCTTTGCTGGATCAAGACGTGGGGTTCCTTACTATCCTAAGGCGATTAGTCAAAAGGCATTCAACGAAAACTATCCAGCAGTATTTTTAACCAACGAAAATGTGGATAAACACCTAAAGGATGGTCATATCTCATTTGAAGATTTCCACACGTTATTAAGACTAGATATTGAATATCGTTACTACAGCTTCTTATTCAGCCTAAAACATCCAGAAATCGATGTCGCTGACTTCCAAAAGAAGTTCAAAGAAACCGATAACCACAACTCTTTAATCGGTAGTTACCACCTACCAACTGAAGAAGTCTTTGATTGGGATAAGATTTTAAACCCAGTTGCTGGTGTAAAGATATCCACACTGGATAACTATCAAGAAAACATCAAGACCTGGTTAAAAGAAATGATTGACGATGCCCTATTAGGCTCTAAGACCGGTCCTGTCATCGGTTCACTAGAAATGCTTCGTGATCTTCGTGACAACATTCGTTACGTGTTGTCCAATCACTTATTCACAAACGACGATTTGGTGCACAAGTACCTCGGTCGTTTCTCTTCTGACATGAAGTTCCTATCCCAAGGGGCTCCAGCCGTTCGAAGCCAAGAAATCCTAGCATTGATGGACGCCGGTATCGTTAAGATTATCGGCCCTCAAATGCAAGTCATCGGTGCCAATCACAAGTTCATCACCCGTTCAGCATTCTACGGTGAAGAAATTATCCACGGTGATGCTTTAATCGAAGCACGTACAAACGCTCCTGTTACCAAGGTTTCAGCAAACCCTGTTATCACCAGCATGATAGACAAAGGATTAATTAAGCCACTTCCTATCACTTTATCTGATGGTGAAACAGTGGATAACTCATCTGTGGATATCGATATTAAGACTGACCAAGTGGTCGGCCAACCAAACTTATACACATGGGGATTAAATACCGAAGGATTATACTTCGTTACCTCAGCTATCCCTCGTCCAGGTGTCAATGATTCAATCTTACGCGCCGGAGACGATATTGCTAAAGGATTACTAGACATCCCTGTTGAAAACCCAACTATCTACATGTAAACAAAAAGCCATTCAATCGAATGGCTTTTTTTATTTGAGCTCTTCTTTTCTGTCGATAATAAACTTCGCAAAGTGTTGACTGGCAATTGGTAGTTCATCCTTATTCTTATACACAATTGCGACTGGTCTAGTCACGTTTGGTTCGACCGGCTTACTAACGATATTAAAGTCGGTACGACGGTAAACCAGTTCGGATAGGATACTTACACCTAGTCCCGCTTCGACCATGGCCATGATGGTGTAGTCATCTTGAATCTTGTAGCGCACGTTGGGTGTGACCCCGGAACGTTTAAATGCCTCAAGCGGTTCACTGTAGCCACCACCCTCAACTAGGATGAACGGATCATCAGCAAGGGCTTCAATTGGCACTGAATCGGCGTTGGCATATGGATGATCAACTGGAATAAACGCATTCATGTTAGTGTTGTGGACAATTGTCTTATTAAAACCTTCTCCGTATTCAGCGGTCATGATGGCGAAATCAATTTGGTCGGTTTTCAACCAATCGATGATGGTTCCATAGTCACCCTGGTTTAAAACGAAATTAATCTGTGGATAAAGCGCCTTAAACTCTTTGAATAGGTCAGGCAACCAGTAACAACTAACACTGGTAATTGCCCCGATTCTGACCGTTCCTGATTGAAGGCCATTGATGGCGTTGGCGGTGTCAATTAATCCACGGTATTGACGAAGCGCTTGTCTGATATGTGGATAAAGTTTTTCCCCATCAGGTGTTAACTCAACTCCTGATCTGGAACGCTTTAGGATGTGCATGTTGAATTCCTTTTCCAGATTGGACATCATTTGGCTAACGGAAGATTGTGTATAACCCAGTTGTTCCGCTGCTTTAGTGAAGCTCTTATTCTGTAATACTGCTTCTAGTACAATAAATCTATTCATCTTATATCATCTTTTCTTATGTAAATATTGAATTTATTAATTTTACTTATGTTAGAACTCATTATATAGTTAATAATACAAATTAACAAGAAAAGGTGTTGATATCTATGCAAATATTTAAAAAGGAGTCGGTTAGCAATTATTTAGAGGCCGATTCACGATTATCCAAGTCTTTGACAACTAAAGACTTAATTGGCTTGGGTATCGGTGCCGTAATTGGTACTGGGATTTTCATCCTTCCCGGACATGAAGCTGCTAGTCATGCTGGCCCTGCTGTTGCGATTGCCTTCTTAATGGCTGCTATTGTTTCTGGTTTAGTTGGTATGGCTTACGCTGAATTTTCATCAGCGATGCCAATTGCTGGATCAGCTTACTCATTTGGTTCAGTCGTCTATGGTGAAATTGTTGGTTGGATTTTAGGATGGGCCTTAATCCTTGAATACTTCTTAGCCGTATCGGCAGAAGCGACTGGATTTGCTGCTTACTTTAACAACAATATCTTAGCCGCCATCGGAATTAATTTACCAACTGCCCTACAAGCCAGTCCAATGGAAGGTGGCGTGATTAATATTTCTGCCGTCATCATTGTTGTGGTTATCGCTGGAATTCTTCTAATGGGTTCTGAAATGTCTAAACGCGTTGAAAACTTCGCCGTCATCGTCAAAGTCGCCATTATTATTATTTTCATCATCATCGGTGCTTTCTACGTTAAGACAAGCAACTATGTTCCTTTCTACCCTGCTCAATTCCACTCAACTCCTTTTGGTATGGGTGGTATCTTCACAGCAGCTGCTACTGTTTTCTTTGCTTTCATCGGTTTTGATGCATTAGCTTCCAACTCCGCTGAAACCATTGACCCAGGTAAGAACGTGATCAAGGGAATTATCGGCACTGTGGTTTTCGCCGTAGTTCTATATGTTGCATTTTCAATGGTACTTACTGGAATTGTTAACTACAAGGAACTAAACGTTGACGATCCCGCTGCTTACGCTCTTCAAATCATTCATTTGTCAGCGTTCAACAAGCTAATTACTATCGGTGCTTTGTTTGGAATCTTTACCGCCATGGTGACTATGTTCATCGGTGGTTCTCGTCTAGTGTATGCACTTGGTCGAGACGGCCTTCTACCTAAGTTCATCGGTCGCGTTAACTCCAAACACTCCGTACCAAAGAACGCGATTATCATTGCAACCATCGTTCAAGCTGTCTTTGCTGGTTTGGTTCCATTGACCCAACTAGCATCATTGATTAATGCCGGAACATTGATTGCCTTCGCATTCATATCATTTGGTATTATTAAACTTCGTCGTAGAAAAGATATTAAAAACACCGGATTTAAGATGCCATGGTATCCATTCCTACCAATCGTAGCTGGTGTATTCAGTATCTTCTTCATCATCATGCTTCCAGATATTACCAAGATTTCCGTTGGTATATGGATTGTGATTGGATTTATCTTCTACTTCGTTTACGGAGTTCATCATTCAAAACTACAAAAACAAGACTAAACGAAAAGACCAAGTCGAATCGACTTGGTCTTTTTTTATTTTTTATCTCGTGTTGTTAAGACAACCACGAATTGAATAATCATAATTATTAATAAGAATAGTAATGCAACTGCAAACCCAATCGTAGCACTACCCAAGTTGAGGTTATCCACCTTGGTAATGATGGTAGCGACAATCACAGTTCCGATTGCTCCGGCAAACTGTTGGATTGTGGTTAGGATTGCATTTCCATCTGCTTGAATTTCATTTTGTAAGAAACTCAATACTTTCGTCATAATGTTACCATATGATAAACCAATTCCAATCATGATTAGTGAATACAATGCTAGAAACATTCCATCGCTAATGTGACTTGATGCAAAGGTCAAGATCAATAATGAAACGATGATTAATCCTGAACCTGAAAGAATTGGCTTCTTGGCACCCAGCTTATCAAGCAATGCACCAGATAATGGTGAAATAATTGCACCCAAAATGGCACCCGGTAGCAGGATTAGACCAGCTACACTAGATGAACTATGGTTAATGATTTGCACGTAGTTTGGTACTACGAAAGCAAGGCCCAAGATAATCAATTGGTTAATGAAGAATGCTAATAAATACTTAGAATAAGCACCATTCTTCAAGATATTAACGTTTAATAATGGTTGGTGTTTTCTCGATTGGGTTCTGATAAAGATCACCAATGAGCTGATACCAATCAAGATTGGCAATAGTGTGTTCACACTAATAATGTCAGCAATACTGATGTTGCTGATTCCGATAATCAAACCGAAGAATGTAATCACTACTAAAATAAAGCCGCTATAGTCAAAACGATTCTTGGCTAAATCACCCTGGTTAATCTTAGGAATTGAATAAATCCCTAATGCCAAAGCAATCAATAGTACTGGAATTAAGAAAATAAAAATATAACGCCATCCCAGCGTATTTACGATAACTCCTCCAAAAGTTGGTCCGATGGCAGAGGCAGCCGCTGTGATTAACGATCCCACCCCCATCATAAAACCTAGTCGACTTACTGGAACGTTATCCAAAATGATGTTAAACATCAAAGGTAACGCAATCCCAGTTCCAATTCCTTGGATAATTCGACCTAACAATATAAACGCAAACGATGGTGCGGTGGCATCAACAATTAAACCAATCAAAAACATAATGCCGGAAAATACAAATAGTGATTTAACGGTATAACGTTTCTTTAAAAACTTAGAGATTGGAATAACACTTGATAAGACGAGTAGATAACTAGTTGTTATCCATTGAACCACATTTAAACCAATGTGGAACTCATTAATCAAGGTTGGGAATGTGATGTTCATGGAAGTCTCAACTGTGACCCCTCCAAACGTCATCACCCCAACGGCTAAAATCGATAATAATACACTTCTAGAAATTCTATCTTTCATTAAATAATCATTATATTTCTTCTCCTGTAAATTTTTTATAAATGATAACGATTAAAAAGTATAATTGAAAAATTATAAAAAAGCAAACTTAAGACGAAAAAAAGCCCTGGATTAAATCCAGCGGCTTTTTATTTTTCGTTATAAATAAATGAATTATCCGGAATACGGATTAGAGTATAACTCTTGAACTGACGTCTTGCATGTAATCCGATTCCATTCCAAAAACTGTCTTTATACGTAACGGTTACGTCGGCAACCCACGCTCTTTGGTATTTTCTGTCTAGCATCTTAGCTTCATTATCATTCCATCTAACCGCTGACTTTTGAACATTAATTTCGCTATTAGTACCAACTAGCACACTTGATGCTGAGCTTGATACTGATAAACGCTGTCCATTAACCAAATATGAGTAAGACTGATTCAAAGATGAATTATTCCCACTTTTGACCTTCACATAGTAAGAGCTGTTCCCATTGGTATCCAAAATTAATGGTTTGAAGTCACGAGAAGTAACAACATTTGATCCATTAATGTTTGGATAGAATGTCTCAAAAGACATAAATCCAATCCCAGCAAATAACACGACGATTTGTGCAATCGTCTTTAAATGGTGAGTTAATGAAAAGTCGTAGTGCCCATTTATGATTAGCCTACTTCTTCTTACCCCGATGTTATGAATAATAAAAATTGCATAAATAAACAAAATTATCCAAAGAAGTAGGCCAACTATATTCCAGGCCGATTCCATAAATCTTCTCCTTTATACTAGTAATCAAAGATACCTTACCATTTTACACTATTTTAATAAAAATACAAAATTCTTATGCTAACTATTATTATTTCAATGATGAATCGTGATTATTCACTAGTTTTATTAACTTCGCAGTGTCAGAAAATTCAGCATAATCATTAACAACAACTGTAATCACTCGATCTTTTCCTGGTTGTTGAGCTGTCGCAACTAGACATAATCCAGCGGCAACAGTATATCCCGTTTTTAATCCATCAACGTGCAAACTTTCATCGTAGAATGGTCTACCAGGTAGTAAACTATTTTCATTAAATAATGTTTGACCATCAACTTTTTCATATACTTGTTTGGCATCATCAATTGCCTTTGGATAAATTGATAGGACGTGATCGGCAATGATTGCGATACTCTTGGCTGAGATCATGTTGGCATCGTCTTTGCCACCGACTTGAGCGTAACCAAACTTAGCTAAGTCACTATTTTCTAGTCCTGATGATGACACAAAGGTAGCGTCTAAATGCCATGCCTTGGCTTGTTCGTTCATCATCTTAATAAATTTAACATTCGAACCACCTGCAACCCACTGGCCAAGTGCAATTGCTGAATTATTTGATGATTGAACTAAAGCAGCCTTATATAAATCACGAACCGTGTACTTATGACCATCCTTAAATTTAAAGCCACCAAGTTCGACATCAGAGCCAAGTTCTTTAAGTCCTTTACTACTAGTGTCGACCACTTGATTCCACCCATTAGTCTTTTCAGCTTTTTGAATGGTTAAGTACAAGGTCATTAGTTTTGCCAATGAAGCCACCTTAATCTTTTTATCCCCATTTTGAGAATAAATGACCTTATTCTTAGTAGCATCAAGAGCGACCGCTGCACTCGCATTTTCGACCTTGTCCTGTGACATTTTTAATAAGTCTGTCTTATATGTTTGTCTATCTTGTTGGTAGTTTGGTTGGTATCCTTTTTTATTATTAGTTAGTTTTGTATATTCTTGGCGAATAAATGAGAATGGATTATTGAATTGTTCATATGCCCCTAATCCAATCGCCGCAACGAATATTATTGCTAGTCTTTTAACTGATTTCTTCATTCATTTTTACTTCCATTTTTATAATTTCACTATCTAAAGTTACCACGAAATCACCGTTACGACAAGATATCCAGACTTTTTTATTTATTAATAATAAATATAAGCATTGCATTTAAATTTAATAAATAGTATAGTTAATTTAAATTGATAATTAATGTTTGGGGTGCCGGAATTCGGCTGAGATTCATACCCATAGTACCTGATTCAGGATAATCCCTGCGAAGGAAAACAACCCTTTTATTTTTAATGCTTTATAAATTATAAAAATAAATTGGACTCCAAACACGTGTTGTTTGGGGTCCTTTTTTTCTGGAGGAAACTATGAAAAACACATGGTCACTTAGAAACATCATTTTACTTACATTAATCTCAATTATCTGTGGAATCATCTTTTTTGCCACAGGTTTCTTATACAACGCAGTAAGTCTTGCACTTACTCCTTATGGTCTAGCACCTCTTGCTAACGATCTACTACTTGGTCTTTGGGTAATGGCAGCTCCACTTGCTGGTTTTATCTTCAAACGTCCCGGTGCTCCATTCTTAGCTGAGGTCATTGGTGCCATCGTTGAAATGTTCTTAGGTGGACAATGGGGTGTCGAAACTATCATTGTTGGTATCGAACAAGGTATCGCAACTGAATTAGGTTTCGCTGCTACTAAATACAAGCACTTCGATTGGTTAGGTGTATTCGCTACTACCATCTCAACTACTGTCATCACATTTATCTATGACTGGTTCAAGAGTGGTTACAATGCATATGCCATCCACATGCTAATCATCTTATTCATCGTAAGATTCATTTCAATCTTCATCTTTGGTGGTGTGCTATCAAAACTAATCGCCAACATGTTGGAAAAGAGTCACGTTATCAAATAATAGGAGTGTCATTTTTTGAATAACTTATCAATTAACAATTTGACATACCAATATACTGGTACTTCGAAGCCAACTTTTAAAAGGGTTAGCCTGGCTTTCGAATCTAATCAAATGGCATTGATATACAGTCCTTCCGGTTCTGGTAAATCAACGCTTTTGAAAACAATCGCAGGATTTTATCCACAATATAACGACGGTACAATCAACGGCGTTATCCATTTTAATCACCAAGATATCTCGGAACTTTCAGAATGGAAATTGCGTGAAACCATTTCCATGATGTTCCAAGATCCAATGCAACAATTTTGTATGGCTACCGTGGAAGACGAATTCATCTTCACTCTAGAAAATCTTCAAATTGAACCTGATAAAATGGATCAGGTCATCGAAGATGCCCTTTCTTTCACTCATACCAATGATTTAAGAAAGCGCGAATTCAAGACCCTTTCCGGTGGTGAAAAACAAAAAGTTGCACTAAGTATCATCGTAGCAATTAACGCTCCTGTTATTCTATTGGATGAACCATTTGCCAATGTCGATATCAAGTCTCGTCTGGAACTGATTAGTCTATTGAGCCAGCTAAAGGAATCAGGCAAGATTGTCATCGGTATCGATCATGATCTTATGGGCTACGAAAATAAAATCGACCAGTTAATCGGTTTCGATGAAGACAACACAACGTTTAAATCTTTAGATGAAGCGGCAGTCAAAGAATTGTTCAATCAATTCAACGATTCCACAAATCGTCCACTATCAAACGAAGTTGTTGGAGAACCCATCGTTAACTGTGAAGATTTATCAATTGCCAACTACGACATGCAATTAATCAATCATTTAGATTTAGACTTGATGAAGCAAAAAACTACCTTAATTACTGGTCCCAACGGATGTGGTAAATCAAGTCTGTTTAAAACATTTATCAAGCAACATGATTTTGATGGAGAAATTAACTTTGACCACAAATCAATTCGTAAAATCCGTTTAAACAAGTACTTACAAAACGTTGGAATGATTTTCCAAGAATCAACCAAGCAATTCATTAAAATCACTGTCAAAGACGAACTAGAACTATCCAAGAAGAATGCATTCAACCATTGGTTTGACGATAAACAAATCGCTGAATACACTCACAAACTTGGTCTAGATGAGCTATCCGATCGTGTCATCTACTCTTTAAGTGATGGCCAAAAGAAACGACTACAAATCCTAAGCATGGTCATGATGGGACACTCACTTCTTCTTTTAGACGAACCTTTTAATGGTATCAACATTGAATATGTTGCCGTGGTCGTTGATTTATTGAATTATGCAAAGACTAAGGGTCAAACTCAACTACTTATCTCTCACCAAACTCATGGTCTTGATAACCTAGTTGATTACCATTTAGCATTTGATAATCACAAACTAACTTATCAGGAGGTCTTTTAATGAATCCCGTATTAAAACTACTGATGATGTTAGTGATTGCATTGGAGATTTCATTTACAACATCAGTTAGACTAAACCTAGTTATCTTTATCGTTAGTCTAATTTATCTAATCTTCTTCGCTTCAGTTAAGCGGATCCTATACTTATTATTCGTTACCTTAATTCCGGCGGCCGGAATCTATTTCGCCCAAAAGATGAATGGTGACTATCAATACGGTATCTTATTGGTGACTCGTCTATACGCGTTTGTCACACTGGGTGGAACTTACACTTGTAAGACCTCCATCGAGGATTTGGCTGGTAGTCTGGAACAAAACTTTCACGTGCCCAGCAAGTTTGCCTACGGGGTAATGGGAGCCTTTAACTTGATTGAAACCATTAAGCAAGAAATTGTCGACATCAAGTTAGCCGCTAAAATGAGAAATGTCCATCTATCGTATGTTTCTCCAACCCTTTACTTCAAGTCAATCCTAGCCGCCATGAACTGGTCTACCCTACTAGCTCAGGGAATGAATTCACATTTATTCGTTGAAGGAAATAGTCGAACCCATTTCAAAAAGATCACAATCAAAGCAACTGACTATTTAATCTTTTTGGTTGTGGTTGTCGCTATCCAAATTATCCTAATTTTTTAGACTTTATTTTTCTACTTATACTAAAATAAGTTATAATGTAATTGTCGGATGGATTTTGTTAGGAGGGTTCTTATGAATCGTAAATTAAATAAGATTGCTGAAGAAATTGTTACTTATCAAAAGAATAATGATATGCCAGATACATTATTGGCTTATAACCTACATTTTAGTGTAGAGGAATTGCATGACATCAAGAGCATGCGCAGATCCCCAAATCAAGATGAAGTAGATATTATCAAACAAAAATTAGGCTAATCAAAAAAGGAACCCGTAAAAACGGGTTCCTTTTTTATTACATATCACCTTTTCTTCTCAATCGTTGTTCATCTAAATAAGCATAGATGTATTCAAAACCAACTTCGACGATGTCATTTAACGGAATCTTTTGTCCGTAAATGAAGAAGTTAACTGTTTCATCCAATAGACTGAACTTCATTGATTCTGGTCCAATCTTTTCCGGATAACCCAAGAAGTTACTGCCGGACTTTAATTGTAAGCGAATCAATTGATGCTTGTTCATTGATTGAGTCAAGATGGCGTTTAAATTATCTTCGGTACTGTCAAATTCGCGTGAATCGTTTAATACCGGCTGTGATGCATTATGATCTGCGATGTTTTGATCCTTCATTAGTTGAACCAATTCAAGGTAGTCGTTGCCAACGGTGACTCGTTGGATTCCATTCATTCGAATGAAGACATAGCCACCAAATTGACCAGACATGTCGACAACTTTTAGGATGGCACCACTGTCGTTTAACATGATGACCTCCCCGACATAGAAGAAGTGGTCATTGTATCTACAACGGACTTCGACTAGGTTGTGATGATGGAATGAATCGTTCAACAAATCGATGATGTTGTTGATTGATTCGGCGGTCTTTGCAATGTTTTGTTCTTTGACCTTGCCCATTACTTTGCTCATGACACTTAGTTCACGACCTTGGAATTCAATAATCATGCTTTGGTTAAAGCCCATGGTGACCAATTCATTTTGCATGAAGTCGAACTTGTTAATGCGTAAGAACTTAAAGGAATCATTGCTGATTTTCTTAACCATCCCTGTGTAGAAACGTTCCGCTTCATTGTCGTGAATTAGGATAACCTCTTGGTTTAAGTATGCTTGAATTAAAATTTGTGGGAACAAGTTGTTGTTGGAATCAAAGTGTAATTCGCTGGGTTTGGATTCCATTAATCCTTCGTCCTTGGCGATTAGCATCTTTTCTTTGATGCTATCTAAATCTTCACTTTGACGTTCCACACTCTCGATGATGGCAGTCTTCATTGCGACGTATCCATCGGCTAGACCGCTTGATTCGTATGTGGCAATGATGACCTCGTCATCGTTATAAGTTTGAATATAACCGGTGTAGAAAATATCACCTGTGTTTAGGTAGATATTCACAAGTTGTTTCTTACTCATTGCTGCATTTAAATCTGCAATGATAGAGTTCATAAACATCCCTCACTCTATGATATTGCGTTACTCATAAATCTAGCTAACTCTTCACCAGATTTGTGCGCACTTAACGCAATGATTAATTTAATACGTGCTTTTTGTCCGTTTAGACCGTGACAGAATTCTAAGCCCATTTCTTCCAGTTGGATTCCTCCACCTTCGTAGGCGTAAATGTCTTGGGCAACCCCACTTAGACATCTGGAAACCAAAATGACTGGGATGTTTCTGTCGACTAAACGTTTTACTGAATCTAATGTTTCAGGAGGTAGGTTTCCAGCACCTAGTCCTTCGATTACTAGACCGTTAGTTTGATCATTATCTAAAGCGTCAAACAAGGTACCGTCCATACCGGCAAAGGCCTTAATTAGGTAAACGTGATCCACTAGTGAATCAACGTTTACAACTTCACTTTGGATTAGTTCTTGGTAAAATGTTGGTTCATGTTTGGAAATAATTCCGATTGGACCAAATGTGGGTGTTCTAAATGTTGCCACGTTAGTAGTGTGGGTTTTAGTAACGTATCTTGCGGTATGAATTTCATCGTTCATTGCCACCAAGACACCCTTGTTCTTAGCTTGTGGGCTTGCAGCGGTTGCTGCAGCATTTAATAGGTTATATAGGCCATCTGAACCAATTTCGTTTGATGAACGCATGGCACCAGTTACGACGACTGGAAAATCGTTGGCCAAAGTTAAGTCTAAGAAGTATGCAGTTTCTTCTAGGGTATCTGTACCGTGAGTAACTACGACACCGTCGTATCCTTGCTTTTTAGCTTCCTTAATTCGATTAGCGATTTCAAGCATTCTATCAGGGGTCATATGTGGAGATGGTAAGTTAAAAATCTCCTCATTTGTAATATCGATTCCTTGATCTAATAAATTATCTTGTTGATTGGCGATTGGATTTTGTTCATTTTGAACAACTTCCCCGCTTTCGTCTTGAGACATTGAAATAGTTCCACCGGTGTGAATTGCTAAAATATGCTTCAAGATTATTCCCCCCTCGTATCTATCAAATAGTACTTTCCATTGTACCTTATAATTGTGAAACTGAACAATTATATTAATTATAAGGATTGCTTTTTTAACAAAATTCGTCTAATATTGAATTACAAAATTAAATCAGTTATTGCCTATATATTTACCATAATAAGGTTGGTAAGTTTCTACCCGGAACCGTAAAGTCCGGACTATAAGCAAAAAGATGAAGGTCTCTTTGCTTTTTCTAGCATTGAGGCTTTTTTATTTTTCAGGGTAATAATTAAATATTAGGAGGAATTTTGTTTGGATAATCATGAAAGCAATTTGCAACAGGTATCCCAATTTAAGGCTGCCATTTTAGGTTTCCAACACTTGTTAGCAATGTATTCAGGTGACGTTATCGTCCCATTGCTAATCGGTGCTTTCTTACACTTCAATGCAGCTCAAATGACTTACCTGGTTTCTGCAGATATTTTTATGTGTGGTATTGCCACACTATTACAACTTAAGAAGACCCCACTTACTGGAATTGGTCTTCCCGTTGTATTGGGATGTGCGGTACAAGTTATTACACCACTTGAAACTATCGGTGGTACTTTAGGTGTCGCATATATTTATGGAGCTATTATTTGTTCTGGTTTATTCGTATTTCTAATCTCTGGACTTTTCGCAAAACTACGTAAGTTCTTCCCGCCAGTTGTTACTGGTTCACTAATTACCATCATTGGTTTCTCATTAGTACCAGTTGCCGTTCAAAACTTGGGTGGTGGAAATGCTTCAGCTAAGAACTTCGCTGACCCTCACGATTTAATCGTCGGTCTAATTACTATGGCCGTTATTATCTTGATTAACATCTTTGGAAAAGGTTTCTTCAGATCAATCTCTGTATTGGTTGGGATGGTAGTCGGAACTGTGATTGCTTATGCACTTGGCATGATTTCATTTGCTTCAGTTGCTCAAGCTAGCTGGTTCCACTTCCCACAACCATTCTACTTCGGTACACCACACTTCAGTTGGTCAGCTATTCTAACCATGATTTTAGTATCACTAACTACCATGGTGGAATCAACTGGTGTCTTCTTAGCACTTGCTGATTTAACTGGTCGTAAGCTAAGCGAAAAAGACCTAGCTAATGGTTACCGTGCTGAAGGGATCGCTGCGATGCTTGGTGGTGTCTTCAATACCTTCCCATACTCAACTTTCTCAGAAAACGTTGGTGTGGTTCAATTATCAGGTATTAAGACTAAACGCCCAATCTACTACGCTGGATTATTCCTATTAATCTTAGGTCTGCTTCCTAAGGCTGGTGCTGTTGCAACCGTAATTCCAAGTTCAGTGCTTGGTGGTGCCATGGTCGTAATGTTTGGTATGGTTGGGGTTCAAGGTATCCGTATTCTACAAAACGTTGACTTCAGCAAAAATGCTAATCTATTAATCGTTGCCCTATCAGTTGGTACTGGTATTGGGGTAACAGTTTACCCACAAATCTTTAGAGCTCTTCCTCAAGCTGCTCAAATCATCTTAGACAACGGTATCGTTGTTGGTGGTTTCCTAGCTGTCCTACTAAGTTTCTTATTCAGCTTAACTGGTCAAATTGAATTGGAAGACTAATCAATGTAAAATGATAACCATCATGTATAATATGCATGATGGTTATTTTTTTGGAGGCACTTATGGATAATAACGAAAGATTTTACGAACCCAAAAACTCAAAAGACGCAATGCGTTTTATCGAACGCCTATTCAACTCATACAAGGACTCTCCTTTGACCCAATCACTATTGGTCTACCACCAAAAGTTGATCAATCAATTGAGAGATAATATCGAACCTGCTGCTAAGACCGAAGGAATAGAAAGCCGCGTGAAAGCAGCGCAAAACATGCAACGCATCATGGCTGACTGGGTTCAAATCAAGATGGCCGGCAAACATTACAATGGTCGTATGCACCACTTTGATTTCCAACCCGATTCAGCTCAACAAAAGTTCAAACGAAATAATATCAAACTTTCAAATAACGGTGGCCACCAATCAAGTCGCCACTAAAAAAAAGCCGCTTTTACAAGCGACTTTTTTTATTTACTCTTTTTGCTTCTCATACATAACAAGATGTAGCAAAGAATTCCGGCAACGATAAAGATAAAACCATCTGTGATTGCCACGCTATCAATGCCTCGATAAAAGGAATTGTGCACGATTGATAACAATGTTGAGTTGTGCATCTTTTCAGCAATTTCACTACCCGCAAATGGTCCAGCGTTTTGGAACATGTGCATTAATGAATCACCCATCTTAGATGTCACTAAATGATCGTTGTAGGTGTCGGTCAAGGCCAATCCTAATACAACTAGTCCCAAGCTGGTCCCAAATTGTTTACCAACGTTTAATAATCCAGAGGTCATCCCAATTTCCTTTGGTTCAACGGAACTAACGGCAATGTTAGATGATAGTGGATTAACGAATGCATTGGCCAAACCTAATGTTACGAATGTAGGAATCAAACCATACCAGTGGTTTTGGTTACCCAAGAAGACTGGTAAGACGAACATCCCGACACCGGCTAGTATTAATACGAAACTGATGATTAGTCCTGGATTAATCTTAGTGGCAATCTTACCAGAGATGGGTCCAATCACAAGTGAGAAGGCACTAATTAGCATTAGTTGTGCCCCACTTTGTAGCGCGGAATAACCCATGTAGTTTTGTGATAGCACAATGATGTAGCTAAATGCCGCATAGATAGCAATTCCCAATGTTAGGTTGGAAATGGCACTTCCAACTACCTGTCTGTTTTTAAGCAAACTAAGATCTAGCATTGGACTTGCGAAGTGATTTTCCCAAACGGCAAAAATGGCGATTAGAATGACACCAGCTGCCAATATGGCAAATACGTGCATATCGAACCAAGAGTATCCATAGTGGGTTTCTTTTTGAATTAAACCTAAAATAATGCAGAACATAAAGGCAAATGATAATAGCATTCCAATAAAATCGATTTTGCCACTATTGAATGTCTTGGAAGTTGGAATGTATCTGGCACTCATGAATAGTGCAATCACTCCGATTGGAATATTCATCCAAAAGATGGATTCCCAACTAAAGAAGCTAAGTAGAATTCCCCCGAACAATGGGCCAAGTGCAGTGGATAGACCAGCAACACTTCCCCAGATTCCAAGAGCCAAACCTCTTGATGGTCCTTCGAAGATGTCGGCGATGATACTCATGGAAAGGCTAAGCATTCCGGCACCACCGATTCCTTGAATACCACGGAAGATGATTAACCAAGTAATACTTGGCGCGACACTACATGCTAGTGAGAAAGCAGAGAATAATACCAAACTAATGATAAAAATGCGTTTTCTCCCTATTAAGTCCCCTAACTTAGAAATTAGGAACAACACGGCCGCAAACATTAATGTGTAAGCATTAATGACCCATTGTAACTGGCTAAAACTGCTGTTAAAGCTAGTTTGAATGGTTGGTAGAGCAACGTTTACAACGGTCACGTCTAACAGGCCCATGAAGAATCCTAGGCAGACTGCAACCAATGCAAACCATTTATTTCGACTTTGCATAATAAGTCTCCTTCGTATAGTATTTCCTTCGCGCCTATCTAACGCGAGCCCACCTGTCGATATGCCTATCGATTGTTCCCGCCGAGGAATACCATACTGTTTTAACTAATATAATATATTACCGTATTATTATATTTTCGACTAGTAAAAGCTATTTGCTAGCAAGTTGGCCCACCTATTTGTATAATAATCTTCTATTAAGATTAGGTGGTGGATTGATGAATTACGATAAATACTTGGATGCTTTAAATTACGAGGATGCCGATACTGTCTTAGGTAGTGTCATGAGTGCAGCCGGTTTTCCTAAAGTTGCAAACATTGAGGATGCCTGTGACGTCGCCTACCTTTCCGGCGACGAGTCCGATCGTAAAATCATCGAACAACACCAACCCATGTTTTATAACACCTTAGAACACCGTCTCGTGAACAAACAAGACGTTATCGATATCATTAACCAACTAAACGCAAACAAAAAGTGAAACCAAGAAATGATTTCACTTTTTATCTGATATGGTTTTAATTTTATTTCAATAAGTGATAATCTATCATTTGTAGACAGCTAAAGGAGGGATGGAAATGAAACTATTATTAGGTGAATTTATCGGAACCTACATAATGTTATCCTTGGGATTAGTAACCAGTGTTATCATTAACTACTTCTTATTCCCCAAAGGACAAAACCGTTTTATTACCGGATTTTACTGGGGTATTAGTATCCTGCTTCCATCCCTTCTAACGACTTTCTTCTTTGGAACCGCCGAATACAATCCGGTCGTATCACTCACTTTAGCCGTTAACCACCAGATTCACTGGTGGCTAATGATTGGTGAAGTACTTACCCAAATCCTCGGTGCCTGGCTAGCATCACTAACCGTTAAGGCCGTCTGGTCAAAATGGTTGGCTAGTCTTCCTTTAAACTTGAACTTCTATGCGACCGTCCCCCGCGACGTCAACAATTGGAAGCGTAACTTTAAGTGGGAAATTATCGGTACCTTCTTGATTATCGTTAATACAGAAATGCAAAATGACATCAATGCTCAATGGTGGGTCAAGACCTTATTTTCATCATTACTAATGATGATTATCATAAGTATCGTTGCTCCAATCACTGGGGCCGCATTTAATCCCACTCGTGATTTGGTTCCTCGTTTCTTCTTTTCTAGAACTTACGACAAACGATTATCACAATGGAGATATGCGGTGGTCCCTTTCTTAGGACCTATCATTGGTGCCATTTTAGGAATTATCTTTTCAGTTATCTTTAGTCATCTTGTTTACAAGTCATGATGGCAAATGCATTTTCACCGGTATGAACTGCAACGATTGATGAAGTATATTGAACTAATACGTTAACGTTTGGGAATTGTTCTTCCAGACGTTTTTTTAATGCCATCGCAAATTCGTCACTACCAGTGTAACTGATACCGATGAACTTGTAGTTGGTGTTTGCGTTAGTTTCAAAGAATTGGTCCAACCACTTGGTGATGGTCTTCTTACCTCGACCCTTTAGTTGTAGCTTTAGGTCATCTGGTAATAGTTGGAAGACAACGTGTAAGTTCATCATTTTTGAGATGATACCAGTTGCCTTGCTAATACGGCCACCCTTTACTAGGTTTTCCAATGTACTTACACCGATGTATAGTTCGGAATTTTTAATGTCTTGGTTCACGTGGTCGATGATTTGATCACGAGTGTAATCACCTGATTGAGCCATCTTAGCGGCTTCAACCACTAGAAAACCTAGACTTTGGTCGATGTAGTGAGTGTTAACTACCTTAACGTCTCCGTCAGCGATTTCACTAGCTTGGCTAGCAGCGTGGACAGTTCCACTTAATAAATCAGTCATGTGTAGTGATAGAACGGTGTCGCCGTCCTTGGTTAGTTCGTTGTATACTTCAACGAATTGACCGATTGAAGGTTGACTGGTGGTAGGAAAGTCACCCTTTGGATTGTCTTTAATGTATTGAATTAGTTTTTGACCATCCATATCAACGCCATCTTGGTAAGCTTGAGTACCAATGTTGACGTTCAATGGAATTACTTTAATGTCGTACTTGTTAACAGTTTCTTCTGGAATTAGAGCTGTTGAATCCGTCACAATTTTAATCATGTTATATCTCCTCGAATTCTTATTCTACCTATATAATAACGGTATTTAGAATATTTTTCAGTAATTATTTATCTAAATTTAGAATTAATCAAGGAAATAAAAAAAGCCACCGTATATCCGGTAGCTTTTCATGATTATTTTTCATCAATTGCGGCTTGAATCTTACCTAATAATAAGCGACAGATTGGACCAACAATCACTAATTGCAATGGTAATGCTAAGCATAGGTTTAAGATCCATGCACGACCATACATTGCCCATGTGATGTTTTCAAAACCAAAGGTAACGATGATACCAAATAATGACATTAGGGTCACCATGCCAAGTACCATCATGGTTGAAATGCATAGTGCAATCTTAATTGGTGTTTGTTCCCATTCTGGTTTGAATATATAATTGAAAAAGATAGCTTTAACGACTGGGCCAACTAACACTAAATCCAAGATGGCGGCAACTATTAATGCGAGTGGGTAGCCCACTAATACTTCGACGATAAAACCAGCGTGAATTCCGCTAGCCATCGCGATGTTATATGCTTCCATAACGATAACCATAAGTCCGGCCATCATACCTGTAAACATTAATTCTTCTTTAAATCCTCTAGGCATAAAGATACCCCTTTCTTTTGTCTCTATTATTTAGCCTAGCACATCAAAAATTTTTTCATAAGTTACAATTCTGTTACAAATTACATATCAATTTCAAACGAAAGGAGGAACCATCTTGAATCGAATCGGAATCAGAGACTTAGTCGAGTTCACGCTAAGAAGCGGTGACTTAAACGCCCGTTTGAATAGCTCCAATACCGCCAGAAGAGGCGCCCAAATTCACCGCAAACTCCAAAAAAGTAAATACATGCACTTTGAGAGTGAATACTACTTAGATACCAAACTCAAGATCAACGACATTGACTTTCATATTGAAGGTCGTGCCGACGGTGTTTTAATTGACGGCAAGGATGCCGAAATCATTGAGATTAAAACGTCTGACGTTGAATTTAAAGACTTACCGGAAAGTATCATGACTCTTTATTGGGGCCAAGTAAAGGTCTACGCCTATTTCTTGATGCAAAAGTTCGACGATCTAGATGCGGTCAAACTAACCCTCACCTACGTTCAAACTCCCGATGAAATCATCACCAATAATGAAATTATCATCAGTCGTGATGAAGCCAAACAGTTCTTCGATGACCTCATCAGTGAATACGAAGAATGGTTGAAGCTAAGAACTGATATCATTAAGGAAAGAAACAAGTCCGCCAATCAAATGGCTTTTCCGTTTAAAGAATTCAGACACGGCCAACGTAACTTTTCAGCGGTGGTATACAAGACAATTGCTAATCATAAGCACTTGTTTGCCCAAGCTCCTACTGGAACCGGAAAGACGATTTCGACTCTCTTCCCTGCCATTAAGTCGATGGGTGAGGAACTAGCTAACCGTATCTTTTATCTAACCGCTAAGCAAAGCACGCGTATCGTCGCCAAAGAAGCCATGGACCTGATGATGGATAAAGGTCTAAAGGCCAAGACCATCACCTTAACCGCTAAGGAAAAGATTACCTTTGAGGCCGAAAAGGATTTGAAACCCGAAGATAATCCATACATGATTGGTTACTATGACCGTTTGAAACCGGCCATTAAGGATGTGTTGGAACATGTGGATCAAATCGACTTCGCCGTCATCCAACAATACGCCGAACAATACAAGATTGACCCGTTCGAATTCTCACTCGACCTCAGTCAATTCTGTGACGTCATCATCTGTGACTACAACTACCTATTCGATCCGCAGGTGCACCTCCAACGTTTCTTCACGGTCGAAGATCCTGACAACATCTTTTTAATCGATGAAGCCCACAACTTGGTTAACCGTTCGCGCGACATGTACTCATCGGCAATCTCCAACAAGGTGTTACCAGATTTAATCAAGATGACCAAGGACCAAGAGGACAACGAAAGATTGCATAAGGCATTGAAATCATTTCGACGTTCATACACCCTAAACGTTAAGCCACTGACCGAAAGCGACGAGGAATACGTCCACTTGGATAATCCACCCAGTGCGTTTGTTAAACAGCTCAACAAGCTTTGTGATGTCATCTCCGATTGGCTCGGAAAAGACGAAAATGATGAAGAGTTAAACGACGCAATCGTGGATTATTACTTCACCCTACTTAGTTTTCAACGCATCGCCGAACTATACGACGATACTTTTAAGACTAGAATGTTCTATGACCGCGACCAAAACGTGATTATCAAACTATTCTGTATGGACCCCAGTCCCTTTATTGGTGAATCACTCAAACTCGGTGGTAGTGACGTCTTATTCTCAGCCACCCTTTCACCAATGGATTACTATCAACGTGTCTTGGGGGATGAAGAGGATAGCCTCGTCTATGAAATCGATTCGCCGTTTAATCCAAACAACCAACAGGTGATTATTACCAACTACATTCAAACCACCTACGCCAAGCGAAAGAGCAGTATTCAACCAATTGTCGATACCATCAACGCCATGATTAGTAGTAAGAATGGTCATTACCTCATCTTCCTACCATCTGGTAAGTATTTAAACGATGTCGTTGAAGCGTTTGAAAAAGAAAATCCGACCGTCGACGTTCTCGTTCAGGAAAGCGAAATGCGTCCCGAAGAGCGACAATCATTCATCGATACGTTTAAACGAGATGACAATGACACTTTGGTCGGTTTTGCACTACTGGGTGGAATCTTTTGTGAAGGAATCGACCTTAAGGGTAGCCACCTCATTGGTGTCGGGATTGTCTCGGTTGGACTACCAGGTTTAAATCCAGAAAATGATTTAATCAAGTACTTCTTCGATGCCGAAAACGGTCATGGTTTTGACTTTGCTTACCAACTACCAGGATTAAACAACGTTTTTCAGGCCGCCGGTCGATTAATTCGAACCAACCAGGATGTCGGAAACGTAGTTCTAATGGATCAACGATTCAAACAAAATCGTTACCAAAAACTCTTCCCAAGAAATTGGCACCAGGGTCAATTATCGACTGCGTTTAGCATTAATCAGACTAAACAAAAATTGAATCACTTTTGGCAACAACACTAAAAAAAGACTTACGGAAAATCCGTAAGTCTTTTTTAATTATTTATTTTTCGCGTGCGACACAGACACCTTCTGGAACATGAACATCCTTTTGAACAACAGTTAACTTACCGCTGTTAGCATCGCGTTCGTATAAAGTAGCGTCGTTAGTGTTTTGGTTAACAACAACCATGAACTTTTCATCTCTACTGAAGTTAAAGTCACGTGGGAAGTCACCTTCAGTGCTTGCCAGTTGAATTAGTTCAACCTTACCATTGCCTCTTACTTCAAAGACCGCAATGCTGTTGTTACCACGGTTTGAAACATAGACAAACTTACCATCACTTGATAGACGGATGGCAGCGGCACCGTTGTGTTCTGTCCAGTCATCTGGGATAGTGGCAACGATGTGGTCTAGGTGGAAGCTACCATCATTTTTATCGTAGTTCACAACGGCTAGCTTACTGCTTAATTCACCAACGATGAATGCAACGTGTTTTTGTTCGTCGAAGACAACATGACGAGGACCAAATCCCGCTTCCATCTTTAATGTAGAAACTTCGGTTAAGGCACCATCATCTGCGATGTCGTATACGTAAACCATGTCTTGGCCTAAGTCGACAACGGCTAAACGGCCATCTGGAGTTAGGTCAGCATAGTGAGGATGAGCACCACTTTGTTGTTCTGGACGTGGACCCACGTTTCCTTCATGAACAACTTTGTTTAGGTAGGTTAATGATCCATCTTCTTCAATCTTGTATACCATTACTTCACCGGTGTGGTAGTTGGCAGTGTAGACAAATTGACGACCTTCATCAACAGTAATGTATGCTGGGTTGGTGTCTTCGTTTAAACAAACGTTAATTTCTTTAGCGGGACGAGTTGAGTTGTCTAGCGCTAATGCACCACCCTTACCGTTATCACCCTTGTCGATGGCATACAAACGGTTGGCCTTTGAAACAGCTACATAAGTTGGGTTACCTGCTTTGGCAACCAATTGTAGGTTTTGTAATTGCTTTTTGTTTTCATCTAATTCGATTTCATAGATTCCTTCACTTATATCTCTAGTGTAAGTACCAATTAAGAATTTTTCAGTCATAATTAAATCTCACTTTCGCTTAAAATTTAATATTTCTCCTCTATTATTGCATATTTTATCGATAATGCTAAACAGTTAATTCAAAAATTTACCCTTGAAAAATTTTATAATGCATCTATAATTAGAAATAAATAATAATATATTAGGTTTTGATGAGAAAAGTACATAGCGGATGATTGCCAAGAGAGTTCATGGATGGTGGAAATGAACATTTCAAAGTTATCGAAAATGGTCTCTGAACCTTCGGGGGTGAATTGTTTAACTCCCGACATTTGTGTATGTTACAACACGAAGGAATCAACAGGTTCCGGATAAGATAGTTAATGATATCAATGTATCATTTTAGCTATAAAACTAAGGTGGTACCGCGAAGCATTCGCCCTTTTTGTAAGGGCGGGTGCTTTTTTTATTTTTAAGGAGGTTTATTTATGAGTTCTCATCAATTTTCAAAAAATCTAAAGGCCAGAAATCTTATCACTATGTCACTTGGTGGTGTGATTGGAACTGGTATCTTCATGAGTACTGGATACTCAATCCAAACGGCTGGTCCAATAGGGACCATTCTAGCCTACGTGATTGGTTCAATCCTGGTCTGTATGGTAATGGCGTGTCTGGGTGAATTATCCGTTCACGATCCAAACACGGGTGCATTTCATACATACGCAAGTAAATACATAAATCCCGGTGTCGGTTTCATCACCGCCTGGATGTATTGGTTAACCTGGACGATTGCGCTGGGCTCTGAATTCATCGCCCTTTCAACGATTGGTCAACAATACTTTCCAAACATTCCTGTTTGGGGATTTAGCTTAATCTTCACAGTCATCATTTTGTTGCTAAACATCATCAACATGAACCTATTTTCTTCCAGTGAATTCTGGATGTCATTGATTAAGGTATTAGCACTGGTCGTATTTCTGGGACTTGGGATTCTAATCATCTTTAAGATTATTCCAATTCATCACACCCATTTCAAACCATTTTTCGGTCAACTAACTGATAACGGAATTTTTCCAAATGGTTTAATTCCGGTCATCTCCATCGTGCTATCAGCCAACTTCGCTTTTTCAGGTGCTGAAATGATTACCGTCGGTGCTGGTGAAAGTCAAAACCCAGAAAAGACCGTGCCACAATCAATCAAGCACACTCTAATCATCTTGGTAATTTTGTTTATTGGAACCATCGTGGCATTGGGTTCAATCTTGCCACAAAGTGATTCATCACTAGCGCAAAGTCCTTTCGTTACCATCCTATCCAATATCAACATTCCATACGCATCAGATATCATGAACCTTATCTTATTTATCACCATCTTCTCCGGTGCTAACTCAGGTGTATATGCTGCTTCTAGAATGCTATGGTCACTAGCCGACAAGAACACTCTACCAAAGGGACTCGCAAAGTTATCAAGGAACGGAATTCCCGTCTATGGACTAATCCTAACCATCGCCGGTGGACTACTTGCCCTATTCTCAAGTATCTACGCACCAAACACCGTTTATCTTGCATTAACAGCGATTTCAGCGTTTGCCGTTGTCTTAGTCTGGTTGGTGATTGGTTGGGCGCACTTCAAATTTAGACGCCAATTTATCAAGTCTGGCCACTCCACTAGCGAGTTGAAATACAAGGCGCCACTATTCCCACTCCTACCAATTTTAGTCATTGTGATTTGTTTACTTTCATTGGTTGGAATCGCATTTGACCCTAACCAACGTATCGACATCATTATCGGAGTGCCATTTGCCATCATCTGCTACATCTGGCACGCATTAGTATATAGAAAGAAGGATCATCATGAATAAAGTAACTAATTGGATTAATCAACAAAACCACATCTTAATCGACAGCTCAATGTCGACCGGTTTAGAAGAACGTGGCTTAAAACTAAACTCAAACCTATGGACCGCCGCTGCTTTAGAATCACACGAGGACCTAATCGTCGACGTCCACAAGAAGTATTTTGACGCAAGATCATCAATGACAACCACCAACACCTACCAAGCCAGCGTTCCTGGTTTGGTTAAGGCCGGCTACAGTGAAGAACAAGCCATTGCCCTAATTAAGAAAGCCGTTGAATTAGCCGACCGTGGCCGCAAGGAATCAAATAACCCGGACCCCAAATGGTTGTTGGGTGGCGTCGGCCCTTACGGTGCCTTTCTAGCCAACGGTTCCGAATACACCGGTGACTACTCATTGACCGATGAAGAATACATTGCATTTCACGAGGGTCGTATCCAGGCCATGGTCGAAGCAGGCATCGATGTGCTAATCCTAGAAACCTTTCCTAACATCAATGAACTAAAGGCAATTACCGAATATACTAAACGATTCAATATTCCGGTGATTGTGGCGGCATCATTGAGAGATGAATCCCACTTAGCCGACGGTAGCTCACTAATCGAAGTGGCCTCATTTCTAGAATCACAATCACACGTGATTGCTTACGGTTTGAACTGTACCAAGCCACAACTAGTCACTCCTGCATTAAATGTGTTAAAACAAAGTCATCCCGCGCACAAACCATTCATCGCCTTTCCTAATTCCGGTGCAACCTACAACCCAGAGATCAAGGAATGGAACCACGATGATTTATCATTTGCAGAATTCGACCAACTAATCTCTGAATGGTTCGAATTGGATCTTAAATTCGTCGGTGGCTGCTGTTGCATGACAGAAGCCCAAGAACAACACATCTACGACAAGTTTTTCAAGTAGTTTGAGCGGCTGATTTCTTTCAAATTTAGTTTTTCTCTACTATAATAAAGTCTAGTAAATTTAAGGAGACTTATTATGCGTAGTTTTGAAGGATTAAGACCAATCATCACTGAACACTTTTACATGGATTGGTTAACAGAATTTAAGCTTCAATCAGTAATCGATTTTCAAAAGCAACAAGATGAAAAAACAGACATCATGAGCACTTCCAACTTCATCAATGCCATCATGAACGACATCATGAGTCAAAAGGGCTTACTATGGGGTGTCATGGATAAGGAAACTAAACATTTCGTTGGTGTCGCTGGTATCTCAAACCTACAAAGCGATTCTCCAATTGTCTACGTGAATGTTTTAAACATTTCTACCGATGTCGAATTGGAATTGATTAGACGAATCGTTCAATTCAAACATCAATACTGGCCAGATAAGGCATCTCAATTCAATATTTCACCATTAAATGATGAAATTAAGACTGCAATTGACGCTTTATAGTTGATTTTATTTGCTTTCTAGCCTTTTTAATCTTATTATTAGGATAGAATAGTTATAAAGTAATAATCAAAGGAGGTAGAGTGTTTGTCTAACGAAATGTATGAAAAGGCCTTAGAAACCTTACGTAACAATAATGTAAGAATCACACCTCAAAGACAGATTATCTTAAAGTATTTAATTAATCATGATAATCATCCTTCTGTAGACACTATCTACGAAGCTTTGAAGCAAGAATTTTCTAACCTAAGTATTGCAACCATTTACAACACGTTACAATTATTTGAAAAGTTAGATATTATCATTGCACTACCTGCTGAAGATGGTGGAATTAGATATGATTTCTTTGGATCTCCTCACTTCCACGCTATTTGTGATAATTGCGGTGAAATCGAAGATATCGACTTCCCTAACTATAAGCAATTAAAACAAGAATTAGCCAAGGAAGCGATGAATCAAGCTGGTTTCCAAACCAACAAGATTCATATTGAGGTCTTTGGCCTTTGCAAGAATTGTAGAGAAGAATTAGCTAAAAAAGATAATCAATAACAATAAAAAAGAGCCACATTCGATTGAATGTGGCTCTTTTTATTTACCCTTTAACCATGGTAGTAGTTTTCGGGGACACGCACTAAATCACGCTTTACTAATTCTTCGGCGTTTTGAACAGTGTTCCAAGCGGCACCCTTTAACAAGTTATCCGCTACCACCCACATGTTAAAGCATCCAGGATTTTCTTGGTCTGCACGAATGCGACCAACGAAAGTTGAACGCTTGCCTTCTGCGGTAATTGGTTGTGGATATACTTGATGATCTGGGTCGTCTTGTAAAACTGCACCATCGAATTGATCGATAACGCGTTGAATATCTTCCTTAGTAGCTGACTTGTCTTCTACTTCGAAGTATACTGATTCACCGTGAGAAATGGCAACTGGAACACGAACACAGGTAGCATTGACCTTGATGTCAGTAGCGTCCATGTCGTTTAACATAATCTTCTTGGTTTCATGAACCATCTTCCATTCTTCATGAGTAGAGCCATCTTCTTCAAAGACGTCAATTTGTGGTAATAGGTTAAATGCTAAAGGATAGTGCTTCTTATCACCCTTAGTAGGTAAAATATCTGCGCTCATTTCCTTACCATCTAGGTAGTCTTGAGCTTGGCCGTAAAATTCATTTAATGCTGATTGTCCAGCACCTGAAGCGGCTTGGTAAGTGGATACAACGATTTGGTTTAAACCAAACTTTTCAAAGACAGGTTGTAAGGCAACCACCATTTGAATGGTTGAACAGTTAGGGTTGGCGATAATTCCGCGATGGTTAGCTAATTGATCAACGTTTACTTCTGGAACAACTAATGGTACGTCTGGGTCCATACGGTATGCACTGGTGTTATCGATACATACGGCACCGCGCTTTACAGCTTCTGGTAGGAACTTCTTTGAAGTAGAGCCACCAGCTGAAGCAAGCACAATGTCGATTCCTTCAAATGAATCTGGAGTAGTTTCTTCAACTTCGATTTCTTCACCCTTGAATTCAATCTTAGTTCCAGCTGAACGACTTGAAGCAAGTAACTTCAAATTCTTAACTGGGACGGTGGAGTCCTCTAGTTGTCTGACCATTCTCATACCTACTGCACCTGTTGCTCCTAAAATTGCTACGTTATACTCTCTCATTTTTTCAAACCTCACTTTTTATCTATTTTAAATAGACATCTGTCTTTTATATGCATACACTTTATTATTAATATACTTTATTTTTCAGATTTGTCAATTCATTTTCCTAATAATTGAATAAATTTATTTAGTCGATTGAGACCAGCTGTTAGTTTTGCTTCACTAGCGGCGAAGGAAATTCTGATGTAACCTTCCCCACTCTTACCAAACATGCGGCCAGGGATTACCCCTAGGCCAACCTTTTCGGCTAGGTCTAAACCAAATTGATAGTCATTTTGACCGTAACTATCATCAATTTTGATGAAACAATAGAATGTGGATGTTGGCATCACGTATTGAACACCCATTTCATCTAACCTAGCTGATACTAAGTCACGACGTTTTTGATAAATCGCCTTGGCTTCATAGGCGTCTTCTTGACCATTTGTCATTGCTTCTAGCGCGGCATCTTGGACGTTATCAGCGACACAAGTCACCATGTATGCGTTAATCATTTTGATTCGTTGCATAATTTCACTTGGACCACATATGTATCCAAAACGCCATCCTGTCATCGCATGTGATTTTGATAAACCATTGATGTATAGCACTTGGTCTGGAATTTCGCGTGCCAATGAGTAATGGTCGTGATCAAAGGTTAATTCACCGTAGATTTCATCTGAAAGTACCCAGATTGGTGATTTTGCGATAACTTGTCCTAACTGTTTAACTTCGTCTGCGGTGTAAGACACACCGGTTGGATTGTTAGGGTCGTTAATTACTAATGCAACGATGCCTGGATGTTGTTTTATGGCATCTTCTAGCAACGCTGGTGTCAATTTAAAACCAGTTTGGCTGGTACCAACATCTACCACGTGACCACCCAAGATTTCGATGATTGGTTCGTACAATGAAAAGATTGGGGTTGGAATGATGACCTCATCGCCTGGGTTCACAATTGCTTGTAATGCTGAATAAATTGATTGAGTCGCACCGTTGGTCACCACGACCTCTTCAGCCTCATACTCAATGTTCCAGCGGGTAGATAAGTAATTGGTAATTGCTTGTCTTAATTCGACCTTCCCAGCTTGAGCTGAGTAATGTGAATCGTTGTCGTTGATTCCTTGAATCGCAGCTTGCTTGATATGTTCAGGGGTATCTAAATCTGGTTCCCCTAAAGTTAATTTGATTAGATCAGAGTTTTTTGAAATCGTGTCGTCGAAATGACGAATTCCAGATGGTGCGATTCCGTTTAAACGGTGGTTATAAGTTCTCAAAAGCTGTGAATTGGTTCTTGGCATACAATCACTTCCTACAAAATATTTTCTAGACCGTCGACTAATCCATGTAGTTCAGGAAGTTTTTCTAATGCTACCCAAACTCCTTGCATGAATGATTCACGATCAAATGAATCTTGTCGAATGGTTAATGCTTCACCAGGGCCTCCGAATAATACTTGTTCGTGGGCCACGTAACCTGGAAGGCGAACTGCATGAACAGGAACACCTTTGTAGTACATCCCTCTTGCTGGTTCATCTTCTTGGTTGATGTTTTCACCTTGTTTGGTTTCACTCATCATGTCGACTGTGTGAATGGCAGTTCCTGATGGTGAGTCAGTCTTGTCTTCATGATGCATTTCGATTACTTCTACGTCTGAGAAGTACTTAGCAGCTTGTTGAGCAAATTTCATTAATAATACTGCTGATAAACCGAAGTTAGCGGCGATTAGTCCGTTAACGTTTTCACCATTTGCTAGATTGATTAGTTCTTGTTTTTGGTCTTCTGATAATCCACTGGTCCCAACGATTGGTGAGATGTGGTGTTCAATTGCGTATTTGACGTTATCAAAGACGACATTTGGTTGAGTGAAATCAATCCAGACATCGTAGTAGCCTTCAATCGAATCTAAACTGTTAAAGACCCTAACGTCTGCAGATAGGTTGTAATCACTTGGGTTCACATCAGTTTTACTGGTTAGAATCCCTGTGATGTCATATCCTGGTTTATCCGCTAGTAAGTGGACCACCTTTTGGCCCATTGATCCGGTTGCTCCTGCTAGAAAAATATTCATTATTTTCTCATCTCCAAACCTAAGTCATGTAGTAATGCGTCTTCTGATAGTTCCAAGTGACGCGCTAAATTTCTGCGTTCTTCGTCATCCAATGGCAAGATTGGTAGACGGCATCCCCCAACCGCAAAGCCTTGTGCGTTTAACACGGCCTTAACTGGTGATGGTGATGGGTACATGAATAATGCATTCATACGTGGGGTTAACCATCTTTGTAGTTCACCAGCATGACGGTAGTCACCGTTTTCTAGTGCTTCATACATTTCACGCATTTGAGCGCCATAGATGTGAGAAGCTACTGAGATGATTCCGTCAGCGCCGATGGACTTGGCGAATAGTGATTGAGCATCTTCACCACTGTAGACGTGAAAACCATCTTCGGTATGGTCGACCAAGTACTCTAGGTCATCCATTGATGTACATTGCTTTACACCAATGATGTTTTGATGGTGTGATAGTTCAACCACAGTGTCATTAGCCATAGTTACTCCAGTTCTACCTGGAATGTTGTAGATGTAAATTGGTAGTGTTGCTTGATCCGCCACTGCTGTGAAGTGTGCAATCATTGAACGTTGGTCGGGCTTGTTGTAGTAAGGTACCACTACTAACAAGGCATCAATACCATCGATAGTTTGCACATGGTTATTAAACTCGATGGTCGCTTCTGTATTGTTACTACCGGTTCCGGCGATGACGTATGCTCTATCGCCAACCAAGGTGCCGAAACGAGTGTATAGTTCAATCTTTTCTTCTGTACTTAGTGTTGGTGTTTCCCCTGTGGTTCCACCAATCACGAATCCACGACTGCCATTTTCTAGACAGTGTTGAGTGACTCTTTCTAATGCAGCGTAATCAATGTTGCCATTGTCATCAAACGGTGTGATGATGGCGGTCATAATATCAATATTTTGTGTCATTTTAATCGTCTTCTCTCATTTCGAATTCTAAAAATGAACTAATTGCGTTAATTCCCTTTTCAATGCAGCTTTCATCAGGATTGAAGGTATCGGTGTGAAGTGCTGATGTGTTACCAACACCTAGCCAAAACATGGTTCCATCAAAGTGATGAAGAATGTAACCGAAGTCTTCTCCGGTCATTGCTGGCATTGTGACTGTTAAATCCACATCTGGATTTGCTTGCATAAAGTTCATAAAACGGTCGGTCAACTCTTGGTTATTGTTAACTGGGTAGTAACCACCTTGGTTGATATCAACCTTAACTTGGCAGTTGAATCCAGCTTCAATTCCCTTACATATTTCAATAATTCTGGTCTTAACAGTTTGAATCATTTCTTGGTTCAAACCACGAATGGTTCCTTTAATATCTACCCTGCCGGCAATTACGTTTCTGATTGTTCCACCGTTGATTTGGCCAAAGGTTAATACTGCTCCTTGGATTGGATCAACGTTTCTAGAAACGATGGTTTGTAATTGGGTAATTAACATTGCTGAAGCCACCACCATGTCGTTTGCTTGGTGTGGATAAGCAGCGTGGCCGCTCTTACCAATTAGGGTAATGTCGACTTCACTAGTTCCCGCAAACAAAGTTGGATAACAACAGCCGATGGTTCCAGCTGGTAGTTCTGGGGTGTCGTGTAGTCCATAGAATTCATCGACATGCCAGTCACCTGAAAATAGGTTACTGTCGACTGCTACCTTGGCACCACCTTCACTTTCTTCAGCTGGTTGGAAGAAGAAAATCAAGTCGTCTACTGGTTGGTGTTGAGCAAAGTGTTCCAACAATCCGATTGCAACCGTCATGTGAATATCATGTCCACATGCATGCATCACATCATCGTGCTTTGACGAAAACTCTAATCCAGTTTTTTCACTAACTGGTAGGGCATCCATATCACAACGGTAACCAATAGTTTTACTTGGGTTGCTACCGTGAACCTTTACCAAAATTGCAGTTGGTAATTGTTCGGGAGTAAAAAATTCCATATTATCTGTGGCAAGTTCGTTAATTAATTCTAATAGGTATTGATGGGTTTGACTTTCGTGCATCGCCAATTCTGGAATCTGATGCAAGTGGCGTCTCACCGCAATTAAATCTAAGGTCATATCATCACAACTTTCTTAGTGCGTCTTCTAATTGAGTCTTTCCCTTGGTTTGATCGTCAATATCTTTAATTTTTCGTGCTGGGTTTCCGGCAACTAATGTGTTTGGTTCAACGTCATGTAAAACAATTGATCCGGCTGCAACAACGGCACCTTCACCAACGTGAACTCCTTCGATTACAACGGCGTTAGCACCGATTAATACGTTGTCGTCGATGCGAACTGGAGTAGCTGAAGCTGGTTCGATTACACCAGCTAGGACTGCACCGGCACCAATGTGGCTGTGCTTCCCAACGATGGCACGGCCACCCATGACGACTCCCATATCGATCATGGTGTCTTCACCGATTTCACAACCAATGTTGATAACGGCACCCATCATGATAACGGCACGGTCTCCAATCTTAACCTGGTCTCTGATAGTAGCACCCGGCTCGATACGAGCGTTAACGTTTTGGATGTCTAATAATGGTACAGCTGAGTTTCTAGCATCGTTTTCCAATTCGTATTCAGTCACTAAATCTGACTTCAAGATTGGTTCGATGTCTTTCCAGTCACCGAAAACGGTAGCGCTTTGATCATTGCCGAATACCTTTACTGATTGTGGAAAATCAATTTGTGCAATTCTTCCATTAATATATGCCTTAACTGGTGTCTTCTTTTCTGCATTTTGAATGTAGCTAATTATTTCTTGTGCGTTTAGTTCTGCCATAATAATTAATCTCCTAATTCTAAGTTATTATCTAGTTCATATAAGTTTTCAAATGATTGACGCTTTGTTACTAATTGAGCCTTGCTCTTTTCAACAAAGACAATTGCTGGCTTTAGGTTCAAGTTATAGTTGGAAGCCATTGAGTATCCGTAAGCTCCGGTGTCTAAGACGGCGACAACGTCACCAGCGTTTAGACTTGGCACGGATGCATTCTTAATTAAAACGTCTCCTGATTCACAGTACTTACCAACTAAGCGAACCTCTTCAACGGGTTGTGCGCGTGGGTTGTTTGCTGAAACAACTTCGTATTCAGCGTCGTATAACATTGGTCTGATGTTATCGCCCATTCCACCGTCGACTGCGACGTATGGCTTGATGCCGTCGACTCTCTTTTGTGATCCAACGGTGTAAAGGGTTAAACCGGCTGAACCGACGATGCTTCGACCTGGTTCAATCCAGATAGCTGGAATTTGTAGGTTGTATTGACTGGCTTGTTCCTTAATAGTGTTGATGATACTTTCAACAAACTTTTCAGGAGCTAGGTAACCGTCGGTTGAAACATATTGAATTCCAAATCCGCCACCCAAGTCCAAGACTTTGGTATTGAAGTCGTATTCTGTGTTGAACTTGTTAGCTAGTTGCATCATCTTAACGGCCAATGCGTTGAAACCATCTGGTGATGAAATTTGTGAACCGATGTGAGCATGGAAACCTAATACGTGAACTCGTGGGTTCTTATGTAGTAGTTCAAACCCTTCTTCAACTTGGCCAGATGCAAGATCAAAACCAAACTTGCTATCAACCTGACCGGTTTGGATAAATTCATGAGTATGAGCTGTAATTCCTGGAGTAATTCTCATGATGACGTTGGTGGTTTCATTCAACTCTTCAACGACTTGGCTGATTAGTTCAATTTCATGGAAGTTATCAACCATGATGACACCGACGTGATTTTGAATCGCAAGTCTTAATTCTTCTAAAGATTTGTTGTTACCGTGGAAACTCATCTTTGCTGCTGGGAAACCGGCATGCAAAGCAACTGCAATTTCACCTCCGGAAACAACATCGATATGTCCGCCCTCTTGGTTCACCAATTGATACATTGCTGTATTGGCGAATGCCTTGCTGGCGTATGAAATTTCGTAATCAATATCGTTTTGTTCAAAAATCTTATTGAACTGATGGAATTGATCGCGGATAGCTGAAACGTTGTAAACCATCAATGGAGTTCCAAATTGATGAGCAAGCTCAACTGCATCGCAACCATCTATCTGCAAATGTCCATCTGCATTAATATCATTATCTGTAATTTGATTTGTCATAATAAACAGCCTTTCTAATCGAATGATCTTTAGGTCGTTTTAAACTCGACAAATTGAAAACAAAAAAGGTTCTTTTGGATGAGTGGGCACACTATCCAAAAGAACCTTTAAAATTTTTATTAATCAATTTCTAATTTTTAGGATTCAATTGTCGAAAGCGCTCCACAAGACATATTTTCTTGTGACAGTCCGTGCATTCTTCACACACGTCCCAGAAAATGATCTCTGCAAAAAATCATTAACTTCGGCAAGTTCACCTTTCAATAAAGCTCATAGTCATTGCAGTGACTGACTTTATCTACTAATCTCGCTTGCGACCTCTTCGATTACGTTTAACTATATTCTAATAGTTGAATTACGTCAAGAGATTTTTTGAAATTATTTTTTTATGTTTTTTTACTTCCATATGAGCGACTTAAATTGCGTTAAAATTCCAAAAATGATAACTTGTCTAATTATTTTTTAATGTTAAAATACAAATCAATAATTTAAGATTGCGAGTTGATTTACATGTCCAAGTTAGTAAAATTTGGTGGAAGTTCACTAGCCAATAGCGAACAATACGCTAAAGTTATAAACATCATTTCAGAAGATGAGCAACGTAAAGTCGTTGTCGTTTCCGCTCCTGGTAAACGCTTTGATGATGATGTCAAAATCACAGATCTATTAATTCAATACGCAACCCAAGTAATCAACAAAGAGGATTATCAAGCTACTCTAGATGAAATCATTAGTCGTTACGCTGAAATCGCGAACGCATACGACGTTGATGAAGGTGAATTTGCCGGAATTAAGGACACATTCACCAACCTAGCAAAGAACGATTACAAAAACGATGAATACCTAATGGCCGCATTCAAGGCCAACGGTGAAAGAATGAATGCCAAGTTAATGGCAGCCGTATTAAATAGTCGTGGAATGAAGGCTCGTTTCGTCGATCCGAAGGAAGCTGGAATTGTTTTAGACGACATTAACCCAAACGCTGCTAACCTTCTTGATGAGACCTATACCAATTTAGAAAACTTTGCATATTCAGACGATGAAAAATTAGTTTTCCCCGGATTCTTCGGTTACACCAAGGAAGGAAACATCGCTACATTTGCTCGTGGTGGTTCAGACATCACTGGTTCAATTGTTGCTACCGGCTTACATATTGATGTATACGAAAACTTTACCGATGTTAGTTCTATCTATGCGATTAACCCGCACCTTGTAGATAACCCATATCCAATTACTAAGATGAGTTATCGTGAAATGCGTGAATTAGCCTACGCTGGTTTCTCAGTCTTTAACGATGAAGCAATCATCCCCGCCATCAAGGGTCACGTAACAATCAACGTTAAAAACACCAACCGACCAGAAGATAAAGGAACGCTAATTGTTCCTGAAGATGAAGTAAAGCACTCACACGTCATCACCGGGATTTCAGCCGACAATCGTTTCTCAGCTTTATACCTTCACTCATACCTATTGAACAAACAAATTGGCGGTACTTTAACCATTCTTTCAATTTTCAAAAAGTACGGAATTTCATATGAACACATGCCATCAGGTATCGATGATTTGACTATCATCTTTGATAGAAACCAAGCTTCAGATGACACTATCAATGCAATGTGTAAGGAAATCTCTGAAACCATTCATCCCGATAAGATTGAATGGATTCACAACTATTCATTAATTATGGTTGTTGGTGAAAACATGGCCGTATCAGTTGGTTCAATTAGTCAAATCATCAAGCCATTAGCAGAAAAGAAAATTCCAATTAACATGATTAACCAAGGTGCTTCCAAGATTGCGATTATGATTGGAATCGACCAAGAATACACAGATGAGGCTGTTGTCAGCATCTACAACCAATTCTTCAAGGAGGATTAATATTATGACAAAGTTACATTATGTACACGGTTCAGAGAACCATTTCTTCTTATTGGATGTCGATGAACTAAAGGATTCACTGGATGACACTCAATTAAGTCATCTAGCACAAAAGCTAGCACAAAGCGACGTTTTACCATACTCAGATGGTTTGTTAGTGGTTGATCATTCAGACCACGCGGAATGTATCGGCCAAATGAAGGTCTTTAATTCAGACGGAAGTGTCGCTTCTATGTGTGGTAACGGTCTTCGTTGTGTTGGTCGTTACCTAGCTGAAAAGTTCAACCAAAGTGATTTCAAGGTTCAAACCATGCAAGCAGATTTAAACGTCCACGTCTTTGACGACATCGCAAAGGGCGTTTCATGGGTCGGAGTTCAAATCGCTCCAGTTAAATTTGCCCCCTCAGATTTGCCCTATACCAATTTAGATTTTGACCAAATTATTAACGAAGAAATCCCTGCATTTAGTGACCATCTAAAGTTCACTTCAATGGCTGTGCCTAATCCACACTTAATTAGTTTTATCGAAGATGATGACGATTTAGAAGAACCCCTATTCAATCTAGGAACTTATCTAAACCAACCAAACGACTACTTTCCAGACGGAGTGAACGTTAATTTCGCCAAGATTTTAGGCAAGAACAAGATCTTTGTTAGAACTTTCGAACGTGGTGTTGGGTTCACCAACGCCTGTGGAACAGGAATGTCAGCCACTTCAATGGCATTTGCGATGAACTACCCTGAATTAGTCGACGTCAATGAACCAATCGACGTCTTTAACCCCGGTGGTAAGGTGCAAACTAAGATGCACACTGAACCCGACTACCGTTGGATTCAACTAATGGGAAACGCGACATTCGTTGGTTACATTGAAGAAGACGAAGTAGATTTATTATCAGAACCAATTCAAAACAACTTAGTAGAAACTAGTGAAGAAGCTGATTACCTAGCCTTCATCGATACTATTAAGCAATAAAAAAAGACTAGCTAACGCTAGTCTTTTTTAGTCTTTAAAGTATAAATGTTCGTGTAGTTCGCACTTCGGATTAAATTTAGCAAAGCAATATGGACATACCTTGTCTTGGTATTGTTGAAAACTTAGTTTGTGTTTGCAACGACCACACATGACCGGTTTAGTATCCTTTGTACTGATTGGCACAAAGTCGTGATCAACCACTAAATTATGGCATCGATAGCATGCAAAATACTGGTGACACTGACCGCATTCCATGGCCGCTACGTCGTGTGGTTGATGGTAGTGAATACAGCGACTATCACTATCTAATTGGATTCCATAAATCATCGAATCATCTCGATTTCTTTTTATTTATTATTTGATTTCGGTTTCTTCAATAAATATTGTTCGTATAAATGATTATTCTTACTCAAAAAATTAATCTCTGTTGTCTTGTTAATTCTAATTGTCGTGTTGCAGTTCTCATGCTCGTTTAAATCAGCGAGGTACTCGAATTCATTTAATGTCATCACATTTTCCGTCAACAAGACAATCTTACCATGCTCGACGTATTCGCCCTCTAATACACAAACACTAATCACCTTCTCGGCTTCAAAACAGTTCAATAAAACTTGCTGAATCGTGTTGGCATTAAAGGTATCCCACTGGTTCATTAAATGATAGGGATCGTATAAATCATTTTCAGTATTTTGTTCAATATAAGAATTCAGCATATCTGTATATGCAGTATCATACCTAATTTCTAAAATGTCACTTTTTAAAAATGCCGTTATTGTGTCCAACGCACCATTTAAATCGATGGTCTTTACAACGACAAAATCACCTAAGTCCTTTAAAAAATATCCCAGCGAAAAGCTATCCAGCTCGTATCCATCCCTTGATTTAAAATACCATTCTGCTAAACGACTATCACCAATATATTCATCATTTTTGACTATGTCCATGGCGACACCTTCTTTTTATCATTTATGATACTATACTCCATAATTTTTCTTTTGTCGCTCATCTGATACAATTAATATTATCAATTTAAGGAAGTGCTCAAATGAATCGCAAACAGTTTTTTATCATCATGTCAGTGGCGTTAGTTTCCTTTCTAGGAACCGTTGACATGAGTATCGTAAATACCGCTTTACCGCAGATATCACAAGACTTACATATTCCAATGAACCAAGCAGAATGGATATCTTCGGCCTACTTAATTTTAATCTGTATGTCTTTGATTTTATTCGGTAAGCTAGGGGATCAAATCAGCAAGGCGAAAATATTTCAACTTGGAACTTTAATCTTTACCATCAGTTCACTAATTTGTGGACTTTCTGAAAACTTAATTATTCTATTGATTGCCCGTTGTCTACAAGGTCTAGGTGCTTCCATGACCATGGCCACTAATTTAGGAATCATTACTGAATCGGTACCGTTTAACCTTCGTGGTCGTGCATTAGGAATCAATACCACCATCGGTCAACTTGGTTACATTGCTGGACCTGCGGTGGCTGGAATCATCCTTTCCATTGCTAATTGGAACTGGATTTTCCTATTCAACGTACCAATCGGAATCTTCGCCTACGTATTTGGCGAATTCGTCTATCAAAAGAAATCAATCAAGGAACGCCAAGTCATTCATATCGATTGGCCAGGTTTCATTATTTTGGCCGTCTTAATTGGTTTATTCTTTATTGGTATATTTACTGGTCAACAAATTGGGTTCGCTAATACCAGCGTTATTTTGGCTTTTATCGCTAGTCTAGTTCTACTAATCGCATTTATTATGGTAGAACGTCACGTCGATGACCCAATATTAGCATTGAGCCTATTTAAGAATCCTGGATTTTCAATCAGTATCATCGCTTTGATGTTCATGTACATCATCATCTACTTCAACAATGTCTTGCTTCCATTTTACATTCAAGACACCTTGAAGTTCTCACCATCACACACCGGACTACTAATGAGCGTCCTACCGGTGGTAAACGTCTTTACAGCCTACTTGGGTGGTGTGCTATGTGATAAGTACGGTGCGGTGATCATGTCACTACGTGCTTCACTTGTCTTTGTGGCGGCTGAAGTTATCTTCGCTATCATGCAACCTAATTGGACACTAATGGTGATGCTATTAGGTTTCGTCGTCTTCTCCACCGCGAATGGTTTATTCCAAAACAATCCAATGGTGATGGAAAACGCAGCCAAGGATCAACAAGGCATTGCCGGTTCCATCCTAGCATTAAGTCGAAACATCGGTTTTACCCTTGGTTTATCAATTTCGACATCCATTTTGTATGGTGCAATGAGTTTTAAGAACGGTAAAAAAATTACCACCTACCCATTTGGCAACGATTCCCTATTCGTTTATGGAATGCACTTCACCTACTGGGTAGCTGCAGCAATCATGTTAATCGTTACTGTCATGTTAATCTGGCTATTAAAACACAACCAAAATAAATACACATAATAAAAAAGCTAGTGAGTAAACCTCACTAGCTTTTTTTATTTGGAATTAACCTAAGAAATGTCTTAGACGTCCCATCTTTTCAATTAAGATTTCACGAACTTCTTGGTCATCAATACGAACTAAATCGTTTGCTAACTTAGCGTGTTCTTTTTCTTCTTCGTTAGTTGGACCAGCCTTGATATCGAATGCGTCTTCGATGGCTTGGATGTCTTCTTTAACACCCTTCCAAGCAGTGTTCTTCTCGATTAATGAATCTAAGGCATCTGCACTGTAGTACTTCAAAACATGGGCAAAGTCATGCTTCATGTTTGGATAGTATTGCTTCAATGCTCTGATTTCATCATCAGTTAATTGGCTTAACACACGACCAGTACCTAATACTTCAGGTGGAACCCCAACTGAGTATAGTGAACCAGTAAATGTGATAGCTCTTGGCATCTTGTATCCATCAACATCTCTAGAGTATCCGATGATACCAACGTGTTGGTGTCTATCACGACGCTTAGGGAATGAATCAAAGACTGATTGTAAGTCGTTGATTAGTGGATCTAAGGTTTCATGGTATTGTTTGGCAGCCTTATCAGCAACTGATAACAATGTCTTTTGGTCATCGTCGTTGATGATTCTAAAGGCATTGTGTTGTAGACCATCACGTAACTTAGCTACTGCTGGTTTAACAACGGTTTCTAAGTCAAAATCATATCTAAACGCTGATTGGATGGTAGCAGTCTTTAGACCTGGGAATTCTTCTAGATATCTGTCGACCATTAATGGAGATAGTCCCCCTCTAAAGATAGCACTACCAGTACCGGCGATTGGGTATACGTCGATACCTGTTTCGTTTTCGAATTCACCTAACTTAGTTAAGGCTAACTTGTTACCGATGATACTGTTTAAGAAACCATTTGATAGAGCTGAATCTGATCCGGCTAAGAACACACGTAGGTATGTTAAGTCTTCACCAAATTCGTCTTTGTAAATTTCAACGTACTTCTTCAAAATATCTGGAGCGTTGAATTGAGCTTCAAAACTTTCGAATAATGGAATCATTCTTAAACGGTCGTTATTTTCGTGACCATTTTCAAATTCTTTTGATTTAAAGTGAGCTAAGCTTGAGAATTTTTCTTCCATGTTTACCAATTGTTCTGCAGTTCTAGCCATTGGTAAGATTGCTTCGAACAATGGGCGGTCTTTGAAACCTAAGTCTTGAGCAAAATCTTCAGCTAATAAGATAGTAGTCATAGCTTGCATTAAGCTGTAACCAGTTTCTTCCCAGATGTTTGGTAAACGGAAAGTTAAGAACTTGTCGTTACCAAGTGGATGTTTACTGAAGTAATCGTAATGTTCAGAATACAAACGATCAATTACGGAAGAGTCAGCATGTTTTCCTTCCCAATCCCACATATATTCATCTGCATCTAATGTGGAATAGTTTTGATACGCTTCGTTAATTTCATTGAATGCGGACACGAACTTTTCGTTATCGTTCTTAAAAAACGGAACGTTAGCGTTGTCCGGGTGTTGAGTCCCCATGATGTTTGGAATTCTTCTGTCCATGTTAATTACCCCTTTATTTCATAAAAATTTGTAATCGTTTTAGCGCCTCTAAAATAACTTCTTTAGATGAAGCATATGACAATCTGATGTAACCTTCTCCACCAGGTCCAAATGCGCTACCTGGAATAACACCAATCTTAGCTTTCTTAGCTAATTCTATTGCAAAGTTTTCATCATCTTTACCGTATTGTGCTGGAATCTTTGCGAACATGTAGAATGCTCCCTTTGGTTCTGGCATTGAGAAACCTAATTCAGTCAAACCTTTGTATAGGATATCTCGTCTTTCTTGGTAAATTTTAGCCATTTCAACAGGATCATTTTCACCATTGATTAATGCTTCAGCCGCCGCAACTTGGGCAGAATTTGTAACTGATGTAACTACGAACGCGTGAACCATTCCAACCTTCTTGATGAATTCGGCTGGTCCACAGATGTATCCAACTCGATAACCTGTCATCGCATGTGATTTTGATAAACCACTTAGATAAATTGTTTGTTCAGGTAACATGTTGGCAATTGAGTAATGTTTTACTCCATATGTTAAGTCGCTATAAATTTCATCTGATAAAACATACATCGGATGTTGTTTAATTACTTCTGCTAGTCCGGCTAAGTCTTCCTTAGAATATTCAACTCCGGTCGGATTACTTGGATAGTTCAATAATAAGGCCTTCACTGAGTCACCATATTCGTCTAGGATGGCCTTTAATTTCTCTGGTTTTAAGATGAAGTCGTCTTCAGATACATCGACCTTAATGACTTCTCCACCTAAGATTTCAATGATTGGGAAGTATAAAGCAAAAGTGGGTGTTGGAACGATTACCTTATCTCCCTTGTTAATAATTGTTTGAAATGTTGAGTATAAGGCTTCTGTGGCACCAACTGTCACAATCACTTCACTGTCAGCATCGTAATTTAAATCGTACTTATTTGATAAATGATTGGAGATTGCATCTCGCAATTCTTTTTTACCAGTTTGATCAGCATAATGGGAATCATTATTCTTAATGCTATCGATTCCTGCTTGTTTAACGTGTTCTGGAGTATCCAAGTCTGGTTCTCCAATTGTCAATTTAATCAAACCATCAATGGAAGAGATCTTTTTATCAAAGCTTCTAATTCCCGATGGAGCTAATGCATTCAATCGTTGGTTATGTCTACCAACAAGTGATGATGATAAGTTGGGCATTACAATTCCTCCTAAATATGCAAAAAAGGACCAATTGATTGTTTCTAATCAATTAGTCCAATTTTCAATGAGCATCATATTGTTAAATACTATAATATAACTTCATTAAAATTACAATATAATTTTTAATCATTTTCTAATTTTATTGATCCTATAAGATATTGATATATCAATATTTTCAATAAATATTTTGTTAGTTATTGAAAAAATAAATGTTCGGTAGTACCTTAAAAATGAAGGGTTTACTTTACGAAAAAAGTGAATTATAATTATTACTAGTTAATAATAATTATAAACTAGAAAGGGCCTTCAATATGAAAAAACAAACTTTAGCACAACGCATTAACATCATCCGTGCCGGTGTGATGGGTTCTAACGACGGAATCCTATCAGTTGCCGGTATCGTTATCGGTGTTGCCGGTGCCACTAGCAACACCTTCTCAATTTTTATTTCTGGGATTGCTGGTATGATTGCCGGCACTGTTTCAATGGCCATGGGGGAATATGTCTCCGTCAATTCAGAAAGTGATTCGCAAAAAAACGCCGTTGAAAAACAAAAGGTCGCATTAAAGGATAATTATCAATCAGAGTTCAATATTGTCAAAGAAAAGTACATGAATAGTGGTATTTCAGACGAACTGGCCACCAAAGCCACTACCGAAATGATGAACAAAGACGCATTGGTAACAACCGTTCGTGAAAAATACGGTTTTAACGTCAATCAATTCACCAGTCCATATGCAGCTGCAATTTCATCAATGATTTCATTTCCGACAGGTTCCATCCTACCGCTAGTCGCTATCTCCCTCTTCCCTGCTAACATTAAGGTAATAGCAACATTCATTGCTGTCCTAATCGCCCTATCGCTGACCGGATATGCTGCAGCAATGTTGAGTAACGCCAACCGTTTGAAATCGACATTAAGAAACGTCGCATCCGGAATGTTAACCATGCTAGTAACCTATCTAATTGGTTTGCTAGTCGGAAGTCTAGCCTAGGGAGGAATAACAATGGAAAAGAAAAAACAAACCGCCACAATGGATGAACGACTAAATACCTTAAGAGCTGGGGTATTGGGATCTAACGATGGAATTCTTACCGTCGTTGGTGTCTTGTTCTCAGTTGCCGTGGCCACCCCAAACATCTTCACAATCTTTATCGCCGGACTATCTGACCTACTTGCCTGTGCCTTCTCAATGGCATCCGGTGAATACGCATCCGTTAGTTCACAACGTGACGCCGAAAGCTCATCGGTAGAAAAAGAACGTTACCTATTAAAAAACGACCTGGCAGGTGAAAAGAAGATTGTTCAAGAATTCTACATGAGTCGTGGAATTACCGAAGAAACCGCCAAAGAAATTGCCGATGAATTGATTGCTAAGAAACCATTGGAAACAATGGTTAGCATCAAGTACAACATCGAATTAAACCACTACATGAATCCGTGGTCAGCGGCCTTCTCATCCCTATTCTCAGCCGCACTAGGTGGATTATTCCCACTTCTTGCAATGAGTCTAACAAGTGGAATTTACCGCTGGCCAGCCACGATTTTAGCCGTTATTGTTTCTGTAGGTCTAACTGGTTTTATGAGTGCCAAACTGGGTGACGGTAAAGTCAAAGTCGCAGTAATCAGAAACATCATCATCGGAATTCTAACCATGATTATTCACTATGCCATGGGGAAATTAATGAACGAATTCTAAAACAAAAAAACCTAAGCACTTTTGCTTAGTGACCTGAACCCCTAAAATTGGAAGATGGTTATGCTATTTTCTGGGAGGAATTGATCCGGTATTCAACCGGTGACA
>NZ_BOLX01000012.1 GCF_016861915.1 Apilactobacillus nanyangensis | reverse complement strand
GCAGCTAATTTTAATTCTTTAGAAAACATAAAAGAACCCCTTAGGTTAGATTTCTCCAACTCAAGGGGTTCAGTTCAGTCATATAGTTAATGACTACTTTTTTATTTAATAACTTTCTAACTTCCACATGTATTGTCTCTTAGTATATGGATGCTTTCTGGCAATAGCTAATTGCTCTAAATGAACTCTCATAACTCCAGTTAATAGTAGCGGATTGAAGTAATCAACTACACTTTCAGGAATCGAATCAGCTAATCCATAATCTTTGGCATCTAATACTGTAACCTTAGCGTTGAATCTTTGTAAAAACGCCAATGCTCTAGCATCTAGATGTCTGGATGATCCTTCATTCATAAACAAAAGGTATGGTGTAGCGGTATTAGTTAATTCAAATGGACCATGGAAATACTCAGCACTGTTAATCAGTGGAGATGATATCCATTGCATTTCCATAAAAATAAAGTTTGCTGTTGAATATCCGGAGCCGAATGTAGGTCCACTTGCTAAGGTATAAATTGTACTATCATCTTTATATCTATCAGCAAATTCTACTGCATTATTATATGAATTGCTTGCTGCAGAATTAATAACATCATCGATTTTGTTAATTCCATCAGACATATCTTTGTAGTCTTTGTACCCTTCAAACTGTTGAAGAACTTCAACCGCAATTTCAAGAACTACCTTTTGTTTTGCTGCCTTTGCAGCGTAACTTTCGAAGAAACCATGAGTAACTGTATAATCTGCATCTGTAGTTAAATCAGATTTAGGTTCATGAGTAACTGCAATTGTATGACATCCCCATGATTTAGCCCTCGAAACAGCCTCAATTGATTCATCCGTAGTTCCACCCAAAGAGGCAACAATGACAACACTTTGATCATTAGCTGACACAGGCTTTGCATAGTTGAACTCGTTTGCATTAATCAAATATGATTGCAACTTTTGTGAATTTTGTTGAAGGAAATATTTTCCAACGTAAAGTTCTGATAACGATGCTCCACATCCAACAAAAAAGACTGTTTTAATATTTTCTTGCTTTGCTTTTATCTTATTAACTATCTTTTTAATTTCTTCTTGTGTAGAAGTATTCATATATTTTTCCATTTTAGATATCTCCTTCGAAAAATCTTCTTCCGTATCCAAAAGAGCCATTTCTCATTACTTGTTTCGAAGAGTAATAAGACGCTTCTGTAAGAATATCTTTAATTGTCTTACTTTTATCTTTATCGAATATATTGTTAGAAACATATGCTATAAAAGAATCTCCGGCTCCCATAGTATCAATTGGGGAAACGATATGGGCAGGAACATGAATTACACGATTACCATCATTGATCCAAGCTCCTTTTGCCCCTGACGTGCACAAAACTCTTTCAATTCCAATTTTTTTGACCTTATCAATAAGATCAAACATTTCTTTTTCAGAATATTTCGGACATGAAAAACATGCCAAATCAATATATGGAGCATTCTTTTTAATTATTGATTCATCAAACAAGTCAGAAAAATCATAAACAATCTTCGGCCCATTGATATACTTCAAATAGTCATCACTATTACCATTTATATTAAAATGCACTAAATCGTTTCTATTAATAAAATCCAAGTCATCCTGTTCTAGTAAAATTTTATTTTTTAGAACACCACCACGGTTACTATAGATAAATTCTCTGTCACCATTGTTTAAATTCACCTTTGAATATCCATTTTCTCCTTCTAAGCGCTTAGAATGACTAATGTCTATATTCAGTTTCTTAAGCGTGGAAATTGCGAACTTTGACAATTCATCATTTCCAAAGTTTCCTACAAAAGATGAACTACTTCCTACTTCTTCAGAAAAAACACAAAAGTTTAAAGCATTTCCACCTACGTACATAACTTTTTGATCACAATATATATCAATTACGTTATCTCCAATTCCCACTACCTTCATAATAATTCTCCCAATCGTATGACTAGACAACGAAAGTTGTTTTTGCACCAACATAATACATAACTGAAACAAAAACAGGCTTTTCATTAACGTCATAATTAATTTTATCTACTTTGAATAACGGCTCTCCCTTGAGAACATTTAAATAGTTGGCAATTTCTGTATTTGCAAAGCTCATATTGATTATCTTTTTACTATTCTTTACTGAGCAGTGATAACGCGTACTTAATAAATCCGTAGTTGATCTATTATCAGAAATAAATTTTTCAATTTCTGGAAAATAAACTTTTGGATAATAATTAATTTCGTATCCAAAGTTCCCATCCGCTAACTTCAATACTCTTGATAGAACCGTATATGTTGCTTCATTATCCAGCTTTAATTGTTCCGAAATCCATTCGTCTTTTTCATATGTTGTTACTTTAATGATTTTTCTTTTTGGTTTTTGGTTGATAGAAGACATGAAATCACTGTATCCATTTAGTGTTAATAAATTTCTCTTTACCTGGTTTTCAATGACAAAAGTACCCTTACCTTGTTTTTTCAAAAGATAACCGTCTTCTTCCATGTCAGAAATGGTACGACGAATAGTTATTCGACTTACGCCAAAGATACTTTCTAACTCATCTTCAGTCGGTAACTTGTCTCCCACCTTATATACGTGATTATTGATTTTTGCTATCAAATCATTTTTCACTTGAATGTATAATGGAAGTTTATCATCTTTATTTATCAAAAAAATCACACTTTCTATATAACATGCAGTACTCTCGATATAAAATCACATGTTCTTTCATGTTGAGGAAAATCGAATATTTCTTTTGGGGTTCCCGTTTCAACGATTTTCCCTTTATCAAAGAACACAACCCTATCAGCAACTTCTTTAGCAAATCCCATTTCATGCGTAACGATAATCATTGTTCTACCATGCTGAGCTAAGTCTCTCATTACACGTAATACATCTGTTACCATTTCAGGATCCAAAGCTGATGTAGGTTCATCGAATAAAAGAACATCCGGATTCATAGCTAACGTTCTTGCAATAGCCACTCTTTGCTGTTGGCCTCCAGATAAAGAAGAAGGATATGCATCTTTCTTATCTCCTAAACCAACTGATTCCAATAATTTTTTAGCATCTTCTTCGGCAGTCTTTCTAGGCTTTTTCTGAACTACTACTGGAGCGTGGCATACATTTTCCAACACTGTAAAATGGGGGAATAAATTGAATTGTTGAAATACCATACCAACCTTAGTTCTGATTGATTTTACATCTTTCATGTTTATATCAATATTCTTATCATTAAACTTAATAGTACCTTCATTTGGTCTTTCCAATAAGTTCAAACACCTCAAAAGAGTACTTTTACCAGAACCAGAAGGACCAATAATAACTACTACTTCACCTTTTTTTACTTCTAAATCAACATTTTTTACAACTTTATTGTTTCCATAATTTTTAGATAAATTCTTAACGGATATCATTTACGCTCATCCTCCTTTCTGCATATGACATTCCACAGTTCAAAATCCAGGTAATAACAAGATATATCGCCGCTGCCACTAAAATAGGTTGAACGCCCAATGCAGTTGATCCACGAACGGTCTGAGCTTGATACATTAAGTCTGTAATACCTAAAACTGAAACTAAAGATGAATCCTTTACATTTCCGATAAATTGATTTCCTAATGCGGGTAAAATATTTTTAATAGCTTGAGGTAAAATAATATCTCTCATCATCTTCCATTTATTCATTCCCAATGCTAATGATGCTTCAAATTGTCCAATAGGTAATGATTCAATACCTGAACGAATAATTTCAGCTATATATGCAGCTGAGTATAAAGTTAGAGCTATAACACCTGTTGCAAAATCAGAGATATTAACATCAAAAATCATAGGCAATCCAATGTATACAATGTAAATTTGTATTAATAATGGTGTATCTCTAATAAATCCAATATAAGCCTTGGCGAATATTGATAAAATAGAATATTTAGATTTTTTAAGTATTGCTAATACAATTCCGATAATAAATCCAAAAACAATGGAAATTATCGCCAATTCAATTGTTGTTATAACTCCTTGAACAAACATCATCCAATACTGAGACATAAATGAAAAGCTTGATATAAAAGACATATAATCACCTCAACTTTATTTTACATATTTCGCTTCATCAACAACCCACTTTTTGTAGTTGTCTTTATTTTCATGAATTACCTTGTTTACAACTTCTTTTAGATCTTTAGATGTGTTCTTAGGTAGGACAATTGCAGCACCTTTACTTGCATCGTTATGTTTAATGTTAGTTTCGCCAAGACCTTTATTTTGATTCAACAAGATTTTGGTTGTAGGAAGGTCAATACAGAAAGCATCTGCTTTATTATTCGCTACTGCCAAAGCAAGGTCAGGAACAGTAGTAAATGTTTTGATTGTAGCGTTTGGATACATTTTCTTTACCATTGGTTCTTGAGTAGAAGAATTAACTACAGCAATTGTTGCATGATCCAATAGCTTAGGGTTCTTATTGTATTTATTAACTTCTGACTTTTTAACTGAAAATACATTTTCACTCTTGTAATAAACATCTGAAAAATCAACAGCTTTTTCACGTTCTGGAGTAGGAGATAGACTTGTTACAAGCATATCAACTTTATGAGCTTGTACTGATGGCAATAGTCCGTTCATGTCCATACTTTGAATTGTATATTTCACGTGCAATGCTTTTGCTAATTTTTTAATTAGATGCAAGTCTGATCCTCTTAAAGTACTTTCACCATTAGAAGAACCCGTATGGAACTCATAAGGTGGGTTAGAACTAATCATTCCAACTCTCAATACACCACTTGATTTAATTTGATTTAAGCTAGACTTATTGGAACTTCCACAAGAAGAAAGAATTACAGTCAAACACGCAAGGATAAAAAATCCCCCAATGAATTTAAAACATTTTTTCATAAAATCACATCCTAAAAATTAAATACATTATATAACGTTATATCGTCGGCGATTAATAGAATAATATCACTAATAATTAGAAAGTCAACATACTTTTCTAATTATTTTCTAATTATTGGAGTTTATGTATAAAAAAGACCGACATATGTCGGTCTTTTATTTAGTCTTCAATTGTCTTTAGTTTGCCGCGGAAATCATCTAGTGATGTATATCCCTTGGCCTCCATAATGTCAGTTAGCTCTTTGGTTACTCTTTCAAAGGTAGTCAAACCTTCTTCGTATAGTTGTGTTCCAATTGAAACCATTTCAGCACCACATAGAATGTGGGCAAAAGCGTCTCGACCGTTGGTAACTCCACCGGTTCCGATGATCTTGATGTCATCGTTTAGACGTTGGCGCAAGCCGCGGACATTAGCTAAGGCGGTTGGTAGGACCATTGATCCACCGACGCCTCCAAAGCCGCCCTTTGGCTTTAATACAACCGTTTCAGAATTGGTATCAACCCACAGACCATTTCCGACAGAGTTGATCGTATTAACGTGACTTAGTGGATACTTGTTCAATACTTCAGAAATCATGTCAAAATGAACTAGGTCAAAGTATGGCGGTAACTTAATTCCTAATGGTTTCTTATAGAAACTAAATACCTCATGCAGTAAGTCATCAGCAGCTGCAAAATCATAGGCCATTTGTGGTTTGCCAATCACGTTTGGACAGGATAGGTTCAACTCGGTCAAACCTTGGTAGTCGTCGTTATCTTGAAGTTGGTGTAGCATCTCCAAATCTTCTTGCTTTGACATCCCCGCCACTGAAACTATGATTGGTTTTTTTTGTTCATGATTCTTCAAGTAATCAATGTAGTAATCGAACCCTTGGTTAGGTAGCCCCATTGAGTTAATAGAGCCATTTTCCATACGGTAGTAACGGGGAAGCGGATTTCCAAAACGACTCTTGGGAGTCATACTCTTGGTTACCATTGCTCCTGATACTGATTCGTTCATCAATTCATCTAGTTCCTGCTCTGTTTGACAATGAATTCCTGACGCGTTTAAAAATAGGTTCTTTACTGACATGTTGGCGATTTGTGCTGATAAGTCTACTGACATTTGAATTCCTCCTAAAGTGCGTTGACGGTTAGTGTTTGATCTTCTAGTACTGTTAACAATGATGCGACTGTGTCCAATGCGGTGAACAATGGCACTGCGTTTTCAATCGCTGCGGCTCTAATTTGTGCTTCATCGTCGAAAGTCGCTTCGGTTGAGTCGATGGTGTTAACGACTAGTTTTAAGTGTTGCTTGTTTAATTCGCTGACCGGGTTATTGTCATCGTCTTCTGAGAACTTGTGGATTAGTGTATTGTCTAGTCCGTTGTCTTGGAAGAAGCGGTGAGTGTTTGCAGTCGCTTTAATTTGGAACCCTAATTTTCTGAAACGTTTGGCTAGTTCTAATGCTTCTTGTTTGTCTTCATCACAAACTGTGAATAAGACGTTACCAGAAGTTGGAATTGTAATTCCGGATGCGATGAATGATTTGTATAGTGCCTTGGCGTAGCTGGTATCTGAACCCATCGCTTCACCGGTGGATTTCATTTCAGGTCCTAGTGTGTTATCGACTAGTGGTAGTTTGGAGAAACTAAACACCGGTGATTTCACACTAATGCGGTTGGCTGGTGTGACCACTCCTGACTTGTATCCTAGGTCGGCTAGTTTTTCACCGGCCATGATGCGAGTTGCTAGATCAGCCATTGGGACGTGGGCCACCTTGGACATGAATGGCACTGTTCGAGATGCTCTTGGGTTAACTTCGATGACGTATGCCACGTCGTCTTTAATGACGAATTGGACGTTCATCAATCCCTTGGTGTTTAGTGCCTTGGCTAGTTCAACCGCTGCGGTTTCGATTTGGTCTTGAACAGTTTGTGACATGATTTGTGGTGGGTATACTCCCATTGAGTCCCCTGAGTGAATTCCGGCTCTTTCGATGTGTTCTAGAATTCCCGGAATGACCACATTTTCTCCGTCTGAGACAACATCGACTTCTGCTTCTGAACCTAGTAGGTATTGGTCGATTAGGACTGGGTGGTCGTTGGATGCGTGGACCGCCTTAGTCATGTAGCGATGTAGTTCTTCGTCATCGTGGACAATTTCCATTGCCTTTCCACCTAATACGTATGAAGGTCTAATCATGACTGGGTAACCAATTTGGTTAGCAATCTTTAGGGCTTCATCGATATTGGTGGCGGTGTCACCTTGTGGTTGAGGTAGTTTTAATTGCTTGATAACTTGGTCGAAGTCGTGACGATCTTCGGCACGGTTGATGTCTTCGACGGTTGTTCCTAGAACCTTAACGCCTGCTTCGTGGAGTGGTTCTGCCAAGTTGATGGCGGTTTGACCACCGAATTGGACGATAACACCTTCTGGTTTTTCAATGTCAATCACGTTTAGTACGTCTTCGATGGTTAGTGGTTCGAAGTATAGTTTGTCTGACATTGAGAAGTCGGTTGAAACCGTTTCTGGGTTGGAGTTCATGATAATGGCTTCATAACCCAGTTGTTGTAAGGTTTGCACACCGTGAACTGTGGCGTAATCGAATTCGACTCCTTGACCGATTCTAATTGGACCAGAACCTAGTACTAGGACTGACTTCTTGTCTGATACTTCTGATTCACTATGTTGGCCCCATGTGCTGTAGAAGTATGGAGTCGCCGCCTTAATTTCACCAGCTGATGTATCAACCATCTTGTATACCGGGGCAATTTGGTTATCCTTACGCATTTGGCGCACTTTGCTTTCTTCTGTGTCCCAGATTTTAGCAATCCATTCATCCGAGAAACCGTAACGTTTGGCCATCTTCAACATTGGCAGTGATTGGTCGGTTGCTAACTCTGTTTCAATTTCGACGATGTGTTGGATTTTATCTAGGAAGAATAGGTTGATTTGAGTGCGGGCATTGATTTGTTCAATGGTTGCCCCTCTTCTAATCAATTCGGCAATCATGAATAGTCGATCGTCGGTTGGGTCTTCAATTGCTTGAAGCATGTCGGCAGTATCGACGTTTTCATATTCGGCGGGGTCAAAGTAACGTTGGTCAATTTCCAAAGAACGAACTGACTTTAATAAAGATTCTTCGAAATTTCGACCGATGGCCATGACTTCACCGGTGGCTTTCATTTGGGTTCCTAGATGGTTATCAGCTTGTGGAAACTTATCGAATGGCCAGCGTGGAATCTTGGTTACGACGTAATCTAAAGCTGGTTCGAACTGAGCAAGTGTGATTTGAGTTACCGGGTTCTTGATTTCGTTTAGATTAATTCCCACCGCAATCTTGGCGGCAATCTTGGCGATTGGGTATCCGGTTGCCTTTGATGCTAGCGCTGATGAACGTGAGACACGTGGGTTAACTTCGATAATGTAGTACTTCATTGAAGTTGGGCTTAGTGCCATTTGCACGTTACAGCCCCCTTCAATATGAAGAGCTCTGATAATCTTCAGTGCGGCGTCTCTTAACATTTCGTATTCGCGGTCAGATAAGGTTTGCACCGGTGCGGCAACGATTGAGTCTCCGGTGTGGACCCCGACTGGATCGACGTTTTCCATTGAGCAGACAATCATCGCGTTATCGATTTGGTCTCGCATTACTTCCATTTCGATTTCTTTGAAACCAGCGATTGAGCGTTCCACTAGGACTTGGCTGATTGGTGATAGGCGCAATCCGTTTTCCATGATTTCTTCGAATTCGGCCATGTTGTGCGCGAATCCACCACCGGTTCCACCTAGTGTGTAAGCTGGACGAATTGCTAGTGGAAAGCCGATTTCTTCGGCGAAAGCGATTGCGTCTGCCATGTTTTCGACCGTCTTTGATTCTGGAACTGGTTCACCGATTTCTTCCATTAGGTTTTTGAAACGAAGTCTGTCTTCGGCTTCTTCGATGGCGTCTAGCTTGGTCCCTAGTAGTTCGACGTTGTACTCATCTAGGATGTTACTGTCAGCTAGTTCTTTGGCCATATTCAAACCAGTTTGCCCACCTAGTGTTGGTAGGATGGCGTCCGGTAACTCTTGGCGGATGATTTTACTGATGAATTCCAATGTGATTGGTTCAACGAAAATCTTGTCGGCGATGGTTGTGTCGGTCATGATAGTCGCTGGATTGGAGTTGATTAGGATTACTTCGTATCCTTCTTCTTTCAATGCTAGACAAGCTTGTGAGCCTGAGTAGTCAAATTCAGCAGCTTGCCCGATGATGATTGGGCCGGATCCAATTACTAAAATCTTGTTAATGTCAGTTCGTTTTGCCATCTTAAATCCCCGCTTTCTGGTTATCTTGCATTGCTTTTACAAAGTCATCAAAGACGTATTCAGCATCGTGTGGTCCAGGTGATGCATCTGGGTGATATTGGACCGAGAATGCTGGTCTGTTCTTCAAACGCACTCCTTCGACAGTTCCGTCGTTGATTTCGGTTTGGGTAATTTCTAGTTCAGTTGATGGAATTGATTTAGCATCGACCGCGTATCCGTGGTTTTGTGAAGTGAAGTAAGTTTGTTTTTTACCGGCTTCTGCAATCGCGTGGTTAAACCCACGGTGGCCGAACTTCATCTTGTAGGTGTTAGCGCCGTTTGCTAGCGCGAATAGTTGGTGGCCGAGACAAATCCCTAGGATTGGTAGTTGTTCTTCTAGTTCGCGGATGACTGGTAGGACGTATTCTAGGTCCTTTGGATCGCCAGGTCCGTTAGATAATAGAATGCCATCTGGATGACTGGCTAGAATTTCTTCCGCTGTACTGGTTGATGGGAAGACGGTCACGTTTAGGTTTCGTTGCGCTAGTGAACGTAAGATGGAGTCCTTTAGTCCGAAGTCGATTAAAGCGACACGCAAACCAGTGTTAGGGGCTTGGTAGACGCTGCTAGTTGATGCACTTTGTGCGGAGGTGCTTTCTAGTGGTTGGTCAAAGGCTGCTTTAATTGTTTCTGGGTCTAAGTCGTCGACGATGACAGCTTCCATGGAACCTTCGTCACGTAGTTCTTGGGTTAGCGCTCTGGTATCGATTTGGGAAATTCCCGGTAGGTCCTCTAATTCAGCGTATTGAGTTAGTGTCATGTTGCTGCGCCAGTTTCCTACTAATCTAGCAATTTCGTTTACGACGATGGCTGCGACTGATGGGTGCAAACTTTCCATGTCGTCTCTGTTGACCCCATAGTTTCCAATTAGTGGGTAGGTAAACACTAGCATTTGACCGTCATAACTGGCGTCGGTCATGCTTTCTTGGTAACCGGTCATCCCTGTTGAGAAAACCAATTCACCGTGCACTACCTTCTTGGAACCAAATCCGATTCCTTCATATGTTGATCCATTCTTTAATACTAGGTATCGTTCTTGCATCTATTCCACGCTCCCATCTTGATATGCGACGTTGCCGTCTACTAATGTTAGTTTTGTCTTGCCATATACCTTTTGGCCGATGAATGGTGAGTTCTTACCCTTTGACAAGAAGTCGTTGGCATCGATTTCGTATTCATCGTCTAAATCCATCAAGGTTAAATCAGCTGGTTGGCCCTCTTCTAACCTACCCGCAGGTAAGTGGAAGATGTCAGCTGGATTTTTGCTCATCCATTTCACCAATGTCTTTAGGTCAACCAATCCTGATTTAACAAAGCTGGTGTACATTAGGCTGAATGCTGTTTCGATACCGACAATTCCGAATGCAGCATCCTTCATTGATCCTGATTTTTCCTTTTCACTATGTGGTGCATGGTCGGTCGCAACCATGTCGATTGTCCCATCCATTAGACCAGCGATTAGTGCGTGTCTGTCTTCTGGACTTCTTAGCGGTGGGTTCATCTTCATCATTGGGTTGTCTGATTCAATCATTGAGTCGTCTAGTAGTAGATGATGTGGTGAAACCTCGGCGGTAACGTTAACGCCTCGTTGTTTGGCCATTCTGACTAGTTCGACTGATTCCTTAGTTGAGATGTGAGCGACATGGTAGTGAACGCCGGTGTCTTTTGCTAGAACCAAATCTCTGGCTAGTTGTGATGATTCGGATAGTGGTGACATCCCTGGAAGGCCTAGTTCGTCGGCCTTAGCTCCCGCGTTCATCACCCCTCCGTTGATTAGTGAGTCGTCTTCGACGTGGGCTACTAGTGGTTTGTTTAGCTTTTGAGCTTCCTTCATGGCTAAGTACATTGTTTCGGCGTTTTGGACTCCGTGGCCGTCGTTGGTAAACGCGATGGCGCCCATCTCAGCCATTTGGGTGAAGTCGGTTGGCTTGTATGCGATTAGTTGCTTGGAGATTGCGGCGTATTGGTAGGCATGCACAACACTCTCACGTTGGTTTAGACTTAATTGTTCTTGTAACTCGTGTGGTGTGTCCACAACCGGTTTGACGTTTGGCATTACACAGACACTGGTGAAGCCACCGTGTGCTGAGGCCTTACTTCCGGTCTCTGTGGTTTCCTTATAAGTTAGTCCGGGATCTCTGAAGTGGACGTGGACGTCGACTAGTCCGGGTAGTGCAGTTGCCCCGTTTCCGTCGATCACGTGATTGAACTTGTCGCCTAGGTTAGTGCCGATGGCCTTGATTTTATTATCTTCGATTAGGATGGATGTTAATTGGTTATCTACATACACGTTTTTAATTAATGTCTTCATATTCGTCCTCCGCAATTAAGTCTTTACTCTTTAGGATTGATGTTAGGATGGCCATTCTGGCGAACACCCCGTTTTGCATTTGTCGAAAGATTCTCGATTGTGGTGCTTCGACAAGTGAATCGGCGATTTCGATGTTGCGATTGACCGGTGCCGGATGCATGATGATGGCTTTCTTCTTCATCTTGCTGCCACGTTCCTCGGTTAGTCCGAAGATGTTGGCGTATTCGACGGCGGTGAAACTTTCACGCGCATCCTCGTTTAGTCTTTCCAGTTGCACCCTTAGCATCATCATGACGTCGACTTTACCGACGATAGTGTCGATGTTGGTGAATTCCCCGAAGTTATCGAAATCACTTGGGTACCATTCGTCTGGTCCGGCGAAGTATAACTTGGCGCCTAGTCGTTTCAAAATTTCAGCGTTCGAGCGTGCCACTCTGGAATGAAGTAAGTCTCCGACAATGGCAATCTTTAAGCCTTTGAACTTTTTGAACTCGTCGTAGATGGTAAGCAAGTCTAGCAAACTTTGTGATGGATGTTGGCCGCTACCGTCTCCGGCATTTACCAACGCTGTGTGGATTCTTTTGTCGTCGACTAGTGGTTCATACCAACCGGTCGTCTTATGTCTGATGACCACCCCATCTGCTCCGATTGCTTGTAAGGTCTTAACTGTATCTGATAAGGTCTCACCCTTTTGCACCGAGCTATTCTTAGGGTCAATGTTAATCGGTGTGATGCCTAACTTGCGTTCAGCCATTTCAAATGATGTGTGTGTCCGCGTACTGTTTTCATAGAACATGTTAGCGAAGTAGACCGGACGTTTTAGCTTCACTAGTTTACCGTCTCGATACTCGATGGCTAATTTAATTAGTCCCATGATTTCGTCATCATTTAACTGATTAAGATCTAAAAAATGTGTTTGCATGTATCCATCCTCCTAAAAAAGCACCCAACTCGATGGAGTGGGTGCTTGGAATGGTCTGATTGCGTATATTCCAATGCACCCTCTCTGGAGTTGCTTAATTGAAACCAAGATAATAAAAAAGGACTTCCCTGACCGTGTCAGAAAAGTCCCTCAATGTCTGTTGTTTACACTGATGGCGTATAGTTTCTACGCATAGGCCTTGTCTGACTCTCTGGTCAATACTTAAAGGCGAATCTCTTTTTATGTTGTTTATAATATATCACACTTCAAAAATTTAACAAGTCATTATTTAATGTTTTTATGCAAACAAATTCAATAACCCTGTCATGATAGGATTATCAGGCAATAAAAAAAGACGCCAGTAAAGGCGCCTTTTTGTAGAAATAAATATCGATTGAATAAATCGGCTAAGATCTTAGTACCAACCGTGTTGTAACCAGAATGACTTAGCGTTATCCCATGAACCGTAACGGGCAGCAACATATTGGTCAGCAACTCTTTCTTGGTTAGCAGCTGAGTAGTCACCGTGTAGCATAGCAGCACCTAGTTGGTACTTACCATAGTATTGACCGTTTGAGGCAGTGTATGAACCACCAGATTCACGGTTAGCAATCCAAGCCTTAGCAGAACTGCTTGAGCCAGTGTAGCTTGTGCTTCTTGATTGGCTGTAGTTAGTTGTGCTTTGAGTTCTTTGTTGTACTCGAGGTTGAGCTTGTGATTGAACTTGAGTTTGTTGTTGTGGTTGTGCTTGTTGTTGAGTTTGTGCTACTGATTGTTGGTTTGTAGTACTTTGAGTAGTAGTTGTTGAAGCTACAGTCTTTTGATCAGTAGATACAGTTGCACTTGTAGGTAGAGTTAATTTTTCACCTACATAGATTAGATCTGTGTTAACACGGTTGTTAACTGCTCTAAGTGAACTTAATGAAACGTTGTATTTTTGTGATAATCCCCATAGAGTATCACCACTTTGAACAGTCACAGTCTTCTTAACTGTTGCCTTAGCTTGTTGTGGTTGTTGTGCAGTTGCACTAGCAGTTTGATCTGCGTGTGCGTTAGCACCACCAGCTACAAATAATCCAGCTACTGCGGCAGTAGCAAATAACATTGACTTCATACTATTTAATTTAACGATAATAATTCACTCCTATAAAAATCTATAATTCTGTATTTCTGTATCGTCGAAAGTGTTAATCGATTTGATTAACTGTGATATATACTACATCGTATCTGTTACATGCCTATATCACACAAGTTAAAAGATTTGGCCTTTTCGTAATATTGTCGTTACGCTGTAACAATATGACATCAAAATCACTGTATAGCCTGTGGTTGAGCGATTTAAAACGTTACACACAGCTTAAATTATTCTAAAAATGTTTCTAATCTGGCAAAAAATCCCCAAAAAAGTTTTTAAAAAAACCTTGCAAAACGTAAATTAGCATCAAAATGGGTAAAAAAAAGGCGTTGAAAGTAAAACTTTCAACGTCTCTTTTTAATACCAGTTATTGGCAACCCAATGTTGTTTGGCATTTACCCAAGAACCATATCGGTTCGCAACGTATTGTTCAGCGACACGTTCTTGATTAGCTGGTGAGTAATCACCGTTAAGGTAACTACTATCTAATTGATATCTACCATAGTAACGACCGTTTTGTGCGGTGTATGAATCGGTAGATTCATGGAAAGAAATCCATGCCTTTGCTTCGGCATTTGCTTTGTTCCATGCTGATTGAGCACTGTATTGTGATTGATTTTGTTTCTTAGAAGTAGAATGATGTTTATTTGACTTATTCGAGTGTTGCTTTGAAACCTTCTTATCGTCTTTTGCATCATTATTATTATCTGGAACAACGATTTGATCTCCAGCTAATAAATCATCACTATACTTGCCATTAGCATGCTCTAAAACAGACATGAAAACATTGTACTTATCTGACAAGTTTTCTAGTGTATCGCCAGACTTCACAGTCACTACTGTATTCGCATTAGTGTCTACAGTAGCATTTCGGTAAATAGAAAGTAATCCCGCGAACGAGATTGCGATTACAAGAAATAAAACATGAAATTTATATCTAATAACTGAAACACTCCTATATAAAATTAAAAAATGAAAAATTGCAATTGTTGTTCTTTAACAACGAATGCACATTCTATCTACTTAATGTTACATGAGTGTTACATACGAGTTACATTCATCATCTCGTTTGTAATATAGTAATATTCCTGTAATGTTTTGAAACACAAATGAACACAATGACGATTAACTCGGCTTTCCGGTTTTAATAATCGTGTACAATATATAGGCAATTTTTGCAAAAAAATTTTGAATTTTTTTCGATTTACCCCTTTTATGTTTCATTTGAAGTGATGTGCAACGCAAAAAAATGCAAACAAAAAGCCTATCACAAACCGCTTTATGATAGGTTTTTTAACTTTTTCTTAATAGCATTAAATTATTCTAAATATTAGTTAATCTTTATTGTGTTTAATCGCAATTCCTGTGACCGCACTCAAGATTGAGAATACTGGAGACAAAATACTTAGGAATAGGAATGGTGCAAAATGACTTGCTGGGACACCCAATGTTGCTGAAATAAATGCTCCAGCAACACCCCAAGGAATTAGGTAGTTAATAACGGTACCACCATCTTCAATCGCACGACTTAGTGCAACCGGTGCTAGTCCAGCTTGGTGGAAGACCTTCTTAAATGCGTTTGCAGGTAGAATTTCTGATAGGAATTGTTCACCAACGAAGACGTTCACACCAATGGCAGTGAAGATTACGGCGATGATTAGCTTAGCGTCACTGTTTAAATGCTTAGTAAGTGGTTGTACCACAGCGTCGATGATGCCTAGATGCATTAATAATCCACCAAATGCTAAAGCAATCATGATTAATGCTAGAGTGCCCATCATGGAACTAATGCCCCCTCTTGATAGAAGAAGGTCGACTGACTTGTTACCAGTCTTTGATACGAATCCATTGGTAATTAGGTCGTTAATCTTTAGTAGTGAAAGTTTGTGATCTTGAATTCCCATTAATCCGATTGAAACAATGATGTTAATAAATAATGTAGGAATTGTTGGAATATGACTCCATGCACAGATAAGTAGGAGTGCGATGGGAATAATTGCTAATAATGAAATGTGGAAGTTATTGTTCAATACGTTGACTGTCTTGTCGACATTTCCTAGGTTGGCCTTACCATCACTGTGGTTTAAGAACACGAAGATAATGAATGAACCAATCATTGCTGGAATAGTTGACCACATCAAGTTCTTGATGTGAGCAATTAGATCAGCACCTGATACGGCAGCTGCTAGGTTAACAGTTGCTGATAGTGGTGATGACTTATCACCGAATACAGCACCTGAGATAACGGCACCAGCAATCATCGCTGGGTTCATGCCCATTGTGATACCGATTCCCATAAACGCAATCCCCAAAGTAGAGATAACAGTGAATGCGCTACCAATGAAAGTACCAACTAAGGCACATACTAGAAAGATTGATGGTAAGAACCAGTTGATGTTGATCAAATGGAAACCAAATACCATTAATGAAGGAATTACCCCTGAGGCAATCCAAACACCAATCAATGAACCAATTAATAGGAAGATAAATAATGGAACAATTCCATTTTTAATTCCTTTAACGAATCCTTCATCTATGTCATCCCACTTGAAGCCTTTAAAACGACCCCAAAATACCAATAACATAATTCCAGCTAGAATTGGTACTTCGGGTGAAATCCCTAAACCAATCACACCAAATGACATAATCGCCATCATGACAACTAATACGATAATTCCCTCAGCCAAAGTGACTGTCGGTTTCTTTTCTTCTTGCATAATATCTCTCCTCTAAATAATGTAAACTTTAATATATGTAGTTTTTTATCTATCTTAATATCGGATTAATCCTCCGCAGTTTGCAATTCTCATATTATCTTCTTCTTTCCATAAAAAAAGTCCCTGTTGTCTAAAACAACAGGGACGACTTATTTGTATTTTTACCGTGGTACCACCCAAATTAGTAACCACACGTAGTGGTCACTCACTCTCTAGAAATAACGACTCTAGTTACCGTTCTTGGGTAGACACTATCCAATGTATTTCATCGTAATTAACCTGATCGGTTCGCAGCAACCACCGACTTCCTGACACCCAGCTAATTCGTTACTTAGTTTGGAATAATTGTTTTTACTTTATTTGATTAAATTAAGATTAGCACTCCGGATTTAATCCGTCAACTAAAATTTACATTTCTTCTAGCTTACGGTTTAGATAATGTGCCATCTTTTCCTTTGGATATACTCCGGTTACCTTTTCAACCGCCTTACCGTTTTTGAATAAAACGATGCTTGGTAGTCCCATCACCTTGTATTGTTTTGCAACGTCTTCATTATTGTCGACGTTCATCTTACCAAAGTGAATGCGGTCACCGAATTCTTCTTCCATTGCTTCAAGCACGGGATCCATAATCTTACAAGGACCACACCATGGTGCCCAAAAATCAATGACAGTGATTTTGTTATCAGTTTCTTGTGCAAGGTTTTCCCTTGTAATTGTTGTAGCCATGATATTACCTCTTTGCTTTGCGAATAAAATGAATGATGAAAGTTACAATGAATGTAACTAATACGATTAAACCAAAGTGAAGTGGTTCAATTTCGATATCAATCATTGGAATTGAAAGAATTAACTTCAAAGCGATCACTGCGATTAAGAAGTATGCCATTGTCTTTAGCTCTGGGACCTTCTTCATCACTAACATGATAACTTCAGCAATTCCTCTCATACATAGAATTCCGATTAATCCACCTAGCAATACAATCACTGGATTATCAGAGATTGCTAGAGCAGCTAACACGGAATCAACGGAGAAGACAATATCCATAAATTCAATTTGCAATACTGTCATCCAAAAGCGTTTACGATTGGATTCGTTGGCAGATTGTTTGAACATGGATTTTTTCTGTTTGTCGGAATGGGCAAAGTGCGCATAGACTAAGTAGAAAAGATATAATCCACCAACAACCTTTAATTCCCAAATGTGAATTAGGAAAACCCCTAATCCAATAATGATAAATCTAAAGATATAAGAACCCCAAAGACCATAGAATAATGATTCTTCTTGTTCCTTCTTAGTTGGTAAAACTTGAGCCTGCGTGGCTAACACCACCGCATTATCAACTGACAGTAAACATTCGATTAATACTAGGGATAAAATAACAACCCATGCATCCTCCGAAAAGATTACGTTGTGCCAGTTATTCAAATCAAAAAACGGACCATATAATTTACTTAATAATGGTATCACCTAAAGTCTCCTCTACTATTTTTGTACTATTATATAAGATAAATTTTTGAAAATATAGTTAAAACTATCAAATATTATTATTTACTAATTTCGTTGTCATACTTAGACAAATTGTATTGTTTGATTAATGCAATTAAGTTCTTTGCATAGTTAGGATCGGTTGCGTAACCGTTCTTTTGAAGCATGTTAGCTTGTTGTTCGTAACTCATAACATTCTTTTGTTTGATGAAGTTAAGTGCTGTAACAGTACTGTGGTTTTCCACTGCATCGTAGACACTTGGGTACTTTCTAAACGTTGCCGGAATGGAAATCTTTTTCTTGTCTCCTTCACGGACGACTTTGACACCCTTACCAACCTTAGTGTCGTTACTTACATATTCATCTGTGTAGTATTGAATTGATTGACCCTTGTATGTTCCCTTAACACCAAAGATGTTGTAGGCCTTCTTGTATAGTTCTGATTGACCCCAGTTAGATTCTTGGATAGCTTGGGCAATTACAACACTAGGTAACACAACGTGTTGTTTATTCCAAACTTGAACAGCTGGTTTGGCAATGGTTTCCGCAAATTCATGACGCTTCTTTGCAGCTTCTGCTTGTGCTTCTTCAATGCGTTGTTGATCAGATTTTTGAATTTGGTTTTCCCTGATTGTGCTATGAATTTGTTTGGCAGCCTTGTATCCACCAAATAGTACAACCAAAACAACAACTAGCCAGACAATCTTCTTAGTTAAACTCATTTTCTTTTTTCTCATCATTTATCCTTCTTCTTTATATCGACAACACGATATTTTATTTCGTCATTCTCATCAACTGAGGCATATAATATGGAAGTTTTTTCTTCATTAAAGTAACCCAAATTGACAACTGGTTGACCATCGATTGTCTCAACATCTTCAAAGGCATTCATCATAAATCTTCTTAGATAGCGCATTTTAGCGATGTTTTCAGAAGCTGTATCGTTTGCAGCTGTAAGGGTGAATCCCTTATCTAAATAATGTTTGATTAATGTTACTTTATTTAAGTTCTCCATATTAAAAACGCGAGAGCTACTCTTATCGTCTCTAATTGAGGTAATGTAACCTTTTTGTTCCCAGTAGCGAAGTTGACGTGTTGACACGTCCATCATCTTGCTAACTTCCCCAATCTTAAAAATTAGACGATTAAGGTCAATTTTTTGGGGAAATAATTTCTTTAAGCCCGACATTTCAACGGTTCCTTTCGTGTAATCTACATAATAAATTTACCACAAATCAGGAACCCTTTCATCACTTTAATTGGGTACAGTAAATATTAAACACTAAAATTATAAAGATTACATTAAAATTGCAAAGTTTTAATTAATTTGAAATTACTTTGTTACATTCTTGAAATATTAATCCCTTATCATATGAAATATATTGAGATAGAGAAAAAACGAGAGAGATTTTTATAAGAGAGAGGATTTTGAGAGATGAAAAAGATTATTACTAAATTTGCTATAACCGCTGCCGCATTTACTTCACTACTATTTGCAGGTGCCGCTGCAAGTAACAACAACACTGCCCATGCTGATACTAACAGTCAATTTACTTCAGTATACCGTGTTGCTAAGTCAAAACTAGGTGACCGTTACGTTTATGGTTCAGAAGGTTCACGTACTTTTGATTGTTCTGGTTTTACAAAATACATATACAGCCATGGTCTAGGTGTTAACTTACCTAGAACTGCTCAACAACAATACCACTTCTCAAAGAAAGTGGCTAAGAAACACCTTAAAAAAGGTGATCTAGTATTCATCGGTTCTTCAAAGAAGAAGATTTACCATGTTGGTATGTACATCGGTGGAGGCAAGATGATTGATGCTCAAAACCGTGGAGTTGTCCGTGAAAGAATTCACGCCCCATGGTGGCACGTTGTTGGTTACGGTCGAGTAGCTTAATCCTATCTCTTAAAATCCAAAAAAGACGATTACAAAATGTAATCGTCTTTTTTATTGTCTTTATTGAATGTTATAGTCGACAACCTTGACTTGGTCATTGCTTACCTCTAACTTAGTAAGACTTCCGTTAGCTGGGCGTTCAGTCACATCGTATTTACCTTCACCGAAACGTTCAACTAAACTCAACACGGCATTCCCGTGACTAATTAGTAAGACGTTGTCACCATCATGAATGTTTTCATCGCTTCTGATTAGGTCCAATCCCTTATCCCAACGCGTCCAGTATTCTTCATTACTTTCGGCTTGGTGGAAAGGATCTGCTTCCTTTAAGAAGTCCTTGGCCTTACCAATTGAATACTTGGTAACGATATCTTTGAATGTTGGTAGTCCATGTGGGGCTCCAGCAACGTACCAGGTCTGATCCATGTCGTTTCCTTCATAATAACCATAGAATTCTTCTCTTAGGTAATTTGAAATGGTTGGTTGCTTAACTGAATCAGCATTGTTACCGTCTAAAATAATCTTGGCGGTATGCATAGCTCTGGTAGTATCACTGCAATAAGCTGCTGCAAAGTGAGTATCAGCTAGCTTTTTAGCAGTCTTTTGCGCACCTTCAATTCCTTTATCGGTCAAAGGTGAATTACTCCATCCTTGCAAACGATTGTAAATATTGAAGTATGTTTGTCCGTGACGAACAACGTATAGATTAAATGTGATAACATTCATCCCCTTTTTAAACTGGTAATAATAGAATATCACTAATAAAAAAAGTTAGACAATATTCTGCCTAACTTAATTCAGTATTATAGTATTTAGACGCAATCTTATGGTAGCGTAATTTATCTAGCGTCTTATAAATTATCATTTGTAGTTCGTGTAGTTTAATGATAGTGTAGGAACTCAATTGGACTAAGATTAATCTTTCAGTACGATTGATAATCTCTTGGTTACTAGTCAAAGCTAGCAAGTCACTATGGACCATCTCTGGCATGAATTCAATTATTTGTCCATCACTTAACTGAACATTTAATTTTTTAGTATTACCTTTTAGCAATGCCGTCATCCTCCTACTGATTTAACTTTATTTTACAACATTTGTATAAATTTGCAACTATATATGGTGATGACTAATTTTAATTTCGCCACATATTGTGGTGATGTCTTTATAACACGAAAAAAACATGCCTTTTTTTGTCCGGTCTGTTAATATTAAGTATGAATTATATCAAAGGAGCTCTTCATTTTGAAAGCGATAAATTATCTGCGCTCTAAAATGTCCACTAGGTTTGGATTCTTCATCCTACTAGTTGCTTTATTTTGGGCTAAAACTATATACGCATATTTCACTGATTTCCAATTAGGACTTGCAAATCCGTTTGAATACTTCATAGCATTCATCAATCCAATCGCAACTACAATGCTTTTGTTCGGACTTGCAATGTACATTAAATCAAGTCGATTATTTTACCCTATCATTCTACTAATTGATGGGTTAAACACTTTACTATTATATTTAAACGTTATTTATTACCGTGAATTTACCGACTTCATGACTGTAAGTACAATGACCGGTTACTCCAAGGTTAACCAAGGTCTTAGCGGATCATCACTTGCACTTACCATGCCTCATGATGTCTTCTACTGGTTAGATATCGTTTTAGTATTACTTCTACTATTATTTAGAGTAATTCGTATCGATAACAAGAAGTTCGGTGGTAAAAGTGCATTCGCCATCACTTCGGCTGCCGTGTTAATCTTCACCGCCAACCTATCATTTGGTGAAATGGCCAGACCACAACTTCTTACTAGAACTTTTGACCGTACATACATCGTTAAATACCTTGGTGTAGACTCATTTACAGTCTACGACGCCATTTCTACTCAACACACAAAGGACTTGCGTGCAATGGCTACCAAGTCAGAAATGAATGACGTGAGAAAGTTCATCAACAAGCATTACGCTGCCCCTGAAAGATCCATGTTTGGACTAGCCAAGGGTAAAAACGTAATCATCATTCACTTGGAAAGTTTCCAACAATTCCTAATCGATAAGAAGGTAAACGGCCAGGAAGTAACACCATTCTTGAATAGTCTCTACCATAGCAAGTCAACGATTGCCTTTTCTAACTTCTTCCACCAAGTGGGGCAAGGAAAGACATCTGATGCTGAAAACATGCTAGAAACTAGTACCTATGGATTGCCTCAAGGTTCAATGTTTACCCAATTTGGAAGCGATAACGTCTTCCAAGCAGCTCCTGCAATCTTGAAACAAGATAAGGGATACACATCTGCAGTATTCCACGGAAATGTCGCTAGTTTCTGGAACCGAAACAACGTTTACAAGAACATGGGTTATCAATACTTCTTCGACGAAAGTTATTACGATACTTCCGGTGACAAGGCATTGGGATACGGTTTGAAGGATAAACTATTATTCAGAGATTCCGTTAAGTACCTTGAAAGATTACAACAACCTTTCTACGCTAAGTACATCACAGTTACTAACCACTTCCCTTACTCAATCGATAACGAAGATAGTAACTTTAAGACTACTAACACAGGTGATACCAAGGTTGATAACTACTTCAAGACTGCTCATTACCTAGATCAAGCCATCCAAGAATTCTACGCATACCTACAAAAGGCTGGCTTGTTGAACAAGTCAATCATCATGTTATATGGTGACCATTATGGTATTTCTAACTCCGAAAACCTAAGCCTTGCTAGAGCATTAGGCAAGAACCCTAATGACTGGACTGACTTTGATAACGCACAACTACAACGTGTTCCATTGATGTTTAACATCCCTGGCATGAAACAAGGTTACATCGACAAGACCTACGGTGGTGAAATCGATGTCTTACCAACTCTACTTCATCTACTAGGTGTTAACACTAAGAAATACATTCAATTTGGAACAGACTTATTCTCTAAACAACACGATACTGTAGTTGCATTTAGAAACCGTGATTGGGTAAGTACTAAGTACACTTCAATCAGTGGTACTATCTACAACAACAAGACTGGTAAGGTCATTCACCCTACCCCTCATCAAAGAAAGGTCTTCAACAAGATGCAAGCTCGCGTTAACACCGAGTTATCATTCTCTGATGAATTAAACGAACAAAACTTACTTCGTTTCTACACCCCTAGCGGATTCACACCGGTAAATCCTAAGGATTACAATTACCAAGACGGTTTCCAAAAGGAACTTGGAGCCGAAACAGAATTGGGTAAGAAATCTACTAGTTTGTATGACAAACTTAAGAAGAAATCAACTCAATCCCTATACAAGACTGATGCACCGGAATTAAACCATAAAGGTGGATCATCTCGAATCTCCAAGAACAGTAACGCAGATAACTAAATAAAAACGACCAATTGAAAGATTGGTCGTTTTTTATTTGCTTTAAACTAACTTAAAGGTAAAATGATTATAATTGGATTAAGAGATAGAAAAAAGTGAGTTGAAATAATGAAACAATTTAAAAACAAAACCGTCGAACTAATTTATAGTCTGTTTATTATTTTCATCGCCGTTGCTTCCGTTGTAATGGTCGGTCTAGACTACTTCGGTGTTATCAACATCTATCATGGTATATTAGGGAATATCTACTATGGTATCTGGATTTTTTACATTATTGATTACATATCCGGCTTTCTTTTGGCCAAGAACCACAAACAATTCTTATTAGAAACATCGTTGGATTTGATTTCATTAATCCCGGCCCATCCGATTTTCGTCGTATTTCGTTTATACCGTGTGATTAGAATTGTCCGTCACTACAACCTATTCTGGAAGTTTGGTTGGGACGGAAAAGTGACCGGTGGAATTCACCGTTTCATTTACGACACTGGTTTTATCTACCTATTCTCAATCAGTATCGTGATTCTAATCTTCAGTGCTTTGATTTACTCACACTTCGAACAACACGATTTATCCACCTCATTATGGTGGGCAATCACGACTGCCACTACCGTTGGTTACGGTGATATTTCACCGCAAACCGCAGGTGGTAAGCTAATCGCCGCCTTCCTAATGTTCGGTGGAATTGGTTTTATTGGTTTGTTGACCTCTACGATTACCGACTTCTTCACCCATGGTGATAAGGATGCGACAGACGATAAAATCGATAACTTAACGAAACAAATCGAAGTTTTGACTAGAGAGGTGCAAAGTTTACAAAAAACGATCAAAAAAAATAGCACCCCCTCAAAGGATGCTAAGAAAAAATAATTTTTTATGATAATTGAGTACTGTGAATAGGTGCGCGGTTGCCTGGGTATAGGTCGTTCATAATCGCATTGATTGTGATTGGAACTTCTCCAAATCCAGTAGCGATGATGGTTTGTTTACCATCGTATTTCGCTTGATCACCGACTGCATAAATGTTTTTGATATTAGTTTGAAGACTGCCGTCCACTTTTGTGGCATGGTGGTCTTCTTCTATATCAACATTCCAGCCTTGCATGTCCTTATTATTAGAAATGAAACCGTAATTTACCAGAATCTTATCAACGTCAATATCGATAAACTCATCATCAGTTTTCATCTTCTTAGCGTGAACTCTAACTTGGTTATTGTCCACGTTTTCTAATGACTTAATCAAGTATGGTGTGACTAGTTTAACGCTTGATTGCTTCAATAAGTTCACAGTGTGTTCTAGTCCTCTAAATTCGTTTCGACGGTGTAGCAAGTAGACTTCATCGGCAATATCTTCTAGCATTAGTGCTTGATCAATTGCTGAATCACCACCACCAGCAACTAAAACTTTTTTATTTTTAAAAGCATCCAAGTCTGAAGCGGTGTATACTAGTTGTTGGTCTGAGATTGTTTCGACGCCATCTGCGCTTAGTTTACGTGGATTAAATGCCCCGTTACCAACGGCAATAATGATGGCTTTAGTTTTGGTAATTCCCTTATTTGTGGTAACCTTGAAAACGTCGTCGACTTTCTCAACATTGACTACTGTTTGATTCAACTTAATGTCACCATCCATGGTGGCAAGTTGTTTCTTTAAGTTAGCCACTAAATCACGACCTGAAATCGCAGGATAGGCTGGGATATCTAGAATCGTTTTTTCTGGATATAATGCATTTACTTGTCCCCCTAGTTCTGAAAGACTTTCGATGATTTGGAATTTGGCGGTACGTAGTCCGGCATAAAAACCGGCAAACATTCCAACGGGGCCTCCTCCAATTATCGTAATATCATAGATTTCATCTGACATTTTATTTTAACTCCTTTTATTTTGGTGTTATTTAATATATTATGTATCTTATAATTATACTTTAGCAAAGGAAGAACAATTATGCACAGCAAACGCAGAAAAATTATCATTGGGATTGTTTTGATTATTGAAGCAATTGCCCTATTCATCACTACCTCATGGATTTTCAGAGGTCGTGTTCTAAATGATGTTAAGGTAGACAAGACTAGAACGGCTACTATCTTCATCCCTGGTTATGGTGGTAACGCCGTATCAACCGATGACTTCATTAATCAATTCAACGATCACGGCATTGCTAAGCGTGCTCTTCGTATTCATATTTCTAGCAAGGGTAAGGTTACTACCATGAAGAAATATGTCAAGAAGATTTCAGCTGACAACCCATTAGTTCAATTAATCTTTGAAGACAACACTCACCCAATCAAAGAAGCTAAACAAATGAAGAATGTGATGACTTACCTATACAAGACTTATCACATTAAATCAGTTAACTTCTTAGGTCACTCATCTGGTGGTCAAATCGCTTACGAATACATGGTTAGAAATCCTAAGCAAAAGGATGCTCCTAAGATTAACAAGTTCGTAAGTATCGCCAACGACTATCCTGCTGGTGATAAACGTGCTAAGAACTTACCACGTAACCTAAAGATTTTTAACATCGCAGGAGAAATTTACAACGTTGGTACCGATGGTGAAGAAGCCGTTGATATCGTTAAACCAATGGGTAAACTTGTTAAGCCTTACGTTAAGAGCTACACATTCTACCTATACCGTGGAGATCCAATTTCTGCTGAACATTCAATGTTACATGAAAACCCAACATTGGATAAGACAATTGCTGAATTCCTATTTAGAAACTAGCAAAAAAATCCCAACTTCGTTTAGAGGTTGGGATTTTTTATTAACAAATTTATCATTTTCGTTAAATTTGTTCGTATTTATATGTCATTTCCTTAAAAACTTCTTAGTATCCCCTTTTATTTTGGACGGAAAGCCCATATAATTAAAGTTAATGAAAAATGTTCATGGGCATAGATCCGTGAGGGGAATTAATATTGGGAGGGTTTTTCATTATGGCAAAGCAAAAAATTATCTTAGACGTTGATACAGGTGTCGATGACGCAATGGCTATCGCCTACGCTGTCGCTGCCCCTAACGCCGATTTAGTAGGTGTTGTGAACTCATACGGAAACGTATTGGTAGAACAAGCCGCTAAGAACTCACTAGAAATTCTAGACCTATTAGGTGCTACTGACGTACCAGTATTTGAAGGTGAACCACATTCACTAGAAACTGACAGTTTTGAAGTAATGGAAGTTTCAGCTCACATTCATGGTGTTAACGGTGTTGGTGAAGTTGAATTACCAGCAAGTAGCCGCCAAGTGGAAGAACAATCAGGTGTCGACTTCATCATTGAAGCTGCTCACAAATACGGTAAGGATTTAACAATCATCCCTACTGGTCCACTTACCAACCTAGCCTTAGCATTACGTAAGGACCCATCAATTGCCGATTTAATCGGTAACGTTACTCTAATGGGTGGTGCTTTGACTGTTCCTGGTAACGTTTCTGATGCTGCCGAAGCAAACATCAACCAAGATGCTACTGCTGCAAACGAAGTATTCAGAAGCCCACTACACGATACTATGGTTGGTCTAGACGTTACATTAAGAACTCTTCTAACTAAAAAAGAAACTCAACAATGGCGTGACTTAGGCACTGTTGCAGGTGAAAAGTTCGCTGATATCGTTGACTACTACATCGATATTTACGCTGAAATGTACCCACACCTAGGTGGTTGTTCACTACACGACCCATTAGCCGTTGGTGTTGCTTGTGACCCTAGCTTCGTTCAAACATTGGACTTAGACCTATTGGTTCACACAGGTGAATTAAACTACGGACGTACTACCGGTGATACTGCTCACCTAGACGATCCAAACCCTACTGCTAGTGTTGCAATTCAAGTAGATGAAAAGCGTTACCTAAAGACATTTATGGAATACTTAAACTACTTATTCGCAAACAACAAGTAAACAAAAAGGACTTAAACTTCTCGTTTAAGTCCTTTTTTATTTAGTCTTTAAAGTATTTGTGTAGAAATACTGCCACCCCATCGTCATCGTGGCCGACGGTCACGTCTGTGGCGATTGCCTTGATTTCATCAGAGGCATTGCCCATGGCAACACCGACTTTGGCTGCTTCAATCATTTCGTAATCATTTTCCGCATCACCAAACGTCATCAGATTGGAAAAATCCATTCCTAAGTGGTTTAACAAGATATTTAAACCGTAAGACTTGCTCATGTTTAATGGCAAAAATTCCATGATTTTTGGCTGAGAACGGACAATTTTATAATGGTCAGTAATTTCTGCTGGGAAATTAGCGCGAGCATTATCCAATGTATCAATTTGTTCTGACATGATGGCCTTGCTGTATGGTTTGTCTTCTAATTCATTGAAATCCTTTGGGACAAATTCAAGTGGTGAATTCAAGACTTCCTTATAGGTAGATTTGACCAAATCAGTTAATTCGTAGACCTTTTCAAAATCTAGAATATCCAATGGTAAATCATTATTTAATGCATATTGGTGAATCAAAGAGAAATCAGCTAGGGTTAGTCCCTTTTGGTTTAACACCTTTTGATCATGATTTCTGATGACCATCCCACCGTTGAATGTAATGGTGTAATCATTTTCATCTGTCAAACCGAGTTGTTTTACATATGGCCAAACCGCATTAATCGGACGACCGGTACAAAGCACAACGGCAATTCCTTTTTTATGTAATTTTTGTAGTGTTGAAACATTTTCAGCACTAATTTCTTTGGCTGAATTCAATAGTGTGTTGTCTAAATCCAACGCAATCATTTTTATCATAATGTGACTCCTTTTGAGTGAATAAAAAACGACATTACAAAGTAATGCCGTCACTCTAAAATATTAAGCTTCCAACTGTGATTCTAATTCTTTTAGTTCAGTTTCACGAATGGAACGGGGTAAGAAACGACGAATTTCTTCCTCATTGTACCCAACTTCCAAACGTTTGTCATCAAACACAATAGGACGTTTGATAAGGTCTGGATACTTCACAACTAAATCTACCAAGTCTGATAGTGACAAACTATCAAAATCGATGTTTAGCTTTTTGAAAATTTTGGATCTTGTTGAAATGATGTCTTCACTCCCATTTTCAGTAAGACGTAAGATTTGTTTTACCTCGTCGGCATTCAATGGGTTTGAATTGATATTTCTTTCGCGGAAAGCAATATCGTGGCCCTTTAACCAGGCTCTGGCTTTACGACTGGATGCACTACTTGGTGCTACGTAAAGATTCAACATTTATATCACCCCTTAATCGCTTAATTTTTATAAAAACAATTATGGTTAGGTTAGTAGTACTTACTAAATGTAAATACAATTAACTGTAATTATCTTAACATACCTATAAGATAAATCAATTTAAATTTTTATTAAGAAAAGGTAAATGTTAATCAAATCTTAATTTTTCATTTTAAAAAAAGTGATAAAATATACACAACAAAAGAAACGGAAGAATCATAACAATTTAAGATGGGGGTGGCTCGATGAAAATAAATCTTTTAGAGACAAGTGATACGCACGGCTTTTTGTTCCCCACTAACTATGTGAACTTAAAGGACGATAAACCCTTTGGGGTGCTTCGTTGCGCTACAGCAATCAAAGATCTTAGAACCAAGCTGGATAACGTCGTAGCCATCGATAATGGAGATTTTTTACAAGGTTCAGCATTGGCATATTACATTGCTGAAATCAAAAAACAATCTGCACCAAAACAAATTAACGATGTGTTTAATGCCGTTGATTACGATTTTGGAGTATTAGGAAATCATGAGTTTAATTACGGATTATCATACCTACACAACACCATAAATGAGTGTAATCGCCATTTTCTTTGTGCCAACATTATTGATCAAGATGGAAAGCACCCTTTTGGTAACCCATACGAAATTAAAGATATTAGTGGTGTGAAGGTCGGTTTCTTAGGCCTAACCACTCAAGGGACCACTAAGTGGGAAAAAAGCTCCCATTTAGCTGGTTTAACCTTCCTTTCTGCCAAAGACACCGCTGCTAAATACATCCCTGAAATGAGCGAAAAAAGCGATTTAAACGTCATTATTTATCACGGTGGAATCGAACGTGATGAAGAAGGTGTCCCAACCGAAGTCTTAAATGGTGAAAATGAAACATACGATATTCTAGCCCACGTTGAGGGTGTCGATGCAATCATCACCGGTCACCAACACAGAAAGATTGCCGGTCATCTATTGGGGGTTCCAATCATTCAACCAGGTCATCGTGGCCAATACATCGGACACATCGAATTAGACGTCCAACAAGATGACAACGGTAAGTACTTTGTGCAATCAAGTGAAACTGAACTTATTCCAACCAAGAAGTACCCTGTTGATCATGAAATCGCCGATAAATTGGACAACATTCAAGAACAAATCAACAAGTGGCTAGATGAACCAATGGCACACATCGATGGCTCTATGGACTTTGATAATGCCTTTGAAGCTCGACTCAACAAGACCAGTTTCATTCAATTCATTCAAAACATTCAAATGCAAACTATGGGCGTCGACATCTCGGCAACCGCCCTATTCAATGATGAAGCTCACGGTTTTGAAAATCCGATTACAATGAGAAATATCATCACTAACTATGTCTACCCTAACAGTCTATCCGTACTAAAGATTACCGGTGCCGAACTAAAGGCAGCCATGGAGACTAGCGCGAAATACTTTGACTATCAAAATGGCAAGATTGGTGTAAATCACGATTACATCTTCCCTAAGTTAAAGCACTATAACTACGATATGTATGAAGGTGTCGACTACGTGATTAACGTCGCCAAACCAGTTGGTCACCGCATTGAAGATTTAACCTATCACGGTAAACCAATTGATGACGACGCCGAATTAAAAATTGTGTTAAACATCTATCGTGCTGTCGGTGGTGGAAACTACCAAATGTTTTCTCAAGACAAGATTATCAAGTCTGATGATCGTATGATGAGCCAATTAATCGCTGATTACTTAAGAGAACACAAGACCATCAAGGCCGAAAACAATCATAACTTCAAGGTCATCTATAGACCATAAAAAAAGAGTTCCAAAACAATTGGTTTTGGAACTCTTTTTTGTTTAACAATAATAGCATTAAGCTTCTTTAACTGTATTATGATTGCGTTTCTTGTTCTTACCAACGTATTGAACGGCTTTAAGTTCACGAATGGTAGTAACCTTAATCTTACCTGGATAAGTCAATTCATCTTGAATTTGATCCTTAACGTGTTTAGTCAATAACTTACTGTTATCATCATTTAACATTTCAGGATTTACAATAATTCTGATTTCACGTCCAGCTTGGATTGCATAGCTATCACGAACACCCTTGTGTTGGTTAGCAATATTTTCTAGGTTACGTAGACGACTGACGTATTCTTCAATTGATTCACTTCTAGCTCCTGGACGAGCACCAGAAATAGCGTCGGCAGTAGCAACTAGAATTGCGATTGGATCAGTTGGTTCGACGTCACCGTGGTGAGAAGCAATTGAGTTAACAACGACTTCGTTTTCACCAAAGGCCTCGGTTAGTTTTACCCCTAGTTCAACGTGGGTTCCACCAACTTCGTGGTCAATGGCTTTACCAATATCGTGAAGTAGTCCAGCACGTTTAGCTAATTGGGTGTTCAAACCTAATTCGGCAGCTAAGGCACCGGTCAATTGAGCTGTTTCAATTGAGTGGTATAAAACGTTTTGACCATAACTAGTTCTAAACTTCAACTTACCAATAATCTTCATCAAGTCAGGATGAATACGACCAACGTGTAATGAATGAACGACTGTTTCACCAGTTTCACGTAATGAAGCATTCACCTTTTGCGTAGTGGTATTAACCAAATACTCGATGTTGCTGTTGGTAAAGTGACGAGAAATAATTAAGCTTTCAATTGTAGTACGAGCAATTTCTCTTCTAATTGGATCATGAGTAACAATGTGAAGTAGTAATGGGTAATCTTCATCAAAGATTAAATCAGTTCCAGTTAGTGTTTGTAGTAGACGAACGTGTTGTTCATCCTTACCAATTAACTTGGATTTGATGTCGCTACTTGGCAAGGCGATATTTCTTTCAATGTGACTTCTAGGTTCATCCCTAGGGCCTCTTTGAATGGCTTCGATTACTAAGTCGTTAGCAATCTTGTTAGCGGCAACCTTACTTTCAGACAAGTTGTACTTCACTTCGATGTCTTTTTCACGACGAAGAGCGTTTTCGGTATGATTTAACACAGCATGACGAGCGTAGTTCTTATCAATGTGACTGATTGATTGAAGCGTCAATTCACGTTGTTGCCAAATATCTTCGGCTTGGTGCATGACGTCGTCGATATCATCTTGGACCTTAGCTTGTTCATCGCTGCGTTCATTTAAATCATTAGTATATTTAGTCAAACGGTTCTTCATTTGTTCCAAGTACTTTTCGTGTTGGTTCAAACGGTTTTCACGAGTGACATTCTCTTCTTTTTGAGATTCGATTTCATCATCGGCAATCTTTTGGTATTGCATGATGTCTTCTTTATCATCAGCAATGATTTGCTTGGCCTTGATAGCAGTCTCATCTGCAGTCTTTTGCAAATATTGAGCTGCTTTGCTCTTGGCGGCATCGACTTGACCTTTGATGCGCATATCACTAACCCAAAAACCTAATAAAGCACCAGCGATTAAAAATACTAATGCGGCTAGTTCAATCAAAAAGCGTCCTCCTTTCTGATTATTTTATTTATTTTTTAAACGATTATTAAACGTATTGTTTGATGGTGTTATTACACACTATCTATAATAACATTTAACCCCCTGTTTGATACACTGAAAGTTTTTAAAATTATGAAAAAGGCGCTAGATTAAACATCTAACGCCTTAGAATTTATTTAAAATATTTGTTCAAAAATCCCTTAATTGTATCAACATATAATTTTGGATTAGTTTGATAAGAAGCTGCGTGGGCCGCATTTTTCACTACAAGTAGTTGTTTTGGTCCCTTGCTTGCCTTGTATAATGGATAAACCATTCTAGTTGGCACAAACTTATCGTTGGCACCGTGAATGAATAACATTGGACGGTGGTTTTTCTTTACTTGATTCAATGATGAGGCTTCATACATACTGTATCCTGCTCTAACATGGGTAATTCCACTTAGGATTGGTACCAATGGCCAACGTGGGAATGCTGGCATGTGGTAAAGTTGGCCAGCTTCGTAGTTGATTTCATCAGATACACTGGTGTATCCACAATCTTCGATGAACGCCTTAACTTGATGCGGAACATCCTTTTGACCTGATACCATCATGGTAGTTGCCCCACCCATGCTGACACCAAACATAACGATTTGTGTCTTTGGTCCTTGGTACTTAATGACCTTTTTCATCCATTTAATGTAATCGAGTCGATCTGGCCAACCATAACCAACGTAGTTACCTTGACTTTGGCCCTGACCCCTATCATCGGGAGTCAACACGTTATATCCCATTTGATGGAAGATATAGGCATAAGGTGCCATCTTTTCTTTACTTCCCATGTATCCGTGGGCAATCACAACGGTCTTATTCGTCTTTTTATCAGCTGGAATGTAGTTTGCCACCAGCTTTAAATTGCCAGTCGCAGATTTTTGGGTCCAGTGAATTTTTTTGACATCGTAATACCATTTGGTACCCGGATATAATGGTGAAGTTTTCTTAATTTTATCGTTGCTTAAGAAGGTCTTGTGAGAAGGAACCACGGCAACATTGTAGAAGTACATCCCCGCTCCAACAAAACCAACCACCGTAAGAACGATAAACGTAATCACGGTCGCTAATAAGATTTTGGTTTTCTTTTTCAAGATAGTGCTCTCCATTTCAGTATTTAATAATTCGAGTATAGAGTTTCAATAAATAAAAAGCAACTACCCGCCAATTTGACGCATTTTCGGTTATAATATGCGTAGAGGTGTTGTAAATGTTTCCGATTCGATTAAGAGCCCTTAGAAAAGGGCAACATATCAGTATGAACCAACTTGCAAACAATCTAAACGAAAGATTTCCAGAAGATGAACACAAAAATACCCCATCACAAATTGGTAATTGGGAACGTGGGATTCGTTCACCTTCGTATGTTGAAATCAAAAAACTGGCATTGTACTTCAACGTCAGCATGGATTATTTGACAGGAAGAACTTCTGTTGAACATTTCAATCTAGGTAGCGTCTTGATGGAAAAAAATGAGCTAACCTTTGGTAACCATACTTTGGATCAAGAAGACAGATACCAAGTATATCAACTTATCAATGGGTACCTTCATGGCAAGGACCGCCAATACCTAGAAGATGGTGAACAACCAGAAGCATACCAAGAAGAACTTAATTTAAATTTTGATGATTATAAAATGTAAAAAAACTCCAGAATATTTTCTGGAGTTTTTTTGTATTTAATATTTTTAATCTTTTGGTAGATTTGGATTGTCTAAGTGGTTAATTTGCCCCTTAAACTCGTCAGCGTTAACTTCGATATCCTTGCTGTGATCCTTACCAGTTTCACCGTATGAAACCATGTAATCGGCAGCTTCACCGTGTTCTACGATATCTAGTCCGGCTCTTTCTTCTTCTTCAGTTACACGCATTGGCATTACTAGTTTTAGTAGTGAAATAATAATTGCACAAGCCACTGCAACGAAGATGATTGTTACTAAAGTAGCGATGATTTGAGTTAGGAATAACTTGAAACCACCACCGTAGAATAGACCGTTGTCTACAACTGAGCTGTTTACCGCCTTAGTGGCAAATAGACCAGTCATGATACTTCCGACCATTCCTGAAACACCGTGACAACCGAATGCATCAAGTGTGTCATCGGCACCTACTTTAGCCTTTAGCACGTTTACGTAGAAGTAACTTACTAGAGTAGCAACGATACCGATTGCAAATGCACCGGCGATAGTTACGAAACCAGCCGCTGGAGTGATACCGACAAGTCCACAAAGTGTACCAGTACAGATACCACCCAATTGTGGCTTACCTACAAAGTGCATGTCTAATAGCATCCATACCATCATTGAAGTTGCCGCAGCAACAGTTGATGTCATGGTAGCTTGCATTGCGACATTGTTGACACCTAGAGCTGATCCGGCGTTGAAACCATACCAACCAATCCAAAGAATGGTAGTACCTAGCAATACCCATGAAAGGTTGTAGTGCTTAGTTTCTTTACCGAAGTTTAGACGCTTACCTAGGTAAATTGATAATACCAACGCAGTAACCCCTGCATTAATATGTACGACAGTTCCACCAGCAAAGTCTAAAGTACCTAGCTTTGCTAAGAATCCAGTTGGTGACCATACCATGTGTACCATTGGGTAGTAAATGATAATTGACCATAGGATTACAAACCATAATAAGAATTTGAAACGAATACGACCAACAATCGCACCAACGAATAGCGCTGGAGTGATAACCGCAAACATCATTTCAAAGATTGAGTAAATGCTTACTGGAATCTTAGTTGGTGTTAGTGATGTAAGATCAATTCCATTCATAAATGGATGGGCTAGGTTTCCAATAAATCCACCTATATCACCTGAGAATGAAAGGCTGTAACCAAATACAACCCAAAGAATAACCGCTAAACCAGTCATAATGAATACTGACATGGTAGTGTTAACAACGTTTTTCTTTGAAACTAGGCCCCCATAGAAGAATGCTAGACCCGGTGTCATAAACAGAACTAAAATACTTGAAATAAAAACAAATCCAGTACTTGCTAAATCCATCAATATCTACCTTCATTTCCTTATAATGTTATATCATGTAACATATTATATCATTAAAATTAAATAAGTACAGGGCTAATTCCCTTTAATTTGAATTTAAATCCAAAATAATGGCATATTATGTTATATGATGTGACATAATACCCGCTTTTTTGCATTCATATCGGTTTTCCCATAAAATAATAATTAACCAACTCAAGGGAGTTAGACAATGGATAAAAAGAAACTACTCAAGAAAATGAAGAAAAATAAAAAAATCACCCATAAGCCTTCATACATTGAAAGAATGAAGAAGTACTATGACCTATTCAGTGATTTTTCTGACATTAAATATTTAATCAATAACGTTTTAGAAGCGGACCGCTTGTTGCAACAAAGCCAATTACCACAGGATTTGCCGGTGTTGTTATTGCCAGACGATATTCAAGATACCATTTTCGCCTACGTGAACGAAAAATACCCAATGGGTGATCCTAAGGGCGACGCCGTCTGGAATCAATTCGTCGACCAATTACCAAAACTAGATCAAGACCTACGTGAATTTCGTGACTATCTAGAAGGCCAATACGGTATGTGGGCATACATCTCCGCCCCATTTACCAATGACATTGCCAATTTCATAAATGGTAAAAAAACTTTGGAAGTAATGGCCGGAAATGGATACATCTCAAAGGGATTACGCGAGAATGGCGCCGATGTCATTTGTACCGACAACCTAGCATGGAAGAAGGAAAACGAAACCGGTAAACATCTGGTTACCGACGTCGAATCATTGGATGCAATCGATGCCTTCAATAAGTACAAAGACGACATTGACTACATCATCATGTGCTGGTCTCCCGATGGTGTCGATATCGACTGGAAGTTATTATCAACCATCCGTGAATCCGGTAAGAACATTCCACTAATCACCATTGGTGAAAAATACGGTGCCACCAATTCTAAACAATTCTGGGATAATGCTGAATTTATCGAAAACGATGACGTTAAGAACTTAAACCGTCACCACAAACCATTTGATTTAATCGAAGATCAACTATACTTGGTTAAATAAAAAAGAGCGTAACTTCAAATGAAGTTACGCTCTTTTTGGCATCTACTAAGTAGACGGATAAGTGGTGTTCACATCACCAACATATCAGACACGCGAATTACGTCCGCATAATGTGTCCCCTTCGAAAATATCGCTTAATCACATCTTGTGAATACAACCGTAGTTGCGCGATCTCCTCGACTCATCGCAACAAGTAGTATAACACATAAGAGTAATTTAGACTATTTTTTCTTGGTAGTCTTTTTAGTAGTTTTCTTCTTAGCAGCTGGCTTTTTCTTGTCTGTCTGTTCAGCAGCTTCTTGTTCAATCTTTTGGTTTTCTTCGATTGCAGCAAGTTGGTCATTTGCCCACGCACCTAATTTAGCGCTTAAATCAGCGTTGACCGCAAAGTCGTCTTGTGATGATAATTCATCAATACGCATCTTTGAACGGTTCACATCAGGTGACTCTACGAACATGTAGACGTTTAGCGGACAGTTAGTTTCGTCACTCATCATCTTTGAGATATTCTTGATGTATCTGTATGGTAAGTTCACGATGTTATTTTGTAGGTAAAAACTAATTTCTTCACCCTTTACTTGTAATAAAGCAGAGGCCAAACGACCACTGTTCACTTGTTCTTCCATGAATTCCATCAATGGTTGAAACGCCTTGGCAGTGTCCTTCTTCAAATCTGCTAAAGATACTTCAGCCGAGTAAGTTTCAAAACTTTCAGCAGTTACATCATCGATAAATTTTTGTGCATCCATTTCCATATTATTAAAACACCTATCTTATTTTTTTACGTTCTTTTTAACGATTCTTACGTAGTCGCTTTTAATTTGTTTTGCGGCGATTCGATACCACAATAAGTTCACAATAATTCCTAGCACCGCAAACACGACTGCTAGTACTGAAACGCCACTATGGCTTTGGGTCGCAAAGATGAATACGATTCTAATCATTGCTAAAGTATAGATACCCACGACGAATAATAGGAAGTGGTAAGCTAGACGCCACTTAAGTAAACCACCTATAATTAGAAGTAGATATAATACTGCAGCGACAATAATTGTCTTGATTAGATCTTGGGCATTTTCACCCATTAAAAAATCACATATAATAAACATTACTAGTGATAAGAGACTCCAAAGGCAGATAATCTTTTTATCCATAATGCCCTCCGGTTTAAAATTACTATTTACACCTTATCACAACTCGACTAAATATAGTAACACATTGGACTAAAAGAGGTGAAAAAATGCAAAAATGGGAATATAAACTAACCGTTTCTGAAATCGATGAAGAAACCTCGCTACGAGAATACCTACAAAAGCAATTATTAATCCCTAAGCACCTCATCTTCTCTTTGAGGACCAATGAACGCGTCTTGGTCAATAACAAGTATTTACCCATGAATTTCGCGATTAAAAATGGCGATGAAATCCACCTCACATTTGTTGAGGATGATTTTTCGCTACCAGTACAAAACCTGATTCCTGACGATTCTATCAAACCGGAAATCTTATACGAAGATGCAGATTTATTGGTGGTCAATAAACCACGTGGGTTCAAGACCCACCCTAATCAACCTGGTGAAACCAACACACTATTAAACTTCTGTGAGGCCTACCTAAATCAAAATAATCAGCACGCCTTTATGATTCATCGCTTAGATCAATTCACGTCAGGCGCAATTATCGTGGGTAAGAATCCCGCTGTCGTCCCTATCTTAGTGCGTCTAATCAAGGACAAAATCATCCATCGAAACTATCTGGCTTGGACCGATGGCATCATCAATCCACCAACCGGAACCATCGATAAACCGATTGGTTTTGACCCGAATGATAAACGCAAACGAAAAATTGATGGTATCAAACCGTTTCAGGCTAAAACCGACTATATGGTGCAATCTACCACCGACGAGCATTCTTTAGTCGAATTATCACTGCATACTGGGCGCACCCATCAACTTAGGGTCCATTTAGTATCCATTGGCCACCCAATTGTGGGTGACCCTTTGTATAACCCTAATTCAGATAATGATGATATGTTACTTCATTCCTGGAAGTTAACACTGATCCGGCCTTATTATATGGATCAAATCGAGATTAAGTCGCCACTTCCCGATTCGTTTAAAAAATTTATGTAAACAAAAAGAACCGTATCGAAAGATACGGTTCTTTTCTTTATGGTTTGACCATAAGTAAATCAGATAAATTATCTAATTACTTTAATGGTTTCCATTGCCATTCGTTAACTTCTGGTAAGTCAGTACCAACTTCACGGATGTAAGCGTTGTGCTTGTCAACCATGTCGTTCATACGTTGTACGAATGATGCACCCTTAACAGAGTATTCTGGAATGTCGTTTACAACTTCCTTAGCTAGGTCGTAACGATCTAGTTGGTTCAATACACGCATGTCGAATGGTGTAGTGATATCACCGTTTTCACGGTAACCGTGAACGTGAACGTTGTGGTTGTGACGATCGAAGAATACATCCTTAACAAGACCTTCGAATCCGTGGAATGCGAATACAACTGGCTTGTCAGTAGTGAATAGACGGTCAAATTCTTCATCAGTTAAACCACGAGGGTCAACCTTAGGTGAACGTAGTTTCAAGAAGTCAACAACGTTGATGAATCTGATCTTCATTTCTGGGAATTCGTCGTGTAGTAATGAGATAGCAGCTAGTGATTCCCAAGTTGGTTCAGTACCAGCAGCAGCAATAACTACGTCAGGTTCTTGACCTTGGTCAGTTGAAGCCCAGTCGATGTAACCTAAACCATTGTTTACAAGGTTAGTAGCTTCTTCAATTGAGAACCATTGTGGACGTGGGTGTTTTGAAGTAATGATTAAGTTAATCTTTTCTTGGCTGGCGAAAGCAACGTTACCAACAGCTAATAATGTGTTAGCATCAGCTGGTAAGTATTCACGAATGAATTCTGGTTTCTTTTCAGCTAAGTGAGTTAACATACCTGGATCTTGGTGAGTGTAACCATTGTGATCTTGTTGGAATACAGTTGAAGTATCAACAAAGTTCAATGATGGGTACTTCTTTCTCCATGGTTGGTCAGCAGCTTTACGTAACCACTTGAAGTGTTGAGTTAACATTGAGTCAACAACACGACCAAATGATTCGTAAGTTGCGAAGAAACCATGACGACCAGTTAATACGTAACCTTCTAACCAACCTTCAGCTTGGTGTTCTGAAAGTTGTGAATCGATTAAACGACCTTCTGGTGCTACGTATTGGTCATTTGGTTCCATAACTTCTTCCATCCATTGACGGTTAGTTTCAGCAAACACACCGAATAGACGGTTTGACATTGATTCATCAGGACCAAATGCACGGAAGTTATCTGGGTTAGCCTTCATAACGGCACCTAACCAGTTACTCCATACAGCCATATCTTGGGCTACAGTTTCACCTGGAGTCTTAACGTCAACAGCAAATTCTTTAACGTCTGGTAAGATAAGTGGCTTAGGATCGATACCACCGTTAGTAATAGGGTTAACTGACATTCTTCTGTCACCCTTAGGTGCTAGAGCCTTAATGTCATCCTTGATAGTACCGTCATCGTTAAATAGTTCTTCTGGTTTGTATGACTTCAACCAGTTAACGATTAAGTCAGCGTGTTCCATCTTGTCTGATGAAACATCAACTGGGATTTGGTGAGCACGGAATGAGTTTTCAATTGGGTTACCGTCTAAGTCAAACTTAGGACCAGTCCAACCCTTTGGAGTTCTAACAACGATTACTGGCCATACTGGTTCAGTAGCAGTGTCAGCAGTTTGGTTTTCACGTGCATTCTTTTGTACGTCTTTAATTTCTTGAACAGCTTCGTCCATAACCTTAGCCATCTTTTCGTGGTAAGCCATGTGATCATCGAAGTCTTGTTCGTTTTCAACGAAGTAAGCTTTCCAGCCCATACCCTTGAAGTAGTCAGTAATTTCTTGGTCTGACATACGTGACATGATAGTTGGGTTAGAAATCTTGAAACCGTTTAAGTTAATGATTGGTAGAACGGCACCATCTTTAACTGGGTTGATAAACTTGTCTGAGAACCAACTTGCAGCTAGAGGACCAGTTTCTAATTCACCATCACCAATTTCAACAGCGGCAATTACATCAGGGTTATCAAAGATAGCACCAACACCGTGGGCTAGTGAGTAACCTAATTCTCCACCTTCATGAATTGAACCTGGAGTTTCAGGGGCAGCATGTGATGCAACTCCACCAGGGAATGAGAATTGTTTGAATAATTTAGCCATACCCTTTTCATCTTGTGAGATGTTTGGGTAAATGTCTGAGTAACTACCATCAATGTATGAGTTAGATACCATAACTTGGCCACCGTGACCTGAACCTTCAATGTAGAACATGTTTAGGTCATACTTATTAATAACACGGTTTAAATGTGCGTAAATAAAGTTTTGAGATACGATAGTACCCCAGTGACCGATAGGCTTAACTTTAACATCACTTGATGTTAATTCTCTCTTTAATAATGGGTTATCTTTTAGATATAGTTGACCTACTGATAAGTAGTTAGCAGTACGCCAGTATTTATCTAATTCTTCCAAGTATTGCTTGGAATCGAAATCTTGAGCCATTAATTAACACTCCTTTTAAAATAAAAACTATTGAAATTAATAATGGAAAAATCATCAGACTACGTCCGATAATTTTAATTACAATGAATATAATAAAGACTTTTCAAAAAAAGTCAACCTTTTTGCAAATTGATACGGTCCAATTTCTTCATTGCAATTAAACCATTATTACATCGTCATTATTATGAACGATTTTGGGATAATAGTCCAATGATTTTCATAACTTTTTTGTATTAAATTTCTACACCATAACGAAAGTATTGTAGCGCAAATATTGATAGTGCAGACGCATGTTTGAGACCTCAAATGGAGTCCCGTCATCTAGAAAGAAAATCCCTTCCATGACACCAACTGGTTCGGTTGGTTTTAGATTAAGTAGTTCTTGATCTTGTTCATTCGATGGACTCGCCAATATAGATAGGAATGAACGTGTGACACTCTTGTTGATTGCGTCTTCAACATAATTAAAGATCGACTTTTCAACAATCTCTTGTGTTAGTTCAGGAGCAATCTTAATTGGAATGTATCCTGTTTCTATCATGAACGGTTTGTCATCAAACAAACGAAGTCGTTGAATTTCGTACACGAAATCTCCGTCGGCTAAGAATAAGTCTTGTTGAATTTCCTTGCTGGCAGGTACAACCTTGAAACTCAATAGCTTAATCTTTGGAACTTTCCCCTGACTCTTCATACTGTCAGTAATCCCCAGGTTAGAACCTTCGTAATGAAAAATTGTCTTATTCTTCATAAATAGTGGATTAATAAAAGTTCCTGAACCACGTTTTTTGAAAATAATGCCGTCATCAGCTAACACTTTCAACGCCCGTTTCACTGAACTGCGGCTTACGTGGTATGTCTCACTTAATGTTCGCTCGTCGGGCAAGCGCTTGTTAGAAAATTGGTTATCGACTATCTTTTGCTTTAAGTCGGATGACACTCTCCTGTAAACTAAATCAGCCATTTTCTACTCCTTGCGATTAATTTTCTAAAAATCAGTATAACAGATTTATCACATTAACTTTGCAAAATTAAAATAAATTCTTTGGATGGGGTTTTCCCACCATCTCATGTTTAACGTGTTGAATCATGTCTGAAATCATCTCTACGACGTGCGGATCGTCGACACCGTATAACACGCTGGTACCGACTTTTTCCTTACAAACAATTTGATACTTATATAGGATACCTAGTTGTTTTGAAACCACGGGTTGATCGAGCTTAGTCTCTTCGCAAATCTGATTAACACTTAATGATTTGTCCGCATCCATCAAGGAAGTAATGATTAAAATTCTGCGCTCATTACTCAATACCTTGTAGATAGCTGCGACTTCCTCAATGATTTTCATTTTATCCTGCATTTAAACATCCCCTAGAACCAAGAAATTACGTGGGCGATTAAACCACTATCAAACAATACATAGATTCCGACACCGATGTAGACAACCTTTGTCAAAATCTCGCCGTATTTTTCCATCAAATCATTGATTGGTTTAATATTGCCAATCCACTTGATAATCAAAATCACTAGAATTGATAAAACAGTTAGGACTGCAATCACTTCCATAATTTGAATCGCACTAATAGTGGATAATACTGGTAAGAATAATGCCAGGTTGCATCCAGCACATACTGATAGGTAAGTAATAAGTGTAATCACAACCGATGACTTGTGGTTCACCTCTTTGGCATCTTCGTCTTCATCTTTCAATGCCATGTAGATAGGGAGAATTCCTAGCAAACCTAATACCCATTCTGGTAGAAAACGGTCTAGGATTTGACCAACACTGAAACTTAGGATTAGTAGTACCCATAGTCCAATTAAATACCCCATCATAACTGAACCTAGTTTATGCTTTTTCAACAATAGAAGGAGGATGAAAAAGAAGTCTAGATTCACCCCTAAAAACGTAATTAAAATTAATAACCAATTCATATCATATTCCCCATTTCATAATATACCTTTTTAGATATATATCATTTTCGGTATATAATACATTAACGTTAATCGGTTGTCAATTCTATGCTAAAATGATTACCGAGGTGATTTTGAAATGGGAAAAAAGAAGAAAAATAAAGTTCATAAGACATTAGTCGAACAAATTCTTGATAAAAATAACATTTCTTATATCCAACACCAATTCGCAACACACGACGAAAATAACGTCGCTCAACTAGAAGTCGAAGAAGACATGGATCAACATCGTATCTACAAGACATTAGTGCTTGAAGGTAAGGAAACTGGTCCAGTTGTTGGCGTGGTGCCCTTGGATCAACATTTAGACGAAAAGAGACTTGCCAAAGAATCTGGCAATAAGAAGGTCAACATGGTTCCACTAAAGGACCTATTGAAGACCACTGGGTATGTCCATGGTGCAAACACACCCGTTGGAATCTATGAAAAGTTCCACTACCCTATCTACATTGATAACGAAGCTAAGCGCCAAGGCCAAATTCTGGTATCATCCGGACAAGTTGGTCGCTCCGTTGAACTAGACGCAACTGATTTAGTTAACTTAGTTCACGGTCACTTCGTTGATATCGTAAAGTAATTACGTATCTAATTAGTGAATGCCTTGCCATTCATTCTTAAATTCCCTCACAAAATCGTGCATATATTGATTACGTCTGTCCGCCATTTCTTTGGCAGCCGGCGTATTCATTAAATCAGGTAATTTGAATAACTTTTCATAAAAATGATTAATGACCGTTGTATGCTCACGATATTGACTTTTGTCCATATCATTGCGAGGCATTTGTTCGGGGTCATAGATGGTATCGCCAAAATGACCTCCGAAGTACATAGCTCTGGCAACGCCAATTGCGCCAATCGCATCTAGTCGATCAGCGTCTTGGACGATTTGCCCATTAATCGATAATTCGTAGTGATGTTTTAGATTCGCACTGTAAGACATGTGCGTGATAATATCCATCACTTCATCAATTTGTGCTGAGGTGTAATCCAGTTGTACTAACTTGGATCGCACCTCTTTTTGTTTGTCATATGTATCGTCGACTAACTTGTCGTCAATCACGTCGTGTAAGTATGCTGCAGTTAAGACAATTAATAAATCAGCGTTTTCTGTTTTTTCACAAATTGTCTTGGCCAATGCAACCACTCGTTGAATGTGGGTATAGTCGTGTCCGGTAGTGTCATCACCCAATTGTTGTTCGACGTATTGTTTTAACTTATCGATAGTTTCCATGCCAATTCCCCCCATTTTTCTTATTATTATAATCTAAACAAAAAACATCCTACAAACGTAGGATGCTTTTTATTATTCATAAATCATATCTTCAAAGATTTCGTTGGCAATCAAACGGTTAACAATTGTATCCGCAATTGAACTTAATAGTTGTTCAATTTCTGAATCATTGTTAGCAACTGACTTGCCGTCTGCGATATGGTGTAACTTTTGAACCAACATTTCAATGAATTCATCATAGGCTTGTTTAGGAAATTGTTGTTTAGTAATTTCGTCAATTCCACGTCTGATGTCCTTAATTGAAAAGACTGGTTTCAATAAACTGATAATTATAATGTCTGCCACGTGGACAGTTTGATATTTCTTTTTAACCGGCGCAAATGTCGCCTTGTTTTTTACGTAATTATTAACCATGGACTTAGTTACAGTATCCATCCCTAGTGGTCCAATCGCCTCGTTGACAACGGCCACCAGCTGATCCATGTATAAATCAAACTTGGGAAGTTCTTCCCATTTTGGCAAAGTAACTTCTTTCATTTGGTCCTGCCACTTGGTATATTTGCTGTTCATTAGATCACCTCAATGTCATTATTATACCACATTAAGTAGTTTTATATACTAGCTTAAATGGAGTCGTCAAATTTTTCTGGATTAATCTTAATCAAGATGCGACGAACAACTGATGACATCACGATAAATACCGGGACAGCAGTCACAACGACTAGAGCTGCTGGAATGAAGATTGGCATCGCAAATACATCCACCAGTGAGAATACCGATGGGAAGAATAAGAAGATGGCCGCAAATATTACGATTGATGGCACAATGATGGATAACTTCACCTTGTTGAGTGGACGTGATGCCTTAAACAAGGCAATCCAGTAGATGAATCCGGTAACCAAGACACTGATTGTCGCTCTTTGAACGAAACCAAAGTGGAATGCTTTTCCAATGTAAATAATTAACACGACGTAACCCACAATCGTCATCGCTGCGGGCAACGAAATGTTGTATATTTTGGTACTAAACTGGTTGGTAACCCTTTGATAGTTAGGTGCCAATGCCAATAGGAATGATGGTAGTCCAACCATAAAGGTGTTGATTGGTGTCAATTGGATTGGTTGGAATGGATAGCTATGAATGCTAAACATAAACAAGATGGTTAATGACAATGAGAACATCGTTTTAATCAAGTAAAGCGAAGCCACACTTCCGATGTTATTGATAACACGGCGTCCTTCGGCTAGGACATCGATCATTGCTGAGAAGTTTGAGTTAATCAAAACGAAGTCGGCAATTCCCTTGGTGCTTTCACTACCGGAAGCCATCGCAATTCCACAGTTAGCTTGTTTCATCGCCAACATATCGTTAACCCCGTCACCGGTCATCGCAACGGTATTGCCGTTTAATTGATATGAACGGATTAGGTGTTTCTTTTGTTGTGGGGTCACACGACCAAAGACCGCATTGTCCTTTACCAATTCTTGGTAATCGGCATCAAAAGGAACTTCAGTCATATCGACAATCTTGTCACTATCCTTTAGCCCGACACGTTTGGCGATTGCACTAACAGTCTTTGGATCATCACCTGAAATCACCTTCAAACTAACTCCCTGTTCAACAAAGTATTGAAGGGTACTCTTAGCATCCGGTCTGATTTCATCACTGATTAAAATTAAACCTAGTAGTTCCGCATCGTCTAGGTCTTCAGTTAATTCCTTGTGACTTTGTAGCAATGCCAAGACACGGTATCCTTGGTTAGCATAGTCGCTAATGGTATCTGAAACTTCTTTATCCATGTTTTCGATAATAAACTGAGGTGCACCCATGATGAAGTTACCTTCATCGGTGTCGACCCCACTCCACTTCTTGTCGGAAGAAAATGGAAAACTCTTTACGACATGCACGTTAGGATTTTCGATTGCTTGCTTGATAGCTGAAGATGTTTCGTTATCGTCTTCAAACGCATATACCAAACTACCTAAGACGTGTTTTAATTCATCCTTGGAATGATTGTTAAAAGGTAGTACGTCTTCAAACTTGAGTTTGCCAGATGTAATCGTCCCGGTCTTATCCAAACAGATGGTATCAACACGCGCCAACGTTTCAATCGCTGGTAGTTCACGCACTAAGACCTTGTGGCGCGCCAACTTAGCAGCTGAAACCGCCAGGGTAACTGATGACAATAGAACAAGCCCTTCCGGAATCATTCCAATCATTGCAGCAACAGTTCCCAACATCGCTTGGTCGATGTCATCCCCGCGCATAATCTTGGTGTACAACAGTAATGCACCTAATGGCACAATCACAAAGGTTAACCACTTAATGATTTTGTTGATGGTCTTTAACATCTTGCTGTCGGAATCCTTCTTGGTACGACTAACTTCGAATTCCATTCTATTAACGAATGTATCCTCACCGACTTCGGTCGCCACAATTCTGGCACTCCCGCTTAAAACGACACTACCAGAAGTAACGGCGTCACCATGATTCTTTTCAATCGAATTGGTTTCACCGGTGATTTGTGATTCGTCAACTTGAAGGGAGTCTGAGGTTAAGACCTTTCCATCGATTGGAATTTGGTCCCCATGTCCGATTAACAAGACGTCCCCTAAGACGATGTGGTCATCTTCGACTTCTTTGATTTGGCCGTCGCGCACGACTCTAATCAAACCTTGAGACAAGATGGCCATCTTATCTAATTGGCGTTTGGATCTGATTTCTTGGATGCTTCCGATAATGGTGTTAGAAACCGCAATCACTAAGAACAATAGGTTTTTGTAGTCGCCAGTGTAAAAAACCATTGCTGCCAAAACGATATTGATAAAGTTAAATAATGTGAATGCATTTCCCTGTAAAATTTGTGGAATGGTCTTTGTAAAACCCTTCCTTTTGGTGTTATGCAAGCCTTGATCATATAGACGTTTGGCTTGTTTGGTAGTCAGTCCCTTTTGACTGTCAATTCGTGATTGCAAAAAGACACCCCTAACATGAAAAAAATTTGATTTATCTGGTTTTTATGGACTATCATTAATCGTGATACTTAAATAATCAAAGGAGGCCGTTATTATGCCTAACTCAATTAAAGATACCGTCAAGCTAAGAGATGGAAACCAAATGCCTGTAGAAGGTTTCGGAACCTACAAATTAGCTGATCAAGATAGCATGGATGCAGCAATTAAGTCCGCATATGAAGCTGGATATCGATTATTCGATACTGCACAATTCTATAATAATGAAGAACTACTAGGTAATTCAATTAAAAAGCTACAAATTAACAGAAATGAAATATTTATCACCACTAAAATTCCAGAACCAAAGCAAGGTTACCAACCCACTTTAGACGCGATTGATGAATCACTTGCCAAACTACAAACTGACTACATCGACTTATTACTAGTTCACTGGCCAGTTCGTTCACACTTCTTTGAAACTTGGCGAGCTTTTGAAGACGCAAAGAAAGCCGGGAAGGTAAAGTCAATTGGGGTAAGTAACTACCACCAAACTCATTTGGATTTACTAAAGACTAAGGCTAACGAAATGCCAGTCGTAAACCAAATCGAAGTGCACCCTTACCTAAGTCAAAAATCAATGCTAAAGGCCAATGAAGACGAAGGAATCGTAACTCAAGCATGGAGTCCAATGGGTCGTGGTGCTACTCTAAACGATGACACCATCCAAGAAATTGCTAAGGCTCATGGTAAGTCCAGTGCTCAAATCATTTTAAGATGGCACTTACAAAACGGTGTCACAATCATTCCTAAGTCCAGCACTCCACAAAGAGTTGCTGAAAATGCTGATTTGTATGATTTTGAATTATCAGACCACGAAATGAAGCTAATTGACGACTTAAATCAAGACTTCCGTACTGGTGACGATCCAGAAGTTGTTTACGAAATTGAACACCAATACCCTCGTCACAAGTAAAAAAATTAGTAAGTAATTGTACTAAGTGTATAATTACTTACTAACAATACATATTAAGGAGTTTTGGTTATGGGTTATATAATTGTCGCTTTGCTAGCAATGGGGATTTTCCTCGGATTTGGTTACGTGATTGTCTACGGTTGTCTATTCATCGTTTGGTTAATCAGTTTGTTCTTCGATCGTGATGAACGAAGAAGAGCAAATGAAGAAACAGAAAGAAGTACTGAAAGATTTCGTCAAATGACTGAACAACTTAAAGCTGAAAATGAAGAAATGCGTCAAAGAACAGAACAACTAAAGGCAGAAAACCAACGCAAGCGAGAAGAAATCGCCCGCAGTCAAAATAAAAATTAATAACCAAAATATACACAAAAAAGACGCCCAAATGGCGCCTTTTTTATTTGCATTCAACTCCCCTTGATACGAACTTTTTTGATACTTCTTGAAAAAATGTTCAAATTTTATTGTTGACAGTCAAATTTTTTTGGTCTATTCTTAAAAGCAACTTGAAAGTAGTAATTCAAATCGACATGTTAAGCGAGTATCTGATTTAGTGAAACGAGATACCTTGTCCTTGAACGAAGGCAGTCAAGATTTATCAATTGAATCGAAATCTTAATGCGCATTAAGAACCAGAGGTATCAAGTGTGAGCTTGATATAAAACTAAGGTGGAACAGTGTTACGACGCCCTTGTACGAAAGTACAAGGGCGTTTTTTATTTACCAAAAAGGAGAATAAATTATGTACGATTTTTCAAAAGAAGATCCAGAAATTTTCAAAGCGATTGAACACGAAAATGATCGCCAAGATAACGTAATTGAATTAATTGCATCAGAAAACATTGCATCCAAGGCTGTTTGCGCGGCTCAAGGTTCTGTATTAACTAATAAATACGCAGTAGGATATCCCGGCAAACGTGTCTACACTGGGAACGAAGCAATCGATGAAATCGACAAGATTGCCAAGAAGCGTGCGGAAGAATTATTCCATGCAGAATATGCAAATGTTCACCCTCACTCAGGAAGCCAAGCTAACCAAGCCGTCTATGCAGCCTTCTTACAACCCGGCGATAGAATTCTTGCAATGAGCGAACATGCTGGTGGTCACTTCACTCACGGTCAAAAACATAACTTCTCCGGTCAACTTTATGAATCACATTTCTACGTCGTCGACCCTAAAACAGAACTACTAGATTTTGAAAACATTCGCCAAATTGCTTTAGAAGTAAAACCAAAACTAATCATTGCTGGTGCATCAGCATACAGTCACATCATCTACTGGGACGAATTTAGAAAGATTGCTGACGAAGTCGGTGCCATCCTAATGGTCGACATGGCTCACATTGCCGGACTAGTCGCTGCCGGTGTTCACCCTAACCCAGTCGAAGTTGCAGATGTTGTTACTACCACTACCCACAAGACTTTACGTGGACCACGTGGTGGTATGATCTTAGCCAAAGCCAAGTACGCAGATAAGTTAGACTATGCAGTCTTTCCTATCTCACAAAGTGGTGCTTTGGAACACGTTATCGCTGCCAAGGCGGTTGCTTTAGGTGAAGCATTAAAACCAGAATTCCACTACTACGCCAAAAACGTAATCAAAAACGCTAAGGCCATGGCCAAGGTATTCAATCAAGACGAAAAGATTCGTGTCGTATCAGGTGATACTGAAAACCACGAAATGACATTGGATTTAAATGCCATCGGTTTAACCGGTGATCAAGCAGCTGAACTACTTTACTCAGTTGGTATTGCCACTAACAAGGAACTACTACCTCTAGAAGACGGTGATACTATGGAAGGAATCCGAATTGGTACTCCTACTATCACTAGTCGTAACTTCAGCGAAGATGATGCTATTAAAGTAGCCACTATCATTGTTGATGTATTAAATCATCCTGGACATCAAAACATCTTAGATGATGCCAAGCAAAAAGTACATGACCTAGTCATTAAACATCCCATTAACAGATAAATATGTAAAATAAAAAAGACCTTCTTGAGAGAGAGTGGTCTTTTTTGAGAGAGATAAGAAAATATAAATGTATTAATGAGATGAGAGGTCTCATTAATATAATAAATATGAGTTAACTGATCGCCTTTATGCGAACAACTGTTCTTATTATATACGACGATCTAAAAAAACACAAGAATTAATATAAAATAAAAATGAATCATTAGCAAGGGCATATAATATTTTTATACACATTTTAATTAGATATTAATTATTTACAAATATATCTCTCTTGTAAATCCAATTTAATATAAAATCAAAATAACGGTAAATCATTGATATCATCAATGATTTGATTAGTATATTCTTCAATTTCACCGTTCTCTAATTTTATATCTTCAACGGATAGTATATCTGAATCAGTCCACCACGATTTTAGTTTATCGATATCGTGTGGCTGATTTTTTTGTTCGTTATGCTTCAATGTTTGTTCGAACGAATCATTAAAGTAATACACTAATTGTTGGCTACCAAAATCTTCAATGAAACTATGTAACATTTCTCCATATACTTCCTTAGGCAAAATACCATCCAAAATAACATAATGGAAGTGTTTTTTCCCATAGTTAACCAGCTTTTGAATCATTGGAATTTGTGTATCTGTATGTTTTTCAGTTATATCTTGTTGAACCAACATTACCTTAGTTGTTCCTAGTCTTTCTTGTAGAGCTGATGCAACACTGGTCTTCCCAGTCACTGCATTTCCCCTAAGCACAATTAATACAGGATCCATATTTTCCTCCGTTTTGAATAATAAATGTATTTATTATAGACCTTTTTATACTATTATTTCATAAACAAAAGCAGCAGGATTTTACCTACTGCTTTTATTTTCATATTCAGATAAAACTTTCTTCCATTCTGCAACATGTTCTGGCGTATCTGGCTTAGGCATTAACATGTAGTTAAATTTGATATCTTCAATATCATCAGTTGAAGTCACTTGTTCAACAAGTGGACGTAACTTCCAACCTAACATAGGATTAATCATTTTTGATGTATCCATGAAAACATCCCCTTTTTGCTTTTGTCACCATTATATACGTCAATACGAGAAAGGAAAAATATTAAGAATTTTTATTAATGATTGGTAATAATCGTTTGGCAACAAAGGCAGCAATAACAGCCTTAATAATGTCTCCTGGAATAAATACCATGTTAGCAAGTAATGATTGACTCAATGTGATATGCATCTGCACACTGATCCACACAATCGCAATTGAGTAAGATATTACGATACTTACTATAATGGTAGAAATTAATACATTCCAAAAACTATTTTTATCAACAAATGTACTACATAATCGATTAAAAAGCGCCATTAGTGAAGGCATTAATAGCCACGACAATAGGTATCCTCCAGAGGGGCCAATGAAACTAATTACTCCACCATGTCCTCCAGTAAGAACCGGTAGGCCAACAGCTACCATTGCCATTAAAATTGCTACTGAAATAGTTCCCTTCTTACTTCCCAATAATAAACCAGCTAACATAATTCCAAAATTCTGTAGAACGATTGGTACCGGAATAATTGCGACTGGAATCGCTGGTACGAATGCCAATGCAATAATCAACGACGTCATCAGCGAGATTTGTGTCACTTCTCTCGTTTTCATATCTCTCTCCTTATTGTCAACCGTATTTTTGTATAAAGTTAACAATTCCATATGTTACCAATTATTATCCGACATGTCAAAAGTAAGTTGTCACTTAAAGATGTACAAAAGCCCCTCCAATCGATGCCCTTCATCATAGTATCGACGATCTTCTTCGTCACGATCAGAGGTAATTAACTTTTTTCTCGTAATATCTAATGTGTATTTTATTATCCCGAATTTGGTGGCAAAGTGGCTAATGTTGTATTTTTCATAAAATGAAGTTTCTTCTAACTTCAATAATAAAATATACTAGTTTGTGTTAACTATAAATCAAGCATAAAAAAAGAACCATCTTTCGATGATCCTTTTTTGACTATTCCTTGTGAGCAGCCTTCTTGTGTGAAACCTTCTTATGCGCAGCCTTCTTTGAGTGTTTTTTAGTTACTTTCTTTGCATGTTTCTTAGTTGCTTTCTTTGAGTGTTTCTTTGAATGCTTCTTTGCGTGCTTTTTTGAAGCTGACTTCTTATGTGAAGTCTTCTTTACATGCTTCTTAGTAGCTTTCTTTGCATGTTTCTTAGCAGCCTTCTTTTCTGCAGCCTTCTTAGCGGCCTTCTTAGCTTCTTTCTTAGTTGTCTTCTTTGCAACTGTCTTCTTAGCAGCTTTCTTTGATGATTTCTTAGCTACATGTTTTTTAACAGTCTTAGTTTCAGCAGACTTAGTTGCTTCTGGTTTTGCTTCTGATTTATTAGTTTCAGTGGCTGTATTAGTCTTGGTTGTTTCTGGTTTAGTTTCTGACTTATTAGTTTCAGTAGCTGTATCAGTCTTGGTTGTTTCTGGTTTAGTTTCTGACTTATTAGTTTCAGTAGCTGTATCAGTCTTGGTTGCTTCTGGTTTAGTTTCTGACTTAGTTGTTTCAGGTGCTACATCTTTGTTTGCTTCTGACTTGTCATCTGACTTTTTAGCATCAGGTGCTACATCTTTGTTTGCTTCTGCTTTGTCATCTGATTTATTAGAATCAGATGAATTATTTTTATTTGTGTCTGAACCTTTTGATGCAGCTGGTGCTGAAGTTGGTGTTACAGAATGTGTTGAAGTTTCAGCAAATGCACTTACACCAGTTGAGAAAAATAGAGTTGCGGCAGGTACTAGAGCTAGCACGGCCTTTTTAAAGTTCTTTTTCATAATAAAATCCCCCTCAAAATCCTTCCTCAGGATTCGTTTTTAATTTAAAAATTTCGGTAATGACGTTGTCATCATCGTGAAACAGTAAATCTAAAAAAACTGTATAGATGCATCATATATGTACTATACAATCAGGTGATCTTTTCGGTTAAAATGAAAAATATAATCAAAAAAATCATCTTTATTGATACAAAAAAATTAAGAATACGATTAAGACGTATTTAAGCAAAAAACAACAGACAAGATACATTGCAAACCAGACTAGATTATATTGTTATAATCTATATTTAATATATCACTAATCTTCAAAAATAAATGAATAAAATAGCAATAAATAGCGAACACCTTGTACATATATATTTAAGAAAAGCTGATAATATAACGTTTAAAAGCATTAACTTTTTTTAAAGATAATTATATATATTTCAACAATTTGTTTAATTGATGAAAAAAAGACACCTTATTCAAGGTGTCTTTTAAAAATTATCTGAAGCGCTTTACTTTATTTTCAAATTTTTTTACATATTTATCCTCTTTATTGATCTTCTTCATAATTTGTTTCTTAGCTTTTTGTGAAAGTTTGCTTGAATGCAATTTTTCTTTCAATGACTTTAAAATGCCCCTGTTCTTACTTAAATTTTCTTTGTTTAAAGTTAAATTCAAATTATGTTCTTTCATAATCAAAGCTTCTCTTTGTTTACTTGAGATATTTCCCGCCTTAAGTTCTTTTCTAATATCGCGTAAAGCAGACGTGTTTTTATTGATATTTTCCTTTTGAATTGTCTTCTTAATTGATTGTTCTTTAATAAGAAGTCTTTCTCTAGCTTTTTTACTTAGCTTACGTGAAGATAGTTCGGTTTGTACATTTGATAGTGCAACCTTTTTCTTGCCAATTTCAATCCCTCGTAAGGCAATTATTCCATCATTTTTCTTAATTTCTAAGACAGCTCTTTCACTATTAGTAAGATTTTTTGAACGAAGTAATTTGGAGATTGAAGATAATTCTGATTTATTTTCTTTAGCTTTTTCATTTTGCATAGCAAGTTTAATTCTGTTTTGTTTCTTTTCTAAAGCTATTTTCTTCTTATCTGAAAGGTGACCAGATGCCAAGTCTTGTTCAATTTTATCAATCTTATTTTTGCTCTTGGTAATTGCCTTTATCATCGATTGTACCTTTTTATCAGTCTTAATAGAAGATACAATGCTTCCACTGGATGTCTTATGTTCTTCATGACTTTCTGCTGAAATTACATTTTGACTAGTTAATGACTTGGCAACTGATGATTGAGCAGCTGAGCTAGAAACGAAACGACTGGATGATGACTTAACATCACTAGTTTTTGATTGTTTTACCTTTTCTGATGACTTAACTTCTGCACTCTTTGCTGGATCTGCAGCGTGTGATGATGCCTTGTTTTCATCAGAAGCACTTGTTGCTGGTTTGTCTGCATCTACTGCTTTGTTACTTGCTTGTGATGGCTTTGCTGCATCTGATGATTTAACTTCTGCACTCTTTGCTGGATCTGCAGCGTGTGATGATGCTTTATTTTCATCAGAACTACTTGTTGCTGGTTTGTCTGCATCTACTGCTTTGTTACTTGCTTGTGATGGCTTTGTAGCATCTGATGACTTAACAGAATTTTGAATAGGAACAACATATTGAACAGTTTTAGCAGCTTGTGAAAATAATCCTTGCAAACTATCAGCTGAAGTAACCAAATCAGAACCATCTAAATTAGCTAAAACCATTGAATTATCAGCATCATCTTTGGCTGAATTGACATCTCCAATAACTGTATCGATGCTTGATTTAATTTCTGATGTATTAGTGTAATCACCATTAGTATCATTAAGTTCTTTATTAATTTGTGCTTGAGTAGCTTTGATCCTGTTCAATTTATCAGATAATGAACTTTCAAGTGCAGAAGCTGATGGTGCATCGTTTAAGTCTAGTACTCCATTGTTCAAATCACTTTCAATCTGATCATTTCCTGCTGCGTTGCTTGTAACAATCGGATTATTAGCGTCTGCATCGCTATCAATTTTGTTTATAACTTTATCCTTGGCTGCTCTGTCAGAATTTACATCACTTTGAATTGATGAAGTGTTGACATCATCCGAATTTTGTTGAGTGTAATATGTTGAAACTTTGTCACGTATAGACTCAACGTCTGAATTGAACTGTTCCATTTCAGCTTGGTTTTCTAATTGCTTGTTCTTTTTGTTATTTTCATTAGTTTGTTGTTGGACTTTATCTATTCCTTTTTGTAATTGATCTAACTTATCATCAATTGAATCAGCTAACTCTGAAGCTTCAATCTCCTTAGTACTTGCTGCTTGTAACTTTTCAGCCTTAGTCATTCCGTTATCCAATTGATTTAATTTGTCATCAATTGAATCCATTAATTCTGATTCCTTAAATTGTTCAGTGACCTTATCTTCTTTCTTTGCGGCCTGATCAAATGCGTTATCTAGCTTATTTAACTTACCATCGATTTCGTCTTCCTCTGCTTGGAGTTCCAAATCATCATTCTTAGCATCGGTTGCCTTTTGTTGATTAGAAGCTTGGTCCAATGCCTTGTCCAATTTATCTAGATTACCATTGATTTCATCTTCATCTGCTTGCATTTCAAGATTTTCATTCTTAGCATCGGTTGCTTTTTGTTGTTTAGATACTTGATCTAATGCCTTATCTAGTTTGTCCAAATTACCATCAATTGATGACTCTAGTTTTTTTATTTTTTTAGAATTGTCTTGATTGGTTTTCTTTGTTTGATTATTATTTATGTATTTCTCTGCTTCATCTAATGCTTTGCTCAAGTAATCAACCTTGCTATCAATTTTATCTTGATAATTATTGAACTTAGAATTGAAAGCATCTTGTGAGTCTTCATCAGCTAGCGCTTTTCTTAAATCTTTATCATTATTGATTGCATGGTTTAAATCACTAGCATATTGTGTCTTCACATATGTAAGCGCACCTTGATAGTAGTTATATAATTCACTTTCAATCTTACTGGCGATTTTTAGCAATTCTTTATTTGATAAATCTTTGTTGCTTTCTTTCTTAGAATCTCCATTAGATGTTTTAACTTGATCCGCCTTTGCTAAATCTCCTGAAACATATGACATTAAAAGCATGGATAAAGGAATAACCGTCATTGCCATCTTTTTAAAACCATTATTCATCATTAATCCCCCTGTATGTTAATTAATTTTAATTTTTATATTACGTTCAAAAAAATCATGTAATCATGAATTCCCCCGAAAATAAAATTACATGTGTTTTAGATTAATTATTAAAACATAATACTTATTTTTATAATGCATTTATAATATAGCATTAATTAAAATCTATTTGAATATATTGATAGTCAAAAGAATATACTTCCATAGGCAATTAATTTCACTAAATCTTAGATTCACAAGGATCTGCGAAACTTAAAAAAATATTAAATTTTTTTAAGTTTTTTTTTATTTTTTTATACTTTTTCGACTGTTTTGTTCATTTTTTTGAAGAAAATAAAAAAGACACCTTATTCAAGGTGTCTTTTAAAAATTCACTTTTACGACTTCACCATTATTAATTGTTGTTGATCTTCCCTCAACATCTAATAACAAATGCCCCTCTTTATCGATTCCAGTAACTGTCCCATCAATTGTTTCTTTGGTAGTATCAACACTGACGTTTTTACCGTTTAGAAATGACATCTTTTGGTAGTCTTCAATGAAGTTAGCTTCCAAGTAATGTGGGAACTCTGCATCGAAACCATTAACGATATCGGCGACTAATTTATTTTTATCGATTTGTTTATCACTAATCCAGCCAACCTTATCCTTCATTTCTTCAGGAATTTCTTTGGATGACAAACTAATTCCGACACCAACAACGATTGCGGAAGGTTGCATCAATTCAGCATCCATTACTAATTCGGTTAAGATACCGACAACCTTCTTGTTGTTTACATAGATATCATTAATCCATTTAACCAAGAAGGCTTCTTCTGGATAACTCTTCTTTAATGCCTTAGCAACCACCACTGCAGTCATGGTAGTTAGCAGACCTGGGTTTAAATTCTTAGCATCGTGGAATGGCACGACCATACTCATGTAGATTCCACTCTTAGCAGGAGAATAAAAACTTCTCCCCCTTCTACCATGTCCTTGCGTTTGCTTTTCAGCAATTACTAAACGATGTTTGCCATCTGGATTTTGATCATTGATTTGTTTGGCATATGAATTAGTAGAAGTAATTTCCTTCTTAAAGATAATTTCATAATCATTATTCAAATCAGATTCGATTAATTGTGGATTTAGTTCGTCGTTTCCTATGTACTTATATCCTTGATTAGTCTTGCTGTCGATTTGGTGGCCTTGTTCTTTAAGTTGATTGATTAGCTTCCAAATCATGGTACGACTAATGTTCATTTCACTTGCTAATTGGTTACCGGAAACCCATTCATCCTTGTGTGCGATAAACAATTGCAATAATTGATCTTTTTTCATCGTGAACTTCCTTTCATTACTAAGTAAATCATATCATAATAAAAATTTTTTCAAAAAAGTATTTGCTTTTTTAATTCACCTGCTATAAAATAATTTCCGTTAAGTAAGTTAGTACTCACTCACCTAATTAATAGGAGGTATTATCATGACAGAAAAAATCATCTCAATTAATAATTTAAAGAAAAAATACGGACAACAAGTCGTTCTAAACGACGTATCTTTTGAAGTTGATTACGGACAAATTGTTGGACTAATCGGACCTTCCGGAGCCGGTAAATCTACCATTATCAAGTTAACTTTAGGAATGGAAAAAGCTGACAGTGGTAACTCTGAAGTCTTTGGCATCCACATGCCTAACCGTAAAATCCTAAACAAGATGGGTTACATGGCTCAATCGGATTCACTATACAGTTCCCTATCAGCAAGAGAAAACCTAATCTTCTTCGCTAAGATGCGTGAAGTTAAGAAGGAAGATTTGACAAGTGAAATTGACCGCGTATCTCAAGTTGTTGACTTGAAGAATCAATTGGACAAGAAGGTCGATAACTTCTCAGGCGGTATGAAACGTAGACTATCACTAGCTATTGCTTTACTAGGCAATCCCCAACTATTGATTTTAGATGAACCAACCGTAGGAATTGACCCCGCCCTTAGAAAAAACATCTGGGCTGAACTGGGTAAGCTAAGGGATAAAGGTTGCTCCATTCTAGTAACTACTCACGTTATGGACGAAGCTGAACTAACTGATCGTGTTGCTCTTCTAATTGATGGAAACATCATTGCAGACGACACTCCAAGTATCCTAAAACAACAATATGATGTAGATAGCATTGAAAATGTATTTATGAAAGCCGAAGGTGATATGTAATGAAGACACTATCAATCTCAAGTCGTATATTAAAAGAAATTTTCCGTGACAAGAAAACATTAGCAATGATTTTTATCGTACCTATTATCGTAATGGCATTAATGTCATACGTTTTTAAGTCATACAACAATACAGACATCAACATCGGTACTGTGAATGTCTCCCAACAAGTTGAAACTAACCTTACTAAGGTTAAGAACGTCAATATTAAAGAATACAAGTCAGAAAAAGATGCCGAGAACGCATTGTACGATGACCACATCGATTCCTTTATCGTATACAAAAATAATGACTACAAGATGGTTCATGCCAACATTGATGCTTCAAAGACCAGCATGACCAAAGCTGCACTATCATCAGCATTGACACAATCAAGCATCAAGAACATGTCTTCTGCACTAGCAAAGGTTTCACCAGTAAAACAATCTCAACCTAAGATTCATCTATCAAATGAATACAAATACGGCAACAGTAAGACTAACTTCTTTGATAAGATGATGCCTACTTTGATGGCATTCTTCGTCTTCTTCTTCGTGTTCCTTACTTCAGGAATGGCACTTCTAAAAGAAAGAACTTCTGGTACATTAGACCGTCTACTAGCTACTCCCGTTAAGAGATCCGAAATCATCTTCGGTTACTCACTAAGCTATGGTTTAATGGCCGTATTCCAAACTGTTCTAATCGTTTTATTTACAATCAAGGTATTAAACATCGAAGTCGTTGGATCAATCTGGCTAATCCTATTAACCACATTCCTACTATCACTGGTCGCAATTGCTGCTGGTTTACTTCTATCAACTTTTGTAAAATCAGAATTCCAACTAATGCAATTCATCCCACTAGTGGTAATTCCTCAAATTTTCTTCTCAGGTCTAATTCCGCTAGATTCTCTTGATACTTGGGCAAAGGTATTATCATTTATCTTCCCTATCAAGTACGCAGCTGAAGCAATTAGCAACGTGATGATGAGAGGCTTTACATTCACCGGGATTGGTATAGACTTGGTAGTAATAATATTATTCATTGTCGTTTTAACTTCCGTAAATATCGTCGGATTGAAACGTTACAGAAAGGTATAATCAATGGAACAATCTAATTACACCAGTTTTAATGATTGGCTTGAAAATAGTAAGATGCCAAACGGTAAACGTAAGGTATTAAAGTCTGCTATCAAGCTATTCTCACAGAATGGATACCAGTCGACTTCAACTTCATCCATCGCCAAGGATTGCGACCTAAGTGAAGCCACTGTATTTAAACACTTTAAAAATAAAAAAGAATTACTAGATACAATTATCACCCCCATTGTTAACACTTTGGCACCTAGTTTCAGTCAACAATTTGTTGAATCAGTGAGTCACCACACCTTCAAAATTGACGAAATGATTGAATACATTATTACTGATCGTTTCCACTTCATTGAAGAAAACCATCAAATGATTAGTATCATGATTAGTCAATTATTGATTGATGATGAGTTAAAGAATCAACTTGAAGAAATCATGTTACCAAAACTATCCTTCATCATCGACAAGGCTAACGAGTTAATGAAACAAGATGACAGTGTTGCCGACGATGTTTCTGCTGAAGAATTATTCAGAACAATCAGTGGACAATTGTTAGTATCGACTGTAATTGAATTCAAATTCCCATCAGATAGTTGGGATACTGAAAAACAAATTCAATCGATGATTAAAGTCTGCAAGAAAGTAATTCATAAATAAAAAAAGCATCCTGAATGGATGCTTTTTTTGTTGATATATCAACTTTGCAAAGAATCTTAGCTAACCATTTTGAGCAAACTTTTATATAATATTGGTAATGAATCAAACGAAAGGAAACGATAAAAATGCAATTTGGTGATCGTTTAAAACAACAACGCAAAAATAAAAACTTAACTCAAGACGATGTAGCAGCAAAGCTCAATGTTTCTCGTCAAACCATCTCAAGCTGGGAAAATGAAAAGAGCTACCCTGACATTAAGAGCCTAACCGCCCTAAGTGATATGTATGACATTTCATTAGACACGATGCTAAAGGAAGACATCGGGATGAAGGAATTCATCGAGAAAAGTGATTTACGCAAAAATTTAGTTGGCCTACGCTGTGCCACTTATTCTTTCGATATTATTATAGTTTTGTTGAATCTTATTAGCTTTCACCACCATGTTTTTACAGACAACTATCAGATTATTTTATCGATATTGACCTTATCATTCGTTTTGATTATGAATTCATTTAGTAAGTTCACTGAAAAGATGGGATTTAAAAAATTCAATATCTTCCAAGAAGTCTTTCATGTAAATAAAACTGGTGAAATAATTTTTGATATTATCTTGATTGCGATGTATACCTTATCCTTCGTTATCAATAATTTAATTCCAGGAATTTTAATTTCTGTTTTCTTTGAAATTGTTATCATTATCTACTATTTCCGTAACAAATAAAAAGTTATCACAAAAATGTGGTAACTTTTTTGTTTTTCTCTTGCATTGGAGTTAACTCCAAGGTTTATACTTTTCAATAATCAAGTCTGGAGGTAATCAAATGAACATTAATGAAGTCAGCAAGAAACTAGATATATCAAAGGATACCCTTCGCTACTGGGAGAAAATTGGCCTACTTCCTCCCGTGAAAAGAAACGCGAGTGGCTATCGTGATTACTCAGATCGAGACGCCAATTGGGTATATTACATCAAGGCATTGCGCAATGCTGGTATGTCGATTGAAAGATTGCTGAAATTCGTTCATCTCTATCTAAAAGACATTGATGATTTAGATCGTCGTAAGGAGCTATTAATCGAACAACGCAAGGAATTATTAGCTGAGATTGCCAAACGACAAGAGACTGTCGATTATCTAACCTTTAAAATCGACCACTTCGAAGAACACGTAATGAATCAAAAAGACGAAAACAAAGGAGAATAATTATGAACACAAGAACTTTAGCAAACAACGTTACCATCCCTACCCTAGGTTTTGGTGTCTTCCAAGTTCCTAACGAAGGTGCTGCCAAACAAGCAGTCATTGACGCCATCAAAACCGGCTACCGTCTAATCGACACCGCCGCTAGCTATGGTAATGAACGCGAGGTCGGTGAAGGCATCAAAGCTGTGATTGAAGAAGGCATCGTGAAACGTGAAGACCTATTCATCACCTCAAAGCTTTGGGTACATGATGTGACTGCCGAAAAGGCACCAAAGGCAATTCAAGATTCACTTGACCGCCTTCAATTAGACTACCTAGACTTATTGTTAATCCACCAACCTTACAATGATGTGTTTGGTGCATGGAAAGCAATGGAAGAAGCCTATAAAAAAGGCCTTGTTAAATCAATTGGTGTTTCTAACTTCGACAACGCTCAAATCACTAACCTGGCTGAATTTAACGACATCAAACCAATGGTCGCCCAAATCGAAGTAAATCCATTCTTCCAAAACATTGAAAAGGTTCAATACATGCAAGACTACGGTGTTCAAATTGAAGCTTGGGCACCTTTCGCCGAAGGTCAACACGACCTATTCAAGAATGAACTGCTTCAATCAATCGGTGACAAGTACAACAAGTCAGTCGCTCAAGTAGTACTTAGATGGTTATCCCAAAGAGATATCATCCCTTTGTCCAAGTCTGTTAAACCAGAAAGAATGCAACAAAATATCGATGTCTTAGACTTCGAACTATCAGACGAAGATATGGAACAAATCAAGACACTAGATAACAACCAAAGCCAATTCTTTGATCACCATGATCCAAAGATGATTAAGTGGATGGCTGGTCGTACAATCGAATACTAAAAATAAAAAGGCCTGACATTCGTCAGGTGAACTGAACCCCTTGAGTTGGAGAAATCTAACCTAAGGGGTTCTTTTATGTTTTCTAAAGAATTAAAATTAGC
>NZ_BOLX01000011.1 GCF_016861915.1 Apilactobacillus nanyangensis | reverse complement strand
AGCTAATTTTAATTCTTTAGAAAACATAAAAGAACCCCTTAGGTTAGATTTCTCCAACTCAAGGGGTTCAGTTCACCCTAAAAAAATTCTAGGTGCTTTTTTATTTGCATTCTTATTTATCAATTTTGAATAAAGGAATGTCGGGTTTGTTTTGTGACCCCTTATCGCTAAAATTAGCGTTCTTACTGAACTTTTGTTCATGATTACGGCGATTACGTTCAACATCAGCTGGCGTCTTGATATTGGCTTTTCCCCAGTTGACCAGAATTCTGTCCATATACTTCAAGCTGTATACCTGATTTAAAACAGATTCTCTAAGTGCCAACTTAATCATTTGTGGGTCATACTCATCATTGTTAATCCATTGATTAATAGTTTCAATTTCGATTGGTGATAATGGTCGACCAAACTCAGATTCAATAGAATTAAATACCTTTTTACGATCAGATTCCGTAATTTCATTGGAAGCAGTATTACCTTCAAAAGCATCATTTGAAATTCCATCATCTGCAGTATCTTGATCTAATTCTGATAGTTTTTCGTACATTAGAGAGAAGTCATAAACATCAAAAGACTGTCCCTTTACGTTGGATAATGTCTTAATTCTCATTAACTTCTTCTCTACTAATTCATGCAAGACTTGGTAAGCCTTTGCGCTTGAAAAACCTGTTGAGTTTGTAATGTCGTTGATATCAGGGAAATAATTACCTATATCGATGTTTCTTTTAATCTGAAGATAAATCACCAGTTGGTCACTATTCATTCCTAATTTAGGATAATTCTTTAAGAGATAATTAGAAATGGTAGTCTGACCTGATTGAAGTATCGTCTTTGCAAATTTATCCATTAAAACATACCCCTTTATCTATACGTTAGCAATAAATCTTAGTACTTTACCTGTTTTAAAATCAATGACAGCATAGTTCAATTCATTTTTAGAATTAAAGTAACTAACTGACCACGCAGGTTTTTCGTTAAAGATTGTTGGAGCAACACTAATTAATTTAGCAATCTTTTGCTTTTGATTAGCGACACTTTTAGCCTCACTTGCTGAAATTCCATCTTTGACATTGGCAACGTTAATGTTACCAGTCTTCTTTTCAATTATTACGTATTGTTTTTGGTTGTCTTTATTAGGACCTTCAATAGTGTAATAAGTTCTATTTAAATCAGACATGTAAAAGTGATCGACTGATTTAATACCAACCTTCTTTTCTGCCAGTGTAGTTGCTTGATGCTTAGCAGATGAAAGTGGTTGTCTAGCCCATAGAAACAAGCCCATGATTATTAAAAATAAAACGATAATGATTCCGATTAACCACTTAATGATTCTAAAATAGTTAATCTTCTTTAAAAACGAAACATTCATCTTCTGACTCCCTTACACCTTTTTTAGTTTTTCGATAATCTTTCTTTTATCAAGTAACTGAGGCTTGATATGACTTGGAATTAAGTCGATTAGATTACTACCATATGGTCCTTCAATTACTTCTTTATCGCGTAGATAAATTAATCCCTTTGAACCAGATAATTCTATCACATCTTTAATCGCATCTTTGATATTTAGGATGCTCAATGGGATTGACAATCCATCGTTAGGATTACCATGCTCATTGTTGATTAAATCATATTGCGCTTGTAAGTAGATATCATCAAAAGAATCGATAGCCATTGAATCAATCACTAGCGTATTGATTGGTTTATTTTTGTTGCGTAATGATTTTAATAAATCATTATTTCCAACGATTATGTTTTGTGAATCCACCACAATTTTTTTAACAATCTTATCATCGTTTCCGCTGAAATCCTGACTTAAAATAACGTTGTGTTCGTTCACATCGGATTCATACAAGGATTTAGCGATTTCCTTAACTCGTTGTTTTGATCGAGTAAGAATAAATGAATTTCCCTTATTGTACTTCATCACTTTTTCAAGTGGCATCGGAATCTGTAAGGCTTCATCTAGGATTAAATTAACCTGTCCGTTTAAATCATTTTCATCTTCGAACTTAATCATTCGAGTATTTTGGCGTTTTAATTCCAATTTATCGTAGAAGTATTGAGAACGTTTTGAAGAATAGATGGCGCTATCTAAAAAGATAATACCTTTGAAGTATTTGTATAATTCATTCGTTAGAATATTTTCATTTCTGACTAATCCACCATACAATAAGCCATTTTCAACATCTTTATCTTCATTAATACTAAAAGCGAAAACTAGTTGTTTGCCAAGCTTATTTAGCCTAAACAAACGAACTAGGTTATTTTCGATAAACGCACAGTATTCTTCTAACTTATCAAAGAAAGCATATAAGATGGCTTTATCGTGACCGTTGAAATGATTAATTGATCTCTTCATGTCATCTACAATATCTAAAATTGTTTGTTGGTTTCTAGAGATTGAATTAAATAATGATTTCTTGTTTAAAACAAATGTCTTGAATCTTTCAACGTCTGGTTTAACAATATATCTGTCAACAGTTCGATTGAGTTTACTCTTGGAATAAAAAGCATTAAGGAAATCATCCTTAATAGTTTCGAATTGATCAGTGTTCTTAGCTAATAAGTTTTCAATCTTCTTAGCCATTCCTGCTTGTTTTTTAGCCTTACTAAAGATATCAAATACATTTCGGTTATGTGTTTGATACATCAAGTTAGTAATGTGATTGCAGATAATCTTGTTTTCACTTAGCTTGAATTGTATTCGATAGTTATCAAGCGCATTATCACTTAACCTTCTAGAATCTTTGATAACTAAATATGGGTCGTTTTGATGTAAACTTTGGACGTTTTGTAGTAAATAGTCATGAGATACCAGGATGACGTTAGCACTTTGATAATCGTGCGCTAACTTCTTAATGTAGTATCCTCGATTTTGTTCATCACTTACAACGTTTAAGAAATAGTTTTGATTATTATCTTTATCTAGTTTTAATTCGTTAATATCACCAGTCTTGGTAAATGTTAACCATACCAAAATCTTACACTTTAGAAATTCGGTATTCTTGGAGTTACTAACGACATTTAAACTATCTGAAAACTTATCCAAGTCAATATAATCTGTTACAGGTCTCACGATTAGACATCTAAGACGGTCAGAAGTGATTTTATTAATGTTCTTAACTTGAGTAATCAATTCTGATTCTGAATTAAAATCTTCATCTCCGGCAATAACAATTTTTTGATCTTTTTTAAGTAGATAACTAAGTGGGAATAAATAACTAAAATCATAGTTAAACTCCCTATTTTCTTCAATCAATAGATTGTTACTTTCGGATGCTGAATGATAGTTTCCATAAATCGAATTCATCAGTTTATTTTCGGTATTATTAAACTGAGTAACCCCTTTAAACATCTTTGATTTCTTACGTTTATTGTTAGGGTATTTCAACTCTACAAAGTCACTATCATTATGATATTTAATTTTTCTAACCTTAAGATTCTTAATGTTCATAATCTTAGGATTGTCATCTTTATGTTTTAAATGGTAAGCACGTTTAAACATGATTAAAGTATCCATTGGAAGGGATGGATTAATGTCTAAAATCTGTTTAAGTGTCTTCTTTGGCAAATTATCCAATTGATGTAGTAATATAATTAAGATTTTAGCTGTTGCTAAAGCATCACTGCTTGATGAATGCGGATGATCATGAACTATATTTAGGTTTTTACTTAAATCTGTGAGTTTATAACTTGGTTCAGTTGGTAATAATAGTTGACTTAAAGTAACCGTATCAATTGCTTTATTTGTTAACTCTTTATGATTCACCCTTTTTAACTCAAAATTTAAAAAAGGGAAATCAAAATTGACGTTGTGAGCAACGAATACTGTTTTATCTAGTAGTTGATAAATTTTATCCGCTACCTCAGAAAACGTTGGAGCATTAACGACAGTTTGGTTCGATATTCCAGTTAATTTTGTGATTTCAGTTGGAATACTAATTTCAGGATTAATAAATGAATTAAACGATCCAATTATTTTATTATTTTGTACAAAAGTACAACTAAATTGGATTATTCGATTAGTATAGTTGGATTGACTACTACCAGTAGTTTCAATATCCACCACTGAAAAAATGGTATTACTCATGATTTCGTTCACCAATCTTTCAAAAAATACTTACGTTAATAATACTACATTTTTACCGTGTTTATCTATTATTTCAGGACACAAATATAAATATTTAAGTTATTTTTATTATGATGATTTTATGATAATATTAATATTAAGAGAAAGTGAGCGATAATATTGACAAATCAAGCGATTGGGCATAGTCATGCCAAAATAATACTTATGGGTGAACATGGTGTAGTATACGGTCAACCAGCGATTGCACTTCCCGTCCCCAAAATAGACTTAAACGTTAGAATAATAGAAAAAGAAAATGGTATTTACATTAACAGTAAATATTTTATTGGTAATCTAAATAACGTTCCAAATGACCTATTAGGAATCAAAAATTTAATTGATAGCACTCTTTCAAAACTTCATAAAGAAGATGCTTCATTTGAAATGATTATTGATAGTTCGATTCCTTCAGAACGTGGAATGGGTTCTTCAGCAGCCACATCAGTTGCGATTGTCAAAGCATTATTCCACTACTTTAACGTTAATATTGATAAAGAATTATTACTTGATTTAAGTAATGTCGAAGAAACAATCACACATGGAAATCCTTCTGGATTAGATACTGCTACTGCTGGATCAGACAATCCCGTATGGTTTATTCGTAATGAAACTTTAAACGAAATTAATTTTAATTTAAACGCTGTTTTAGTAATTGCCGATTCCGGAATCAAGGGAAGAACTGATATCGCGATTAACTATGTTAAGCAGCAATTAAATAACAATAAAGAAGATACTATGAAGTCTATAAAACATATAGGTGATTTAGTCACCCGTGCAAAGTTTGATATTGAAAATAACAATCCAATTGAACTTGGTAAGCTAATGACTGAAAATCAAAAGGAACTAAAAAAATTAAAAGTAAGTAATGATAAAATCGACGAATTGGTTGAAATAGCTAATCGAAATGGTTCTCTTGGTACTAAACTTACAGGTAGTGGCCTTGGTGGTTGTATCATCGCATTAGCTAGAAATATTAATGAAGCTCAAAGTATCGAGAATGCCCTATTAAAAGCCGGTGCACTTGATACATGGATTCAACCATTTGAATAAATTCGGAGGATATATAAATGCTAGGTGAAAAAATTACTGCAAGAGCACACACAAATATTGCTTTAGTAAAATACTGGGGAAAAGAAAACGAACAACTAATTATCCCTGCCAACAGTAGCCTATCGCTAACACTTGATGAATTTTACACAGACACAAGTGTTCAATTTGCTGAATCTCTTAATTCCGATGAGATTACTTTAAATGGTAATAGTGTTACAGATGATAAAATCACCAAATTTATGGATATCATCCGTAAAAAAACAAACATCAATACATTTGCACGAATCGAATCAACTAATCATGTTCCTACTTCTGCTGGACTTGCATCTTCTGCTTCTGCATATGCAGCTTTAGCTGCTGCTGGTAGTAAAGCTGCTGGTCTTAATCTAAGTGAAAAGGATTTATCACGTTTAGCAAGACGTGGTTCGGGTTCAGCAACACGTTCAATATTCGGTGGATTTGCAGCTTGGAATAAAGGAACTGACGATGAATCATCATATGGTTACAGTATTGAAGATCCAGTAAAAATGGACATTAATATGATAGCAATTATCCTTGATAATCAACCTAAAAAAATTAGTAGTAGAAAAGGCATGAAAATTTCTATTGAAACTTCTCCCTACTACCAAAGTTGGATTCAACAAACTACTGCTGATTTTCAAACAATCAAAGATGCCATTAAGGAAAATGACTTTACCACTTTAGGCAAAACAGCTGAATTAAATGCTATGAGAATGCACTCTCTAACATTAAGTTCCAATCCATCATACTTATACATAAATGCCGATAGCCTTGAAGTAATTAACATGGTTAAGGAACTCAGAGAAAACGGTGTTGAATGCTATTACACAATGGATGCAGGTCCAAATGTTAAAATCATTTGTCAAAATGACAAAATCAGTGAAATTACTAATAAATTATCAGACAAATTTTCTAGTAACCAAATTAAAGTATCTGGACCTGGTGAAGGAATAAAGTATCTATAAATTGAAAGGACTAATTTAAAATGATTTCTGTAAAAGCACCCGGAAAGCTATATATTGCTGGTGAATATGCTGTGGTTGAAAACGGATATCCAGCTATCATTGTGGCAATTGATCAATATATTACAGCCAATATTAGCGAATCCGAAAATAAAGTTGGTGTTATTCATTCAAAACAGTATGAAAACGACAAAATTGAATGGATTTACGATAATAATCAAATCAAACCTATAAACAATAACAGTTCTTTCAACTACGTAATTTCAGCAATGAAAACATTTGAAAAATATGTTTCCGAATTAAACATAAAACATAAACTATATAACATTGATATTGATAGTAATTTAAACAGTCAAGACGGTAAGAAATATGGTTTAGGTTCATCAGCCGCCGTCACAGTAGCGACAATCAAGGCATTAAACGAACTATATGGCTTAAACTTGAGTAAACTACAAATATTCAAACTAGCTGCCATTGCTCATTTAAGCATTCAAGGTAACGGTTCATTGGGTGATGTCGCTGCTAGTAGTTTTGGCGGATGGATTGCTTATAGTTCATTCGATAAAAAATGGCTAGCAAATCAAACCAATCTAAAAGATGTAATGGAACAAAACTGGCCTCATTTAATGATTGAACAACTTACCCCACCTTCTGACCTAGAATTGCTAATTGGTTGGACAGGCACTCCAGCTTCAACTTCCAATTTACTTAAGAGCGTTGAATCATCATCAAACGTTGATAGATACAAGCAGTTCTTAGTTAAGAGCAAAAGTTGCATCAATAAGATGATTAATGGTTTTAAAAATAAAGATATAGATGTTATTAAAAATCAAATTAAAGAAAACAGAAATATCATCATCGAATTGGCCAGTTTCACTGGTATCGACATAGAAACAAGCAAACTAAAACGACTATGTGAAATTGCTGAAGAATATAACGGTTCAGGAAAATCTTCCGGTGCCGGAGGTGGAGATTGTGGAATTGCCATTGTTGAAAAACAATCACCCATTAAAGATATCGAATCAAAATGGACTGAAAACGGAATTATCCCACTTCACCTAAATATCTACTCAGAACAGGAGGCATAATCAAATGGTCAGTATCCAATCTCATCGAAAAGATGAACACGTTTCATTAGCTATTAAGTTCTACGATAAAACCAGTCATGCTGGTTTCGATCAACTAAGATTTGTCCATCAAGGGATTCCAGAAATCAGTTTGGATGATATCGATACATCAACAACTATCGAAAATATCAGAATGGACTTTCCTATCTATATTGAAGCCATGACCGGTGGAAGTGAATATACAAAGAAGCTAAATCAAAAGTTAGCTAGGATTGCAAAGATTACTGGGATTGCTATGGCCACCGGTTCTCAAAGTGTAGCTTTAAAAGACGATTCAGTTGCTTCTTCTTTTGAGATTGTTAGAGAAACCAATCCAAATGGAATTGTATTTTCCAATTTAGGTGCTTCATCTGATGTTTCAAGAGCTAAGGCAGCGGTAAAAATGATGAATTCTGATGCGATTGAAATTCATATTAATACTCCACAAGAATTGATTATGCCTGAAGGTGATCGTGAATTTAACTGGATTGAAAACATTAAATCCATTCAAGAAGAACTCTCCTGCCCTGTCATCGTTAAAGAAGTTGGTTTTGGTATGTCTAAAGAAACCATTCAACGACTAGTTGATGCAGGTGTTAAAAATATTAATATCAGCGGTAAAGGCGGTACTAGTTTCAGTAAGATTGAAAACTACCGTAGAAAGAAACAAGAAATGGATTATCTAGAAGATTGGGGACAAACAACCGTTGAATCCCTTCTAGAAGCCCAACCATTTAAAGATAAAACTAACATCATTGCTTCCGGCGGTATCAGAACACCACTTGATGCTGTTAAGGCAATCGCACTTGGCGCTAATTCCGTTGGAATTGCAGCCCCTATTCTATATTCACTAATTAAGAACGGCGAAGAAGAAACCATTGAATTCGTTAATGACTTTATTTATGGAATGAAATCAATAATGACAATGCTTGGTGCCAAGAACTTATCTGAGTTACAAAGAAAGAAATTAATATTGAGTTCGGATCTTCTATCTTATGTTTCCCAACGAGGACTTCCCTACTAATTTAAGCAAGCGGTTTTTGCTTGCTTTTTTCTTTTAATTCGATAGGTTAAAGTAACTTTATACTTTTAACTAACTATTTTCATTAAAAAAAGACCTCTACCTTTTAGTAGAAGCCTTATTGGTATTTTAATACTATCTTTTATTAATCTACGTTAAATCTCAATCCCTTAGGGAAGAAGTTTTTAATCGTACCATTTACAACCTTACCAAAACCAACAGGTTGGTTATTACAGATTAATTGGTACCATCCCTTCTTAATATCCTTATCGCAGTTGATAACATCCCCATGGACATATTGTTTCCAATCATCTTCTGATATATCTAGACGATTAACGACCTCATCACTATGCACAGCTAATGCTAATGCATAACTTGGTTCAAAACGCTTCTTCTTAATTGTTCCTAGATGTAGTCCTGGGCGCATCACCTTTAATCCTTTTAAGTCAGGAAGAGTATTATCAAAGGTGTATAATTGATCTCCGAATAAAATTAAGTGTTTTGGATCAAAGTTTTTTAGATTAGCCTTTTTGAATTCGTTCCATAGTTTCTTATCATCAATTGATAGATTACTTTGAAGACGATGTTTAATCTTCTTAGCATTGCCTTCATCGTTACTAGATAGTTTGGAAACAAAGTGACCTTCACCCTTAAAGTGATTAGGAAATAGTCTAACCGTATTAGCTAATTCTTCATTACCATCTGCCCATTGTGGTTTACCACTAAGCATCCCATCGTATTTCTTAATTGGATCGATGGAGAAGTCATAAGTATTCTTCATCCATTCAACAATTTGTTCATCCTCTTCTGGTGCAAATGTACATGTTGAATAGATAATCTTACCACCTGGTTTTAACATCTTAACAGCTTGTTCAATGATTTCTTTTTGACGAGCAGCACATTGCTTTGGATAGTCCGAATTCCAATATTGAATCGCATCGTTATTCTTTCTAAACATCCCTTCACCAGAACATGGTGCATCGATTAGAATCTTATCGAAGAAACGTGGGAAATGTTTGGCTAGGTTGTTTGGATTTTCATTTAGAATCAGTGCGTTTCTAATCCCAAATCTTTCGACGTTTTCTACTAGGACCTTAGCACGCTTATGATCGATTTCATTTGTCACTAGTAAGCCCTGATTATCCATATAACTAGCAACATGGGTTGTCTTTCCACCGGGAGCAGCACATAAATCTAATACGTAATCGCCTGGTTTGATATCCGCCACTTCACCTACATACATCGCACTAGGTTCTTGTGAGTAAATCGCACCACTTTGATGTTCAACACTCTTACCATTAACATCACCATAGTAGCCATATTGACAGTATTCGATTGATTCATTATCTGGTTCATCCGGCATATGTTCCTTTAATGGATTAATTCTAAATCCTGGATTGGTATCTTTTTCTAAACTGGCAAAGAATGATTCCGCATCATCCCCCAGTAATTTTTGATATTTAGTTTTAAAATCGTTTGGTAATTGCACGAGATTACTCCTTTGGCATTGACTTACATTTTTTAATTAGTTAACATATTACTATTATATTTTTTTAAAAGAGGTGAAACAACTACATGGATAAGAAACTTATCGCAATTGACCTTGATGGAACTACATTAAATAGCGAATCAAAGGTTTCACAAAAAACTATTAACACTTTAAATAAAGTAATTGATTTAGGTCATGTTGTCAATATTGTATCAGGTCGTCCACCACGTTTGATTACAGACATCTATAACCAAATTGGTTTGGACAACCCGTTAATTAGTTTTAATGGTAGCCTAGGATACAACCCATTAACTGAATGGAATAAGGCATACGAATACAATATCAATCGTGATATCGTCTTTGATGTCTTACAACAAGATAAAGAATTGGGTATTAACCTAATGGCCGTTGAAGGTAAGGAACTATTCTTAGCTAATCGTGAAGCAAACGATGAAGTTGGTTTCTTCCCAACTAGTCTTCAACCTTCTGAACTCATTACTAAAGAGAACTTAAACGAAAACCCAATTTGTCTAACCCTACAAATTCAACACAATAAGATGGATAAATTCATTAACTATGTAGATCGTAACTATGGTGACACACTACAAATTTCACCATGGGGAGGTCCAGATTCAATCGTTGAATTGGCATCTAAGGACGTTAGTAAAGAAACTGGTCTAGAAGTGCTATCTGACTATTACAATATTGACCAATCTAATATCATTGCTTTCGGTGATGAATTTAATGATGAAACAATGTTGAAATATGCTGGATTAGGTGTGGCTATGAAGAATGGTCAACCTAAGATTAAACAACTAGCCGATGACGTTACCAAATACGATAATGACAATGACGGTTTAGCTCGTTACCTAGACGAATACTTTGAACTATAAAAAGACTTGAGATTAACTCAAGTCTTTTTTCTTTTGATTATTTATTTGGATGAAACATTTGAGTACTCTTTACTGCTAATTGCCAATCTTCATAATAACGATTACGTTTTTCTTCATCCATCTTAGGATAGAATTCGTCTTGTTTTGGTTTGATTTGTTTAATTTCATCAATGTCGCGCCAAAAACCAACCGCTAATCCTGCTAGGTAAGCAGCACCCAGTGCAGTAGTCTCTGATATATATGATCTTTCAATTGGTGTATTCAAAATATCTGATTGGAATTGCATCAAATAATTATTTTGTGCAGCCCCTCCGTCAACCTTTAGATGTTTCAGATCTAATTGAGTATCATCAACCATTGTATTAACCACGTCTTTGGTTTGATATGCTAAAGAGTCTAAAGTCGCTTTTACAAAATCTTCTTTTGAAGTTGCTCTAGTTAGTCCAAAAATTGCTCCTCGACTGTCTTGGTCCCAATATGGGGCTCCTAGACCAGTAAATGCGGGAACAACGTAAACATCATGGTCATTTGCTGATTGAAAAGCTAGTTCTTGTGTTTCTTTAGCATCATTAATCATTCTTAGGCCATCTCGTAACCATTGAATGGCGGAACCCGCAACGAAAACACTGCCTTCTAGTGCGTAGTTAACCTGGCCATCAATTCCATATGCGATGGTTGTCAAAAGACCACGATCAGACAATACTGGCTTATTACCAGTATTCATCACAATAAAAGAACCTGTACCATAGGTATTTTTAATGCTACCTGCTTCTAATCCTAACTGACCAAATAATGCAGCTTGTTGGTCGCCTGCAATCCCAGAAACGGGAATTTGGACACCGTAAAAAGCATATCCAGTAGTATAACCATATATTTCAGATGAAGATTTAACACTTGGTAATATCTGTTTAGGAATATCTAAAGCATCTAGGATTTCATCATCCCAACTTAGCGTGTGAATGTTATACAACATCGTTCTACTTGCATTAGAATAGTCGGTTGCATGAACATGACCACCAGTTAATTTCCATAGGATCCAGGTATCAATAGTTCCAAACAAAATGTCACCATTTTCAGCCTTTTCTCTGATCCCTTCAACATTATCCAACAACCACTTAATCTTGGTAGCTGAGAAGTATGAATCAATTACTAAACCTGTCTTTTGATGAATCATTTCAGTATAACCAGCATCCTTCAAATCATTTGCAATATCACTGGTTTGTTTGGACTGCCATACAATTGCATTATGAACTGGTTCACCGGTAATTCTATCCCACATTACTGTAGTTTCTCTTTGATTGGTAATCCCAATTCCACGAACCTTATAAGGCGGTATCTTGGAGTGAATTAACGCTTCTGATATAACGGTCTGCACAGCGTCCCATATTTCATTGGCATCATGTTCAACCCATCCTGATTGAGGGAAAAATTGCGTAATTTCCTTTTGAGACTTACTTACCACTTCTCCACTATGGTTAAATATCATAGCACGAACACTGGTAGTTCCCTCATCAATTGACATTATATACTGTTCGTTTTGCATGTTATTTCCTCAGTTATTATTTTTCGTCGCTCTTTAGTTTACCTGCAACGCTGTAGTTACTCTTCTTCATTTCGTTTAAAACGATGTGAACGTGTTCAGCTGGTGCACCAGTGTTCTTTACGATTGCGCTGGTAACGTCAGCAACTAGTCCTTTCAATTGTTCTTCGTTTCTTCCTTCGATTAAATCAATATGTACTAATGGCATAATCATTCTCCTAACCTGTAATTTTATTTTGATTATACTTTAGATACTTATATATTTCAATTTTTTAAAAGTTTAATGTACAATTATAGAAATGAATCTAACGAGGGAGTGTTTAACATGCCAAAGTTTCCAGAATACGATGCATGTACTAGTATTTTAGTCGGTAAGAAAGCATCAGTTGATGGTTCTACCATGATTGGCCGTAACGAAGATTGCAAATCAACCTGGCCAAAGCATTTTGTTGTTCATCCTCATAAGGAGTATAAAGAAAAGCCAGTGTTTATAGCGCAAGAAAACGCCTTTAGAATGGAGTTACCTACTGTTAGGGGTAAACACACTGCTACTCCGGAATGGACTAATAAAGAAGGATTATTTGAAGAAGAAGGCATCAACGAATATGGAGTAGCTATGAGTGCAACCGAAAGTGCTTACTCAAATAGTTATGTATTAGGATTTGATCCACTAGTTGAATCTGGAATTAGTGAAGCTTCCATGGTAACTGTCGTTCTACCATATGTTAAAACTGCTCGTGAAGGTGTTAAACGTCTGGGTGAAATTGTTTCAAAATTCGGTGCTAGTGAAAGTAACGGTATCTTATTCTCAGATCAAGATGAAGTTTGGTACTTTGAAATTGGTTCAGGTCATCATTGGGTAGCAATGCGAATCCCAGATGATTGTTATGCCGTTGTTTCAAATCGACTAGCAATTCAAAACATCGATTTCGATGACCCTGAAAACTTTATGTGGTCAGATAACATCATTGAATTTGTTAGAAAAAACCACTTAAATAATTCAAATAATGGTAGTTTTAACTTCAGAGAAATCTTTGGAACTAGAAACGAAGCTGACTTATACTACAACAATCCACGTGTTTGGTATGGTCAACGCATGTTTAATCCAGAAATTAAACAAGATCCAGAATCATATGACTTACCATTCGTAAGAAAACCAAGTCGTTTAATCTCAGTTCAAGATGCTAAAGACTTCTTAGCATCACACTACCAAGGTACACAATTTGACCCGGTCGGTAAAGGTAGTCATGAAGATAAAACCAGATATCGTCCAATTAGTTTAGCAAAAGCACAAGAATCACATGTCTTACAAATTCGTCCTAACCTACCAATTGAAGTTGGTGGTATTCACTGGTTATCAATGGGTGTTGCAGCACAAAGCGTTTTTGTCCCATTCTTTGCCGGCATCAAGGATACCCCACTTGAATATAAGATTGGTAAGTTAACATATGAACCAAAGTCTGCATACTGGATTTTCAAACTAACTGGCGTCCTATTAGACCCACATTACAATACCTTCGTTGATGTCGTTGGTGATGTCCAAGAAAAGCTTAATATCTACTTCCAACAAAAGATTAATGAAGCTGATATCAAAGCAAACGATTTAGCACCTCAAGAAGTTTCCGATTTTGTCACAAAGATCAGTAATGAATGTGCTGAATATGCAATGGATAGTTACAGACATCTATCATACGAATTAATATCAAAATCAACTGATTTTTCAAAACTAAACTACAATACAGATGAAAACCTATAACTTAAAAGATGGCTTAATGGCCATCTTTTTTTGTATAAAAAAAGAGCAACGCATAAGCGTTACCCTTCATTTTAGATATAAATTTTATCTTAACGACGACGTGCTTCTTTAATACGAGCAGCCTTACCATGACGTTCGCGTAAGTAGTATAGCTTAGCACGACGTACGGCACCACGACGAGTTACTTCTAACTTAGCAACACGTGGTGAGTGTAGTGGGAAGATACGTTCAACACCTACACCTGAAGTAATCTTACGAACAGTGTAAGTAGCTTGGATACCTGTACCGTGGCGTTTGATAACAACACCTTCGAATACTTGGATACGTTCGTTGCTACCTTCAACAACCTTAACAGATACCTTAACAGTATCTCCGGCTCTAAATTCTGGAACATCACTCTTTAGTTGTTCCGCGTTAATCTTTGAGATTAATTCGTTTTGACGCATAATATAACATCCTCCAACTAGCATTCTTGTCTTTACTTGTTGCAACAGCGGAATACCGTTTTTATTTAACTATAAAAATAGTCAATTAGAATACTAACATAACCACAATTACTTGTAAAGATTATTTTATTCTTCTTCTATTTTTACTTCTGCTAATAGTTTCTTTTGTAAATCAGTTAATTGACCGTAATCAATTAAATCTGGGCGTCTAAGATAAGTCTTTCTTAGCGCCTCTTTTTCACGCCATTCTTCAATTTTTTGGTGATTACCACTAGTTAAGACATCTGGAACAGTCATTCCTCTAAAATCAGCAGGTCTGGTGTATTGAGGATATTCTAGTAATCCACTTGAGAAAGAATCCCCTGGTGCAGATTCATCGTTACCCAAAACATCAGATAATAATCGAGCGGTTGCATCAATCATCACCATTGCAGGTAATTCTCCACCAGTTAACACGAAATCACCCAATGAATACTCATCGGTTACTAGTGTCTTTATTCTTTCATCATAACCTTCGTAGTGACCACAAATGAATGTTAAATGGTCTTCCTTAGATAATTTTTCAGCCTCTTTTTGATCAAACTTCTTTCCTGCTGGATCCAACAGAATTACACGTCCATTAGAAATGCCTTCCTTTTCAGCTTCTTCTTGGGTATGTGCTAGTGCATCAAAAATTGGTTGAGCTTGTAGTAACATTCCAGCACCACCACCAAATGGGTAGTCATCAACGTTACCGTGCTTATTAGTAGAAAAGTCTCTAAAGTTAGTAATATTAATATCTAATAGTCCTTTATCCTTTGCTTTTCCAAGAATTGAATCACCCAAAGGGCCATCAAACATATCTGGGAACAAGCTTAAGATATCAATCTTCATCGTCGAGCCCCCTAGGAACATCCACAGTAATTACTTCATCGTCTAAATTAACATCTAAGATGACAGAATCAATCTTAGGTAATAATAAATCGGACTTGTTATCACGTGAGACAACCCAAACATCATTGGCACCTGGTGAAAGAATTTCCTTAACGGAACCAATCTTTTGTCCATCAGTATCTAAAACATCTAAACCAATGATTTGGTGATAGTAGTATTCGCCAGGTTGTAAGTCATCACTATCAAGTTGATCTTCAGCAATCTTTAATTCTGAAGGTTTTAAGTATTCAACATCATTGATAGTTGGCTTGTCTTTAAAGTGTAGCAAGATGAAGTTTTTATGAGTTCTAACACCATCGATGACTAACTTTTCGCTCTTAGTATCATTTAAGAACGCATAAACTTCATTACCAACTTTAAAACGTTTTTCAGGGAAATCGGTAATAGACATTACACGAACTTCACCACGAAGTCCCTGAGTATTTACAATCTTTCCAATATTATAAAAGTTCATTATTCATTTCCCCTTTTATGTTAAAAAACTCTTAAACAAAACACCAAGGTTTCATTTAAGAGTTTTTATTCTTACTATCATCAATAATCAGTCTTACGCGCTTATCACCAGAAACACGAGCACTGTAAACAATCGTACGAATTGTTTGCGCTACATGGCCCTTTTTACCAATAATTCTACCAACATCGGCAGGATTGGTAACAAGATGATATTCATAGAAACGATCCGATTCACTATGATCGATAGCAACATCCTCTGGGTATTCCACCAGTGGTTTTACGATTTTTTTAATCAGCTCATCAAAATTAGTCATAACTCGATATCACTTATTTCTTAGAGTATTTAGCTTCATGATATTTCTTCATGATACCAGCATCAGATAGTAAGTTACGTACAGTATCTGAAGGTTGTGCACCCTTGTTTAACCATTCGAAGATATCTTCTTCTTCTAGTTTAACAGTACTTGGTTGAGTTAATGGGTTGTAAGTACCAACAGTTTGGATGAAACGACCATCACGAGGGCTACGTGAATCAGCAACTACAACACGGTAGAAAGGACGCTTCTTTGAACCCATTCTCTTCAAACGAATTTTAACAGACATTAATAAACACCTCCTGTATTTCTTTTAACGATATTAAATATAACAGTTATTTAGATGCTTGTAAAGGTTTTTTTCTTTACACCATGATTTTTTTATTGAAAATCAGCTAAAAGAGCACTTTTTGCCAGTTGATCCATGTATTTTTCGTTATAAATAACAAAATTATGGACGCTTTGATAATCATCAAAATCGACTTTAACATTCTCAAATATCTGATTTTTAACTAACTCCTTAGCTAAATTAACGTCATTAACTGACATCTTTGCCACAAATGGTGAGTCTTCATAAATCTCATCCCAAGAATTAGATAGCAATGCCTTTGCTCTTTTAACATTAATGCTATTATTAATCGCCATTTTTAATATATCCGGTTTTAACATTTTATCACATCCTAATTTGATCTAAATATAATACGTTAGCTTTTTGATTGTGTACTGATAGCTTATTTTCGTAATCCAATAATACCCAAGCTATATGCAAGTTTGGGTGGTTCAGATATTCTTCTCCCTTACCATCAGTGAAGACTATACATCCCTGCTTAGATAATTTATGCTCATTAACATAGTCAACAATGCTTTGGTACTTAGTACCACCCTGTAATAATCGCTGATTGGATAAAAAAATATTGCTAATCGGATGAACATCAGCATCAAACGTATAGCAATTAACTTCGATATTTGGCATTGATTGAATTGATTCAACAACACTAACCATGTTGGCATATTGATTATCGCTGATTGAACCCGAACTATCTATAAAAACATTCACATGTTCGCTTTGATGTCTGATTCTTCCAGCAATATCCATGCGATATGGCTGTCTGCGATTAAACCGATTATAGGTCTTCGTTGGTCGATTACTCTTATTTCCAGTTATCCTTCTAACAATTTGCTGTAAATTGATTCTAGGCATAACAACGGACTTGATCTGCTTATCAACTGACATTGAAAGCTCACCACGATATTGGCTATAAGCATCCCTTAACAGCTTATCGATTGATTTTTTTCTTTGTTCGTAGTCTTGATTACTGATATTACCCTCGTCGTCAAAGTATCGATGATCATCGACAATTCGTAGGTTATCGTTATCTAATTTACCAACGCTGTCTTGTTTATCATGACTAAACAAATCATAAAGCTGCTTAGCGTATTGACTCGAATCCAGATTTGGTTTCATATCAAGATTATACTGGTAGTTAATCTTGTCTAGAGTCCATCCTTTGGAATAAACATCAGAAACGTATTGGTTAACCGCCACATCGGAAGCCACATAGTTCAATAGACTGCGATTGACGTATCTGAGGGGATGCAACCACACGATATGCATTGATAGATGCTCTAGAATCGCAATCAGATCATTAGCATCTGCCACATCGTCTTTTAAATGACTGGGATTATATACCAGTTCCAATTGATTATTCGACCACTTCAATGCTAAAAAAGAATCAATCGTGTTATCTGTATTTCTGTTTAAATGGAGCAAAATTTCGCCATATAAGCTCTTATTACGAATTAAGAATAAAATACCTTTGGCAATAATTCCATCTACTTCAGTTGGATTATTTTGATTTGAATCCTTATGAATTAGATCGTAAACATCACTATTGAGTGTCATATTAATCACCTGTATGCATTAAAACTAATTTCGGTTAACTTATCATATAAATTTTTAGCAGATAAACTTGTTTCTGCCATGTTGTAGATGTCGTCAATTAAGCCACTATCGTTAATCAATGTTCGAGCAATCGCGTATTGACCATCTGAACTTAATAAATCGATAAACGTTGTTAAACGGTGGCAAACGTCATCGCTTAATGTTGATACAGATTTTACATATTCACTTACCAATGATTGCTTAGTAATCTCATCTTTAGATGCTACTTTATCAATGACATCTTGTAAATCACCATTTAAATCAATCTTGTCATTGCCAGATAGATTCATGAATTTAATAAAAGATTCTGCAATGGATGGACCTACATTTCCTGAGATAGCCTCTCTTAAAATATCTTCATCATAATCATCGTTGTATTGATTGACGATATTTGAAACACGGTGCCAAGATCTAGGCGTTGGTTTAATCTCATCGTTTCCATGGTCTAAAAACTCTGAATTGTCGCTAATAAAATTAATGACTTGTTGGTTGACTTGGTTATCTTTTGCCCACTTTAGCCAATCATTTACATCTGTTTGCATGTTCACGCGCACCGTTCTGTCAGTAATGGCATCATCACTAGCATAAACATCATAATTAGCATTCATATCATCTGGATTTTCAGCAATGATAATGTGAACCTGTTTTGGTAATACCACCGAATTAATGCGGCGTTGTAACACTAAATTCATTAGCTCACTTTGCACATCAGAGGTTCCACGGTTAAATTCATCTAGGAACCAATAGATTGGTGTATCCGGATTGGCTTCAGCATATTTGATAATTTCAATAATGGTATGTGAGTAACCGAATTTAACATCGGCCAGTGTTCCATACTCATCAGTCTCAATAAATGACTTGTCTGTTAGAGGTGGCACCGGAATCGACAAGTCGCCTTTCTCAGATAGACTGACGACTGTGGTAAATAATTTGGCGTGATTTTGTTCGGCTAATCGATTTACTAATGCCGACTTACCAATTCCAGCAAGACCAACAATATTTGCAACTGCGCCACTTTTTTCAATTAAGTCTACTGCTTGCATTGTTTTGTTAAAACCTAATGCCATTCAAATCCCTCCTAAAAAAGACACAACTACCCAGGGTAATTATGCCTTTTTCCATTATTTACGCTTCTTGTTACGTTTGCGTTTGTTTTTATTCATTTTCTTGCTAATTTTTCTGCTCATGCGTTTCATTGCCATTTGTGAGATCTTGCCACCTAGGCCGCCACCCATTCCTGGCATTGAAGGCATTCCGTCCATGCCCATATTACCCATCATTTGTTCCATACCAGACATGTTACCGTTAGACATCTTATTCATCATGTCCTTCATTTGATTAAATTGCTTAATCATACGGTTAACTTCTTGAATTGGACGTCCACATCCACGTGAGATACGACGTCTTCTTGATGGATTTAATAAATCAGGGTTATTACGTTCTTCATAGGTCATAGAATAGATAATTGCCTTAATGTGTTCTAAATCCTTAGGATCCATATTAACGTTCTTCAAGGCAGGATTATTAGCCATCCCTGGAATCATCTTCATGATTTCATCCAAAGGACCCATCTTTTGAATTTGTTCTAGTTGGTCTAGGAAGTCTTCAAATCCAAAAGTGTTATTTTGCATCTTTTCGGCTAATTCTTTGGCTTGTTTTTCATCATAATCATTTTGAGTCTTTTCGATTAATGATAGAATGTCACCCATTCCAAGAATACGAGAAGCCATACGGTCTGGATGGAAGACATCAAGCGCTTCCATCTTTTCACCTTGTCCCACAAACTTAATTGGTTTTTGGGTTACTTCACGAATTGAAAGGGCAGCTCCGCCACGAGTGTCACCATCTAACTTAGTTAAAACAACACCGGTAATATCTAGCGCATCGTTAAAACCTTCTGCGGTATTAACGGCATTTTGACCGGTCATTGCATCAACAACCAATAGAATTTCGTCGGGATGAGTCAATTCCTTAATGTTCTTTAATTCATCCATTAAGGCCTCATCGATTTGAAGACGACCAGCAGTATCGATTAATACGTAGTCATTATGGTCTTCTTTGGCCTTAGCCATCCCATTTCTAACAATTTCAACTGGATCAACGTCAGTTCCTTGTTGGAAAACAGGAACATCAATTTGTTTACCAACTGTTTCCAATTGGTCGATGGCAGCTGGACGGTAAACGTCAGCTGCTATTAGTAATGGACGAGCATTTTCTTCTTTTTTAAGTTTTAAAGCTAATTTACCAACAGTGGTAGTTTTACCTGCCCCTTGTAAACCAGCCATCATAATAACAGTTGGAATCTTTTCAGATTTGTTCAATGGGACTGCTTCTTCACCCATTGTCTTTGTTAATTCTTCATTAACAATCTTTACGATTTGTTGAGCTGGATTCAATCCTTCCAATACTTCCGCTCCACGAGAACGTTCTTGGACACGCTTAACAAAATTTCTTACAACTGTGAAGTTAACATCGGCTTCAAGTAAAGCAAGTCTAATTTCACGCATTGTTTCTCTTAAGTCAGCTTCAGAAACTTTACCTTTACCACGTAAATTACGCATTGCTTTTTGAAGACGTTCTGTTAATCCTTCAAATGCCATTTATTTCACCACTTTCATTTTTCTTCAGTTATTTCTAAATCATCAACTAATTGATTTAGTTTATCGTCATTTGGATAGTTATCCTTAACGTAATTTCTAATTGCATCAGTTTGATCATTTCGTTTCACAAAATCTGCATACAAGTGAAGTTGTTCTTCATATTTTTCCAGAATTACTTCTGTTCTTCTTATGTTATCATACACAGCCTGTCTACTGACATTAAACTCTTCAGAAATTTCTCCCAATGAGTAATCATCAGCATAATAAAGTTGAATATAACTATCTTGTTTATTTGTTAATAATGGACGATAAAATTCGAATAAAGAATTAATTCGATAATTTTTTTCCATTTCCAATTAAATCAAGTCCTTTCAGTTGAGACTATTTAATTAGACCCTTAAATAATCCATATACAAAATCATTTGCGTTAAATTCTCTTAAATCTTCTACCTTTTCACCTAAACCAACGTACTTAACTGGAACGTGAAGTTCATTTCTAATTGCTAAAACAATTCCACCCTTGGCAGTACCGTCTAGCTTAGTTAATACGATACCAGAAACATTAGTAGTTTCCTTGAATAGCTTAGCTTGGTTTAAGGCGTTTTGACCTGTAGTTGAATCTAGAACTAATAAAACTTCATGAGGAGCGTCTGGAATTTCTCTAGTTAAGACCTTCTTCATCTTAGCAAGTTCGTTCATCAAGTTAACCTTGTTTTGAAGTCTACCAGCAGTATCTACAAATAAAATATCATAGTTTTCATCCTTAGCCTTATGAACTGCTTCATAAACAACTGCAGATGGGTCACTTTGTTCAGGCTTCTTGACGATGTCAACACCATCACGTTTTGCCCATTCGTCTAATTGTTGAATAGCACCGGCTCTAAATGTATCTGCGGCAGCTAATAATACTTTCTTGCCTTGTTGCTTGTACATATTAGCCATCTTACCGATGGTAGTAGTCTTACCAACACCATTAACCCCAACAAATAAAATAACAGTTGGTCCTTGGTCAGCAAAATGAATTTCGGTGTTTTCATCATTACCATTTTGATCGTAGATATCAATCATCTTTTGAATGATAACGTTTTGCACATCGTCTTTACTCTTGGCATTTTGCAACTTAACTTCATCCCTTAATTGGTCTGTTAAGTTAACGGCCATATCAAAACCAACGTCTGATTCAATTAGAGTATCTTCTAGGTCTTCGAAGAATTCCTCATCAACACTTCTGAAGTTAGCAAACAAACGGTTTAGTCGTTCACCAAAGGTACTTCTTGATTTTTCTAGTCCTTCAGTAAACTTAGTTTGATCATCCTCAACTGGCTTTTCAGCAGCGGATTGTTCATCATCAGTTTGTTCTTCAACTTTTTCTTCGTCAGCTTTGTCATTAACGTCTGATTCTTTTACATCTTCTTGGTCAGATGGTTGTTGTTCTTCTTCACTAGTTACAGTTTCTTGTTCACTATCTTGTTCTACCTTATCATCTGTTTTTTGTTCATCATCAACAGCAGCATCAGTTTCATCGTTTTTTACTTCTTCAACTTTACTATTGTTGTTTTCTTCTTCGTTATTACGCTTTTTAAAAATATCAAATAATCCCATAGCTTATTCCTCCGCGGCATTAAATTTGTTTAGGTTAGCTGTAACCACTTTAGAAACTCCGGAATTTTGCATGGTAACTCCATACAGTGTATCGGCATAAACCATTGTTTCTTTTCTATGCGTGATAACGATGAATTGAGTTCCATCGTCTAGTTTGGTCATGTATCGAGCATATCTATCGACGTTTTCTGCATCCAATGCGGATTCAGCTTCATCCAAGATACTAAACGGTACCGGCTTAACTTTTAACACGGCGAAAAGTAATGCAATGGCTGTTAATGCTTTTTCTCCCCCTGATAATAGCGACATATGACGGTACTTCTTACCAGGTGGTTGTGCCATAATTTCAATTCCAGTAGTTAACAAATCATTTGGATCTGTAAGTAATAACTTCGCTTTTCCACCACCAAAAATTTCGTTATAAACTTTTGAGAATTGAGTAGCGATTGCATCGAAAGTATCCTTGAATTTCTTTTCAACAGTAACATCAATCTTGTTCATAGTATCAGTTAGTTGTTGACTAGAATTCTTCAAATCATCTGATTGTTGTACTAGGAATTCATATCGTTTCGATACTTCCTTGTACTCATCAATTGCGGATACATTGACAACTCCTAGATGGTCGATTGAACGACGTAAGTCGTCGATATGAGCCTTAATATTATCGATGGTATCGTCAACGACGATGTCATCAATTTCATTTAGGTTAACCTCATACTTACCAATTAGTTGTTGCTTTAGACTAGCAAGTTGCTTTTCCAATTGATCAAACTTATTAGTTTGTTTATTTAGATAATTTTGTTGGTTAACAGAGTCCATTGTTTGCTTATCAATTTGGTCTTCGACTTTCTTGATTTCAGCTTGGTGTTTATCAATGGATTCTTTGCATTCTTGTAGATTACTTTGGATTGATTGGATTTGTTGGTTAACTAACTTAATTTCGTCATCTTGGTTTACTGAAATCATATTATTACTAATTGCTTCGTTTAACTCATCAATGTTGTCTTTTTCGTCATCAATGTCAGCATCTAATCGATCAAAGTCTTCAATTAGGTTTGCCTTTTGATCACGGAAATTGGATAGTTTTTCCTTCAATACAATCAACTTTTCACGAGTTGACTGTACCTTTGAAGAGTTATTATCCTTCATTGATTCCAAAGTTTCAATCTTTTCTTGAATATCTTTTGATTTAGTTTGATTATTGACCAAATCAATATTCAATTGTTCTTTTAGTTTCTTGTTTTGACGTTGTTTTTCATCAATATCATCGTCAAACAATCCACCATTAGACATTCTGATTGCCTTTAGTTCACGTTGCTTTCTAACTAGGGATTCCTTAGCAAAGGTCAATTTGTTATTGATTGAGTCAAGTTGACCATCGTATTGACGCTTATTGTCATAGAAAGAGTCTGATTTAGCATTTAACTCTTTTAGTTGATCCTGTAATTCAACCAACTTAGCCTCAGTTTGTTTGGCAACCTCTTGGCTTTCCTTAAATTGCTTTTCTAACTCTTCTAACTTATTCTTTTGGGTCAAAACACCATCATATTGACGTTTGTTAGAACCACCGGTGATTGAACCACCAGCATTAACAATTTCACCACTTAGAGTCACAATTCGGTTAGAATGTCTAATTTTGTTACTAATATCGGTAGCAGTATGTAAATCTTTAACGATTAAAACATTCCCTAACAAATGACTAGTAACTGATTTAAGTTTGTCATTAATTTGAATCAATTCATTGGCTACGCCAATAAATCCATCACTATTTTGACAAGTACTTAAAACATTATTGTTAACGCTGCGTTGTGAAATTTCATTAACGGGTAGGAAGGTTGCTCTTCCTAAACGATTATCATTTAAGAACTTAACCGCTTGTCTAGCAGAAGCATTGTTAGTGACCACAATTTGTTGTAATTGATTACCTAAGGCAGTTTCAATTGCTGTGGTATATTCGGCAGGTACTTTGATAAAGTCCGATACTGAACCCAATACGCCATTAAGGTTGTCTTTATTGTTTAATACACTTTGGGCACCACGATAGAAGTTACTGTGGTCGTTTTGCAAATTATTCAAACTATTGTATTTAATTTTTAAATTTTGCGTATCTTCTAATTGCTTGTACCAAACGGCTTGTTGATCATCTACTTGTTTCTTTAGACCGTTCACCTGAGCTTGATAGTCGTTAAAATCGCTTTGCACCTTTTGAACTTCTTCGTTCTTCTTGTTGTAGGCTTGATTTAACTCTTCAACTGATTGTTCCAATTGATTGATTTCATCGTTTACTCCAGAAATCTTTTGACGATTGGAATCATTTTGAACATCAGCTTGTTTTTGGGTCTTTTCTAGATAAGTAGATTCATTGTTAACATTAGCAATCTTTTGCATAATTGCTAGATATTCACCACGAACATCCTCATACTCTGCTTTTTTATCAGCAATCATTTTGTCAATCTTATCTTCATCGATTTCTTCAAGATATTGTTTATGCTTATCAATTTCTTGATTTAAATTGTCGATTTCAGAGTTGATTTCCTTTTCTTTTGCTTGTAAATCAGTAACTTGTGAATTTAGCTTTTCTAGGTTGGCCTTATGTTCCTTCAAACTAGTCTTTTTAAATTCAACTTCTTGCTTAGAAAGATTTTGTTGACCGGATAACTGTTCAATCTTCTTAGAGTAGTTCAAAAGATTGTCTTGTTGTTCTTCCTTCTGGGTTAGAAGCTCTTCAAGTTGTTCGTTCAATGACTTCTTTTGACCGGTAAGCTCATTTAAGTGTTTGTTAATATCCTCGGCATTTTGCTTTTCTTCAGCAATAATCGCCTTGGTATTATTCCAATCAGCCCCAACTTGATTTAGTTCAAGCGCAATTCTTGAAACATCGTATTTTTTCAATTCCTTTTTCAAATCTAAATACTTAATTGCTGTTTCACTTTGCTCTTTTAATTGATCATTTCGATCTTTAAGCTCGAAAATAATATCTTCAACTCTATCAAGATTTTCATGGGTTTGTTGAAGTTTTAAGTTGGCATCGTGTTTTTGTTGTTTGTACTTGTAAACACCGGCTGCTGTTTCAATAATAGAACGACGATCTTCAGGCTTACTGTTAAAGATATCTTCAACACTACCTTGAGAAATGATTGAAAATGAACCAATTCCCATCCCTGTGTCCATAAATAAGTTATTAATATCCTTCAATCGACATTCAGAATTATTAATTAAGTATTGGCTTTCACCGCTACGATACAAACGTCTTGTAATGATAATTTCTGAATATGAACTATTAATGTATTGGTCGGTGTTGTCCAAGGTTAACTTAACTTCGGCACGATTGACCGGTTTATGAGTACTGGAACCAGAAAAAATAACGTCGGACATTTTTGAACCACGTAAAGTCTTAGAGGATTGTTCCCCAAGTACCCATCTGATAGCTTCGATAACATTACTTTTACCGCTACCATTAGGACCAACAATCGCAGTTAAACCATCTGTAAAGTTAATGGTTGTTTTGTTTGCAAAGGATTTAAATCCAGCAATCTCTAATGATTTTAACTTCAAAGTGATTTCCCCATCCTGTTTTTATTCTGTAAGGTTTTTAATTGCCTTCTTAGCAGCACCTTGTTCTGCATTTTTCTTGGAGTGACCTAAGCCAACACCTTTTTCAACGCCATCGATGGTAACGGATACCTTAAAGCGACGATCGTTTTCCGGACCGTTTTCGTCCAATAAGTGATACTCAATATCAACTGGTCCATTTGATTGTGCTAATTCTTGTAATTCAGTTTTGTGATCAAAGAATTCGTCAAACCATCCCTCATCTAATTTAGGGAAAATTACTTGATGACAAAACTTAACTACAGGTTCCATTCCTTGGTCAAGGTATACCGCACCAATGAATGATTCAAAAATATCACATAGTAGTGAATCTCTAGTTCTAGCTTGAGCTTTTTCTTCACCCTTACCTAAACGAATGTATTTATCAAATTCACATTCTCTAGCGAAACTACTAAAGCTGTGTTCATTTACCATTGCGGCTCTTAGTCTAGTCAAACGGCCTTGTGGTAAATTTGGATAACGCTTATAAATGTATTCTGATACTACTAGTTCGTATACAGCATCACCCAAAAATTCAATTCGTTCATAAAATTTCAAATTCTTACCTGGATGTTCATTAACGTATGAAGCTTGAGTAAAGGCTTCATCTAATAATGATTCATCCTTGAACTTAATGTTAAATCGTTTTTCTAATAAATCATCAAATTCTTTTTCCAAGTCTTTCCCTCCAGTGAATAATACAACAAAAGACGATTACTATTGAGTAATCGCCTTTTTAATTATTTGTTATCAGCGTTAGACATAACGTAGTCTACAGCTTCATCAATAGTCTTAATGTTTTCTGCATCTTCATCTGAGATATCAGTACCAAAAGTACTTTCTAGAGATAATACAAACTCAACAAAATCAATTGAATCAGCGTCTAAATCGTTTTGAAAGTTTAAATCACCTTTAATGGTATCTCTATCAATACTGAATTGATCAGCAACCATATCAGCAATTTTGTTAAATACTTCTTCTTTAGTCATAATCTATCTCCTTAAAATCGTAATTGATAATTCTAATTATAACAGATTTTTAGTTATTTTTGGCGTTTTGTTTGATTTGTTGCATATCATCAGCATGCTTATCAAAATATTCAACAACGTCATCAATAGTCTTGTTATCAATCATTGTCTTAATTTGGAAAATAGTGTTCTTGATTGTAACAGCTTCACTACTACCGTGAGCCTTAACAACAGGAGCCTTAGTACCCATTAATACGGCACCACCATATTGTGAGTAATCCATTTCCTTAGCAATCTTCTTGAATGTTGGCTTAAGCATTAAAGCACCAACTTTTGACTTAACGCCACCAGACATGATTTCACCCTTGATTAGAGTAAGTAATGAAAGTGCAGTTCCTTCGATTGCCTTCAATGCAGCGTTACCAGTAAAACCATCAGTAACAACAACATCGGCAGCACCATTTAATAATTCACGTGATTCAACGTTACCAATGAAGTTTAGGTTTTCATCCTTAGATAGCATTTCGTTAGCTGCCTTATGTAATGAATCACCTTTATCTGCTTCAGTACCGTTGTTTAATAGACCGATACGTGGGTTTTCAATATGTCTAACAGTTTCAGCATAGTACTTACCCATGAATGCATATTGGTATAGGTTGAATAGTTTTGATTCAGCGTTAGCACCAACATCTAGCATAACGAAGTTATCATGATCCTCATCATTTACGATTGGTAAAGTAGTGGCAAGACCTGGACGATCAATTCCCTTAATTCTACCAATAATGAATAGACCAGCAGCTAGAATAGCACCAGTGTTACCAGCTGAGAAGAATGCATCTGCTTCCTTATCTTTAACAGCTTGAGCAGCCATGTCTAGACTTGAGTTTTTCTTCTTCATAACGGCCTTAACAGGTTCTTCACCCATTTCAATAACTTCGTCAGATTGAACTAGTTCAATTCTTTCTTCGTTTTGAATTAATGGTTTAACTTTATCGATTTGACCGAATAACTTGAATTCAATATCAGGATATTGGTCTCTTGCCATTTCTACCCCTTTAACAACTTCTAATGGGGCGTTGTCTCCACCCATGGCATCAATTGAGATTTTCATTTATAAAACTCCTTTAATCAAACATTTTCTTATTATTTTTTTGGTGAACGTAACTATATAATTTACTATACATTGGATTGTTTTTCCAATCATTTGTACTTACAATCTGAATTGCCTCTTGCTGAGCAACGCTTAGCATCGTTAAATCTGCAACCGGATCTCCTACCTTAAAATCAGGAAGACCAGATTGTGCTTTACCCATGATATCACCAGGTCCTCTTAGTTCTAGGTCCTTTTGCGATATAACGAAACCATCGTTACTTTCGACCATGACATTCATTCGTTTAACACCTGTCTCAGTTTTGGGATCAGATACTAATAAACAGTATGACTGACTACTTCCTCTTCCAACTCGACCTCGTAATTGATGTAACTGAGCCAATCCAAAATGATCAGCATTAAATACTATCATCATAGTGGCATTACTAACGTCCACACCTACTTCAATAACTGTCGTAGAGACCAAAATTTGAAACTCATTGTTTTTAAATTCTGTCATCACCAAATTTTTATCTTCATCTTTCATTCTACCATGAAGTAGACCAACTTTGAATTCTGGTTCAAACATATTCTTAAAATTCTCATAGATGTTGATGGCATTCTTCATGTCGACAGCTTCTGATTCTTCAACCAGTGGTGTTACCACGTAAATTTGTTCTCCGGCATTCAATCTTTCTTTGATAAACCCAACAGAATTCTTGAATTGCCCTTCCTTAATCCATGCGGTTTTTACCGGTTGGCGACCATTAGGTAGTTCATCAATAATTGAAACATCCATTTCCCCGTATGATGTAATGGCTAAGGTCCTAGGAATTGGGGTTGCCGTCATTGCTAAAACATTAGTTCCATCGTTTTTCTGTCTTAACTTGGCACGTTGATTTACACCAAAACGATGTTGTTCATCGATAATGGCTAAACCTAAATTCTTGTATTCAACGCTATCTTGAATCAAAGCATGGGTTCCAATAACCAAGTTAATTTCACCAGACTTAATTCTTGGTAAAAGTTCTTTTCTAGCGGCTGGTTTAGTATCACCAGTTAGCAACGCTACATTCACTTTTGTATCTTTAAAGAGTGTTGCTAGTTTATTAGCATGTTGTTCAGCCAATATTTCAGTCGGTGCCATTAACGCCGCTTGATATCCGCCATCAATACATGCCAGGATTGCTAAAGCAGCTACAATTGTTTTACCAGAACCTACATCCCCTTGAAGCAAACGATTCATCTGACGAGTCGATGATAAATCATTTTGGATTTCATTTACCACACGCTGTTGTGCATTTGTTAATGAAAATGGAAGTTGGTTGATAAAGGCATCCATATCATCTTGATTAAACTTAATGGCTAAACCAGCATCCTTTTGTTCTTCGCTCTTTAATGCTTGCAAACGCATTTGAAATAAGAAGAACTCATTAAATTTCGCAGTTCTTCTGGCTAGGTACGCATCCTTAGTGTCATTGGGAAAATGCATATCCTGAATGACTTGTCTTTGTGATTCCAACTTATATTTTTCAATAATATCTTCTGGAATGACATCATCAATTACATCCTTGTATTCATTAAACGCCAACTTCACCAAGTCACTGATTGTTTTTTGACGAATATGCTTGTTAGCGGGATAAATTGGATTCATTTCATTACCATCAACCGAAGATAAAATCTTGATTCCTGATAATGATGCCTTAGATTTATCAAAACGACCATATATAAGAACTTCCTTTCCAACCGGAAGCTGTTTCTTTAACCATGGCTGATTAAAAAATGTCACTTTTACGACGTCGTTATCAACCAATAGTCTTATGTTTAATAGATTTCTTTTCCGACCGAAGTGTGCAACCACTGGATCAGCTGCAATCTTACCCTTAATCGTAACCTTTTCTTGGTCTTCAATTTGCGATAAGTCTTTGACTTGAAAATCATCGTATCTAAATGGGTAATATGTCAATAAATCATATATAGTATCAATACCCAATTCATCCAAAGCTTCGACCTTTTTAGGACCAACACCCTTTAAAACGGACACACTATCGTTTAAATCCTTCAACATATCACCTCATTTTACTTATGTAATAAAAAAATCGGAGAAACCTCCGACATTTTATTCAACAGAAATTAAGTATGGGTAGACTGGTTGTCCTCCCGGATGAACTTCAACTTCTAAGTCATCATCAATTGATTCAACCTGTTCAGCTAATTCATCAGCTTGATCTTGTGTCATGCCTTCACCATAAATAATGGTTACGACTTCACTATCTTCATCAAGCATTTCCTTAATCATATCGATAGTAGTTTCATTTAAGTCGTCTTTAACAACCTTAATCTTACCATCGATAATTCCCATGTAATCGTCTTTCTTGATTTTCACACCATCAATTTCGGTGTCTCTAACAGCGTTAGTAACATCTCCACTAACTACTGTGTCTAACATATCTTCCATTTCAGATACGTTATCATCTAGACTAGCATCAGGATTGAAAGAAAGCATTGTTGTTAAACCTTGTTGAATTGTCTTAGCATGAACAATTTCAACAGGAATTTCGGCAACATCAGCAGCTTGTTGAGCAGCCATGAAGATATTACCGTTGTTTGGAAGAATAATTGCTTTCTTAGCATTACTATTGTTAATAGCATCTAGAATGTCTTGAGTACTTGGGTTCATGGTTTGACCACCCTTGATAACATCAGTAACACCTAGACTGGTAAATAGTTCACCAATTCCGTCACCAGAAGCAACTGCAATAATTGCTGTTTCTTTTGGTTCAGACTTGGTTTCTTTCTTAGTTTCATCGTCTTTTTCAATAATTGTTTCTTGTTGTAGACGCATATTATCAATCTTAACGTTGGCTAAGTCACCGAACTTTTGTCCCCATGAAATAACTTCACCAGGTTGTTCAGTATGAACGTGGACCTTAACAATTTCATCATCATTAACAACTAATAATGAATCACCTAAACCGGCTAAATAATCATAGAACTTATCGTAGTCAAAGTCGTATTCAACTTCCTTACCGCGACCAATTCTAACCATGATTTGGGTACAGTATCCAAACTTAATGTCGTCTGGGTTTAACTTACCTTGTGCACTTTCATGACTTTGTTCATGACTTGCATCAATCATTTGATCCATTTCACCAGTATTTGGTTGATGACTCGCTTCAATTTCTCGTCCATTTAAAACATCACTAAATGCTTTAACAACGAAAACTAAACCTTGTCCACCTGAATCAACAACACCAACTTGTTTCAATACTGGTAACAAATCAGGTGTTGATTGAAGAGCTTGTTCAGCAGCATCAGCTAAAATATCAAATAATTCAGCTAGGTCGTTTGTGGTTGCACTTTGACCTGCTTCAGAAATCCCTCTAATAACTGTTAGAATTGTTCCTTCAGTTGGTTTCATAACTGAACCATACGCTGTTTTTTCACTGCTTTTAAAAGCCTCTACAATGTCTTGAGCAGAAAGGTTATCCTTTTCAGCAACAGACTTTGAGAAACCTCTAAAGATTTGTGACAAGATAACTCCAGAGTTACCTCTTGCTCCCATCAATAGTCCTTTAGCTAATGATTGAGATAATTCTCCAACAGATTCGCTAGTATCACGACTAACGTAATCAGCCCCACTTTGGAAAGACATACTCATATTAGTACCAGTATCACCATCTGGAACTGGGAAAACATTAAGTGAGTTTATAAATTCTGCATTATTATTAAGGGTAGTAGCAGCGGCTTGCACCATTTGATCAAATTTTGATCTATCTATATTTGAAATAGACACAAAAATGAACCTCCTTTTAGTCTAGAACTCTTACACCTTGAACAACGACATTAACAGAACTTGCACTAATGCCAAGCATAGATTCCAAATTGTACTTAACCTTGCTTTGAACATTTTTACATACTTCTGAAATTTTAGTACCGTAGCTAACGATGATATTTACTTCAATAGCAACATCATTATCTTGTTGTGTTACCACAACTCCACGGGAATAGTTATCTTTTTTCAAAATATCGTTTACATTGTCTCGAATTTGATTTTTACTTGCCATACCAACAACTCCGTAGTTATCGGTAGCAGCTCCACCAACTACGGTGGCAATTACATTGTTATCAATATCAATTAATCCATAATCAGTTCTCATTTTTACGGCCATCACAATAGCCTCCTTAAAAGATAGATTTCTTAATATATTCGTAATATAATATTACCACATGTTTAAAAAAAGCTAAAGTATTGATATAATGAATAGCGAAGGCTGTCAAGTATATTCACTTGAAAGAAAAGCATTGCAAAACAGGCTTCAATATGCTAAATTATTAGAGTGAGATGTAATAAAAGCAACGCTTTTGACTAGAAATCAATTAAAGGAGGAATTTACCAATGGCTAAAGATTTTATTAATGGTAAAAGAACTCATTATGGTAACAAACGTTCCCATGCTTTGAATTCTTCACGTCGTAGCTGGAAGCCAAATCTACAAAAGGTTCGTATCCTTGTAGATGGAAAGCCTAAGAAAGTTTGGGTTAGTGCCCGTACTCTAAAATCAGGTAAAGTTACTCGTGCCTAACAATATTTAAGTCTGACTCTTAATGTCAGACTTTTTTTATACCCTAAATAACAAAAAAGAGAACTGATACAATCAGTTCTCTTTTTTCTATGCATCTTTACTTTGGATCACACATAATACCCCATCATCAAAATCGAAGTGACATTTATCACCATCGAATTGATTACTAGAATAAGCAAACGGTCTTTCAACATAGTAGTTATCGAGTTTATATACCGCATCATGAATTGATAAGTGCATCGCATTCATTGGAATAAACGCTAAGTAATGCATCATATCAATCTTTGTAATTTCATGTTGTCCCGGAGTAAAGTATTGAATTACATTTTGTTTATCAATAATTCTAATTTTTCCAACGATATCCCTAAATTTAGGTTCAGTCGCCAATAAGTAGTTAGAAATAAAGTGATCAATTCTACCACCAGTGGCACCAAAGATATTTATGACATCCGCCTTTAATTCATCGGATGCAATCTTTAATGCTAGTTGGGTATCAGTATAGTCTTTATCAGGATTATAGGTTCGAATGTCAGAAACGTTGTTTGAAATAATTTCAAATTCAGATTGATCCATTGAATCAAAATCACCAATTGAAATTAATGGTTTAATTCCCATTTGAACTAACCACACATTCCCTCGATCGACTCCAATCCAATCGCCATCGATTTTGCCTTGTCTTAAACTATCAGGCCATAAATCAGTTGGCCCACCGACTAATAAATTGATCGTTTTCATAATTATTTAGTAGCGTCCTTAATTGCTTGAATTCTTTCAGCAGGATTTTTAGCACCGAATACGTATGAACCAGCAACTGCAACAGTTGCACCAGCTTTGGCAGCAGCTTGAACAGTTTCGTTGTTAACTCCACCATCAATTTCGATGTCAAAGTCGTATCCTTCTGCCTTCTTGATGTCGTCTAATTGCTTGATCTTCTTAACAGTTTCGTCTAAGAACTTTTGACCACCAAAGCCAGGGTTAACAGTCATTACTAGAACTTGGTCAACCATGTATAGTACTGGTTTGATAGCTTCTACAGGGGTACCTGGGTTGATTACTACTTCAGCCTTAACGCCCTTGTTCTTAATCATTTGTAAAGCACGGTGGATATGTGGAGTTGCTTCAACATGAACACCAATGATGTCGGCACCCTTGTCTGCAAATTCATCAACGAATCTTTCAGGGTTAACTACCATCAAATGAACATCTAATACTAAGTTAGAAATCTTTCTGATTTGTGGAACCCAGTTTGGACCGTATGAAATTGCAGGAACAAATGAACCGTCCATTACATCAATATGTAATAGTTCTGCGTCCTTTTCAACTTTTTCAATATCTCTTTGTAGGTTTAAGTAATCTGCACTTAAGATTGATGGTGCTACTTTGATCATTATTAATTCCTCATTTCTTTTTATTGTAAATTGGTTTTTTATTCTTTAATAAATCATATAACTGAACATAATCATGATAGCGTTCATGTGATAGTTCATCTTCATCTAACATTGCCTTGATTGCACAACCAGGTTCATTGATGTGAACACATCCCCTGAATTTACATCTATCAGCATTTGCTCTGAATTCAGGGAAGTAATCCCTTAGTTCTTCAGGTCTGATATCAAAAGCTTCGTAAGATGAAAAACCAGGTGTATCAGCTACTAATCCATTATTAATTTGGATAAAGCTGACTTTTCTAGTTGTATGTTTACCACGGTTTAATGCCATGGAAATTTCACCAGTTGCTAAGTTTAAATCTGGAGAGATTTGATTCAACAATGTTGATTTACCTGCCCCAGTTTGACCCATAAAGACAGTTTCTTTATTTTCAAACAATGATTTAATTTCATTAACTGATTCAGCTTTATCATCACTATTGCTAGGAAGGATAACCTTATATCCAGCTTGTTCATAAACCTTCTTAACACCTTTAAAGTACTCAAACTGTTTATCATCTAATAAATCAGTCTTAGTAAAGTAAATGATTGGTGTAATTTTGTTAATTTCAACAGCAACTAATTGACGGTCTAACAAGTTATATGAAAAATCTGGCTGAACAGCGGAAGTAACAACTACGGCTTGATCAATGTTCGCAATTGGAGGTCTCACCAATGAATTTTTACGATCAAAAATCTTTAGTAAGTATCCTTCTTTTTGTGAACTGGATTCAAACTCGACGTCATCACCAACTAAAGGAGTTATTTTTCTTTTTCTAAAGTTACCTCTAGCTCTTGTTCGGTATATCTTTCCGTCACTAATAATATCATAGAATCCACTTAGGGATTGGAAAATTTTTCCTTCAGCCAATGTATCACCTCGTTAATTTATTTACTACTTTTATTATACCTTGCATTACTTCATTATCAAATCACCATTTCGATAAATTCGATATTGCGGTTTTTGATTTTTCTTCAAACTGTAAGGAATGCTAATGGTTGTATCTTTATTTATATAGATGGTTCGATAGAATTTTTCATTGCCGCCATCTTTATTGGAATAAATCGTAATCTTATTTAAACCACTATTATCAACCTTTTTATAAGGTAATTTTACAGAGACGTTAACGCTTCTTCTCAAATTTTTGTTATCAGAATTTCCCTTAGATACCCAAAGTTCCACTTCGTCACCGTAGCTCAACAACAAACCAGTTGATGGACTTTGTTGGTATACTTTTCCAGCAGGTTGGCTTTTAGAATTTTCGTAGAATACTTTAACGTTTAAATGATTTTCCTTCGCATAGTTTCTTGCCTGTTCTTCAGTCTTACCAATTAAATTAAGCATCTTAAAATTCCTAGTGTTAACAGCAACTACCAAGTTAATTGTTGTGTTATGTGGTTCAACCAAGGTTCCCGGACGAATACTTTGACTGAGGATGGTATCCGACTTAAATGAAGTGTCATAACTGTATGACTTCTTAACTGTGAATCCCATTGTTGTCAATGAATGCTCAGCCGAATCAACTGAATCACCAAGGTAATTATCCATCTTGACCTTCTTATAACCACCGGAAACTTTCAAAACAATTCCAGAATGATTAATCATTTTAGTTCCCTTAGCTGGATTAGTACCAATTACCTTATTAACTGCAACATCAGTGTTATAAGTGTATTTAATCTTGCTGACAATTAAATGGGATTTCTTTAAAACTTTCGTAGCTTTACTAATCGACATGTTGGAAACATTTGGTACCGTTACTCGTGTGAAGAAAGTAAAGTTAAAGAATAAAAATATTCCCGAAATAAAGGCAAATAGTATCACAATTAACGTGAGTAATTTAAAGATTCGGTATTTATCCTTATATTCATGATCTTCTTCTACATGATTATCATGGTATTTGTTTAGATCCTTTAGGTCCAAAACCTTTGTTTCTCCATCATCGATTTCAGTTTTAGGAATCATGAAATGTAATTTAGCTTCATCCATTCTTTCTTTACTCATTGAAGTAAGAAGGTCTTCCTTCATGTCCAACACAGAACTGTATCGATCGGTCAACTTTTTAGCAGTTGCCTTGATCACAACATTTTCTAGTGCTTGAGTAACTAAACTATTTTGTTCAATTATAGAAGGTAAGTTTTCCTTGGTATGCTTCATTGCAATATTTACTGGGGAATCGCCATCAAAAGGAACCTTACCTGTAAGTAATTCGTATAAGATAATTCCCAATGAATAAACATCTGATTGGGTAGTAACCTTCTTGCCCAATGCTTGTTCGGGTGAAATATAGTGAATTGAACCAACAACCGCATTGGTTTGAGTTAATGCATTTTGACTTTCAATCAATGCAATCCCAAAGTCTGTGACTTTAACGACACCCTTCTTATCAATTAACACGTTTTGAGGTTTTAAATCACGATGAATAATTCCGTGACTATGAGCTTCATAAACCGCATCAATTAGTTGTGCCATAATCGCAATAACTTTATCAATACTGATTGGATAGTGCTTTTGAATGTAATTCTTTAAGTCCTGTCCATCAACGTATTCGGTTACTAAATATTGTAAGTCTCCTGATTGATTCAAGTCGTAAACTTGGGCAATGTGTTTGCTCTTTAGCTTATTAATAGCTAGCTTTTCATATTTAAAATGACGTTTAGCCTTTTGACTACCTTGAAAATCAATTCGAATAATCTTAATTGTGACAAGACGATTTTCTTTCATATCATATGAAAGATAAACATTAACCATCCCACCTTCACCAATCTTATCGATGATTTTGTAGCGGTCATTTAAAACGTATCCTTTTTCCATAAACGATCACTCCTAACCTAAATCATCGATTAAGATAGCAGAAATATTATCTTTTCCACCATTATCATTGGCAGTATCGATTAGACGATTAATCTTTTCCTGTCCACTTAATCGCATATTTAAAATTTTTGAGATTGTCTCATCACTAACCATCTTAGTCAAACCATCACTACACAATAGTAGTTGATCACCTGGTCTAAACTGAATGTTTGAGATGTCGACATCTGCATCTGAAGAAACACCTAGACCCTTTACAATTACATTTTGTAAATTTGAATCGACGTTTTCTCCATCTTTAACCTCGCCTTTTTCAATTAAAAAATTGATGTATGAATGATCGACGGTAAGTTGCTTAAGCTGACTACTTCTTAATAAATAACAACGACTATCTCCCAGATGGGTTAGTAGATATTGATTTCCAAAGAACAATGCAACAACAACAGTGGTTGCCATTTTACTTAAGCTTTCATCTTTAATTCCCATTTCAACAATCTTATTATTTACATCGCTAATTGTTTTAGATAGCCATGCTTTAGTATCGATAATTGAACTAATATGATGATTTTGAAAAGCTTGTCCAATAAAATCAACAGCTGTTGAAGCAGCAATTTCACCACCATTGCTTCCCCCAACTCCATCGGCCAGGATTGCAATTAGCGCGCCTTGTTGATTTTTAAAATAGCCAACATAATCTTCATTACTAATTCTTTGTTTACCAATAACAGAATTAGCAGCAACTTCCATTTCTATTCACCACCGTTTTTTATTAAATTACAAACGAAGAATCCATCAGAATCATAATCGTCTGGATAGATTCGAATGTAACCATCATTTAGCGGGATACCCATTTTTGAAACTGGATCAACACGTTTAAAATCAGGATTTTGTTTTAAGAATTCATCAATTACGTCTGAATTTTCTTGATTCAAAATGGTACAAGTACTATAAACAAGCTTACCACCTTTTTTAAGTTTTTTGGCAGCAGAAGTTAGAATGTCCAATTGAATAGATGCTAATTTTTTAACATCTTCCATCTTCTTTTCGTATCTAATTTCTGGTTTTCTTCTAATCAAACCAATTCCTGAACATGGTGCATCAATTAAAATTTGGTTGAATGTTTCATCATCATATAAATCATCAAGCTTTCTTGCATCACAAGCTTGAGTAGATAACACGTCACTAACACCTAGTCGTTCAGCATTCTTTTGCACTTGCTTCAAACGATTATTGTGCAAATCCAACGCTTCAACATGACCACCAGCTTCTTTGGATAGGTGTTCTGCAATTTGAGTGGTTTTTCCACCAGGTGCTGAACAAGCATCTAGGATTACATCGGACTCTTTAATGTCCATGGATTCAACTGGTAACATTGCACTTTCGTCTTGAATTGTCATTTGACCATTCTTAAAAGTATCACTGTAACTAGCAGACTTCTTGGTTAAGATTAGTCCAGATTCAACCAGCTTACTGTTTTGCACGCCATACCCATCAGCTTTTAATTTATCTGACAATGATTGCTTACTAATTAACTTAGAATTAAAACGCACTGATTGCTTTGATGGTTGATTAATACTCTTTAGGATGGAAAGTGTCTTTTCTTCACCCACTTGTTTGTTCAACTCTTCAATCATCCATTCAGAAATACTGTATTCAATTGAAAGTTTCTTAATTGGGTCGTCAATATCAGAAAAGTCAGGTAATCCTTTTCTTTGAATTTGATGAAGAACACCAGTAACTAATCTCCTAATTCCGTCATGACCCATTTTCTTCGCAATCTTGATGGTTTCATTAAAGACGGCTCTGGTAGGAATTTTATCCAAGTATTCCATTTGATAAATCGCAGAATACAACAATTCCTTAACCCAGTCATCCACCTTATTGGCATTTTTTAGGAAGTGATTTAATTGGTACTCCAATGTTAAACGATGTTGAATAACACCGTAAACAATGTTGGTAAGCAATGCAATATCACGACTGCTTAAGTCACTATTTTCAATGACTTGGTTTAGTTGTAGGTTGGAGTAAGCTCCGTTTGAAATTTTACTAAGCGTCTTTACAGCCAGTAATCTAGGGTTACTTGACATCTTCTATCACCATATCTCCTTGTTGAATTGATTGACCTGCACCATTTAAGAATGCGTTGATTGGTTGTTTTGGTTTACCTGAAGGTTGGATTTCCAAAAGTTGTAGAACCGTTCCATCTCCACAGGCAATCTTCAAAGCTTTCTTTGTCTTTTCGACAACTTGACCAGGCTTTAAGTCAGTGGTTTCATCTAAAGGTTTAGCACTCCAAAACTTAGTACGTTTTCCTAACATTATGGCAAATGCATTTGGTGATGGACGTAGTGCTCTAATCTTGCGATTGACTAGAAAAGCAGACTTACTAAAGTCTAATTCTTCTTGTTCTCTTGTAATGTTTGGTGAAAATACGACCTTGTCTTCATCTTGTGGAGTTGGGTTAACATACCCAGAAGCCACCTTTGGTAATGTTTCAAGAAGTAAATCTCGACCAATGATGCTTAACTTATCAAATAATGATTGGGTATCATCATCTGGTTGAATATCCAATGCCTGTTGAGATAAGACATCCCCAGCATCCATCTTCTTAACCATGTACATGATTGAAATTCCCGTTTGCTTGTCACCATTAATCAATGAATATTGAACAGGTGCACCACCACGGTATTTTGGTAACAATGAACCGTGAACGTTAACCGCAGCAATCTTGGCAGCATTCAATAGTTTTTCCGGTAAGAATTGACCGAAAGCAGCGGTGATAATGAAATCAGGATTAATTTCTATAATTTTTTCCATTTCATCACTACCACTAATTTTTTCAGGCTGAAGCACTGGAATTGATAATTCTTGTGCCGCTTCCTTTACTGGTGATGGTTTTAATACTCTTTTTCTTCCAAAAGGTCGATCTGGTTGGGTCACGACTGCTTGTACATCATAGTCGTCACTTTCCACTAACCCTTTTAATACAGGAACTGCAAATGATGGAGTTCCCATAAATACAACTTTTTTCATTTTATCTACATCCTTACATAAAGTTCAAAGGATCAGGGTCTATGTTTACGTATAGTCCCTTTTGAGCGTCCTTTTGATAATGATTCAATATATATTCCAAACATGGTTTCATATTTGGTTCATTTTTATACTTAATAATAATTTGATAGTAGTACTTATTCTTTAATTTTAAGATTGAACTAGGTGATGGCCCTAACATAATTGCTTGGTCACTTAGCTTCGCCTTTAAAATCTTAGCAATTTCGTACATCTTAGCAGCTGCCTTAGCTTCGTTGACATCAGATGCTGATATCTTAACAGTGAAATAATAAGGTGGATAGTTAGTTTGATGTCTAACATTCATTTCCTTACGATAGAACAATTCATAGTCCTGTCTTTGCGCTAGTCTAATCGCATAGTGATCAGGATTAAAGGTTTGAATGTAAACCAATCCTTTTTTCTCTGCTCGACCAGCACGTCCACTAACCTGAGTTAATAGGTTAAATGTTCTTTCACTAGAACGGAAATCAGGTAAATCAAGGGAGGTATCAGCATTCAAAACACCAACAAGTGTAACGTTAGGAAAGTCCAATCCCTTCGCAATCATTTGAGTTCCAAGTAAGATATCGGCTTCACCGTTACCAAACTTTTGTAAAATTCGTTCGTGTGAACCTTTTCTTCTCGTGGTATCAACGTCCATTCTTAAGATGCGAGCGTTTGGTACCAATGACTGAAGCTTTTCTTGGACCTTTTGAGTTCCAGTACCGTAATATCTGATTTTTTTACTACCACAATTTTTACACTTGTTAGGAATTGGTTCTTCGTGACCACAGTAGTGACACTTCATCGTTCTAGAATCCATGTGCAAAGTAAGTGAGATATCACAGTTTGGACAGTGCAATACGAAACCACAACTACGACACATGACAAACGAGGAATATCCTCTGCGGTTTAACATCAACACAATCTGTTCGTGTTTTTGTAAACGATTGTTAATTGCAGATAGTAATTCAGATGAAAAATCTTCCTGACCACTATTCTTAACTTCTTCCTTCATATCGATAACCCTAACCTCTGGTAAGGCTTGGTTATTGATTCTGTGTGGAAGTTTGATGAGTTGGTAAACACCCTTAGTAGCTCTTGCTCTTGATTCCAACGAAGGAGTAGCACTACCTAAAACTAACGGACAGTTGTGAAAACTTGCTCGCCACTTCGCAACATCTCTTGTATGGTAGCGAGGAGAATCATCTTGCTTATAACTAGCTTCGTGTTCTTCATCCATGATGATGATACCGATATTATCTAATGGAGCAAAGATAGCAGAACGCGCTCCAACGACCACATCAGCTTCACCATTATTAACTCTGCGCCATTCATCATATTTTTCACCATTCGATAAACCACTATGTAACATTGCTACTCGATTACCAAATCGACCCTTAACCCTTTTTACCATCTGTGGGGTTAACGATATTTCAGGGACTAGCATTAAAGCGGTCTTGCCTAATTCAAGCGCTTTTTGGATTGATTGAAGGTATACTTCAGTCTTTCCAGAACCGGTAACACCCTCTAGTAAGAAGACAGTATCCTGGTCACGCTTAGTTGCCGTACTAATTCTATCAACGGCACTTTTTTGATTGTCGTTTAACTGTAATGGTTTGTTTGTGCCAACTTGACCTTGGTATGGATTACGGTATTCCTCTTGTAAGAACCTAGTAAACCATCCCTTGTCCACCGCACTTTTAATAGCAGCTTCAGGAATATCAAAATCATGAACTAATTTGCGTTGCGCAATCTCTTTATCATTATGATTAACGATAAAATCTAGAATTTTAATTAGGTTCTTTGAGTTTTTACGGACCTTAGTTAATTCTTCTTTTGCTTGCTCATTTGTTAAGTTCGGTTTGATCGCATATATCTTTTTAGCCTTGGCACCATCAGAAACCTTGTATTCAACAGAAAGTTTATTTTCTTTACGATATTGAATAATCTTCTTTAAGACACTAGCTGGGTATTCATCCACGTCAAAATCAACGACATTATCATCACCAAAAATGGCTAAAATATCGTCGTCGATTTCACTTGAATCATTTAATACTAATTGTTTTTGATACTTCGCTCTCATTACACTTGGAAGCATTGTTAAAATACAACTAATTTGAAAGGAATAGGTCTTTTCTGCCATCCATTTGGACATGTCTAGTAATTCATTATTCAAAACAGGATCCAAATCCAATAGTCCTGAAATTTCCTTTAATTCACCGTCAAAGGTTCCATTATCATCGATATCCCAAACGATTCCCTGAATTTTACGGCCACCATTTCCAAACGGAACAATGACACGCATCCCTTTTTGAAGTTTATCTGTTAACTCATATGGTACTAAGTAAGTATATGGTTCGTTAGTTTGCATTGTTGGCACATCAACAATTACTTTTGCTAAATTCAATCTAACTCCCCCTTTAATTTAATCGATTCTTTCGCTAATGATATCAATTAATTCATTAGCAATTTTATCCTTACTTTCTACATCGCTTTTCTTAAATACTCCGGTCTCATCAATAAATGAAACTTGGTTATTATCGCTGTTAAATCCAATTGCCTTGTCACTAACGTCATTAGCTAACAATAAATCTAACTTTTTCTTGGTTAATTTTTGCTTAGCGTTATCCAATAGGTTTTGGGTTTCTGCAGCAAAACCGACGACAAATTGATCATCCTTTATCTTTGATAATTCCTTTAAAATATCAGGTGTTTTTACCAAATGGATGTCTAATTCATCACCATTTTTCTTGATTTTTTGCTCTGAATATTTTGCCGGTGTGTAGTCAGAAACAGCAGCAGCCATTACTAAAACATCAGCATCCTCAAAGTTGTCTTCAATCGCACTCTTCATTTCACTAGCTGAACTAACATTAATAACATTAACGTTGCCGTTGATATGTTGAGTTTCTGAAGATGAAATTAAAGTCACGGCAGCTCCGGCATTCATGGCAGCTCTAGCAATTGCATATCCCATCTTACCTGATGAATTATTACTAATGTATCTAACCGGATCAATGGCTTCTCTAGTTCCACCAGCTGTGACAATCATCTTCTTGCCCGCTAATCGAGTATTTTGTTCAACCATCAATTCTAATCTTTCAATAATCTCTTCAGGTTCAATCATTCTACCCTTAGCTTCGTATCCTTCGGCTAAGAATCCTGAAGTTGGATAGATGATTTTACAACCATCCGCCTCGATTTGTTGAATATTTCTTTGTGTTGCAGGATTATCCCACATGTTGTTGTTCATGGCTGGAACAATCACTTTTGTAGAAGGTGTTGCAAGCAGTGTCGTAGTAACTGCTTCGTCACCAATCCCATTAGCCAACTTGGCAATTGTGTTTGCTGTAGCTGGTGCAACGATTGAAATATCAGCCCATGTTGCAATATCTATATGGGTGATTTCATTAGCATCCTTTTCGTCAAAAGTATCAGTGAAAACAAAGTTTTTAGTCAATGTTTGAAAAGCTAATGGTGTAACGAATTGTTGTGCACCACCGCTCATAACGACTCTGACATCGTTTCCATTTTTAACTAATAATCGCGCTAAGGTTAATGACTTATATGCGGCAATACTACCGGTAACATATAGTGCTATTTTTTTATTATTCACTAATCAAACCTCCCATATCTTAAGAACTTATTACCTATATTGTATCAAAAAATCAAAATAAAAACCCTTGCATTGCTGCAAAGGGTTAATTTATTTATTATTTGTTATCTCTAGTTAGTTCAACCTTGCCGGCAACGATTTCTTCGAAAGCCTTACCAACAGATTTTCTAGATTTGTATGAGTCTAATAATAATGGTGATCCAGCATCAATATCATGAGCTCTCTTACTTGCTAGCATGATTAATGAGTATCTTGAATCAACTCTTTCAAGTAGTTTGTCAACAGATGGATATAATAGCATTAGTCTTCTTCTCCTAACATTGATAGATAATCCGGCATTACGCGGTTAACTTTTAGTCTTTCGCTGTTAACGATAGTCTTAATTCTATCTACAGCATTTTCAACTTTGTCGTTTAATACAGCATAGTCATAGTTTCTCATCATCTTGATTTCAGAAACGGCTGTCTTGATACGCTTATCGATAACGTCCATGTCATCAGTTCCACGACCAATTAAACGATTCTTTAGTACAACTAAATCAGGTGGGGTTAGAAATACAAATACTGCTTCTGGGCAATTAGCTCTAACCTGCATTGCACCATTAACTTCGATTTCTAAGAATACGTCATGACCTTCATCCAAAGTCTTATTAACATAGTTCAATGGAGTTCCATAGTAATTGTCAACGTACTTTGCATATTCTAGCATTTCACCATTTTTGATATGGTCTTCGAATTCTTCTTTACTAACAAAGAAATAGTCTTTACCGTTTACTTCACCTTCACGAGGACTTCTAGTAGTCATTGAAATTGAGTACTTGAAATCAACGTCTGGTTCGTTAAACAATGCTTTTCTAACAGTACCTTTACCAACACCAGAAGGTCCTGAAAGAACAATTAGCATTCCTCTTTTTGCCATTTTAAAACCCCTCAAAATTTTATAATACTACCATTATGGCCTATTTTACTGATTTTTTCAAATTTATTTTTTGGTTTCATCAGCTAACTTTAATAATTCGTTAGCGTGTTGAAGTGTTAAATCAGTGACCGTTGTACCAGATAACATTCTAGCAAGTTCATCAACACGTTTTTGAACTGATAACTTGATGATACTTGTCTTGGTACGATTCTTATCAATCTTCTTTTCAATAAAGTAATGATGATCAGACATTGCAGCAACCTGTGGTAAATGCGTAATACATAGAACCTGAGATTTTTGCGCAATCTTACTGATTTTTTCGGCGATTGCTTGAGCAACTCTACCGGAAACACCAGTATCTACTTCATCGAAGATGATTGAAGTAACACCCTGCATATTAGTGAATAATGTCTTTAGCGCCAACATAATTCTAGATAGTTCCCCACCGGAAGCAATCTTTGATAATGGCAACATTGCTTCACCTGGGTTGGTTCTCATATAGAATTCAACACGTTCTGTTCCGTATCTATGAAATTCACCGATTGGTAACTTTTCGAAGTTAACCTTGAACTCGGTCTTAGCCATGTATAAATCAGATAGTTGATCATGCACTGCTTCCTCAAGCTTGGTTGCGACAGCGTGACGCTCTGTGTTCAATTCATCAGCTAAATCACTCAACTTGTTTACGGTTGATTCATATTGTTCGTTTAAATCTTCACCAGTAGTTTGGTCAGCTTGCATGGTTGAAAGTTCCTTCACAACATTATCGTAATGCTTTAGGATTTGTTCAATTGAATCACCATACTTACGTTTTAAACCGTAGATGACATTCAGTCTTTCTTCGATTTCTTCTAAACGACCTTGGTCAAATTCTTGTAAGTCCATTTGATCAGAAATGTTGTCAGAAGCATCTTGTAGTAAGTAAAAAGCATTTTTGATGTTATCAGAAATTTCTCTAAATTGAGGGTCAACTTCTTCAATTGATTCCATTGAATTCTTGGCTTCACCAATTACATCTAAAGGATTAAACGTTTCATCACCATTAATAGCACTAAAACTCATATTTAAGGCGTCAACAATTTTTTGATAGTTAAGCAAGTGGTCTCTTTGACTGACTAGTTCTTCTTCTTCGCCAACTTCTAGATGCGCATTACTAATTTCATTCTCCTGAAATTCCAGCATATCAAGTCGTTGTGACCATTCTTTTTCATTACCACGTTTTTCTTTAATTGATGCTTTTAATTGTTGGTAATGATCAAAAGTTTTTTGATACTTAGCTAAAGTATCCCCAATTTGTTTGTGACCAAATTCATCAAGTAAATGAACGTGTCTTTCTGGTTGCATTAATTCTTGATGTTCATTTTGACCATGAATATCAACGATTGTCTCACCAATTTTCTTTAGCATTGTGGTATTAACAAGCATCCCATTGACACGACAAATATTGCGGCCATTTCTATAGATTTCTCTTTGTAAAATGACGCTGTTATCACTATGATCGATTCCCATGTCATCCAACACTTTGTATGTTAGACCATCTTCTGGGAACACAAATAAACCTTGAATTAATAACTTATTACTACCAGTTCTGATAAAGTTTTGTGAACCTCTACCACCGGCTAATAGTCCAACGGCATCGATAATAATTGACTTACCAGCACCAGTTTCACCGGTTAGAACAGTCATTCCATTGGAAAAATCAATTTCTAAATGGTCGATAATCGCAAAATCGCTAATTGATAGGTTTTCAAGCAATCAAAAGACTCCCTTTCATTACTTTAGTTCGTCAGCTCGTTTGATAGTATCTTCAATCGAAATATCTGGATTAATTGAAGGATTATCAACAGACTTTAAGTCTACTAAGAATTCAATATTTCCTTCGCCACCCTTGATTGGTGAGAAGTCTAATCCTTCAACTGAGTAACCAGCGCTAACGGCAAATTTTATAATGTCTTCTAAAACTTCGGCATGAACGGCGTGGTCTCTGACAATACCATGCTTACCGATCTTATCTCTTCCGGCTTCAAATTGTGGCTTAATTAACGCCGCAACATGGCCATTTTTTACAAGAATATCTTTTAGTGGTGGCAAAATCAAGTGAAGTGAAATGAAAGAAACGTCAATTGAAGCAAATTCTGGTTGACCTTCTGTAAAATCATCTAGCTTTGAGTATCTAAAGTTAGTGTGTTCCATCACAACAACTCTTGGATCTTCACGCAACTTCCATACTAGTTGGTTACTACCAACATCCAAAGCGTAACTTTTTTTAGCACCATTTTGTAACATCACATCAGTAAATCCACCAGTGGATGAACCGATATCTAAAACAGTCTTATCTTTAACATCAAGATTAAATACCTTCAAGGCTTTTTCAAGCTTTAGACCGCCTCGACTAACGTATGGCATTGGTTTTCCTTTTAAATGCAACTTTGTGTCTTCAGGAATCTTAACACCTGGTTTATCCAAACGTTCTTCGTTTTTACCTAAAACTTCGCCGGCCATTACGGCTCTCTTGGCTTTTTCTCTTGTATCAAAAATACCCTGTTGAACAAGTAGCACGTCTACTCTTTCTTTTTTCATGCGAACTACTCCTATTTTTCTATTTTAAAATAATCTAAAAATGATGATAACAATTCTGTATCGACATCATTTTCGTCTTTTAATTCGTCTAAAATTTGGCGGCTATGACTAATTGTGTCTTCTAAGTAAGAATATGCCTTATCTAATCCCAAATGATTAGTATAAGTGTTTTTAACGCCATCTTGGTGTACTGGTTTTCCTAGTTCTTCTTGACTGGAAACAACATCTAAAATGTCGTCATAAATTTGAAAGGCCAAACCATAGTCGGCACCAAATTGATCTAACTTATCAATCACGTCACGACTAGCATTGGACAAGATACCACCAGCAATCATTGCATATCTAATTAATGCACCAGTTTTTCCTTCGTGTAACTTCTTAATTTCATCCAAAGAAAGCTGTTTATTTTCATTCAAAATATCCATGGATTGACCGGCAACCATCCCTGATGGGCCAGCAAATTTAGATAGATAATAAACTAATTGAGACTTCTTATGATCATCTAGGTCATTATCGGTTAACCATTGAAAGGCCAAGGTTAATAATCCGTCACCTGCTAATGTGGCTAAACCGGCACCATAAATAACATGATTAGTCTTCTTACCACGTCTTAAATCGTCATCATCCATAGCTGGTAAATCATCATGGATTAATGAATAAGTGTGTAGTAATTCAAGTGCACTAATCGCCTTTAAATCATCGTCTGTCACTTCATGATTTAACGTCTTTAAGGTTGCGATGCTCATTAGTGGTCTTAATCTTTTTCCACCAGCCATCAATGAATAGCTCATTGATTCAGCAAGTTGATCATTACTGACATCTTTTTTAACTTGATTAGCTAGTTGGCTTTCAATTTGTGGTTTGTATTCATCAATAAAATCAGATAAAACTACAGATTGACTCATTACTTATCTTCACTTTCTTTTTCGAATGCAACTTCAGAATCATCATCTGTCATTTCTTTAGCCAATGTTTTTTCAGCATTCTTCAAAGTACTTTGTAGTTCACCACTTAGCTTAACACCTTTTTGGAATTCACTTAGTGCCTTTTCCAAAGGAATGTCACCTTGTTCTAATTCGGAAACGATTTGTTCTAGTTTGTTCATGTTATCTTCAAAACTTGCTTTTTCAGCCATTATTTACTCTCCTTTTTGACTTCATTAACAGTTGCTTTCGCATATCCATCAATTAATTTTAGTTCAATATCATCGTTTTTCTTAATGTCATCAATTTTCTTTACGACCTTGCCCTCACTGTTAGTTGTAAAACTAAATCCACGAGACATAACCTTTAACGGGCTTAGATGATCTAAAGCGTCAACTCTTTGTGTTAGTTGATTTTGCTTATTTTGAATCAACAACATAATGTTTCTCTTTAATTGATTATCTTGTACTTGTAAAACTTGTTGTTGTTCTTTAATTAAGTTCTTTGGTGAATTGATTTTTAGATTATATACTAAATCATTTAACTTTCTATCGGAATGGTTAATTGTTTCCTTTAGAGCGTTCATCAATCTTTCGTTTAGCATATCAATCTTTTGGACGTATGAATCATACAAACGTTCAGGTTGATTGAAAATGTATGATTGTTGAATTTTTGCTAAACGTTGTTGTAATTGATTTAACTTGTTTCTAAAAGCATTAAAAATTCGTACTTGGTCATTTTTAATATCAGTCATGACATCAGTCAATACTGGTACCGCTAGTTCGGCAGCGGCAGTTGGTGTAGCTGCTCTTATATCCGCAACTAAATCAGCAATTGTTGTGTCGGTTTCGTGTCCAACTGAAGAGATCACTGGAATCTTACTATCAAAGATGGCTCTGGCAACGATTTCTTCGTTAAATGGCCAAAGGTCTTCAATCGAACCTCCACCACGTCCGATAATTAATGTGTCAAAATCACCGCGTTCATTAACACGGTTAATTTGACGAACAATGTCAGCAGCAGCTGCATCGCCTTGCACTACGGCAGGATATAAAACGATTTGAGCAATTGGATATCTTCTTCTAGTGGTTGTAATAATATCTCTAATAACAGCTCCACTAGGTGAAGTAACTACAGCAATTCTCTTTGGATACTTTTCCAAAGTTTTTTTAGGAGCATTGAATAATCCTTCAGCAGATAGTTTTTTCTTTAATTGTTCATAAGCTTGATACAAGGCACCAACACCATCTGGTTCCATGTGATCAATATAAATTTGGTAGTTACCGGTTGCTTCATAGACTGAAATTCTACCAGTAACTAATACTTTCATTCCTTCTTCGGGTTTAAACTTAACCTTATCGAAAGCGGATTTAAACATAATAGCGCTAATCTTGGCGTTATCATCCTTCAAGCTAAAGTATTGATGTGCCGGTCTCAATCTAAAGTTAGAAATTTCACCAGTTAAATAAACCTTATCTAGATAGGGATCGCGATCAAATTTTTTCTTAATATAGCTTGTTAAATCGCTAACACTTAGGTAATCATTACCCATTAATATCACTCCACTTTGATAGTTCTACGGTTTGTCTCATCAATGTAGCGATGGTCATTGGACCAACACCACCTGGTACAGGAGTTATGTATGAGGCTTTCTTAGCAATACCATCATAATCAACGTCTCCAACTAATTTACCTTCATCATTCACGTTTTGACCAACGTCAATTACAACTACGCCATCTTTTACATCACTTTCTGTTACTGTATTAACCTTACCAGTAGCAGATACGATAATATCGGCGTCTAATGTGTATTCTTTAATATTTGCATAATGATTTAACACTGTTACTTCTGCACCAGCATTGATTAATAAAGCTGCCATTGGTCTACCGACGATGGTACTTCTACCAATTACAACTGCTTTTTTACCTTTTAAATCAATACCATATTCTTCAAACATAGTCATAACACCCTTTGGTGTACATGCCACAGGATAATTACTTTGTTCGTTTAAGAATAACTTACCAGAATTAATCACTTGGAATCCATCCACGTCTTTATCTGAGTTAATTTGACTCATAACGTATTTTTCGTTGATGTGTTTTGGTAGTGGTGATTGAATCAAAATTGCATCAATGTCATCGTCATGATTATAGTCGTTCAATATGTTCAATAATTCGTCTTCAGTGGTTTCTGCAGGAAGAGCCTTAACGATTGACTTAATTCCTAATTGTTGAGCTTTCTTATGCTTGCTTCTCACATAGCGGTGGCTAGCTTGATCATCCCCGACGATAATCACAGCTAGACAAGGGTTCTTACCTTGTTCGTTTAATTCTGAGACCATATCTGCAGTCTCTTGATTAACTTTCTTTGCTAAAGATCTTCCATCAATAATATTGCTCATCGTAAAACCTCCAAAGGATTATTTAATTCTCTTTTATTTTAGCATATAAAAAAATGTTTATGTAATAAAAAAAGACTCGCTTTTACGCGAATCATTTTTCTTAAGCAATTGTGTTTGATAAAACTCCATTAACAAATTTTCTTGAGTGATCATCACTGTATTTCTTTGTTAATTCCAACGCTTCATTGATTGCTACCTTTGTAGGCACATCGTCAACGTATTTAATTTCAAAAAACGCAAGTCTTAGAATTGCAAGATCAGTCTTAGCAATTCTGTTAATGGACCAACCGGAAACAAGATATGAGATTATACTATCGTCTAAGCTATCCTTATTTTCGATAACTCCATCTACTAAAGTGTTGTAGTATGATGGAATTTCTGTTTCTTCATCGGTTCTTGAGATAGCATGAAAAAATAGTTCTTTATCGGTTGTATCATTTGCATTGATAGCAAACAATGTTTGAAATGCATACTCTCTTATTTTATGTCTAGTAAATTCCACTATTTTTCACCCTTATCGCTACTATTGCCGTTTAATAAACTTTTTGAATTAGCTCTTTTATCTTGTTTTTCATGAACGACACCTTCTACATGAACATTAACTTCACCTAAATCAAGTTCAGTCATAAATAGAAGTTGTTGTTTTACTTGTTCTTGAATTTCTAGAGCAACTTTAGGAACAGAAACCCCGTAATTTAGATATACGTAAACATCAACGATTAATTTTTCATCTTTAAAATTAAGTCTAATGCCCTTACCCATTTCTTTACGACCGAATAGTTCATTAACACTTGTTGCCAATGATCCACGCATGCGCTTTACGCCCTTTACTTGGACAGAGGCAATACTTGCGATTACTTCCAATACGTTTGGTGAGATTTGAATATCCCCAAACTTTGAACTAGCCTTTGGTAAGGAAATATTTGTTTGTTCTGCCATAAAAATTACCCTCCAATCAAAATAAAAGCATCAATTATTTATTAATTAAGCTCTTGAGATGTATGTTGCATCATTGGTGTTAATAACTAGCTTGTCACCAGCGTTAACAAAGAATGGTACTTGTACAATTAAACCAGTAGTCATAGTAGCTGGCTTGCTTCCACCTGAAGCAGTGTTACCTTTGATACTTGGTTCAGTTTCTGCAACTTCTAGAGTAACAGTGTTTGGTACTTCGATACCGATAACTTCGTTTTCGTATTGAACGATACTTACGTCCATGTTTTCTTGTAAGTAATTTAAAGCATCCTTGATCTTGTCACCAGGTACAGTAATTTGTTCGTATGAATCCATATCCATGAATACGTAACCTGCACCATCTTCGTATAGGTATTGCATGTTTCTAGTGTCAATTTGTGCTTGTTCCATCTTAGCACCGGCACGGAAAGTCTTGTCTTGAACAGCACCTGTTCTTAGGTTCTTAAGTTTAGTACGTACGAACGCACCACCCTTACCTGGCTTTACGTGTTGGAAGTTGATGATACGCCAAATTGCGTTATCTACTTCAATAGTTAATCCTGTTTTAAATTGGGCAGTTGAAATTGTTGCCATGATTAAAACTCCTCCTAGTATTACTAATATGTTTTATATGATAGCAATGTTAGTGCATCGATTGCAATCGTAATCGTTACTACCATTGTATCATGTTAGCTTTATTTAAATAAGTCTTTGGTAATAAAAAAAGCCTGAAAATAAATCAGGCTTTTTCTACATTATTCACTAATTACTTAGCAACTGCTTCAGATACTGGGTATACTGAAACTTGGCGCTTGCTGCGGCCCATACGTTCGAAACGTACAACACCATCAACTAAAGCAAATAAAGTATCATCACCGGCACGCTTAACGTTTTTACCTGGGTAAATGTGAGTACCACGTTGACGGTAAATGATTGAACCAGTAGTAACTTTTGATCCATCAGCAGCCTTTGTACCTAGACGACGACCTGCAGAGTCACGACCGTTGGCTGTTGAACCTCCCCCTTTATGGTGAGAGAAGAATTGTAAATTCATTTCTAACATTGGATTACACCTCCGTACAATTTAATCTATTGTAATATCTAATTTAATATAATCAGCATAACTTTGAGAAATATCCCGCATTCCGTTTTGGAATGTTGATAAAATTGCTTGAGCGGCAATTTCATCTTCGGAAGAATTAGCTTTAGGAACTGTAACTTCCATAAAACCACCTTCGATGTCATCACTGACAACTTTAGGTTCTAGGTTAGCAACTTCGGTCAACCCATTTACAGTAGAAATGGATAAAACAGAAACCGCAGCACATACAATGTCCTTACCATACTCACCTGAATCAGCATGACCGGATAAACTAAAACTAGTAATTCGATCACTTTGCTTATCATGAATAATATTTGCTAATATCATTTTTAATCCTCTAATTAAGCCTTGATTGAGTCAATCATAACCTTAGTGTATGGTTGTCTATGACCCTTCTTAGAACGAGAACCCTTCTTAGGCTTGTAACGAAGAATAGTAATCTTCTTACCACGGCCTTGCTTTTCAACAGTACCTTCAACTGAAGCACCGTCTACAAGTGGAGTACCAACCTTAGCTGAGTCACCACCAACGAAAACTACTTGATCAAAAGTAACCTTTTCACCTTCGTTTGCGTTTAGCTTTTCAACGTAGATTGCTTCACCTTCAGCAACTTTGTATTGCTTTCCGCCTGTTACGATAATTGCGTACATAATGTGCACCTCCTTGAATAATATGCTTAGACTCGCCGAACATAAGCGCTTCAATAAGAAGACTTAATACTCAGTCCGTGCGGTTGTAGCTGTGAAAGTCCACAAATACAACAAAGTAAGTATACATATTTTGAATAATTTAGTCAAGAAAAAAAGCATATCATAAGTGATATGCTTCAACAATTTATTCAAATGTCGCGAGAGAGATTCGAACTCTCGACCTACGGTTTAGAAGACCGTTGCTCTATCCAGCTGAGCTATCGCGACATCAAAACTCAACAAAAAACATTATATCGAATAATCGACATGGTGTCAATATCATTTTTAAATCAATTAAAAATTTTATAATGAATTAATTTCACTAAATTGAGCTGACAATGATTTATCATCAACGCCAAGGTCTACTATACCAAATTTTAGGAACATTTTCCAGGAAAATTGGAAATCTTTTTTAGAATGATTATAAAAACCGTTAAACATCATTCGTTTAATTGATAAATATACTTGATTAAAGTCACGATCGGCATCAATGCTTGTGATTTTGTTATAATCTTCTTCATCAATAACGATTACATCTAACCAGTTATGAACGCTAGCAAACAACAAGTAATGCTTCATTACGTTGGCAACGTCTTTAGTAATCATTTCCTTATAGTTTTTTACATCAATATTTTCTTGATCTTTTTTGTATACAGAGAAACGCTTTGAATCCTCTGCTAATTTAGCCAAAGATAAATCCAATTGGATAAATAGCTTTTGTTGCTTATTATTGCCGTTTAAGAGCAATTGTTGCTTTTGCCCCATGTTATTGAACTTGGCAACAGCTTGTTGAATCATTTCGTCAAATTTTAGCAATCTAAACACCTCACAATCTATTTTATCATTATGACAAACGTTTGAAAAATAAAAAAGAGCCGGCAATAAGCCGACTCTTCTTCTAAGGTTTATTAGTATTTTTCCATGTATTGGTTACGTTCCCAATCAGAAACTTGAGCACGATAAGCATCGTATTCTAAATGCTTAGCGGCTAAGTAACTGTTGAAGATCTTTGAACCTAATGCATGTTTCATTGTTTCATCAGCAGATAATTCTTCTAGAGCATCTAGTAAGTCATCTGGTAAGTTAACAATTTCGTTTTCTTTTCTTTCTTGAGCATCCATTCTGTAGATGTTACGGTCAACACTCTTAGGAGGTACGATACCGTTTTTCAAACCATCTAGACCAGCTTCTAGAACAGAAGCAATTGCTAGGTATGGGTTTGCTGAAGCATCAGCACTTCTTAATTCAAGACGTGTAGCTTGTCCACGAGCATTTGGTACTCGGATAAGTGGAGATCTGTTTGAACCAGACCAAGCAACGTAAACCGGTGCTTCATATCCAGGAACAAGACGTTTGTATGAATTTACTAATGGGTTACAAATTGCAGTGTAACTCTTAGCATGTTTGATTAAACCACCTAAGAAATGGTAAGCAGTTTCTGATAACTTCAATTCACCATTTTCGTCGTAGAATACATCACCTGTTTCGTCAAATAATGACATGTTTAAATGCATTCCTGAACCATTAATACCACTTAGTGGTTTTGGCATAAATGTAGCGTATAGTCCGTATTTTCTTGCGATTGTTTTAACAACTAATTTAAATGTTTGAATATTGTCTGCAGCGTTTAGAGCATCTGCATATTCGAAATCAATTTCATGTTGGCCAGGAGCAACTTCATGGTGAGCTGCTTCAACGTCAAAGCCCATTTCTTCCAAAGTTAGAACGATTTCACGACGACAGTTACCACCTAAATCAAGTGGTGCCATATCAAAGTAGCTACCTTCGTCATTTAATTTAACAGTTGGTTTACCATCTTCGTCCATCTTGAATAGGAAGAATTCAGGTTCAGGTCCAATGTTAAATGATGTAAATCCAGCATCCTTCATGTCCTTTAGAACACGGATTAAGTTATTTCTTGGGTCACCTTCAAATGATGTTCCATCAGTCTTGTAAACTTCACAAATAACTCGAGCAATCTTACCGCGTTCTGAACTCCATGGAAAAATCATCCAAGTTGATAAATCAGGATGTAAATACATGTCACTTTCTTCGATTCTTACGAATCCTTCGATTGATGATCCATCAAACATAATCTTGTCATTTAATAAATCATCTAATTGACTGATAGGAACTTCAACATTCTTTAAAGTTCCTAAAACATCAGTAAACATTAAACGTAAGAATTTTACGTCCTCTTCTTTAACAATACGACGAATGTCGTCTTTTGAATAATCATGCTTTGTAGCCATATACACCTACTCCTAACGTATTCAACATTAAATTAGTTAAAAAGAATTATTTGCAGCATCATGTGAATTTAATCCACCGATGTTCAAAAGTTCATCAGATAAAATTTTACGTGCTTCTTGATCAGTTAATTCCTTCGTATCGTTATTCTTGTTATCTTCTTTACGCTTCTTGTAGATTTCTTGAATCTTAGCAATATTTAAACCTTCGTCTAAATAATCTTTGATTTCTAAAATCACATCGATATCATTCAAAGAATACATACGGCGGTTACCATCATTTCTTTCAGGTGAGACCAAACCCTGTTCTTCGTAATATCTAATTTGTCTTGCGGTCAAGCTAGTTAACTTCATAACAGTTCCGATTGGAAGTACTGAAAGCGAACGTCTTAAATCCTTTTCTTTCATATCTAACTCCTTCTAACAACATTATAATAACATTATATTTTAATATGTCAACATTTAATGTAATAACTTCTAACATATTATGGCACTTTTTTGTCATTTAGCCAATTAAATACATCTTTTTCGATGTTTTTCACAACTTCCATGTTAGATATTATGTCATACCAGTTAACTTTCATCTTATTTCTAAACCAAGTTAGCTGTCTTTTAGCATAATGTCTAGAATCCTTTTTAATTAATTCAGAAACATCATCTAGGTCTAAATCGCCATGGAAATAGTTGATGAATTCTCGGTAACCAATCCCCTTATATGCAGGTAAGGAAATGTCACCTTTTTGATCCAACCATTTAGCTTCCTCGATTAAACCATCTTTAAACATAATATCAACACGCTTATTGATGCGATCATACAATACCTTCCTATCGGTATTAAGTGCAATAATATATGGATCAATTGAGACGGAATTATTGGTTTGTTCTGAGAATTTAACACCTGTGTTGTGATAAACCTCTAAAGCTCTAATTACCCTGCGTTCATTTTCTTCACCAATCTTTTTGGCAGATACTTCATCAACACTCTGTAATTTGAGCCATAATGCATGCTTACCGTTTTCTTCAGCAAACATATGCATTTCTTTTCTATATTCTTCATTATCATAATGATCACCACCGAGGTTTAATCCATCGACAAGTGATTGGATATAAAAACCAGTACCTCCAACAATAATAGGAAGCTTTCCCCTTTTATGAATGTCATCAATTAGTTTATTAGCCGACTCAACAAAATCAGCCGCTGAATATCTTTTGTCTACATCAATAATATCAATTAAATGATGAACAATTCCTTCTGATTCTTCTTTTGTCACTTTGGCCGTTCCAATGTCTAAGTGTTTGTAAACCTGCATTGAATCACCAGAAATAACCTCACCATTTAATTTCTTAGCCAACTTAATTGATAAACTTGTTTTTCCGACCGCTGTTGGTCCAACAATTATTAGCACTTTTTGCATATTATCCCACCATTTCTGCCCATATAAGTTTAGCATATAAAATATTGAATTAAAATATACTTAAGACTGGATAAATAAATAAAAAAACATCATAATGGTAAGTGTAAAGCAAATTATTATATAGGAGGACTTAAAATGAAAAAATTCGCTAAAGGATTCTTTGTTGGTGCATTAGCAACATCAAGCGCAGTTGCTGGAGCATTATTCTCTTTCAAGAAAAAAGTTGTAGACCCTGTTGAAGGTCAAGCTGATAAACTAGAAGAAAACAGAAAAAGAGTTGTTCGTAAACAACGTTCCGCTCACTTAAACTAATACGAAACAATAAAAAAAACACTTTACAAATTGTAAAGTGCTTTTTTTATTTACTTCTTAGTCTTTCCATTCCAGTTTCTAAAACCTGACTTTAGGATATAAATATCTTTGTATCCGTTCTTGCCAAGCAAGATTGCAGTCTTAATACTTAAAGTTTTACCTTGATCGTATAAGTACACTGGCATGTCTTTTCGAATATTCTTATAGAACATCTTGATTGTTGAGTAAGGAATACTTCTAGCCCCTAAAATGTGACCAGATTCAAAATCTCTGTTTTCTCTTAAATCAACAATTTGTCCTCTGTGACTACCTTGCTTAAATGCTTCTTCATCAACGAAGGTAGCTACACGGTTTGCTCTCATTCTAGTAATGGTGTTATAAATTAGAATTGCTAATAAAATAACAACAATTAAAAGCATGGATGGAATCATGTGTTATTACACCCCTAATTTTATTTGTTAATGTTTCTTAAAGCTAATGAACCTGCACCAATTACCCCTGCATCATTACCTAGTTGAGCTAAACGAATCTTGGTTGAGTCTCTAACAGGTCTAAATGCATTTTCTTGGAAGTACTTAGTTGTTGGTTGTAATAGTGTATTTCCGGCGTTTGAAACACCACCACCAATAACGATGTTATCTGGGTTCAATGTGTTACCAACGTTAGCTAATGCAAGACCTAGGTAGTAACATACGTGATCTACAACTTGGTTTGCAAAAATATCACCATTATCAGCTAGGAAGAAGACTACCTTAGAAGTAACTTCTTCACCTGAGTTAATCATTTCTTTTAGTCTTGATTGACCAGTAAATTCACTTGAAAGGCTCTTTGCTACCTTAACAACACCAGTAGCAGATGCGTATTGTTCTAGACAACCGCGTTTACCACAAGTACATTCGAATCCACCTGGTTCAACAGTAATGTGACCAATTTCACCAGCACCACCATTAACACCGTGTGCTAGTTCACCGTTAACGATGACACCTCCACCAACACCAGTTCCTAGTGTTACGAATACAACATCTGAGTCCTTACTTCCGGCACCCTTCCAGTATTCACCTAATGAAGCAACGTTAGCATCGTTATCTAAAGCAAATGGTAGGCCTAATGCTTTTTCGATTTGGTCTTTAATATGTTGGGTAGTCTTCCAGTTTAAATTGTAAGCCCCAATTACAGTACCTTCCTCACGGTTTACTGAACCTGGAGTTCCCATTCCAATTCCAATAAAGTCGTCAATTTTATGATCAGAGTCCTCCATCTTCTTTGAGATAGAGTTAATGATATTTGGAACAATCTTTTCTCCGTTAGCGCTTACATCGGTGGTAATAGCCCACTTATCTAAGATTTCACCGCTATCAGTTAGGAATGCCAACTTAGTTGTTGTACCTCCTAAATCGATTCCAATTAACTTACGTACCATTTTAGTTTCCTCCTAAAAATTGTATTATTTCTTTTCTTCGATTCCATGTTCATGTTTTAATACAAGTTTTGCCTGTATGAACTCTTCTTTTGTTACCAGTCCGGCATCATGTAGATGATCAAGCTCTAAGGCCATAACCTCTATATCCCACAATCTTTTGCCAACGTAAACATAGATTCCAAATTTTTTTAAAAGTTGTTGAACATCGTACAACGTCTTCATTTTCCCACATCCTAACGAAAAATGCACTAATTAATTTGCAAAATAACCAGTTTTTAAGCAAAAAAACGCAAATATGATTAATACAATCATTGCCAATATTTTCTTAGCCATTGGTATTTTAAATTCTGATGGTAATCCAACCACGTAAGGTAACAAGAAACCTGCAATTAAACCACCGATATGACCTAGGATATCAATATCTGGTGACATCAAGTCAAAACCAATGTTTAGAATAATTAGTAATAGAAAACTTTGTGACATTCTTCTGACATACATATTATCATGAAAAGTCTCGCCTAACATCAAAAACACTCCGAACAATCCGAAGATGGCAGTACTTGCACCTGCACTAGCACCATTTGAAAATGCGAAACTAGCGATGTTCCCAAATATTCCTGACAACATAAAAATCACAAGAAATCTAACGTGTCCAAAAATCTTTTCAAGCTGAATCCCTACATAGTACAAACTAATTCCGTTCATTAAAATATGTAGAAATGATAGATGAATAAAGATAGGTGTTATAAATCTCCACCATTGACCGTATTCAACCAATGGTCGATACATTGCACCATAATTAATAATATTATCCGTTGAATTAGTAATAATTCCGAAAACATATACGAATACGATTATCGCAAGAATTCCCTCTGTCATGAAGGGAGTATCATCTAATTTTCGATATAATCGGTTATTTGAAATTCGAGTGAATAATTGTTTCAACTTGTTGATCAAAATCATCTACTTTCCATATCGATTTTTCATACATTCTAATTCTATCAGCAAGTGCAATAGTATTTCCAGGATAATCAACTAAAACTCTATCGTAGTATCCTCCACCATAACCAAGTCGATTATTATTAGACATGTCAAAAGCCATCCCGGGAACAATTAATAAATCAATCTGATTGATGTCGATTCCATCCCCATTAATTGGTTCAGCTATCCCCATTTTATTAACCAACAGCTTAGTTTCATTGTTATATTCAATAAATTCCATGTCGCTTTTATTAATCACCTTAGGAACATATACCTTCTTGTTATGGTTAAGTGCCATATCAATGATTGGCTTGGTATCAATCTCAATATCTGTACTTAAGGTTACTCCAATCGAAGACGCATTCATCCACTCCTCAGTTTCAAATAACTGATTATATAGATATTGTACATCTTCTTGATTGTCTAAGTTTTTAAGTTTGTTTAAAATTTCTTTTCTAGCTACTGATTTATCCATCTATTCACTTCCCAGAGTATAAAAAAAGGATTTGGGCCTTTAAACCCGAATCCTTATTTTGTTTCACGATGTAATGTAACTTTTCTTTCACGTGGACAGTATTTCTTTAATTCCAAACGATCAGGGTTGTTACGACGACTCTTAGTTGATAAGTAATTACGTTCGTGACATTCTGTACATTCTAAAGTAATGTGTACTCTCATCTTAGTTACACCTCCAAGTTAGTTGTATTTTTAATTTTTATATAAACAACTTTCAACTCTTAATATATTATCATTTTTTATTCGATTTGACCAGAGTTTATATAAATATTGTTAAGGAAAATTACTTAACAGCAATTATTTCAAGCCACTATCGGATTGAACATACTTCCAGTATGCTTCATAAATCTTTTGAGCAAGTTGCACATTGTTACTTTCAGCATCACTTGGTAAGTTTGGAATAGCAACTACAACAACCACTTGTGGGTTATCTGAAGGTGCAAATGACCCTAAACTCAAAGTAACAGTTTCAACTGGCTTAGAACCTTTCTTTCCACTTGAGTAGAATGTTTGGGCAGTACCAGTCTTAGCTGAAATTGAAGGTTTAACAGTATTTAAAGTAATCCCGGTTCTGTATTCGTTCGTACCATGAACCACTTTGTAGAAACCATCAGTAACAACTTTTCTTTGTGCAGCTGTCATATCAATCTTATTTAGTACAGTTGGTGTAACAGTGTATTTAACTCGACCTAATTTACCATTCTTACTTGAAGCACGAATACTTTGAACGATGTGTGGTTCAATTCTGTATCCACCATTAGCAATGGTTGAAATGTATTGAGCAATTTGCATTGGAGTATAGGCATCATAGTTACCGTATGATAAATCGAGTGCTTTACCAATGTTTGCTGAACCACTAGGACCTTGAATACCCTTTGTTTCACCAGGTAAATCAATTCCAGTGTATACACCTAAACCGAATTGGTTGAAGTAACCTCTCATGATGTTAAATACATTTGGGTTCATTGTTAAAGCTCCACCTTCAACATAGTTGAACTTAGCTTCTTTCATCGCTAATTGCATCATGTATGAGTTAGATGAAACTTCTAGCGCAGTTGATGCATCAAGAGCGATATCATGGTTACCGCTTTGGTTAAACCATGATGCTTTTCTGGTTCCACCAGTTAAGATTGGCTTATCAGTTAAAGTAGAGTTAGTTGGTGTAATCACCTTATCCATTAATGCACCAGAAACCATGGCACCTTTAACAACAGAACCCATAACGATTGAACTATTAATTGTTCCAAGTGCGTTTGGTGTTTCTTTTCCTGTTTGAGGATCACGGCTAACTCCAGCTAAACCGATAATTCCACCTGTATTAGGATTCATAACAACTGCATAAGCACCTGTTGAATTACCGGTTCCTTGATCAGCTTCTTCAACTAATGATTGAATCTTCTTTTCAAATTCTGAGTTAATAGTTAATTGAAGATTGTCACCCTTTTGACCACCATATTGTTTAACAGCCTTATCTAAGCTACCACCCTTAATAAGGGTTTGTGACTTAGAACCACGCAAAGTAGCTTCATACTTTTCTTCTAGGTAACTTTGGCCGACACTATCATTTCTGGAGTATCCTTCAGCTAATAGTGTATTAATTCTATCGCTTGGCAAACCAACCTTTTCTGAAGAAACAGTACCAACAATACTTTGAATAGCGTTTCCGTTTGGATATTCTCTAGTCCAACTATCACCAATTTGTACACCTGGCATTTCATCTAAATGTTCACCAATTTCGGCAATTTCCTTATTAGTAACATTAGTTGTCTTAATGTATGTAGTTGATAATTGATAAGAGCCACTCATCTTTTGGAAAATTTCAGCAGCATTCTTAGTTTCTTTATCTGAACTATAAAGTTTATCATTCATAACTTTTTGAAGTTCTAAAGTGTATTGTTCACTAGTACTTGAACCCTTAGGGAAACTAATACTGGAGCTTACCTTCTTAAGGTTATCAGCATTAGCTAAGTAAAAGTCAGCTTCTTGTCTAGGAGTTAATGTTGAAGTATCAACAGTTAGGTACTTGCCTAGTGTGTTGGCAATCTTATATAAGTCAGCACTAGTTACAGATAATCCTTTAGTGTATTGAATAGCTTGATGGGCTTTATTCCCAACAAGGACACGACCGGTAGAATCGTAAATCATCCCTCTTTGCACGTTTCCATACTTAACAGAATTATCGGATCTATTAACTTCAGCCTTATATTGGTTTCCATTAACAATCTGCAAATAACCCAATTGAATTATTAAGATAGCAAATAAAATCCCAACAACCGTCAGAATAATATTTAATCTAAATGGTACCTTTGAATTTTCTCCACGATCACTGTGGTGAAATATTTTTTGCAAAAAACTATTCAAGACAATCTAACTCCTTAATTATTATATGTTAATAAGTCATTTACTCTGGTTTATTGTATACTAATATTAGGTTACTTTATAAGTAATAATCAAAATACATAGGAAGTATTCACTATGATTAATTCAATTACAAAAATCATAAAAAAACACAGCTTATACTTATTAAGCTTTTTCATTCCATTTATTATTATGGCATGTTACTTTGCTTACCGCAATATGTTTCCATTTGGAAATAGTAGTATTTTAACTGTCGACTTAGGCCAACAGTACGTTGATTTGTTCGCATATTTCCGTCGAACAATCCTATCTTTAGACCTACATAGCATATTATACTCATTTTCAAACGGATATGGTGGAGAAATGATTGGAATTTGGGGATATTATCTACTAAGTCCATTTAATGTGATTCTTTTACTTATCCCTGCAAAATTTATCAATTTCTCTATCCTATTAATAACATTGCTTAAGTACGGTACATCTGGATTAACATTCAGTGTTTTTCTAAAGCATAAAGGAATCAAGAAAAATGCCATCATCCTATCATTGTCTGTCGCATACGCACTAAATGGTTGGATGATTGCCAACCAATTAAACGTCATGTGGTTAGATGGAGTTATCCTTCTACCAATCATAATTATCGGTATTGATAAAATATTGGACAGCAATAAGTATCGCGTCTTTATCATCAGTTACACTGCCATGTTAGTTATTAATTACTACATTGCATACATGATTACCTTATTTTCAATTATCTATGTAATTAGTAAATTATTGATTGATAACGGCACTTTAAAGAACCGAGTAACCAAGTTATTCAAAGTTGGAATAGGCCACGTAATATCTCTATTATTATCGTCATTTATATTCTTGCCCAACCTGCTTGAACTTAAAAATGGTAAGGCTGCATATACCCTATCAACCTTTAAATGGAAAGTTGAATACAATCCTTTAAAGATGGTTTCAAAGCTTTTTGATGGTAGCTTTAACTTTTCACAAATGCCCAATGGATATCCCAACATATTCATTGGATCAATCGCACTAATCGGTTTCATACTATTCTTCTGTAATAAACAAATTGGATTAAAACATAAAATTGCGACTTTTGTAATTACAGCGATTATCATCGTTTCAATGTTCTTCGAACCACTTAACTTACTTTGGCACGCAATGCAATTCCCAATTTGGTATCCATATCGTTTTTCATTTATTTTTTGTTTCTGGATTATTTATATTGCAGCCGTTGGACTAGATAATCAAAACAGCCATATCAGTCTAAAAGAAATTATTGTTTCAGGATTAATTCTAATCGCTGGTCTCATCTACACAGCAGTCAACATCAATAGTTTCAATTACATGTCACTAACAAAGTATCTAATCTCATTAGCATTTATTGCAATTAGTTTTCTAGTAATTCATATCTCCAATAAAGACAATAAATACTATCTACTTAGTTTGATAATTATCGCTATCGGTGACTCGGGATTAAACGCCTTTAATTCACTAAACTCTATTAGCTATGTATCAAACGATGACTACATGAAATACACTGCAACCTTAAATAAGCATGTCGATGATATTAAACAAAAAGATACTAGCTTTTATCGTATTAGTAAGGACTTTTATCGAACTAGAGATGATCCTATTGAATCTAATTTCTTCGGTGGTTCAACATTTTCATCAACGCTTAGGAAATCAACTCCTGATTTCAATTCTAAGATTGGTAATGCTTATACTACCGGATCAATTGACTATTCAAACGGTACACTCGTAACTGACTCAATGCTGTCATTTAAATACTTTATTAATACAATCAACTACAATAAAGCATATCCAATGATTCAAAAGAGCAGCAATCGTTATGATATTGTGAATAACCATATTCAAAAGATTGATATCTTCCAAATTTTTAAATCAAACAATGCATTCCCTCTTATTTACACGGCATCAAACAATATCTTTTCAAGAATAATTGCATCGGATCCAATTAAGTATCAAAACTCAATGGTAAAACAAGTTACTGGAGACAATAGCGATGTATTCAACGAAAATATGAACTACACCATCCTTTGCACAAATACGAATGCATTAACCGGATTAAACAATCAAATCATTTCCAAGAATAATTTATTAAAGAATGGTCTAGTCACAATCAAGTACCATCACAAAAATGGAATGGTTCCATACTTAATTCTTCCTGCATCAATGAATCAGCAAAAATGTAGTATTAAGGTTAACGGTGAACAGTTAAATCTACCAAACGATTTCCAAAGCACCTTCGTTGTAAGTCTTCCAAACAATAAGGATAATAAAATCACCATTAAGTTACTAAACGGCAAGTTGTACACCAATGAGTTTAATATAGCATCCTTAAATCTACCTAAATTTTTAAGTGAAACTAAATCCATTAGAACACAAAATAATAGAATTAACATTAATGGAAATACTGTTTCAGCTGACGTAAACATTTCATCAAATCATCGAGCTGTCTCAACTTCAATCCCATATTCAAATGGTTGGACATTAACGGTAGATGGTAAGAAACATCCGATCAAGGTCGTAAATGATGAATTTATCGGTTTTGATAACCTTTCAAAGGGTAACCATAAAATTAAGTTATCATTCTATCCATCAGGATTAAATGCAGGAATATTAATATCATTATTGGCATTAATATTTACGATCATTTATTACCTATATAAGAAAAAAAGATAATAAAAAAGGACTCGTATAAAACGAGCCCTTTTTTATTTGTTAAATTATTCAACACTGATAATTTTAACTTTCATGTCACCGGCAGGGATTTCAATAACTACTTCATCGTCAACCTTGTGGCCTAATAGACCCTTAGCAATTGGTGAGTCGTTTGAAATTTTACCTTCCAATGGATCAGCTTCAGCAGCACCAACGATTTGGTAAGTTTCAGGATCTTCATCTGGTAGCTCCTTAAAAGTAACCTTCTTACCAACGTTTACCATGTCACTTTCAACATCGTCGTTATCAACGACATCAGCATATTGTAGCATATGTTCTACAGTAGTAATGCGGCTTTCTAACATACTTTGTTCGTTCTTAGCTGATTCATATTCAGAGTTTTCTGATAAATCACCATAACTTCTGGCAATCTTGATTCTTTCAATGATTTGTGGACGTTGATTTAATCTTAAATCTTCCAATTCAGCTTCTAGTTTTTGTTTACCTTCGACTGTCATTGGGTAGATTTCATCTTTAGCCATTTTAAACTCTCCTTTTAATTAATTAGATTGTTGTATCAATATTATTGAATACCTTGTTGTTACCATGTTTTACCAAGATTGATTGAATCTTAGTTGTTAATAAATCAATCGCAACTTGGTTCTTACCACCTTCTGGAACGATGATATCAGCATAACGCTTACTTGGTTCAACAAATTGGTTATACATTGGACGAACAGTTTCCAAGTATTGTTGGATAACTTCATCTAATGTTCTGCCACGTTCTTTAGTATCTCTTTGAATTCTTCTTAAAATACGAATGTCATCGTCTGTATCAACGAATACTTTGATATCCATTAAGTCTCTTAGACGCTTGTCATCTAGGATTAAGATTCCTTCTAGGATGATAACATCACGTGGTTCTTGAGTAACTGTTTCAGTACTACGATTTAATTTAGTGTAGTCATAAACCGGTTTTTCAATTGCTTCATAGTTTAGAAGCTTATTTAAATGTTCTAATAATAAGTCACTATCAAAAGCTAATGGATGATCGTAGTTAGTTTCTTCTCTTTCAGCCATTGTCTTATGTGATTGATCCTTGTAGTAAGAATCTTGTTGCAAAATCATAATTGAATGACCCAATAGTTGGTTAAAGATGGCACGACTAACAGTAGTTTTACCACTACCTGAACCACCAGTAACACCAATAACAACGGGACGCTTTTTCTTTTCTACCATAATAATCTCTCCATAACCGATTTATCTCATAACACTATCATTGCCGATTAAGTCATCGACATCTTTATCTGAATTATAATACTTAACCTTCTTATTGTTTATATTAACACTATATGCCAAGTAAAAAGTAGTCATATCCTTAGGATTTAGAACTGAATCTAGTGACTTAACCGTTGGGTTATTAATGGCACTAGGTGGAAATCCTGTGTTTTTATATAAATTATAAGGGGTTGAAGAATCATAGTCTTTCTTTGAAAGTTTTTGTCCAGAAACTTTACCATTAGCATACCTAATAGAAGATTGCACTTCAAGAGGTAAATTACTATTTAGACGATTATATAATATTCCCGCAATTTTTTCTTGATCTTTTTTAGCGACATGATTGTGTTCAATAAATGAAGCTAAAGTAATTGCTTCGTCGACTGTTAGGTTTTGTTTCTTTATTTCCTTGAAATATGGACTAAATTCATAATTAGTTTTGGCAACCATTTGATTAACAATTTGTTTCAAGGTCACATTTTTTTGTGAGTTATAGGTTGCTGGATATAGATATCCTTCCAACACATATTTTCTATTCTTAGCCTTAAATGCTGAAGATAAAAGCTTAGGATATTTCTTCTTCAATTGGTTCAAGAAATCTTTATCCTTCATCAAGTCTTTAAAATCAGTACTTGAGTAGCTGCTACTTTGTTCTACTGATTGGGCAATTTCATCGATGTTATCACCCTCACGAACAAGTAATCGACCATATTTACCTTGTAGAGGTTGAGCAGTTCCACCTTTTTTCAACTTATTAGCAATCTTTTGCAAACTCATTGAAGGTGAAAGTTCATAATAACCAGCCTTTAAGCCAGAATAATTATGACTATTTACGAAGTAATCAAATACTAGACCACTTTTAACAATTTTCTTTTCTTGTAAGATTGATCCAATTTTCTTATCAGAAGCACCCATTGGGATTTGAACTTGTATCAATTCTTTATCCTTAGGATTCAATGGTTTTAGTGATTCCTTAACGTATTGATGCCCAAGAACAAATATGAAAATCCCCAAAACTATTAAGATGGCGATAATACTTAGTGAAATCTTCTTGCCTAGATTAGTGTGCTTCTTTTCTAAATCATTGGAGTTCTTTTCTTCATTCAAATCCATTTCCTCCATTTAAAAACTAACGTATTTCTACATTGAATTCTTTTTCAAGATTTCTTTGCACTTTATCCATTGCATTATTCACGTCGTCATCGACTAAAGTATCATGCTTGTTTTGGAAAGTTAATGAGTATGCTAGTGACTTCTTATCTTCAGGTACATGTTCACCTTCGTATAAGTCAAACAACTTAACATCAACTAAGTATGCTCCACCACGTTTTTCAATTACCTTAACAATTGAGTCATTTTCAATGTTCTTATCGATTAACATTGCGATATCACGTTTAATTGAAGGGTATTTTGAAACTAATTCATAGCTTTGTTCCTTCTTAGGTAGGTCAATAATTGTTTGTAGGTTTAAATCAAATACATAAGTTTCATTAATCTTGAATTGCTTTGCAATCTTTGGATGAACTTGGCCAACAAAACCAACATAGTGGCCATGAACGAAGATATCAGCAGTTCTACCTGGGTGCATTTCTGGGTATGATGCATTAGCTACGTAACTAATTTCACCATTTAAACCGATTGTTTCCAGGTATTCGTTAACAATTCCCTTAATTTGGAAGAAATCAACGTTCTTAGCAGGTTGATTCCATGAATTATCTACTAATGAACCAGTCATTGCACCAGCTAAATGTTCAATTTCATCTGGTTTTACAACATCTTCATTGTCCTTATGGAAAACGCGACCTTGTTCGTATAAAGCCACGTTATCAACTTTTCTAGCCTTGTTATATGCAATATCATCTAGTAATCCAGAAACTAAATTCATTCGTAAAGTAGTATGATCACTACTCATTGGGTAGCTTAAATCAATTTGTGCTGATTCACCCATCATGAACATTTTAGCTTTTTCTTCAGTTGTTAATGCATATGAAATTGCATGAGTTAAGCCTAGTCCTTCTAGAATATGACGACTGTCTCTAATTAATTGTTGTTCTTCATTCAATCCACCAGTAGTCATTGTAGTTGTTGGTAGTGTACTTGGTAGGTTGTCGTATCCATAAATTCTAGCAACTTCTTCAATTAAGTCAGCTTGAATATGAATGTCACCACGTCTAGTTGGAATTGTTACAACTAAATCATCACCTGTGGCCTTAACTTCGAAACCAAGTCTTTCAAAAATATCAATTACTTCTTGAGCGCTTAATTCCATACCTAGAACATGGTTAATACGAGCAATTGAAATTTCGATAACGGCTTTCTTAGCTTCGTACTTGCTACCAACTAAAACATCGTTAGTAACTGAACCATTAGCAATTTCTCTAGCCATTTCACTAGCTGAAGACAATACATCTTCAACTGCCATTGGATCTACACCACGTTCGAAACGTTGTGAAGCTTCAGTATGGATAACGTGTTTTCTAGCCATCTTTCTAACTTTAATTGGGTCAAAGATAGCACATTCGAACAATACGTTCTTGGTGTCAGCAGTAATAGAACTGTCCATACCACCAATTACACCGGCCATTGCGATTGGACCATTGTCATCAGCAACTACTAAATCGTTTGAATCTAATTCCACTTCGTTTTCATCCAAAGTAGTAATCTTTTCACCATCATTAGCATATCTTACTGATACTTTTCCTGAAAGTTTATCTAAATCGTATGCATGCATTGGTTGACCAAACTTAAGCATTGAGTAGTTTGTAATATCAACAATGTTGTTTACTGGTTTGATTCCTGCATTCCAAAGTCTAACTTGCATCCATAGTGGACTTGGTTTTACTTCGACATCATTAACAACACGGTTTAGGTATGTCCAAGCAATTTCATCATTAACATCACTTTGAATTTGATCTGAAGTTAATTTATCGGAAGTTTCACTAACCTTATCTAAATCAAACTTAGCTGGTTTGTTGTAAATAGCAGCTAAATCATGAACTGTACCATAAATGCTTAGCATGTCACCACGGTTAGGAGTTACATCCAAATCAATTAGTGCATCATCCATGCCAAGGTACTTGTATACGTCGTCACCCAAAGTAGCATCTTCAGGTAAGAAGTAGATTCCATCGGCCCATTCCTTTGGAACAACGTCCTTAGGATAACCAATTTCATCTAATGCGCAAAGCATCCCATTAGATTGAATTCCACGCATCTTTGATTTTTTAATTTTCATGTTATCAGCAACTCTGGCACCAGATAATGCTGTAATAACGTTTTTGCCTACTTGAGCATTAGGAGCCCCACAGACAATTTGCACTGGTTCATCTTCACCAACGTCCACTTGGCAAATGTGTAAGTGATCTGAATCTGGATGGTTTTCCATTTCCACAATCTTACCTACAACGATTTTTTTAAGTCCATCGCTAGGTTTGATAACAGAGTCAACTTCGACTGATGAACGTTCAATTTTTTCGGCTAATTCGTCAGCAGGAATATCTAAGTCGATGTATTCCTTTAGCCAGTTGTATGAAATTTTCATTAGTATCTCTCCTTAATTAAATTGCGATAAAAATCTAACATCGTTTAGGTAGAAATCACGAATATCTTCTACACCGTATTTCAACATTGCAAAACGATCTGGTCCAAGACCAAATGCGAAACCACCGTATACGTCAGCATCTACACCGGCCATCTTTAATACGTTTGGATGTACCATTCCGGCACCTAGAACTTCAATCCATCCTGAGTGCTTACATACGTCACAACCCTTACCATCACACTTGAAACAAGTAACATCAGCTTCTACTGAAGGTTCAGTGAATGGGAAGTAACTTGGTCTCAAACGAATATCATACTTGTTACCGAATAATTGGTGTAATAGGTATTCAAGAGTTCCCTTTAGGTCACCCATTGTAATGTTCTTATCAATCACGATTCCTTCTACTTGGTGGAATTGGTGTGAGTGAGTTGGGTCATCAGTATCACGTCTGTATACAACACCCGGTGAAATCATTTTTAGCGGACCTTTACTGAAATCATGTTTTTCAAGAGTTCTTGCTTGCATAGGAGAGGTTTGAGTTCTCATCAAGATTTCTTTAGTGATGTAGAAAGTATCTTGCATATCTCTGGCTGGATGATCCTTTGGTAGGTTCATCATTTCAAAGTTATACTTATCTTCTTCTACTTCTGGACCACTCTTAACTTCGTAGCCCATTCCCATGAACATGTCACAAATTTCATCAATGATAGATTGAATAACGTGTGGATGTCCCTTAGCAACAGGAGTACTTGGAAGAGTAACATCAATTTTTTCAGCAACTAGTTGTTCTTCTAGTGCCTTATCTTCTAATTCTTTTAGTTTTGCATCTAGTGCATTTTGAATTTCATCCCTGATTTCATTGGCATAACTACCAACTTCAGGTCTTTTTTCAACTGGTAAGTCCTTAATACCTCTTAAGGCCTGGGTAATTGGACCTTTTTTACCAAGTAAATTAACTTTAATTTCTTTAGTAATTTCGTTAACATCAGTCGCTTGATTGATTTGTGCGATTCCATCATCACGCAACTTTGTTAAATCATCTTTTAATGACATAGTATTCTCCTCTCATTTCAACAAAAAAAGCCCCATCCCAAAAGGGACGAAGCTTCGCGGTACCACCCTAGTTTATAAGCTAATGTTCATAGCTCATACACTCTAAATCCATAACGGTGGAATACCGGATTATTTTTCGTTAATTGTAACTCCCAATATCAGTTCAGAAAATGAATTCAGCTGACTTAATGACTACTCTCATCAAATATAGTCTTTCTGTACTATCTGTCGCCTACTAATTTTTCTTCAACACATTTAATTAAATAATATCTTAAAAATACTAACCGGTCAAGGTTAATCGTTAATATCACACCATTGGTCTGACCAGTCATGAATTTGTTCCATGATTGGGCCTAGTGCTTCGCCTTTTTCAGTTAATTCATATTGAATTAATGAAGAATCACAAAAGGTTCTACGGGTGATGATACCATCTTCTTCAAGTTCTTTTAGTCTTTCAACCAATACACGATCGCTGCACTTAGAAACTACGTTAGCAATACACTTGAATCTTTGTGGTCCATTTACCAATAATGTTTCAATAATCAAACCATTCCATTTCTTGCCTAGCATTTGAAAAGTTTGTTCGAATTTTGGACACAAATGAAAATCAATGGTTGTACTCATTTGACTGTCTTTTGCCATGAATTAACCTCCTTTATAATGTTTTACTTTTAATTTTATTTTTGATAAATCGATATTTTGGTGCGAAATATTCTCGAATAGCATCATAGTCATCGATAAGTGAAACAACCACGCTTTCTGCATACTTAGGCTTCGTTAAAGTTAACCCCCACATATGCTTAGTAATGATGTCTCTTTCTTTATCATTTAACTTTGTAATCTTTTCAGCGTTTCTAAGAGCTACTCTAGGGTGCATATAAGCATGCGAACCCAATCTAAACTTGCTTACTCGCCAATCGTAGAAGAATAGGTCATGAAGCAATCCACCACGTGCAGTGGCCTTAGCATCTAGTCCAAATTTCTTTGCAACCAGGTAGCTTTCGTATGAAACGTTAATACAATGCTGTAAACGAGTTGATGAATGATGTTGGATATAGTTATCTAGTCTCAATACTTCTGGACTTTTTAGTAAATCAGAAACATAGCTAACATATTCTATATCATTTCGCCATGCATCTTCTTTCAATATACTATCTCCTAACTCAATAATTTATTTTTTAAGATGGAACATTGCGATACCAGCAGCAATCGCTACATTTAGAGATTCTGCCTTCCCTTTGATAGGAATATATAAATTTTTAGTGGTTTGGTCAAGTATTTTATCTTGCATCCCATTACCTTCATTTCCCATAACTAAGGCAAATGCATCTTGTTTTTCAATCTGATCGTAACTCACTGCTTCGGGGTTTAATTCAGTTCCATAAACCGGAACATCGTTTTCCTTAAACTTGTGAATCCAATCAAGTAAGTCGCCTTCCAGTAGTTTTAAGTGGAATTGGCTGCCCTGCATAGAACGTAATACCTTAGGATTGAATTGGCTTGATGTCCCTTCACCAAAGATAACTCCATCAAATCCGGCTGCATCTGCGGTTCTAACCATTGTTCCGATATTTCCAGGATCTTGAATTTGGTCCAATAGAAGCCATGATCCATTCATATCCAATGAATCAAAATGATCTTCTTTTGGTAATTCAACAATCCCAAAGATTCCTTGAGGTGTTGAGGTTGATCCTAGCACTTTCGAAACGTCATCGGTAATTTCGATGATTTCGCCATCAAAAGAATCAACTTCAGTTTGATGTAATTCGTATTGTTTACTAGTTGTTAGAATTACTTCAACATTTTGATTAGCATTAATTGCTTCAGAAACCAAATGCCAGCTTTCTAATATATATTGATTACTATTTACACGGCCCTTTTTTGTTTTTAACTTAGACCATTTCTTTACTCGTTCATTTTTTGCAGAAACAATTTTTTCCATTACTGGATATGACCCCTTTAAATTAATTATCTTTCCTATTATTTTATCATAATAATCGGATAAAACATATATGTTACTATTGTTTAGTAAGGAGGAATAAATATGATCAGAAAAAACGTTGAAATTATTGTTTTCGGTAAAGTCCAAGGTGTTGGTTTTAGATACAGCACTAAAAATGTAGCAGACCGCCTAAATTTAAATGGTTCTGTTCAAAACTTAAGAGATAGAACGGTATTAATTCACGTCAATGGTGACAAACCAACGGTCGATGAATTCATTTCTGAAATAAAAGATTCTCCTACCCCCTACGGAAGAGTCGATAATATCCAAATAACTGATATTAAAGAAACTCAAAATAAAGGGTTTATAGTAAAATAATTCGTGTTTTTATCTGATATAATTCCATTTTTCTGGTATTATTGTAAATGAAATTTACAGGAAAGGTTTTTTGTAATGAAAAAATTAAAAAGATTTAGTGCCCTATCTTTGATTGGAGCAATGGCGTTAGTCCTATCAGGATGTGTACGTGTCGATTCAAACGGTAAACCATATGGGCTTACATATGAGTACCTTGCTGTACCTGGTCAACACATTTTAGACTTTATCGCTAAGATCTTCGGTGGATATGGTTGGGCGATTATCATTCTAACAATCATCGTTAGAATGGTGCTACTTCCCGCTATGATTAGTCAAACTAAGAAATCAACTATCATGCAGGAAAAAATGAGCTTCATTAAGCCTAAGATGCAAGAAATTCAACAAAGACAAAAAAATGCTTCTTCAAAAGAAGAACAAATGAAGATTCAACAAGAAATGATGCAACTATACAAGGATAACAATATCAACATGGCCGGTGGAATTGGTTGTCTACCATTGATTATCCAAATGCCTGTCTACATTGCTTTGTATAACGCAATTCGTTTCTCACAAGAAGTTTCACACACAATGTTCTTAGGTGTAAAACTTGGTGATAAGAGTCTAATCTTAGTTGCATTATCATTCTTAGCGTATGTTCTTCAAGGATACCTAATGACTTTAGGTCTTCCAGAAGATCAAAAGAAGCAAATGAAGATGATGTCATACTTTACACCTATCATGATTGTATTAGTAACATTCAGCGCCCCAGCTGGACTAGGCATCTACTTCTTCATTAGTGGATTGTTTGCTTGTCTACAAACAGCAATCATTAACATGTATCGTCCAAAGATTAGAGCTGAAGTTGCCGCACAAGCAGCAGAACAAGCTCAAAGTGATGAAAAAGTAATTCTACATGACGTCGAGGAAGAAGATTCAACCGATGAACCTGAACAAATTGAATCTGTAGAAGAACATGACACACACGAAGATTTAAGAAAACGTAACTCAGGTAAACAAAATAGATAGATAAATAAAAAACACCTTGACCTGAACCCCTAAAATTGGAAGATGGTTATGCTATTTTCTGGGAGGAATTGATCCGGTATTCAACCGGTG
>NZ_BOLX01000010.1 GCF_016861915.1 Apilactobacillus nanyangensis | reverse complement strand
CTTAACCAGGCGGTTAAGGAATATATATCTTATTACAACAATTATCGTATAAAACAAAAACTGGGAGGAATGTCACCAGTTGAATACCGGATCAATTCCTCCCAGAAAATAGCATAACCATCTTCCAATTTTAGGGGTTCAGGTCAACTGACAAACGTCAGTCCTTTTTATTTTAGTAACAGATTAAATATACAACGATTAAAATAATGACAGCGATAATCATCAATGTGTAACAAATTTTTTCAAACATATGAATTCCTTCTTTGCTTCCGCATTTAATTTATTTAAAGTTTAGGCTAACTACCCTCACTTGTCAATTTTGTTATATGTAATAAAAAAACGTTGGAATAATTCCAACGTTTTTTACGTTTATTAGATGTATTGAACGATTGTCATTAAGATAGGAATAACAACGATGAACAATACAGTTGAAGTAGTTACAATGTTTGTAGCATACTTAACATCCCCGTGTGATTCAGCAGCTAGGATTGGTAATACGGCTAGCATTGGAGTAGCTGATTGAACAATCATAGTTTGGCTAAACATTGTTGGTAGAGAAACTCCACCGTGAGCAGCAGCAGTTAGGATAACAATCATAACAACTGGAGCCAATACAAAACGACCTAATAGAGCAACAACAGTGTCGCGGTCGAATGAGATACTCTTTAGACCAGCATCAGCTAATACAATACCAATGTAAATTAGTGATAGTGGAGTAACTAAACTACCAACGTAAGTTAGAGTTTGTGATAAGAAAGGTACCTTTAGTACTGGAATGTTTAGTAGTAAGAATACTAGAGCAACTAGGAAACCAACAAGTGGCATTGGAATAACTTGTTTCCAGTTAATCTTGTGGTGTTCCTTGGGTTGACCAGCCTTAGTAGGATCATCGTTGCTGATCAAGAAGACACCGAATGCCCAAGTAGAAACAGTGTTGATGATGTAGTATACCAAGAAGTAAGTCATTGACTTGTCACCGAATAGGGCGATGTTCAATGGTAGACCAATGAAGATAGTGTTGGCGTTAACGATAGCGTTAATGAATACACCACGACGACCTGGTCTAACCTTCATGATTTTAACTAGTGCAAATGCGATTAGGTAACCAATAACAACTGAGATAACACCCCAGATTAAGTAGCTACCGAAACTTACAAGTTTGCCTCTAGTTAGACGACTTAACACCGCAACGAAAATTGAAGCTGGTAGAGCGATGTTTTTGATTAATTTAGAAATGTTCTTGCTGAATGTATCTGCAAACCAACCGGTTTTTCTTAATACATATCCTAATAACATAATTAGCACGACAACAAGGACACTTTGGATTGAGTTAATAAATACTCCCATTATGAATCCTCCTATTTGATATTAAAAATAATTATTGCTTAACTTAAAACACGATAAGTACTATAAAACATACTTAAAGATATAGTCAAAGGATAAGTTCGTTATAAATATTTTTTATATCAATGGATAAAAGACTGTCATATTAGTCTTTATCGTCATTTTGACGTTTGTTTTTTAAAGAAATTACTAACACAGTTGATAATGTAGAAATAATAAATAGTACAATTACCATGATAATCATTCCAATCACTAACATCTAATCCCTCCTGGACCATTAATTGTTTACTAAATTATAGCGAATTTTCAACTTTTTCTCAAAATATTGTTGCATAAAGTCTATAGATATGGTTTAATATTATATGTCGCTTGAGGTTACATCTCACAGACAAACTTAATATTTTGAGCTGTTAGCTTAAGGTAAAAGCACTCAGTCCTTTGCTGAGAAGATGGTGTTCAAAGCATCACAGCTCACTAACTAAAGTACTTTGAAGATTTTATCTTTGGGGTACTTTTTTGTTAAAGAATAAAAGTTTGTTTTTGTATATCTCACAAAAAAAGAGCCGCTTCTTACTTGAAGTGGCTCTTTTTTGATCTTTTTCTACATATAATAAAAAGCCATAGGATAACCTATGGCTTTTTATTATATCGCAGATATGATTTTAGTGGAATTGCATACCACCATCTAGAATTAATGTTTGACCAGTCATGTAGTCTGAATCCTTACCTGCTAAGAATGAAACACCAGCAGCGATGTCTTCTGATTCAGCTAAACGACCTAATGCAATATCCTTAGAGAATTGTTGCATACCCCATTCGTCATCTTTACCTGCGTTTTGACCAACTTCATGGGCAATGTCCATCATCATTGGAGTCTTAACGATACCAGGTGCGAATGCGTTAACTGTGATACCTTCACCTGCTAAATCACGAGCAGTAGTTTGAGTGATACCACGGATAGCAAACTTAGTACTACCGTAAAGAGTTAAGTTAGGGTTACCAACAACACCCGCTTGAGAAGTAGCGTTGATAATCTTACCACCATGACCTAGTTCGTTGAACTTAGCCTTGGCTGCTTGAGTTCCCCAGATAACTGATGCAACGTTGATATTGTATACAGTGTTGAATTGTTCTGGAGTGATTGTTTCAACTGGAGTAGTAGGACCTACACCGGCGTTGTTAACAACAACGTTTAAGTCACCCAATTGTTTTACAGTTTCTTCGACTGCGGCAAATACTTGGTCTCTGTCAGCAACGTCTGCTTGAACAGCAATTGCCTTACCACCGTTTGCGTTAATTTCCTTTGCTACTGCTTCACCCTTTTCAGCAGTACGGTTAACAACAGCAACTGCAAAACCGTCTTGAGCTAATCTTTCAGCGATTGCTTTACCGATACCTTGGCCGGCACCAGTAACAAATGCAACTTTTTGAGTCATAGTAACATCCTCTTTTCTTCTTTTGTTTATTTATTCACAAGATGATTATATACTATTTTCATTAATTTTAAAGCATTTATATTATTAAATTTTTATTAAATCCATAATTTTTGTTATGTCTTACACTATATAATCTGAAACTAATTAATTGAATTAAATTTCCCAAGAGTTTATGTTATATGTATACAAAGATTAAATTAATATCTTATATTAAAGAAGGAATTGATATCTATGACTGAAAAATTTGATTATGATGTTCTATACATCGGTGCTGGTCACGGTACTTTTGATGGTGCAATGCCATTAGCAGCAAAGGGTTATAAAGTTGCCGTAGTAGAAGCAGATAAAATCGGTGGTACTTGCCCTAATTGGGGTTGTAACGCCAAAATTGCTTTGGACTTACCTGCACAACTATTAGAAACTCAAAAGCGTCTAAGAAACATTGTTAAGGGCGATTTAAGTATTGACTGGACCCAAAACATGCTAAATAAACATAAAGTAATTGATAGTATTCCAAATGCCATTGAAGGTGGCTTGAACGCCTTCGGTATTGATGTTATCAAAGGATACGGAAAGCTAACAAATGGACATACTGTTGATGTTGACGGTAAATCATACACCGCAGATAAAATTGTTATCGCTACTGGTTTACGTCCACATAGACTAGATGTTCCTGGTAAAGAAATGGCTCATGATTCAAAAGACTTCCTAAACATCGACGAACTACCTGTTCATATTTCAATTATCGGCGCTGGATACATTGCCATGGAATTTGCATCAATTGCCAATGCTGCTGGTTCAGAAGTAACTGTTATTATGCATGGCGATCGTGCCTTGCGTGGATTTAACGGTGAATATGTCGAAGCTGTTGTTAACGATTTGAAGGAAAAAGGTGTTACCTTTGTTGAAAACGCCGAAGTTCAAGAATTCCACGAAGAAAAATGCAAGACTACTATCGAATTATCAGGTAACCGTCAAGTTTTCACTGACTACATTTTAGATGCTACTGGTCGTATTCCAAATGTCGAAAACATTGGTTTAGACGAAGTTGGCGTTAAGTACGATAAAAAGAATGGTATTGAAGTAAACGATCACCTACAAACATCAGTTGATAGTATTTATGCTTCAGGTGACGTTGCAGCAACTGGTCAACCAAGATTAACTCCAACTGCAATGTTTGAATCACAATACCTAACTAGCCTATTTACCGGTGAAAATAAGGATGGAATTGATTTTCCTGCCATCCCTTCTGTTGTGTTCACTTCACCTCGTATCGCCCAAGTCGGTGTATCGGTTGAAGAAGCTAAGAACAGTGACGATTACACTATTGAAGAACACGATATGACTGCTGATTGGTACCGCTCAATCACTAACGAAGAAATTGCCAAACGTGCATACATCTTCGATAAGGAACACCACTTGGTTGGTGCAACCGAAGTATCAAACGAAGCGGATAGCGTAATTGATTCAATTCTACCTGCCGTCGCTCTAAAATTAGACAAAGCTCAAATTAACAAGATTGTTCACTTGTTCCCTACTATTGGTAGTGACGCTTGGCAACATCTATAAAATATTAAGTAAAACCACCCATTTGGGTGGTTTTTTATTGTTTAAAATTCCGTTAAAATCGAGTCAATATATTTGTTTGAAGCACTACAATATTGTACATTAATTAATATAAGAAAATATAAAAAACGTAATAAATACGGAGGCTTTAACATGAAAAATCCTAATTTCGATTACGATGTTATCTACATCGGATCAGGACACGCCGCATTCGACGGTGCCAAGACACTTTGCAAACAAGGTTTTAAAATCGCGTTTGTAGAAGCAATCGCCGTTGGTGGTACTTGCCCTAACTGGGGTTGTAACGCCAAAATCTCACTAGATGGACCTGTTACTCTAGCAAAGACCCAAAGACGTATGAAAGACATCGTTGAAGGTGACACTAAGCTAAACTGGAAAGAAAACATCAAACACAAACGTGAAGGAATCCTACCAATTAAGGTAGACCGTGAAGCAACTATGAAGAGCTTAGGCATGGATGTTATCCATGGTTTCGCTAAGTTCACAGATGCTCACACACTAGAAATCAATGGTGAACACGTAACTTCAGACAAGATCGTTATCGCCACTGGTTTAACACCACACAAAGTTGAAATTGAAGGTACTGAATTATCACATGATTCAAGAGACTTCATGGAACTAGAAGACATGCCAAAACGTATGGCCATTGTTGGTACTGGTTACATCGCCATGGAATTTGCTACTATGGCAAACGAAGCTGGTGCTGATGTTACCATGTTCATGCACGGTGACAAGGCATTACGTCCTTTCTACCAACCATACGTGAAGATCTTAATGGACGAAATGAAAGCATCAGGTATCAAGTTTATTGAAAACTCTGGTCTACGTTCATTCAGCCAAGACGGTGACGAATACACCGTTACTTACGCTGACAACCAACAACTAACTGTTGATTACATCCTAGACGCTTCTGGTCGTGTACCAATGGTTCACAACATGGGTCTAGAAGAAGTTGGTGTTAAATACGATGATAAAAAAGGTGTCCTAGTTAACGAATACCTACAAACATCAGTTGAAAACATCTACGCTTCAGGTGACGTTGCTGCTACTGGCCAACCAAACCTAACTCCAACAGCAACATTCGAATCACAATACCTAAAGCACCTATTTGCCGGTGAAACAGATCAACCAATCGACTTCCCTGCAATTCCATCAGTAGTATTTACTTCACCTCGTATCAGTCAAATGGGTGTAACTGTTGACGAAGCAAACGCTAGTGACGAATACACTGTTGAAGAACACGATGCAACTAACACATGGTTTAGACAAATCACTAAGGAACCTGTTGTTAAGAATGCCTACATTTTTGACAAGGAACACCGTTTAGTTGGATTTACTGAAATCTCAGACCAAGCTGATAACGCAGTGGACATGATTGTTCCAGCCGTTAACATGAAGATGACCCCACTTGAAATTGAAAGAAATGTTCACCTATTCCCTTCAATCGGTCACGATACTTGGAAGAACATCTAAATCATTCTTAATAAAAAATTAAAAACCGGTCGAATATATTTGACCGGTTTTTTGGTATAATTAACATCATAATATCAAACAGGAGGATTAACCATGTACAATCGTAAAGAACAAAAACAAGAAGCCAAAGCCCTTATTCGTGGTCACCAACGTTTCTTCTTCATTCTATTTATTCCTTTCTTACTAATTGAAATCGTTTATTCAGTTCTGGGAAACCAAGCCAGTTTCGACTCTACCGTAACTTCTGGAACTATCAAAATTAATTCCTTAGACGTTCTTATCAACTCACTAGCATCAGTTATTTTCTCAATTTTAGCTGCAATCTTTTTAATGGGTGCTATCTACACCGTCTTTAACGTTTTAAGAGGAAAAGACGACTTCCAAAGACCACTTAGAAAATCACTATCATTCATCGATAACCAACGCCTTTTCTGGGGTACAGTTGGAACATGGATTTTAAGAGCAATTTTCTTATCACTATGGTCACTACTATCTATCCCAGGAATCGTATTAGTTGCCTTAATGCCAAACCCATTTGGTATTACCATTGCTATTCTTGAATTCATCGCGGTATTTGTATGGATTGTAATTAAGAGTTTTTCATACTCACAAGCACTTTGGATTTACAGAGATGGTCAATTAGGCGATCAACCCGTTGGAATCTACGATGCAATTAAGACTAGTGAAGACATTATGAAGGGATACAAATCAGATTACTTTGTATTACAACTATCATTCATTGGATGGACCATTTTAGTTGCTATAACTTACGGAATTGTTGGATTATACTTCTTCCCTTACTACTACACTACTCAAGTTAAGTTCTATGAATTCATCAAGGAACAATACAACAAAAATCAAACAGTTTTAGATGCTGAATAATAAAAAAGCCATAGGTTATCCTATGGCTTTTTTTGTACAAACAAAAAAGACCCAAGATATTATCTTGAGTCTTTTTTCGGAGTGAGTAATTAATCAATAGTTTTATCTAATCACCATAACTGATACTGGTGAGTATTTTGCCATGTAGGCAGCTTGACTACCGAAGTGACGAGCTAAGCCCTTCTTTGATTCTGATCCAACGATCAACAAATCAGGGTTAATCTTAGGAAGCACATCCTTGATGATGGTTTCCCCAGCTTCACCGGTTGATGCGATAACATTAACATCGGCTACGCCGGCTTCTTCAGCAGTTTGTTTGTATTTTTCTAGATGTTTTTCTAAGTCTTCGTACTTACCATGAACAAATTGTCCTGATAATGATTGGAAAACGTTGATTTCTTCATCTTCTAGTACTGAAACGATGGTTAACTTTGCGCCTTCTGATTTAGCACGTGAAATTGCATACTTGAAAGCTAATAAAGCGTCATCAGAATCATCGACAGCAACTAAAATATTCTTGAAATTAATTTCGACGTCCATGTTTTGCATAATTTTCGCCTTCTATTCTTGAATTTTTTATTTTAGTTTTCTCTGTTTCTTAAACGTCTGTTACCTAGGTATAGTTCAACTAATGTCCAGATTAGTAGAAGGATGATAACAACGTTAATGATGTTGGCAATTACACCAGCTTCTGCATTTTGAGCAGCAGTTGGGTTGTCACTGAAGAAACCAGCAACAGCAGGTTGCATGTTGATTGCGTTTAAGTAAATAAGCACAATAACTGAGATCCAACCTAAAATGTTAACCCATAATCTGTTCTTGAAACGGTTACCCATTTCTTGACCGCTATTAGTCATCATTAACAATGGAAGCATTGAGAATGGTAATGCGAATGCTAAGAAGATTTGTGAGTTTTCAATTAAATCGTTAATCGCAGCATGTTGTTTTAGTGTTGATTCACCAGCAGTTAATAGTACACAGATAAGCACTGGAATAACTGAGATTAGACGAGTAATTAAACGACGAGCCCATAGAGGAACCTTCATGTTAACGAAACCTTCCATGATAACTTGTCCTGATAAAGTACCAGTAATGGTTGAGTTTTGACCTGAAGCAAGTAATGCAACAGCAAATAATGTTGATAGAATACCAGACTTAGCAACACCAATTAAGATTGGGTTTGATAGCATCTTAGTATTGTTTAAAGCATCGAATAGACCGAAGAATGATGTATCTTGAACGGCACCAGTCTTAAATACGGCCACACCCATGATTAATAGTAAAGCGTTAACGAAGAATGCGAATGTTAGTTGGATGTTTGAGTCCCAAGTAGCAAAACGAACAGTTCTTGCAACGTCTTCTTCATCGTTGTGATCGATAGCTCTAGTTTGAGCGATAGCTGAATGTAGGTATAGGTTATGTGGCATAACAGTAGCACCAATGATACCTAAAGCACCTGATAGTGGAGTCATTCCAGCAACTGGATGGTCACTAGCAAAAGTACGTTGAACTGGTACTAAACCTTTAATAGCACCAAACCAATCTGGGTTAGATAGTACAACTTCATAAATGAAGACTACTAAGATAACAAGGATTAAACAAACAACAATTGCTTCAATCTTTCTGAATCCCACTTTAGTTAATAATAGCAATAATAAAACATCAAATACGGTAAGGAATACCGCTAAGACTAATGGAATGTGGAATAAAAGATATAACGCGATGGCCCCACCGATAACTTCGGCGATATCAGTAGCCATAATTGCTAATTCAGTCATAATCCATAGAACAACACCAAGTGTCTTTGAGGTTCTTGAACGAATGGCTTGTGCTAAATCCATCTGACTCACGATTCCAAGTTTAGCCGCCATGTATTGAAGTAACATCGCAATCAAACTTGAAATTAAGATGACAGACATCAATAGGTAACCAAAGTTTTGACCCCCTGTAATTGATGTAGCCCAGTTACCTGGATCCATGTAACCAACCGCAACTAATGCACCTGGTCCGGAGTATGCGAATAAAGTCTTCCAGAATCCCCAGTCCTTCGGAACTTTAATTCCACCGTTAATTTCTTCTAGTGAAGGACCGTTGGCATATTCAACGAAGCCCTTTTTTTCATGTGAAACGTTTTCACTCAAAGTTCTTCACCCTTTCTATTTTTAAGAACAATATAATTGTACACTACATTTCCCCCTTTTTAAACATTTTTTTAGGTACTGCTGAAAAATTACTCTATCAAGTATAGAAAATATATCTATTAAAGGCTTAATACCATGCTATTTTCCCGAACATTAAAATAGATTTGACTTTCATTCATTAATGTTTCATAATACTTGATAATTTTAATCAAAATTAAATAAACGTTGGGGTGGAAAAATGCAAACAATCGATTTACTTGTTCAAAATGGAAAAGTTTTAAATGTATTCACAAACAGCTTCGAAGTTAATGATATTTTCATTAACAATGGCAAGATTATTGCTGTCGGCAATCATCCAGAGTTAGAGGCTAAGGAAATTATCGACGCTAACGACCAATTTGTCGTTCCTGGTTTTATTGATTCACACGTTCATATAGAAAGTTCACTAGTCACTCCATCTGAATTGGGTAAAGTTTTAGTACCCATGGGTGTCACTTCTATCGTCGTCGATCCGCACGAAATCGCAAATGTTTCAGGTGCCGACGGAATTAAATACATGATTGAAGATGCCAAACAAACTCCACTGGAAGTATTAGTGATGTTACCTTCATCTGTTCCCGCTACCAGTTTCGAACATAATGGTGCTACTTTGACCGCGAAAGACTTGCACCCACTATATAATGAAGAATCCGTTATCGGTTTAGCCGAAGTAATGGATTACCCAGCCGTACATAATAAGGATAATGACATGATGGCAAAGCTAAAGGATGCCCTAGACCACGGTTATCAAATCGATGGTCACGGTGCCGGATTATCCTTAGACCAACTTAAGGAATATCGTGAAAACGGGATTACTACCGATCACGAGTCTGTCAGCTTAGAACAAATGAACGACAGACTTGCTGCCAACATGAACGTCTTCTTAAGAGAAGGAACCGTCGAAAGAGATTTACAAAACACAATTCAAGCAGTTACAGAAGACAATTCAGACCGTTTTTCATTCTGTACTGATGACAAATTCATCACTACCATCATTAGAGAAGGTAGCATTAACTTCAATATTAAATTAGCGATTCAATATGGTCTAAAACCAGAAACTGCATACAAGATGGCCAGCTACAATGCCGCCGTTGCCCACAAACTAGACAAGCTAGGGGCAATCAAGGAAGACTACCAAGCTGATTTAGTCATCGTTGATCACTTAGACCAAGTCGATGTTAAGACCGTCATCAAAAACGGTGAGGTCATGACCGAAGATAGTTTCAATACCACACCCATTGAATTCGATGAAAACTGCGTCCACCAAAATCTATCAGTTGAGGATTTGAAACTACCTTTAAACTCAAATAAATGCCACGTAATGGGTGTGATTGCTAATCACATTGAAACTACCCACTCCATTCAAGAAGTTCCAATAGAAGATGGTTATTTCAAAACTGATTTAGAAAACGATGTATTATTAATGGTTGATGCAGAACGTCACCATCAACTTGGTACTTATGGTTTGGCATTAGTTCATGGTTTCAACATCAAAAATGGTGCCATCGCAACCACCGTTGCTCATGATTCCCACAACATCGTCGCTGTCGGAACCACCAAGGAAGCAATCTACCGTGCAATCCAAGAGGTTACTGCCACTAAGGGTGGAATTGCCGTTGTTAATGAAGAAAAGACTTTAGCAACCATGCCACTACCAGTTGCTGGATTGATGTCTGATAAGTCATGGCAAGCAGCTAGTCACGAACTAGAAGCAATCGAGGCAGCGTTTAAGGAAATTAGTGATGGTGTCGATTTCGATCCATTCATCACCCTTTCATTCTTAACACTACCAGTAATTCCAACATTGAAACTAACTGACCAAGGTCTATATGACTTCGATCAGCAAAAAACCATCAGTGTAGAAGCTGAATAAAACAAAAAAGCTTATCCCGCTAAGGATAAGCTTTTTTTAGTGCAATATAATAATAGTCTAAATAATAATTACCATCGAGAATGCTTTTATTATAAGGAATGAAAAGTATTACGATTTTGGGATAAATCTGCGTGACGGAGATGCATCACCGATTGCTTAAATTCTCGATATAACTACCAATTGCTTTTTCGACTATTACGTCTTAATAAAGAATTGCCACTTAAATACATCTTTAAATGCAACATCTAAATACTAGAGAAGGTTCAACAACTTTTAAAACAAAATTCATACAAAACTGTCATTATCAAAGCTTACGTGTAAGTTATGAAACATAACTTAATAAATGATTGGGGGAATTGACTGATCTGTGTGTCTACCATCACACAGAACAATACATAATCATATGAATCAGAAATAATAAATAATAGCTAAACACTATGTGTCCTAATGGATCAACCTCAATCAATAAAAGGAGCAATGCTAATGGCTAAAAGCATCACAATGATCCTACCAAATCATTGCTGCTAGATATCCACCACAAAGTTATTGATGAGAAATAGTCTCTCAAGTTAGACCATTTATTCCGATTAAGAAGTAATCAACGAAAAGTGCATTATTTAGATTGCTTAAATTGTATTAGGTTTGCGTATTTGACATACAAACCATAACAATATGCATTTACGATATAAACAATATAGATAACATATTAATTCATCATCTAACTACTATTCGTCCACCGAATTTTTTCATCGCGCGTTATAGAAAAAATAAGAATAGTAATTGAATCAAAATATTAAATACAGAGCTTATAAAGATGTAAACTCCACAAAAGTGATCATCTACATGCATCACCTGAGGAACAATTTTGTATTGTAGCACTGCTTTTACATAATTTGTAGTTATAATTCAGTTAAGTTTTAATTAATGATTATAGGGTTAAAACATTGCAATATCACCTTTTATCATTTTACTCTTAGTTTTATTTTTCCGTCTTGTACGGCATAATCACAGAAAACATAATGGATAAACTTAGTGTTAACTAATAGCAAGAAGATTGCATCGTGCATGACACAATTTCTCTTTCTTAGTTATAAATATAAATAGTTTTTAATTATCATTTTTATCTTTTCTAAAATTACTCACATTTTAAGCGCAAAAAAAGAGCGAAATTTTTTCGCTCTTTTTATAGAAAGTGGACATGATAAGCTGAAACAAATTGAGTGTAAGCTAAAATCAAGGCCAAAATTCCAGTCGCAATCTTGATGAATTTAACTGGTAGCACACGCACAATCTTTGGTCCGATATATCCACCGATGAAAAAGCCAATTCCTAGTGGTAGAACTAGGATCCACACAACGTGTGAGAAAAGTGAATAGTAGACGGTTGCCACGATGTTGGCAGCCCCCATCGCTACATTTCTAATTGCGTTACTTACAGTGTATTCATTATATGTAGTTCTAGTTAGTAGGACTAATAATAAAATTCCTGATGCAGCGCCAAAATATCCGCTGTATGCACCAATTAAATATGTAAGGACAATGATGGCGATATTCTTTAGCCAAGTCCATGGCGTATCTTTTTTGGCTGCAGGATTAAAGTTCAATGCACCCTCGGTATTTTCGTTCACTTCTTTCTTGTCTGGAAGTAAAATCATTAAACCACCAAAGGCAATAAAGAATGGCACGATATGGGTAAAACTAGATGATGGAAGTGCAGTTAGCAAAATTGCCCCTGTAATTCCACCAAAGAAGATGATAACCATAATCTTAAATAGTTCCTTCCAGTGACCTCTAAGTTCACGGGTGGAAGAAATACATGATCCAACGGCATTAAACATTAGTGATGCCTTGTTAACCACGTTTGCAGAAACGGCTGGTAGTCCAGCAAAGTATAGCAATGCGGGATAAGATACTAGTGATGATAATCCAGTAACTGTTCCCAAGATTCCTGCGACGATTCCCACAGGAATAAACAATAAAATAATCCAAATACTTACACCTAAAATAGTAATGACTTCTCATCTCTTTTTCTACTAAAATAAAATCATAATTTCATATTAACATTTTTCGAATAAAAGAAAAGGATAAAAAAAGCACCTACCGTTATAAATAACAATAGGTGCCAAAATTTCATCTTTAGAAGAAGTAGAATAAGTGAATACCGTAAGCTGATACGAATTGAGTGTAAGCTAGGTATAGCGCTAAAATACCAGTAACAATCTTGATTAACTTAACTGGTAATACACGAACCATCTTAGGTCCAACGTAACCACCAATTAGGAAACCAATACCTAGAGGAATAGCTAGTGCCCAGTAAATGTGGGTGTTACCGTGTTGACCATACTTGAATGAGTATAGGATAGTACCGATAACGTTAGCTGAACCCATGGCAACGTTTCTAATTGCGTTGTATACAGGGAATGGATCTTTACTTGTTCTTGATAGAACAGCTAATAGGATAACACCAGCAGCAGCACCGAAGTAACTACCGTAGATACCAATAACGAAGAATAGAACAATCATTCCGAAGTCTACAAGCATTTTCTTTGATCCGACAGTGTCTTCTTCAACTACCTTAGCAGTAGGTGCTTTTGTAGTGTCCTTACTTGGTAATAAGATACCAATACCAGCAGCTGCAATAAATACAGGTACTGCGTATTCAAAGTCCTTTGATGGTAAGAATGTTAGTAAAATAACACCAACGATACCACCGAAGAAGATGATAGTCATAACTTTGAATAGTTCTTTCCAGTGTCCATCTAATTCGCGCTTTGATGAAACAGCTGAACTTACTACGTTAAATAGTAATGCGGAAGTGTTAGTAATATTTGCTGAAATTGGGTTTAAAGCACCCCAATATAATAGCGCTGGGTATGAGGCAAGTGAAGCTAGTCCAGTTACTGTACTTAAGATACCGGCAACGATACCAACTGGAATGAATAATAGCAATGTCCATACACTAAAACCAAAAATAGTGATAATGAAAAACTCCTTTTATTTATCAATTTAAAATCCAATATATAAATTTATACATCTTATTTAGATTAAATACAACCCCTTAAAAACGCCAAAACGCTGACAATGGCCAGCATGTCAGCGTTTTCATAACTTAAAATTTTTTCAAATTATTACGTGTTATTGATTGATTTTCAATTGAGAAGTACTTTCTGTCAATTTAACAGTTCCAGTCTTTAGTTTTCCATCACGGTAGTATTTAATACTTACCGTTGATCCAAGCTTTTGACCATAGAGGATGTTCTTAACTTCGTCTTGGCTAGAAATCTTCTTACCAGCAAGTTCAACAATCACATCATATTTCTTTAATCCGGCGTTTTCAGCGGGACTGTTCTTAGTAACTGTGTAAACAACAACTCCATTTTCAACGGATGATGGTAGTTTTAGGATTGATTTTTGTTGGCTAACGGCAATGTTAGTTAAGTCAACGTATTGAATTCCAAGGGCTGGACGTTCAATTTTTCCGTTCTTAACTAGTTGATTGATAATCTTAACCACTTCGTTACTTGGAATAGCAAAACCAATTCCTTCAACGCTAGTCCCTTCACTATCAGAAGCTAACTTCATTGAGTTAATTCCGATAACTTGTCCAGCTAAGTTAATCAATGGACCACCTGAGTTACCTGGGTTGATTGCAGTATCAGTTTGGATAACTGTGGCAGTGTTACCTGTAGCTTGTCCGTTTGAACCAGTCAATGGAACTTCACGCTTCTTAGCAGAAATAATTCCTTGGGTTAAAGAAGAAGCGTAGGCAGAACCTAGTGGTGAACCAATTGCTAGAGAGGTTTCACCAACTTTAATGTTGTCAGAGTTACCAAATGAAGCGACTGATTTGATCATACTTCCGTTAATCTTCAATACAGCTAGGTCGGTCACACTATCGGTACCAACTACCTTGGCTTCTAATTGTTTTCCATTGCTCAACAGCACTTGGATTGCTGATGCTCCAGAAACAACGTGGTTGTTGGTTACGATATATGCAGCATTACCACTCTTCTTGTAAATCACACCAGAACCTTCACTGTTAGCTTCTAGTTTGCTAGAACTCTTTCCTAGCATAGAATCAAATGAACTTGAACTGGTTGATTTTAAATTGATTACAGAAACAACTGAGTTCTTAACAGCTTGGTAAGCTTTTTCAGATTGTGATTGAACATCAACTTTCAAATTAGATGTAGATGCAGTGCCTCCGGCATTAGATCCTGATGGTACAGCAACGTCCACACCGGTACTTTGCAATAAACTAGCACCACCATAGGCAATTCCTCCACCTAGTAATCCAGCTACTAAGGCGATTAATCCTGTTTTTAAGACAAATCGGTCACTTTTTTTCATAAGGTTTTCCCCCTATCAATTTTATTAATCTTATTATATTCAATAATCTTAAATCAAACTAAAGTGTAAATAATTTAGATGCCTTTTCAACATCAGTATCCAATAAATCAAAATCGGTGCCTACACCAAAATCGTTTTCTTCTAACATCGATGCAACGGTTAGATGGGCTAATTCCTTCACGTTATTGTGATGGCTTCTGTGCCCGATAAATATGCGTTTAGTGTCATATCCGATACATTCCATTAGTGAGTTGGCACCATCTTCATTAGATAAATGTCCTTCATCACTCATGATGCGTTGTTTCAATGACCATGGGTATTCCCCACTTCTAAGCATTTCAACGTCATGATTACATTCCAAAACATATGCGTTAGCGTTATTAATAACACCAAAGATGTGATCTGAGATGTATCCAGTATCGGTTAGAACAACGAAGCTCTTGTTGTGATGATGAAAATCATAGAACTGCGCTTGGGCTGCATCATGGGAAACAGCAAAGCTTTCAATATCGATATCACCAAAATTCATTACCATGTTTGGTGGGAAGATATTTTTTTGTTCGTTTGGAATTTCTCCAATGGTTTCATGCATTGCATCCCATGTTGGTTGGTTCGCATACACATTAATTTGTGGATAGCGTCTAGCCAATACCCCTACGGCCTTACTATGGTCGGTATGCTCATGGGAGACCAACAACATGTCGACATCCTTCATTGAGCGATTGATTGACTTCATCAATCTTTCGATTCTGACACCACTCAAACCAGCGTCTAATAGTATTTTATGTTGATTAGTTTCAATGTAGGTTACATTTCCCCCACTTCCACTAGATAAAACACTGATTTTCATATCGTCTGCTTCGTTGTTCATTTTAATCCTCTTTCTAAAATTCTAATTCGATTTGGTAGCTGATTGAGTCGAGCTACTACCATCCAAGATGGCACCATTAAAGGCGTTGATTCTCTTAGCTACTACTGAAGAGGAATCAGAAGTGGTGTATCCGATCACCCAAGTTGGGATTAGAACAATGTTGTTCTTAATTGATAATAGTTGGGTGTAGTACAAGCGAACCCATTGAATCTTTGAATTATCAGGAATTTCGTTGTATTGATACAACCATACTAATGCCTTTGCCGGTGATATAATGTCGGTTTTTTCACGTAAAATGCTGACATCATCCATGTAACTTTGCGTATATCCTTCTAGTAGGTGATCACTACTGATATCGAAGGTGATTTGTCCATGCTTGGTCCCATATAGTAATCCGTCAGATGTTTTTTGTGAGTACACAATACTGTTCTTGGTAGATAAATCAGAATTGTATTCATATTCCGTACCATGTGAAACAAAAGTTGGTTTCTTCATCAACTTATCTAAAATATCACGATAGTCCCCGGAATATAGACCGATTGGTCGTTTGAAAGTACTTCTTAAAATGTGATTTGCGTAAGTCACCTTTTGGTTAGACAACTTATTTACATCTCTGTGTAAAGTGTCATCGTTGACTGCAGATAGATAGTATCCGGTTTGACCACTTGTAGATAGTTTAGGTGCTACAGTGATTTGATCATTTTGCATTTGCTTAATGATTTCAGTATCACTACCTTGATTACTATTTTCGGTTTGAAGATGTGAATTTTCTCTGAATAAAGAGAATAAGAAGACATCAATCATTACGAAGATAATCAAGAAAATGATTTGTATCTTTTTAAAGTCCATGTAGCTTTCCTCCTATCTTATTGTGGTCCCTTTGATAACATTTGGGTGTAATTCATGTACTTACCGTTGTATTTAACGAACCATGTTGGTTGTAGAGTAATCAAGATATCAGATGACTTTGTATTACTCCATTGGTAAGCCAATTCAATATCTGTAATCTTATTAGCACTGTATCCGTGATTACGTAGGCTATTCAATAATTCATCTGTGGTAATTAGTTTAGTATCCTTACGTCCGGTTGGTACCGGGATTTGAAGGGTATTTAGTGAGAAGTTGTACTTCAAAGAAGTGTTGTCAACTAGTCTCATTTCGATTGCCCCATAAGGAGTTTGATCGAAGATTGGGAAACCTTCAACGTAGTTTCTATATACAACACTAGAATTATTAGCATCGTAGTCGAAGAAACGAATGTTGGCTAAGGTATCGCTAACTAGTAGTTGGGAAATATTTTGATATGAGTCCTTCAAGAACTGAGTCATATTGGTAGAAATATTTCCTGGATGACTATCGTAGTAATTTACCTCGCCGTCATTTGAAAATGATAACTGACGAGAGTTTTCATCATTGTAAACCGTTGAATTACGGTGACGTTTTACACTGATATCTTGTGAATCAGATAATAGTCTTGTCACATAATAATTTTGTGAAGTTCGATTAATCAAGTATCCATATTGAGGCATTGTAAATGACTTATAAAAATCAATAAATGGTGTGTGATTAATCATCTTCATTTTGACCGGAATTGCTCTGACATTGTCTTCAATAACCTTTTGAATTCCCTTCACGTTGGTATCATCAACATGAATTTTGTAGACCTTGTAATTATGGTCTGAGAATAGGTAAATATCATTACTATCATCAAACGGAATCATAATTCGATTGATGGCAACGTTTGGTAACGATTTAAAACTGCTACTGATGTATTGACTAACGATTTTTAAATTTAATGAATCCGGATAGTTCAACATTACGGAATCATCGGTATTTAAATACTTAAGATAATTCTTTTCGTTGCTCTTTAGTTCAGTAAACTTAGGGTTCTTGTAGTTGTTCATTTGTTGGCCAATTTCAGTTGTTAAGTTAACAGATTGGTTGGTTAGAACATATTGATTTCCGGAATCTTTGGTTCTAATCACTTGAGTAGGTGAATAGATTGTCGACATTGGTTTGGCATCAATTTGACTACTTTGCGTAGAAACTTTTTGACTAGAACGGTCGTAATGCGCCGGATTAATCAAAATGGAGGCAGAAAGGGCAAAACTAACTACAACTGCAATCGTTAATAATGCTGGTAATATAAAATATTTAATCTTCATCCCATAAGTCCTCCTCGATTGGTTCGTATGGTAGTGAGATGTAGAAAGTAGAACCTCTATTTTCGGTACTTTCTACCCAAATCTTACCGCCAAGTGCTTCAACCACTTCTTTGGAAATTGCTAGTCCAAGACCTGTTCCTCCTTGCGCTCTAGAACGTGCCTTATCAACACGGTAGAAACGATCAAAGATGTGAGGAATTGAACTCCTTGGAATTCCCAATCCTTGGTCTCTGACACTCAAGATAACACTGTGTTTTGTCTTGTATAGTGAACAAGTGATTACCCCCCCATCAGGAGAATACTTGATAGCGTTGTTCATTAGGTTATCGATTACTTGGGTGAATCTGTCGGTATCGACTTCTACCCATAGGTCTTGTTTAGTAAAACGACGTTCAATACGGTAATGCTTGTTAGGTTTTTCGTTATTATTGTCGTCAGACTTAATAATCATGTCGAAACGATTCAAAATGTAATTGTATAACTCGGTAATATTAACAAGTTCCTTATCAATCTTTTGGGTTCCTGAATCCATTCTAGATAAAGTTAATAGGTCATTAATCATTCGAATCATACGGTCAGTTTCTTCTTGAGTAACCTTCAAGAAATTTGGCGCAATTTCAGGATCCTTCCAGGCACCATCTTGTAATGCTTCGATGTATGAATGCACACTGGTTAATGGTGTTCTTAATTCGTGAGAAACGTTTGAAACAAATTCCTTACGGTCGTTATCAATCTTTTGTTGTTCAGTAACATCATGTAGCACACAGACTAAACCAGATACGAATCCAGAATCTCTTTGAATTAGTGAGAAGTGAGCATGCAAAATTAAATCATGATCTTTGTCAGAACGGTCAATGATGGTTTCATCGGGATTTTCAATTAAGTCACGTAGACTGTATTCTTTTCTGATGTCCAAAATATCTAAGATTGAGTTGCCTAGCGCATCTTTTTCTGTCGTTTCTAGGAAACTAGCTGCTTCATCGTTCATGATGATGACGTATCCACGACGGTCGGTCGCAATAACCCCATCGGTCATGTTAGTTAGGACGGAATCCAGTCTTTGACGTTCTGATTCAGTTGATTCTTGGGACTCTTCAACCTTAACTGATAGGTTGTTAACCGCATTGGCAAGTTGGCCCAACTCATCACGACCATAAACGTGCACTTGACCGGAATAATCCCCTCTTGCGATTTGTAATGTTTGTTTCTTCATTTCATCAATTGGTTTAGTAATCGCCTTTGAAATAACGATGGAAATTAATAAACCAGATAAAATAGCGACCATCGCCGCAACAACGTAAATAATCGTAATTTGGTTAATTTCGTTGTAAACGGTGTTTAGATTAGCGTGCACATAAACAACACCGACTAATTCATTATTACTACTCTTGATCAGCGGTGTGATGACAGTATAATAACGCGAACTATCACCCGGGTTACTAGTGATGGAACTAGATGAACGACGGTTGATAATCGCGTTTTTAATGTCGGTTCTGAAGTTTTTCTGACCAACTGAACTTTGATCACCGACTTCGTTGGTTCCACGGATGGTGTTCTTCGCATCAACAACTTTGATTTCAGTGTAGTTATTGCTATCAATATTAGATAGTAACGACTTAATTTTCACGTTGGCCTTGGTAGTACTAGAGCTAGAAAGTTCATTAGTTAAGGTTGTGTTTACGTAAGTAGGCACCTGAACTTGTTTTTTAAACGAAGCCATATTTTTGTTTTCCAATTGGTTAACAAAAACGGCCCCAACAATTTCTAGGGTCACCAATAAGATTAGCGCAAGCACAAGCGCAATTTTAAAATGAATTGATTGAAAATACTTAATCTTACTATTCACCGCAAACTACTCCTTAGTTCTGTCGATTATTCTTGTTCTGAGTTGCGTAGGTAGTATCCTACTCCACGTCTTGTGATTAGCCAGATTGGGTGACTTGGGTTGTCTTCAACCTTTTCTCTTAGACGACGAACAGTAACATCAACTGTACGAACATCACCAAAGTAGTCATATCCCCAAACTGTTTGTAGCAAATGTTCTCTAGTCATTACTTGACCAATGTGTTGAGCTAAGTAATGTAGTAATTCGAATTCACGGTGAGTTAATTCAATGTTTTCACCACGTTTTGTAACGGTGTATGCTTCTGGATGAATGACAAGGTCACCAATCTTGATGTCCTTGTTTTCATTGTCAGCAACTTGACCATTATCGTTATTAGATTGACGACGTAAGTTGGCCTTAACACGGGCAACTAGTTCTCGGTTTGAGAATGGCTTAGTAACGTAGTCATCAGCACCTAGTTCAAGTCCTAAGACCTTATCTAGTTCTGAATCCTTGGCAGTTACCATGATAATTGGCATGTCATGTGTCTTTCTAACTTCTCTGGCCACTTCTAGACCGTCGACTTTAGGCAACATTAAATCAAGGATAATCAAATCAGGGGCTTCTTCTTCAACTTTTTGAAGAGCTTCTTCCCCATCGTATGCGACTACGACGTCATATCCTTCTTTTTCTAGATTAAATTTTTCAATATCTGTGATCGGTTTTTCATCATCTACAACTAAAATTTTTGCCATAATATTCTATCTCCTTAACAGGAATTGATTTGTTTTTTGTTCATATAAACGTTAACGAAATACTATCATTTCAAGGATAGTTATACTTTTATCTGTTTTTAAACCGTTAACTTACTACATTATAACACGCTTGGTCTTTTGTTTTCTAAACGTAATGTTCTTGCAATGAAGATTTAAAGTATGACTTTTTTCAAAAATTAGGGGTTGTCAAAATATTAATTATCATGCTATTATAAATATCGTTGATTTGAGGCAAGGAATTGCTAAACAGCTTGTTAATTAATTTTAAAAAAAGTGTTGCAATCCTTACTCTAACATGGTATTATAGTTTTTGTTGGTTGATAGCCAACAGATAATATTTTGGGCAGTTAGCTCAGCTGGCAGAGCAACGGACTCTTAATCCGTGGGTCCAGGGTTCGATCCCCTGACTGCCCATAACTGATAAAAAGACATCGCTTAGGCGATGTTTTTTTGTACCTTAATCATAATATGAATAATTAAAAGACGCTACTTTAATAAGTAGCGTCTTTTTTAGTATTGAGCAATAAAACTATCTAGTTTTTCCATATTTTTCTTTTGGAAATCGCAATTTAATAGGAATGGGCTTAAATAGTATTTGTTTTTTCTTCCATCTGTCTTAAAACTAAATACTTTTCTCAAAACACTATTTTTATATCCCATTTCAGAGATCGATTCCTTTGGAATAAAGATATTTTGTCCGGTGAATCGAGATAACTTATTAATTCCCATGAATAACACACCGTCTTCTTCAAATGACAAGATAAACCACTTGTCAGTGATTGCTGCATATGCAGTGGATATTAGCATTCTACCCATGTTCGCAGCTTCGGCAACCACTACATTGTCTGCGGTTGGTTCAATCCCCATCGCTCGTTTATAAGCGATGACGCGATCGGTTTTAAAATCATTTCCAAAACCAATCTTCGCAGGTACTGGTGCATTATAATTAACGTTATGTATTGGTTCTTCTTGGTTACTTTCAACAACTGTTGAAGTATCTTCCATTGTCAAACTTTCGCCACAGTTAGGACAAAATTTTTTGATATTTTCTAGTTTATCGCCACAATTGGGGCAAAACTTCATTGCCATATAAATGCATTCCTCTCGTCTAAGAATCTATAGAAGATTCTTTCGATATTTTTCAAACATTAAAATCATATCATAAGATAAGCAAACAATTAGACCGTTTATCCAAAAAACATCATTATCAGCACTCTTTTTTCAAAAAATCAGAAAAATATTTTTTCTAATTTTTCACTCATTTTTTCGTAAATGATTTGCTTACTAAAACATAATCACATCAGTTACTTAGCTGTCATCATTGAAATTTATTTAACTAGAATTTCGAAATAAAAAATTAGAGAAAAATTATAATATCAGTTGTGTTACTAAAAATAAGTGCTATACTTTGGTCAATGATAATAAAGATAAAGAGGAGGAACCATTTTTATGTTTAACAATTCAGCAATGATGTGTATGTGTATGAACAAGTTAGCACTGAGTGGTAACTCTTTTTTCATACACTTAATTTGCTGAATGCTTAAAACCTAAATTCGGGCCTTAAACAATTCAAATTAAATGTAAGGGACTACCTTCAGTGTAAATGCTGAAGGTAGTCCCTTTTTTATTATCAAAATATTTTTATGGGAGTGGTTAGTATGAGCAACATTCATGATGATTTAATCAAGGCGTTCAACAATCAAGAGGAAAGCGCGATTCCCCTTTCTGTATGGCATCATTTTACGCCAAATGAACATGTGCAAGCAGACGATAATCAATACTTTGTCGACGCTGACATTACAAACGAACCAAAGTTTGTAGAAAGCGTGGATTCTGATTTTGTGAAGCTAATGAACGACGGATTTTTCACCTACAATCTAAACAACGTTGAAAATTCAAACGACATTGATTCACTAAAAAGCATCACCGAAATCGATAAAGACAATATTTGGTTAACCAGTCAGTCAAAGATTTTAAGAGAACAAATTAAATCACTGGATTCTGACAAAATCAAGTTCAGCAACGTCTTCTCCGCCATTACATTATTCAAATGGATCTTAATCGCAGATCAACCAGATGTAGACGTGGAAATTGCAAATGGAAAATTTGCGGATTTGTATGAAAAAAATCCGAAAGTTGTTATCCATGCACTTGAAGTGATTAACGAAGACATCAAGAAACAAATCAAAGTCGGTCACGACGCAGGAGTTGATGGCATCTTCTTCAGCACCCAAGAAATTCAAGACGACCGAATTGATAAAGAATTCTTCGATAAGGTTCAAAAACGTTTAGATGATGAATTGATTGAATATATCAATCAAAACTTCGACATTGGTATTTTACATATCTGTGGATTCGCCGGAGCTCAAAATCACCTAGAATGGTTCGTCGGCTACGACTTACCCGTATTCAACTGGGCAACCAAGTTCGACGGTTACTCACTTAGTGAAGGTAAAAAACTATTCAAAAACAAGGTTGTTCTTGGAGGCCTAGGTAACACTGAAAACGATGTGTTAGTAACTGGTAATAAAGAAGAAATCCAAGCAGAAATCGATAAATTATTAGATGAAACAGGAACAACTGGCATTATCATTGGTGCAGATTGCACGGTGCCACGCGATACTCCTGACGAACATATCAGATGGGCTGCAGAAGCTGCCCACACCTACAACCAAAGGAAAGGAAGTTAAAAATGACGTTATTAAAGATTGATCATCTGAAAAAGAGCTTTAATAAAAAGACAATTTTAGAAGACGTTAATCTAGAGATTAACAAAGGTGACGTGATTGCGGTAATCGGGCCCAGTGGTTCTGGTAAGACAACGTTTTTAAAAAACATCAACCTACTTGAACATCCCGACAGCGGAACCCTATCAATAGAAGATAAAAAACTAGACCTAAGTCACGTCAGCACACAAGATGAATTATGGCTACGCCGTCATATCGCGATGGTTTTTCAAAACTACGCTTTATTTAAAAATAAGACCGCTTTTGAAAACATCACAACTGGTTTAATTTACGGTAAACACCTGGATAAAAAAGAAGCCGCAAAGATTGCTGAAGAAGAATTGAAGCAAGTAAACATGCTTGATAAAAAAGACTTCTACCCTTCTCAATTATCCGGTGGTCAACAACAAAGAATTGGGATTGCGAGAGCAACCGCTCTTAAACCATCGGTAATCTTATTCGATGAACCAACATCTGCTTTGGACCCTGAACTAGTTGGAACTGTTGTTGACGACATCGATCAACTAGCGAAAAACGGTCAAACCATGATTGTGGTAACGCATTTAATCTCATTTGCTAAACGCATTGCCAACAAGGTTATCTTCTTTGAAGACGGTGAAATTTTATCCGCAGGAACTCCTGAAGAAATCATAGACAACCCTAAGAATGATCGAATCAAAAAGTTCTTAGAAGCCGTATCAAGAGATAAATAAGAAAGCAGGTGAATAACATATGAGTCTGTCAGAAATAATCAAGAATCTATTATCAGGACTACCCAATACACTATTTATTCTGGTTACTTCATTTATCATTTCCAGTATCATTGGATTATTCGTAATGTGGCTATCACTTCAAAAGGATAAGATATCCAAAGCTATCGCCAAAATATATACCGGTTTATCACGAGGAACCCCACCATTATTAGTACTACTATTATCCTACTATGAATTTCCTCGTTTACTAGGCTTCGTCGGTATCGATGCCAACGACTGGAGCAAGAATTTCTTTGCCATCTTTGGTCTAGCAATCGGATTTGGTGGCTATATGGGTGAGTTATTCAGATCAGCATACAACGACATTGACGACAGTCAATTCGACGCGGCATATGCTGTTGGTATGAACAAAAGAGATGTCTTAAAAGTAATTATCATCCCTCAAATGTTCACCATCGCCCTTCCTAATATTCAAACGATGTTTCTAAGCTTTTTAAAGGCTTCATCACTGGTATACGTCATTGGGATTGCCGACATGTACAGAAATGCGACAACCTTAGCTAACGTCAGCCAAGGTGTATACCAACTAAAGATTTTCATCGTATTAGGATTGCTATATTGGGTAATCACATTAGTTTTTGAATTTTTATTCAATCTATACATTAAAAAACACAACTATAGTTAGGGGGTGAAACTTATATGAATGTTAATTTCATGATTGAATCAATGCCAAAATTACTTTCCGTCCTACCAGTTACTATTTTCCTATCGGTTATCGGAGTGATTTTTGGTTTAATTTTGGCCATACCGATTTCTATCGTTCGTGAAAAACGGATACCGGTATTAGCACAAATATTTGATGTATATATATCACTGTTCCGTGGAATTCCAATTATTGTCCAAATCTACATAGTATATTATGGACTGCCAAGATTATTATTCTTGCTCAATCAAAACAATCCCGGCGCAAAAGGTTTCACCATGCCCAGCATGATTATTGGAATCGTGGCGTTTGCTTTAAATGCCTCGGCAAATCTATCCGAAGCATTCAGATCTGCTTATCACGGTGTCGATAAATCACAATATGACGCTGCGATATCCGTTGGTCTAACGAAGTCGACAACATTTAAAAAAGTGGTCATTCCCCAATTGATTCCTAACTTCATTCCAAACTTTACCAACATCCTACTTGATTTAATCAAGGATACTGCACTGGTATATAACATTGGAATCGTTGAAATCATGGGTCAAGCCAATATTTTAGCTTCATTTAGTTTCAACTATCTAGAAGCATACCTAGATGCATTAGTTATCTACCTAGTTGTATGTTTCATATTCGCGAGTTTACTTTCATTATTAGAAAACAAAATTAAACAACATGTATTTGCATAAAGAATGGAGAGATTTATATGTCAAAAAAAGGTTATATTATTTCAGGAATTATTGCTGTAGCTGTAGTAGCAATTGGTGCAGCTCACTTCTTATCACAAAACTCACAAAAAGCATCAAAGAAGCACGTTCAAGTAGTTAATGTTGCCGGTGTTGCCGACAACCGTCCTTACACTTACGCCGATGGTAATAAAATTGGTGGTTACGACGGTGAATTACTACGTAAGTTAGATGCCGATTTGCCTCAATACAAATTCAAGTACTCAACCACATCTCAAAATTCACTATTCGTTGGTTTATCAAGTGGTAAGTACGATTTAGCATCATCTGGTTTCTGGTACTCATCAAAACGTGCTGAACAATACCTATTCTCAAACCCAACAGCGATTGCTGATTTACGTTTAGTATACCGTTCAGGTGAAAAGAAGATTACTAGTTTCAAAGACATCGCTGAAAGAAATCTTAAGTTAGCTCCTATCTCAAGTGATGACGCAAGATACAACTTCATCGAACAATACAACCAAGATAACCCTAAGCACAAAGTTAACTTAGCAGCCATTGGTGACATTAGTTCAGGTGACACTTTGAAGCAACTTCAAGAAAAACAATTTGACGCCGTCTTTTACCCATACCAAGCATTCATTGGCGTTCAAAAAGCTGGTGGCGCAAAGGGCTTAACAGTATCACCTTCAATCGGTGTTAAGAACGACTACATCGTTGCAAGTAAGAACGACAAGAACAAACAACTAATCGATGCCATCAATAAGGATCTAAAGAAGCTTAAAGATAGCGGATACCTAGACAAGCTTTCAAAGAAATGGTTGGGTGAAGATACATTTAAACTTCCACACGCTGAAGAAAACTTTAAGAACAACAAGGGTTAAAAAATAAGCATCCTGAATTTAATCAGGATGCTTTTTTTATAGGACCATCAAGAATATTAATAGGTTCCAAATCATGTGCATGATGATTGGTGCGATGATCCCGTTTGATTTATTTCTAGCTAATCCAATAAAAATTGCCACAATTGCGTGTGTGATAAAAATGAATGGATTGAATAACGAATGAGCTAATCCAAAGAATAGTGATGAAATAATTAACGCCGTGGTTAAGTTGGTCGTCTTATTTACGTAAGTGAAGATTAATCCTCTAAAATATAGCTCCTCGACAATTGGTGCCAAAATCACACTAATGATAATGAAGAAATATTGTATTCTAACATCAGTAAAGCTCGTCATGTGAACTAGTTTTTGATAAATCGTCCCGTTAGGCGTCCCACTCATTAGCATTAATAACGTCACAACCAAAATCATTTCAATTGTATATACAATAATCTTTTTAGAAAAATAATTATCTTTGAACAAGCTAGTAAATTTATCCCTAATGATTAGTCGATACAAGACTATCATCACACCAATTACGACTATGATGGCGAAGATAACTTGGAATATCAACACCCAAAAGTCGCCCCCACTGAATGAATTAAGCGGATAAGAAATCAATCCAACAAATGGCGATAGGATTAATAATCCAATTAAAATTAATATTCGTTTTAAAATTGTCATAACCGTTTATCCACGTTACGTGGAATTCTCCCCCCTCGTTTGTTTTTATCTTCATCTTAGTTTATAGACAAAGCTTTTCAATATTAACGGGGGATTATTTATGAAAATTTAAAAATATTTTCTAAATATTGCTTAATCCACCGATAAATTAACAAAAGTAGACATATTTTTAATTGAAATAATTCATCTTTCTTCATATTTATAGAACTAATCTCACCGATATTTACAGTATTTAGATTTGTGTTTATAATCTCAGTAAACAAAACGAAAGGAAAATTAAGTGAATTATATTTTAGCAATTCCTATTATTTTATTAACTGCTCTAATTACTGGAAAAATATTCTCTAGAATCAACCTACCTCCAGTAGTTGGACAGTTAGTGGCCGGTATCATAATCGGCCCCGCAATTTTGAATCTAGTGAAACCAACGAATTTAATTTCGTCATTGGCTGAATTAGGCGTGATCTTATTAATGTTTATCGCCGGTTTAGAAAGTGATTTAAAACTACTCAAACAGTATTTCAAACCCAGCATTGTCGTGGCCATAATGGGCATTATTTTCCCAGTTATCGGTATTTTTTATACCAGTAAGTTGTTTGCTTTATCAAACATTGAAAGTCTATTTATCAGTGTTATTTTTGCCGCAACTTCTGTATCAATTTCAGTTGCTGTACTAAAGTCAATGAACGCCCTAAATACAAAATCAGGAGTCACAATCCTAGGGGCAGCTGTGGCAGATGATATTCTTTCCATCTTGCTATTAAGCGTCTTTATTACATTTACCGGTGTTAGTTCAACACATGGCAGTCAAAATATCTTCGTTTTGATATTAATGCAAATTGGATTCTTTATTTTCGTTTGGATCTTATTAATCTTAGTCAAAAAATTCAAAATTAAAATCAATCATACATTGGCACCAATAGTTGGTTTAATCGTTTGTTTATTATTATCCGCTTTGGCAGAACACGTTCAAATCAGCGCAATTACTGGAGCATTTTTTGCTGGTATATTGATTGGACAGACTAACTACAAAGAATACGTTGACCGCCAAATAAATCAGTTTGGTAACTTATTATTTATTCCAATTTTCTTCGTCAACGTTGGTCTTAACATGAATATAAGTGGAATCGTAGAAAACGCATCACTATTCATCGTGCTATCAATCGCTGCCGTTATAACGAAGTTCTTGGGAGCATATTTAGGATCTCGTTTCTTTAAATTCACTCGATTATCAGCAACCGAAATTGGTGTCGGAATGATTAGTCGAGGTGAAGTTGGTTTAATTATTTCTGAAATCGGTTTGAAAAATAATCTAATCTCAGATAATTACTACTCAACAATCATCGCTTCAATCATTTTAACCACAATTCTGGCACCATTGTTACTAAAACCAATCGTGATGAAAATAAAACAAATATAAAAAGACACCCCGTGGGTGTCTTTTTTAGTTTACTTAAAAAATAGCTTTTGAATATCTTTGAACTGACGAGTCTTTGAAAGTCTCAATAAAATAATGTAAGCGATAATGGATCCTGAAATCGCTCCACCAAAGAATTTAGGTGTAAATACGAACCAGAATAGTTGGTTACTGCTGCCAGTGTACCAAACCATAACAGGATATGAGGCAAGTGAACCTAACACCCCAGTTCCAACAATTTCACCAATTACGGCCATCCAGTTTTTACGATAGATAAGATATAGTAATCCTGCTAAAAATGATCCAAATACAGCCCCAGTAAATGCTAGTGGTGGAATTCCTAGCAATAACATTCTAAGGCATGCGCAAACGATGGCCATGACTAATGCATACCATGGTCCCATCAATACCGCTGCTGTCACGTTTAGTACTGATGACATTGGTGCCATCCCTTCAATTCTAAAAATTGGTGATAACACAAAATCTAAAGCAATCATAATTGCTAAAATCGTTACTTTCTTGATGCTAACTTTTGAATCCATTAATAAAGCTCCCCTCAAATATGTATACTTCATTAATGGAGTTTTCCTGCACAGCATCTTAATTAAAAAAGTCCCTATCTATATAGATAGGGACAGTCCAAGTGCGTTTATCTTCCCTAGCGCCAGCATTATCTGGATCAGGTTCTTGGGTATAATCTCAGCCGATTAAGGCACCCCATTAATGTTTGTATTCTCAAATCATACCTTACTTACATATAATAGTCAAAAAGATTCATGAAAATTAAATAGTGGACAAAAGCCACCTTTTAGATATAATTGTTTCAAAGGATGTGATGATATGGACGATAAACAAATTGAAACAATCAGACATTTCAACCGTGAATACACCCAGCGATTAGGAATCCTACAAAAAAACGTTTTTAATAGCGAAATCAGTTGGGCAGAAGCACGAATATTAATGGAAATCAGCTACCTGCAAAAGCCTACCCCGATTAAAATTTCCAGTAATTTAGATCTCGACAAGAGTTATGTCAGTCGTGTTATCAAGCGTTTGAACAAACTAAACTATGTCGAAAAAACTACATCCAAAGAGGACAAACGAGCAAAGCTATTAGTCTTAACCGCTACTGGAAAGAAAGTCGTTAAACAGCTAAATACCCATTCCGATGAACAAATTCAATCAATCGTAAATAATCTCGACAACGAGGAGCAAGAAACTTTTTATCAATCAATTAACACCCTAAACAAACTACTAGAAAAAGGTGGAATTAATCATGTGGAAGACTAAACAATTTTCAGAACTAACCCTAGAAGAACTATTCGAAATTTACCGCGTCAGATCAGAAGTATTCGTTGAAGAACAACACATTGTCTACACCGACCCTGATGAAAATGACAAGAATTCCCTTCATGTTTTTGAAACCGATGGTAAGACCATCACAGCGTACGCCAGGATCTTTCAAGACGGTGACCACGTTACATTTGGCCGCGTCCTAACTACCCAACAAGTTCGCGGAACCGGTAAGGGGAAGGAACTCTTGGAATATATCCTAAAAGTAATAAAAGAACAATTCCCTAGTACTAAAGTCGAAATTGACGCCCAAGCACATGCCGTTGGATACTACGAAAAAGGTGGTTTCAAAGTTACCAGTGAACCATTTATTGAAGCCGGAATTGACCACATTAAGATGGAATATTAAGCAAATAAAAAAGCCTACCGAATTTGGTGGGCTTTTTTGAAATATTTTTTAAAATTGATTGTGATTTTACTAACTTAACATCTATTTGTAATTTATTTATTTTTACTTCGTGTTCAATAATTAATCATTATCGACATTTAATTGAGTATTTATGAACGCCGCGTCCATTTTGAACTTTTTCACTAAATTTATTTCCATTAAAACGATTGGTACAATGGGTAAAAATTTAGTAAGGAGGAACTAATCATCATTCATTTAAAATGTCCAATTTGCGGTAATGTATTTTTTAATCAAATCAAATGTAAGTACTGTCGTCTTATCACAAAACAATTAAAACAAGATCTTAAAAAATCATATAAACAAATGACCAACTCATTTGATAAAAGGATTCGTCATATGAGTCTTTTTGGTGATGAAAGATTCCTACCATTAATATCATTAGGTTGTGCAATCATAACCGTTGTGATCATCGATTTAATATTAGTATTGATATCATATGTTCCATAAAAAAAGAGGGTCAGATTATACTGACTCTCTTTTGCGTTTCCATAATACAACTGGTTTTAAAATTAATGGAGCTAGAATTGTTGTCGCCACAATCACGGCAATCAACGTTGAATAATAGCTAGTTGAAATAAAATGACTGCCCAATCCAGCTTGTGCGATAACAATCCCGACTTCTCCGCGACTTATCATCCCTGCCCCGATTTCCACGGAGTTGGCTAAATCAATTCGACTAAGTTTGGCACCGATAAAAGCACCCAAGAACTTAGTTATAACCGATAGAACTATTAGAATTAAAAACATTGAACAGTGCTTATAGATTCCATTAATTTGCATATCAACACCAATACTTACAAAGAAGATTGGAATTGGGAGCAAAGTCCCTAGCCCTTTTAGTCTAGCCATTAATACCTTTTTGAACTTAGTCTGACTAACAATTAGACCAGCAAAGAAAGCACCGGTAACTGCACTTAACCTGACCATTTCAGCGGTTCCAGCCAGAAATAGGCACAATAGGAATGAATATACTCCTGCCTTGGCTGTATCAAGATCTATAGTATTGATTAATAACGTTACAATCTTATAGCAAAGCCATAAGAATAAGAAAAATACGATTTGTAAAACAATTAGGAATAACGCATCTGAATTACCGTGACCATGGCCTACTCCTAAAATCGGAATAGAAACACTTAGCAAGACAATTGAAATAATATCATCGGCTACGGCTGCGGCTAAAATCGTAATTCCGGCTGCCGATCTTAATTCTTTCATTTCTTCTAATACGGCAACTGAAATTGAAACAGATGTTGCAGCAAATACAATTCCGATAAAGGCACTTTCAATGATAGAAAGTTGGAAATATCTACATACTAGGTAAATTGATCCGACTGGTAATACCACGCCAAATAGTGCAACAATAACACCTGGTCCGAAATATTTTTTCAATCGATCAATATCACAGGTTAATCCGGCACCAAACATCAATAACGCAGCACCTAAACCAGCTAGAGCAATCACGATGTTTTGTCGATGAATTAATCCCAGTACGGATGGTCCAAGAATTACACCACCAATAATTTGTCCAACTACCTCTGGAATATGTATTTTAGAAGCAATCATTCCAAAAAATTTCGCAAAAGTAATCATTAAAAACAATGCGATTAAATAATTCAAATAAATCCTTCCCCCTGAATAAAACAATTCTGTTTATTTTAATACAATATGGTAGTACTATTTATAAATAACTTAGTTATAACTTATTACTTTAGAGAAAGGGAGTCAACATTATCGACGCACCTCACCCCGCCCGCTTCGGTGAAAAAATATCAACTGCATTCTTTTTAACCTCCATTGGTGGTTGCCTTGATGCCTATACTTACATTGAACATGGTGGAATCTTTGCAAGTACCCAAACAGGGAATTTAATTTTGTCTGCTTTAGCGTTGACACAATTCGATTATGGTCACTTTTTAGAAAGAATCTTGCCAGTAATTGCCTTTTCAATCGGAATTTTATTGGCCAATTGGATTCACCATAATCTTGATAAACATAAACTAAACTACTGGAAGGTCTATATTTTGGCCATTGAAATTGCAGTCTGTACAATCGTGGGATTTTTGAAATACAATGTTCCACAATTAATGATCACGACTTCAATGTCTTTGACAACGGCCCTTCAACTTTCAACATTTAATACAATGTCTGGATTGGGATACTCCAACATGTTTAGTACTGGAAACCTTCAAAAAACAATGAATAATCTATTCTTGTATTTGGAGACTAAAAAACACGAATTCAAAACCAAGTTACTTTACTACGGTGGTCTGGTTTTAAGTTTTCTATGCGGAGCTTTTGAGGCCAGCATCTTATCACTTTTCTTCCATACTAAGACCATCTGGGTTGTCGGATTGGAATTAATCGTCATTCTTGTATTCCAAATTCGATGCATCCTAATCTATCGACACGAAAACCAATTATAAAAAAGAGTAAATTTAAAATTTACTCTTTTTTTACGTTTAATTTACTTAAAAATAACATCACCCTGCTAACATGTAGTTACAAAAGCAGAGGAGGGGTTGGATGTTAAAAAAACACAAATACCTTTTATTACTATCGACATTTCTATTCATGGGTCAATCAGCTTTATCGCCAAAGTTTACGTCGCACGCAAGTAGTGAAACCAAGGCTAAACAATATAACTATAATTTCTCTTACAAATCCGTTTTAAATCAGCTTAAACAGGATAAGAGTAAGCAATTAAAGCTAAAGCAAATCGATAAAGCTATCAAATATAACTACTGGCACAAACCTAATTTTGGTTCCACTCAAAAGGTTGGTGTCACCAGCTCCTCTAACAACACAGAGTTAATTTCGCTGTTTGAAAAAGCTCTTAAAATCAGCCCTAATAACATTCAATATCTGTTGGGACTGGCATCGATTTATCAACTAAACGGAAACTCCAAGGAAGCACAATTGGTCTTGAAAAGAATCAGCAATATAGATCCGAGTAACTACCAATCATTACTTCAATTAGCGATGAATAACGAATTATTCAAACAACCAAAAAAGTTTTCGGCATCACTTCAAAAACTAAATCGTTTGAATAACTCCAAAACAACAAAAATTAAAAAGATAACCAAATTCATCCAAAAATCATTAGATATGAAACTAAACCAACATGTTGGTAACACAAATAAGGAAAGCAAAAGTGACTACATCGTCATTTTAGGATTCGTCCTAGACAGCAATGGCAAACCACAAAAGACACTACTACAGCGCCTAGAAAAGGGATTGGAACTTTCCAAGAAACAACCAAAGGCTAAAATTATTGTTTCTGGAGGTGAACTCCCAGCCGAACCCAAAGTAGAATCAAAGGTTATGAAGAATTGGTTGATTAAACATGACGTTAATAGCGATCGTATCATCACCGAACAAGGTTCACTAGACACCGTCGGCAATGTGATAAACGTGACTCACATACTAAACGATCATCATGCTAAGCACGTTACGATTGTCTCAAGTTCATCGCATATGCGCAGAGCTTACACACTATTTGAGACTGCAAAACTGGTTTCAAACGGTAAATACAGTCTTTCTCAACTAGTATCAGTCGATGATCCAAATGCTCTAAATACTTTGAAACAAAATGACCCAGCCGTAAATAAAATCATCTTGGATTCATTAAGAACCAGTGGATACTGGTTAATTCCAAACATCCAAAGATAATTCTCAAAAGAACTTTTTCAATAAAGTTCTTTTTTGTATTTTTTATTCGGATTTTACTTATTAAACGTTAGTATATCAATACTTTGGGCACGATATGTAAGTATTCAATTTGAACATTTTTAGACAAAATTTCAAAAATGTTCGACGAAAAAAAGCGAAATCGCTCACCACTACGTATTATGAGAAAATTAAATTATTATAATCATTCAGTACGCACTATTCAAATTGACATTCAAGAATGTTTTTACACTATATATGCGTGTTAACATTATTTTAGACACAAGTTATAGTGTATATTTTAAGGATAGGACTGATATAATGTTTGATAAAACTTTTGCCCATTTAAACGTTATAAAGAATTCTGGTGACAAGACCAAATTCTATAAATACAAGATTGATTTTGTACTAAATCAACTGGGTATTAGTAAGGAAGATAACAAGCGTTTCTTTGAACGTTTGAACCTATTTACTAAGGATCAAGAAGAAATTACCTCAAGTCATATTCATGACTTCATCATTCAATTTCTAGAAGAAAATGATTTCTTAGATGCTAAAGAGCAATACTTAAAATATGAACAAAAAGACATTGAAAAATTCAAGAAAGCAACCGATGTAAAGGCTCGAATCGACCAACTATTCAACCGTTACGACAGAGTTATTCACGAAAATGCCAACAAAGATAGTAACGTCTTTAATACCCAAAGAGACCTAGAAGCAGGGGCTGCCAGCAAGGCCATCGGTCTTCAAATGCTACCTCCACTAGTAGCCAAAGCTCACCTTAGAGGTGATATTCACTGGCACGATTTAGACTACTCACCAGCAACTCCTGAAACCAACTGCTGCTTAGTTGATTTTGCAGAAATGTTGAATAACGGTTTTAAGATTGGTAACGCCGAAGTTAAATCACCTCGCTCAATCCAAACTGCGACCGCTCAAGTTTCTCAAATCATCGCCAACGTAGCATCCCTACAATATGGTGGTCTATCATTCGACCGTGCCGATGAAGTGCTAGCTCCATTTGCCGAAATCAACTACGAAAAACACTTAAAGACCGCTTCAGAATGGGTCGAAGAAGACAAGCGCGAAGACTACGCCAAAGACCGTACTAAGAAGGATATCTTTGACGCTATGCAATCACTAGAATACGAAATTAACACCCTATACTCATCACAAGGTCAAACACCTTTCACAACTGTTAGTTTCGGTCTAGGTACCAACTGGATTGAAAAGGAAATCCAAAAGGACATCCTAAGAATTCGTATTAAAGGACTTGGTAAGGAACGTCGTACTGCCATCTTCCCTAAACTTATCTATGTATTGAAGAAAGGCTTAAACTTAAACCCTAACGACGAAAACTACGACGTTAAAGAATTAGCCATCGAATGTGCTACAAAGCGTATGTACCCTGATATTTTGATGTACGACAAGCTTTGTGAAATCACCGGTGACTTCAAGGCCCCAATGGGTTGTCGATCATTTCTACCTAAGTGGACTGACGAAAACGGTAAGGCCGTTAACGCTGGTCGTATGAACCTAGGTGTTGTTACCGTTAACCTTCCACGTATCGCACTATTGGCTAATGGTGACATGGACTTGTTCTGGCACATTTTTGAAGAAAAGCTAGGTATCGTTCACCAAGCCATGGCATACCGTATCGAAAGAACCAAGGAAGCTAAACCAGATAACGCCCCACTACTATACAAGTACGGTGCATTTGGTAAACGCCTAAAATCAACTGATAGTGTTGATGAACTATTTAGAAACGAACGCGCCACTGTATCACTTGGTTACATCGGACTATACGAAGTTGGTACCGCCTTCTTCGGTCCAGATTGGGAATCAAACCAAGAAGCCCACGACTTCACCGTCAGCATCGTTGCTGAATTAAACCGTCTATGCCGTGTTTGGAGTAAAGAAAGTGGATACCACTACAGCCTATACTCCACTCCAGCCGAATCATTAACTGATACATTTGCTCAAGACGATATCGAAAAATTCGGTAAGGTTAAGGACATCACAGATAAGGAATACTACACTAACAGTTTCCACTACGACGTTAGAAAACGTCCTAACCCATTTGAAAAACTAACATTTGAAGAAGCTTACCCTCACTATGCCTCAGCTGGTTTCATTCACTACTGTGAATACCCTAACCTAAAGCAAAACCCTAAGGCACTAGAAGCCGTTTGGGACTGGGCATACGACCATGTTGGATACCTAGGTACAAACACTTCAATTGATAAGTGCTTCAAGTGTGGTTTCAAGGGTGAATTCGAAGCTACCGCTCGTGGCTTCAAGTGTCCTCAATGTGGTAACCACGATCCTAAGTACTGTGACGTTGTTAAGAGAACTTGTGGTTACTTGGGTAACCCTCAAGCACGTCCAATGGTTCACGGTCGTCACGTTGAAATTTCATCACGTCAAAAGAATATGTCGAAAGGAATGGTAGAAAGTGTCGCACATGAAGAGACAGCCAAACAATCCAAAGCCTAAGGAATGGCTTGCAAAAGACTTAAGCCAACAATATATTGCTGACTATAAGCCATTTAACTTCGTTGATGGTGAGGGCATCCGTTGCAGTATCTATGTTTCTGGTTGCAAGTTCTTATGCCCTGGCTGTTACAATGTCGCCTCACAAAACTTCCATTACGGACAACCTTACTCACAAGATTTAGAAGACCAAATCATCGAAGATATGAAAAAAGATTATGTTCAAGGTCTTACCCTCTTGGGTGGAGAACCCTTCTTGAATACGCAAGTATGTCTTCGTTTATGCAAACGAGTTAGAGAAGAATTCGGCCACACCAAGGATATCTGGTCATGGTCAGGTTACACATTTGATGAATTACTAAAAGATTCATATGACAAATTAAAACTACTTTCAATGATCGACATCCTAGTTGATGGTCGTTTCATGGAAGACCAAAAAGATTTAACTCTTCAATTCCGCGGTAGTGCTAACCAAAGAATTATCAATGTGCCAAAGTCCCTTGAAGAAAATAAGGTCGTACTTTGGGACAAGTTAGTTCACTAGGAGGATTATTGTGTTAAAAATTGAAAACCTACACGTTAAAATCAATGAAACAGATGAAGAAGTCATCAAGGGTCTAAACTTAACCATCCCCGACGGTGAAGTCCATGTCATCATGGGACCAAACGGAACCGGTAAGTCGACTCTTTCTCAAACCATCATGGGTTCTCCAAAGTATTCAATTACTGAAGGAACCATCTCATTTGATGGCAAGGAATTAAACGACATGGCAACCGATGAACGTGCCCGTTTGGGATTATTCATTGGTATGCAATACCCTACTGAAATCAGCGGGATTAAAAATGTCGACTTCATTCACGCTGCAATGAATGCGTTGGCTGATAAACCAGTCTCTGTTTTAGACTTCATGAAGCGCCTAGACTATGTCATGGATTTCTTGGATATCGACGAATCATACACAGATAGATACCTTAACGAAGGTTTCTCCGGTGGTGAAAAGAAGCGAAACGAAATTCTTCAAATGATGATGATTCAACCCAATCTAGCCATCCTAGATGAAATCGATTCTGGTCTAGATATCGACGCCTTAAAAGTTGTTTCAAAGGGAATCAATCATATGCGAGATAATCACTTCTCATCCCTTATAATCACCCACTACAACCGTATTCTTCGTTACGTTAAACCAGACGTCGTCCACGTTATGATGGGCGGTCGCGTTGTTACTAGCGGTGACTATCACCTAGCTGAACAACTAGAACAAAATGGTTATGCTCAATTACGTGACCAACTTGGTATTGATGTAAAGCTGGTGGATGAATAATGAGTATGTCCGTTCAAGAATTTGCGCAATCACATAACGAACCACAATGGTTAACTGTTAAAAGAGTTGTCGCAAACGACATGAAAAATACGATGAAAGTTCCCGCCCCACTTCGTAAGTTTTACTTTGAATCTCCAGAACTTATTTCCCATTCAATCGATACAAAAAACTTATCACCTAAAAAATTACAAGATTTAGGGATTATCATGATGGATTTGTTCGCGGCTGCAAACGAATTTCCAGAACTAATCCAAGAAAACTTGATGGAAAAAGCAATTTATTGGCGTGATAACGCGTTAAATGCAATCCATCTTGCGTATCTACAAAGTGGTGGGTTTGTTTTCATCCCCAAGGATGTCTGCGTTGATGAGTCAATCGACATCTCCGACTTAGTCGATCACAACATGCAGGAAAAACATCTTCTAATTATTGCCGCATCTGGAAGTGACGTTTCATTTACCTACAAGGATTCAAAGAATCATCCTAAAAATGACCGCCTAATGATCGAAGTATTACTTGGTGATCATGCCAATGTTTCCTTCTATGACGCTGAAATGACTGGTAGTGAAAAATCACATCGTGTTTTAAATGCTTATCTAGCACAAAATGCGAACTTAAAGACTTATGTTGGTCTATTTAATCATGGTGACAGTCGCTACTACAGCAACATTGACCTCGATGGTATGGGCAGTTCCGCTAGAATTAATCTAGTGAGTCTATCCGATCAAAACCAAAACCAAGTAGTTCAAACCAAAATTATCAATAAAAGTCCCAATACGAGTGGCTTGATATCACAACGTGGTATCGTCGCCGATAAATCCAAGACTGTCTACGATACTACTGGTCAAATTAAGCTGGAAGCTAGCGATTCTGATTCAGATCAAATCAGTCGACTATTGACTTTAAGTCCCGATAGTAAGGGGAAGATTGACCCAATTCTTTTAATCGACAATCACGATGTGGTTGCCGGTCACGCTGCAAGTGTTGGTAAAGTTAACCCCGAACAGCTATACTATTTAAAAACAAGAGGAATTGACGCCAAGACTGCCCGTTTCCTATTAACCCGCGGATTCTTGACACCACTGATCGAAAAATTCCCAGATAAATCAGTTCAAACACACTTATTAAATAACCTAAAGGAGCGTATTCATGGATAGTCTAAACATTCGTCATCACTTTCCCATTTTCAAAGAGCACTCAGATATGATTTACTTTGACAACGCTGCAACGACTCAAAAGCCAAAGTACGTCATTGACGCTATCAGTAATTTTTATACTCATCATAATTTCAACGTGCACCGAAGTGTCTATACTGATGCTGGAGAAACGACAGAAATGTTTGAACAATCTAGAGAAAACATCGCCTCATTTATCAATGCCATCAGCGCAAAAGAAATTGTCTTTTCTGCTGGTACCACCGATAGCATCAACTTAATCGCTAACGGATATTACGCAAAGCACATAAAAGCTGGTGATGAGATTGTGGTTTCAATTGCAGAACACCACAGTAACCTCCTTCCTTGGCAAAAGATTGCAAAAAATAACGGCGCAACTTTAAAATTCATTCCTCTAAATGAAGATGCCAATATCGACTTAAATGCCGCTAAACAAATCATTTCCGACAAAACCAAACTAGTGGCAGTCACTGCCGTTTCCAATGTCTTAGGAAACATCAATCCCATTGATCAACTAACGACACTGGCTCATAAACATGGTGCTGACATCTTAGTCGACGGTGCGCAAGCTGCTCCCGAATTACCAATCGATGTGCAAAAAACACCAATTGACTGGTTAGCCTTCTCTGGACACAAGATGATGGCACCTACCGGCATCGGTGTTTTATACGGTAAGCAAGATTTACTAGAAAACATGGATAGTCCCCGTGTCGGCGGTGAAATGATTGAATCAGTCTCCACTACCGACTACAAGGTCAAAGACATTCCATACAGACTAGAAGCTGGCACCCCTAATATCGAAGGTGTCATCGGTCTAGACGCCGCGATTTCTTATCTAAAAGAACTTAAAATGACTAACGTGCAAGCACAATGTGAAAAACTAGGCCAATACCTATACGACCAACTTAGCGCATTAGACGGCGTTTCAGTATACGGACCAACTAAGCGTCAAACTGGAATCGTCTCTTTTAACGTCGACAACATTCACCCACACGACGCTGCAACCTTCCTTGACTCTAAGAATATCGACGTCAGAGCTGGCCAACACTGTGCCGAACCACTAACCCACAAATTGGGTGTCAACGCGACTTTACGCGCTAGTCTATACATTTACAACACTGTTGAAGAATGCAATCGACTAGTCGACTGTATTAACGAAATGAAGGAATTTTTCAATGGATCTAAGTAACATTTATCAACGCATCATCATGCAAAAAGCTAGTGAGTGCCCAAACAATAATCAGTTTGATTCAGATGTCCATCTAACCAATCCCACCTGTGGTGATGACATTATGATGGCAACGGATGAAAAAAATCCTGCTGTAACCAACTTACAAGTTGCATGCGATGGCTGCATTATTTGTAAAGGTGCTACCAAGATGATGCTAGAAGCAATTCAAGATAAATCCGCAGATCAAATCAATGAACTCGTTTTAAATATGTCCAAAATGATGACACACGAAGATTTTGATGAAAAATTGTTAGGTGATTTAGTCGCCTTTCAATCTGTCGTGCACCTACCAATTAGAATTAAATGTGCCATGCTTCCCTTCAAAGCAATTTATCAATTAATTAACGGAGATGGTATCAATCGATAAATCAATCCAACACTTAAATGATGATTATCAATACGGTTTTAAAGACGACGTCAAACCCGTCTTTTCAACTGGTGATGGCCTAACTGAAGATATCGTCCGCGAAATCTCAGCACAAAAACATGAACCCAAATGGATGTTAGATATTCGTTTGAACGCTTTTAAAATCTTCCAAAAACTACCCATGCCCGATTTTGGCCCCGATTTATCTGATTTAGACTTAAGAAAAATCAGATATTTCCAAAGAGCAACCGATTCAGTCTCTCGTAGTTGGGACGATGTTCCAGAAGATATTAAAAACACCTTTGAAAAAATTGGTGTTCCAGAAGCTGAACGTAAATATCTAGCAGGTGCCGAAGCTCAATACGAATCAGAAGCCGTCTATGCCAACATCAAAAAAGAATTCGCCGACATGGGAATTATCTTTTCCGATACCGATACGGCATTAAAAGAACATCCAGACCTAGTTAAAGAATACTTTGGTAAACTAGTCACACCTCAAATGAACAAATTTGCTGCACTAAACACGGCAGTTTGGTCTGGTGGTGTTTTTCTATACGTTCCAAAGGGTGTTCATGCCAAGATTCCAATTCAAGCATTCTTTAGAATCAATGCTGGTCGAACCGGTCAATTCGAAAGAACCCTAATCATCGTTGATGAAGATGCCAGTGTTAACTACGTCGAAGGTTGTACAGCACCTAACTATTCAGAAGATAGTTTGCATGCAGCCGACGTTGAAGTCTTCGTAAAGAAGAACGCCTTTTGTCGTTACACCACCATTCAAAACTGGTCCGACAATGTTTACAGTCTAGAAACTAAGCGTGCTTCCGCCGATGAAAATGCCACAATGGAATGGGTCGATGGAAACCTAGGATCAAAGGTTACCATGAAGTACCCAAGTATCGATTTGAACGGTCCCTACGCTAACGGAACAATGTTATCAATCGCATTTGCCAGCGGTGATATTTACCAAGATACTGGATGCATCATGCGACACCATGCTCCTCATACTTCATCCAACGTAGTATCAAAATCAATCTGTAAAGATGGTGGAATTTGTAACTACCGTGGAAAAATTCGTATGATTGAAGATGCTCACTACTCCAAATCACATATCGAATGTGACACAATCATCATGGATGATGACTCGATGAGTGATACCATTCCGCACAATGACATTTACAATGGTGATTCCGAAATCGAACATGAGGCCAAGGTTTCAAAGATTTCAGAAACAGACCTATACTACTTAATGAGCCGTGGCTTATCCGAAGCTCAGGCTACTAAGATGATTATCATGGGATTCATTGAACCCTTCTCAAATCAACTTCCAATGGAATATGCGATGGAATTAAATAAATTAATTGATTACCAAATGGAAGATTCCGTTGGTTAAAACTAACGCCCCTAGAGCTTTTCTAGGGGCGTTTTTGTTTCATGTGAAACAAATTTATATATTTCATTTGACTAATTAAAGATTTAGTTTATACTTAATGTAACATTTTATAACATATAACTATTTAGGAGATGTTTTTATGCGTATCGAAAAAGATTGTGTTGGTAAACTAGAAGTTCCTGATGATGCCTTGTATGGCATCCATTCCCTTAGAGCCGCAGGGAATTTCCCGATTACAGAAGAGAAAGTTGACCCACTTTTGATTGAAAGCTACATTCAAATCAAAAAAGCCTCAGTCACCGCAAATTACGGTGCAAAATCGACTGATGTTATAAAATATAACACAATTGTAGACGCTTGCGACTACTTGCTTGAGCACCCCTCACCAGAGAGTTTTATCACCCCAGCCATCCAAGGTGGTGCTGGAACTTCCACAAATATGAACGTAAATGAAGTAATTGCCAATGTCGCAATGAAATTACACTCTGATGTCTTCATTCATCCAAACGATGATGTTAACCAGGCACAATCTACTAACGATACTTACCCAACCGCCGGTAAACTAGCAATGATTAAACGTTTACCAAAATTAACTAGCGAAATTAATCGATTAATCGAAATCCTAGATGAACTATCAAAGAAATTCCAGTTCACCATTAAATTAGGTCGAACCCAACTTCAAGATGCCGTTCCTACCACCTACGGAAAGACATTCCATGCTTACGCATCATTATTCCGTCGTGATTTGAAACGAATCAACAGCGCAGAAAATGAACTAAAAACTGTCAGCATGGGTGGAACTGCCATCGGTACTGGAACTAACACAACTAAGTACTACCGTGATCACATCGTAGAAGAAATCAACAAGATTACCGGTTTGGACCTAAAACAGGATGAAGATTTAATCGACGCGGTTCAAAACACAGATCACTTCGTCGCATTCTCCTCTAGTTTAAAAACATTGGCCGTTGACTTATCCAAGTTCAGTAACGACTTACGTCTACTTGGTAGCGGTCCACAATCTGGTTTAAATGAATTAATCCTACCAAAACGCCAAGCCGGTTCATCAATCATGCCTAACAAGGTTAACCCTGTTATCCCAGAAGTTGTGAACCAGGTTGCTTTTGAAGTTATCGGTTTTGACGCCACTGTCACAGCCGCTTCAGAAGCAGGTCAACTGGAACTAAATGCCTTTGAACCAATTATGTTCAAGAGCATCTTAACCGCCGAAGTTCACTTGGCACGTGCAATCGAAACATTGGTTGATCACTGTCTAGATGGTATCGACGTCAATGTAAAACAATGCCTAGATGACGTTAGAAAGTCTGCTGTAACCGCCACAGTCCTATCTCCTATCTTGGGTTACAACAAGACCACCGAACTAATCAAGACAGCCACCAAAGAGAACAAAACCGTCCCAAATCTATTGATCCAAAACCATATTTTATCTCCTGAAAAAGTTAAACAACTATTCTCCCCAGAATATCTAGTTAATGGTGAAAACTAATAAAAGAGCTCGATACGAGCTCTTTTTATTTTTTAGTTTTACAAGCATCCCTCCTACCTTTAAAATAAAGTCAGGAGTTGAATACAATGCAAAAAACTACAAAAGGTGTGCTAGCCGCCATCAGTCTTTTGATGACCGTCTACATGCTAATTATCACCATCAAAGATATTTCAGACTTATACGTAACTGATTTTTCACTAACAATATTGTGGTTAATTACCATTTTGACATTTGTTGAAATCATTTCATTCTTCTGGAAAAATAATTGGATGATTACCGCAGTAATCGGAATCATCGCATTTATCTTAGGAATCATCCTAGTCGCAAACGGGACACTTGGTTTTACCGTCATTTTGATTAATTTAATCATTTCCGTCCTATTAAGCGTATATAGTTTATATAACTAAAAAAGAGCTCATTATGAGCTCTTTTTATATTGATTTTTTCATCAAAATATCTCTTTGCTTATCTGAACCAACAACAAAGATGTGTTCAGAGAAAGGCGTAAATCCTTTTACTTGGTAGAAACTAATTGCGTTTGCATTGTTTTCCCAAACTCCAAGCCAAATATAGCTCTTATTCGCTTCTTTAGCAGAATTAATCGCGTAGTTCATAAATTGAGAACCTAAACCTCGACGTTTAAAATTCTTTCTAATGTAAATTCTTTCCACCTCTAAATAGTCACTGCCCATATCTTCAGATTGAGCGTCATCGATATTAATCTTTAGGTAACCAGCCAGTTCATTATCAACGTAAACAAACTCAAAATCAGTGTTATCATTACTAATTTCTTTCTTTAGCTGATCCATTCCATAACTATTAGCAAACATTTCATCTAAATCTTTTTGGCTGTTATCGTCACCAAATGTATCTTTAAAAGTTTCAATACTAATTTGACGAAGTTCGTAAGCGTCAGATAATTTCACTTTCTTCATTTCTGTCATAACGATTCCTCCTAGTATTCTCTCTTCTCACCACGTTTAACTTTTTGCCAATCTTTTACGACATTGTCTTTGGCTTTATTCAATAATTGATTAAATAATTTTCTTTCGGATGCACTAAAACCACTAAGTGCAACTTCGTTAGAATACTTATTTTCCCTATCTACAATGCCATACATTTCTCTTCCTTTTTCAGTCAGGTATAAGAGCTGATTTTTTCTATTGTTCTCACTAATTTCTTTTCTTATTAAATTTGCTTTTACTAGATTATTAACGGCCCTGCTACCAGTCGTTTTATCAACACAAATCATTTCACATAGTTGTTGTAAAATAATCCCGGGGTTTTCACCTATACGGACTAAATATAGATATTGACCCTTTGATAATTCATACTCCTTAAACTCTATATTACTAATCGAATCCAAAGACCTTGCTATCACACCTATTTTCCTTAATGAATCCATATAAGTACCTCCGATTTTTGTTGTAAATGCAACTATATCACAATTACATATTATTTTCCAAATAAAAAAGAGCTCATTATGAGCTCTTTTTTGTTTCTTTAATTAACGGGGTAAACAGCCTCTTCTCCGTTAACAATCTTGATAGCATCTCTCGTTGAGAATAACGCCATATTGTAGACCGCAATGTCGGTAAAGAAGGCAATATGTGGAGTAACAATTACGTTATCCATCGCAATTAAAGTCTTTAAGTTGTCATTATCGTATCCTTTGTCGCCAAGATCGACACTGGTGATTCCAGCTTCACCATCAAACACGTCAATTCCTGCTGCACCGATTTCACCGGCTTCTAATGCAGCAACTAACGCGTCAGTATCAACGACTCCACCACGTGAAGCATTGATAAAAATGGCATCGTTTTTCATCTTCTTGAATCGATCAAAATTCATAAAACGGTCCATTTCAGGTGTTAAAGGTGTGTGTAGGGTTACAACATCAGATTCTGATAATAGGTAGTTTACATCGACGTATTCGACCGTATCAGCTAAATCAGTTCGTTGCACTGGATCATAAGCTAATACACGAGCACCTAGCGCTCTAAAAATACGTGCGGATGCACTTCCGATGGTTCCAGCACCGATTACTCCAACGGTTAAATTGTGAATTTCACGGGCTTGCGCACCAGTCCAACTAAAGTCGTTTCGTTCCTCACGTTTGCTGTAATCTTTTAAGCGTCGCAATAACGCCATGGTATCAGCTAATACTAATTCACTGACTGAGCGAGGTGAGTATCCAGAAACATTGGTCACTTTTAAGTTGTATTTATTTGCCAAATCTAAATCAATGATTTCGTATCCGGTACTACGTAATGAAATTTGTTTAATACCGTTTTCGGCTAAACGTTTGTATAATTCATCACCTTCAAGGTTACCGTGTTGTTGAATAGTGATTGCATCGTAGTCCTTTGTCTTATCGACGTTATCAAGAGATAAACCATCTTCTATACAATCAATCTCAACATTCAAATCATCGGCAATTTTTTCAAAAGTTTCTATTTCATATGGTTGGGTGTTAAACATTAGTAATTTCATCTAGTTATCCTCCACAAACTTAGCAATTCTTTTGACTGCTTCGTTCAAGTTTTCTTCGCTAGTTGCATAACTTAGACGGAAATACCCCTTTCCTGACTTACCAAAAGCGCTACCAGGCATTGTACCAACCTTAGCTTCTCTGGCAATACGACGACAAAATTCAAAATCATCATCGCCAAACTTATCAGGAATCTTAGCAAAAATATAGAAAGCTCCACTTGGGTTTGCACTTTCGATACCTGCATCAGCTAATCCTTGACGTAATAAGTTACGACGCTTTTCGTAAATTTTCTTCATGCCAAGACCGTCGTCTTTACCATTAGTTAACGCTTCAATTGCAGCGTATTGAACTGGTCCTGGTAATGATGTTGCCGTGTATTCATGAATTGAGCGAGCAGTACTAATAATTTCTTCTGGTCCGTAAACCAAACCAACTCTCCAACCGGTCATAGCGTGTGACTTAGATAGTCCATTGAAAACAACTGTGCGTTCAGGAATAAACTTAGCAATTGATTCATGTTCTTGATCGTAAGTTAATTCGCTATAAATTTCGTCACTGAAACAAATTAAATCATGTTCTTTAATTACGTCAGCAATTCCCTTTAACTGTTCTGAAGTATATGAAACTCCAGTTGGGTTATTAGGTGTATTGATGATTACTATTTTAATCGTTGGGTGTTCCTTAATCGCTTCTTCTAATTTTTCGGGAGTTAAAACAAATCCGTCATCAGATGTATCTACTTCTACCGAATGAGCGCCATAGAATTCAACGTTATTGAAATATGGTGAAAACGCGGGTGAAGGAACAACAACGCCATCGCCTGGGTTTAGTAATGCACCAAAAGTAATAAATAGCGCTTCAGTTACCCCTACAGTAGATACGAATTGAGTTTCGGAATCATAGTGTAAATCGTATTTATCTGCTAAAAATTTAACGGCAGCTTCGCGCAATTCTTTCACACCACGTGAGTCAGTATAATGACTGTGGTTATTGTTAATTGCATCAATAGCTGCCTCCTTAATGTGATCAGGTGTATTAAAATCTGGTTCACCAATTGTTAATGGAATTAAGCCTTCAACATCAGAAATAGAGTTACTGAAACCTAATAAGACATCAGGTTGGACGTTACTCATTCTGTCACTAATTTTGTTAATTAATTTAGACATATTAATCAACCTCCCTTTGCAAATATTAGAAAATGATTAGAAACATTATCGATATATTATTACGTTTAGATAGGTAATGTCAAACTAATTATTAATTTAGTATTAGAAAAATGAAATTATTTCATCTACTTATCTGTAGAAAATAAAAAAGAACCCTTTAAACGGGTTCTTTTTTTGATGTTATTTTTCAACGTAGGCATCACCTAGATACCACATTGCACCTGTAGCAGAATATCCAACATTTTTAATGTTAGTCTTCAAAACTTGTGGTTGTGATCTTTGATAGAAAGGAATAATTCCTTGTTCGTTCATAAGAATCTTTTCGGCTTTAACCATGTCGTCCCAACGTTTTTCCTTGTTGTTGGCATCGGTTGTTGAAGCGGCCTTTACAAGTTTGTCGTATTCTTTATTGCTCCACTTACCGTAGTTAGATGAACTATCGCTAGTCATTAGTTGCAAGTATGAAATTGGGTCTGGATAATTTGTTTCCCATCCAGCCACAGTAATGTCAAAGTCGCCACTATGTTGACGAGCCATTCTATTCTTCATTGGAATGGTTGAAGTAGTTACTTTCAATCCTGGTAGTTGACTAAAAGCAACGTTTTGAAGAAATTCATTTACTGATTTACCCAATGTAGTGTCGTCATATAGCAAATCAATAGTTATTGATTTCTTACCAATTTCTTTCATCCCTTTCTTCCAGTATTGAATGGCTTTATCTTTGTTGTAAGTAGCAGCATCTTTTACATATGATGCATCAGTGAAGTCTTTACCATTATTATATGAAATTCCTTGAGCAGCAATTCCCCTAGCTGGTACTGAACCATCACCCATTACATCTTTGGTAAATTGACTTCTATTAATAATCATAGACATTGCCTTGCGAATGTTTGCGTTTCTAAAAGCTGGAACTCTCTTTTCATTCATTTCAATAAAGTAAACACCTGAATTAGTTCTTTGATGGTACTCTGGGCTATTCTTGAAATGCTTTACTTGTTCTTTACTTGAAAGCATCATTTCATCTAATTGTCCAGATTGATATTCATCAAAGGCAGTATTAGTATCTTTTTCAGCACTAACCTTAACTTTATCAATTTTGGTATTTTTAGCGTTCCAATAGTACTTATTCTTAACCAAATTCCAGGTATCGTTTGTACCAGTCCAACCAGTCATGGTAAATGGTCCATCATAGATATCATTGTCTGAGCTAGTTCCAAACTTATCTCTCTTTGATTCTACATAAGATTTCTTTTGTGGGAAGAAGTCTGTGCCAGTAACTAGGTACTTAAAGTAAGGTTGTGGTGATGAAAGCTTAAATACAACAGTATGTTTATCAGGTGCATATACTCCTAAGTCAGTAGCTGGTTTAATTCCTTTTTGCACTTCATCATAGTTTTGAATGTGATCCATGTCATAAGAACTTTGAGACGTTGTCTTTGGATCAACTGTACGTTGAATTCCGTAAACAAAATCATCAGCTGTTACGTCTTCACCATTGCTCCATTTTGCATCACGTAAATGAAATGTATAGGTTTTACCATCTTTTGAAATATCATAGCTCTTAGCGATTCCGTAATTAACTTTGCCGTTGTTACCACTTACTAATAAACCTTGTTGAATATTAGAAATCGTATTTGAAGTAACTGCATCGGACACTTTAGATGGATCTAATGTACTTAAGTCAGCTGTTTCCATCCAATTAATTGGTTTGGTAGTTCCATTATTTGATGTTTCAGTAGCTGAGTTTGTTTTGCCACAAGCTGCTAATCCAATTGCCATCATTAAAATTCCTGATCCGATAATAAACTTGTTTTTCTTCATAAAATTCATCCCCTAATTTAAAATTCTTTTCTTCCGCTTACATACACTTCTTTATCTGTTTGTTGAACTGCCTTGATATCTTTCATTGGGTTGTCATCAATGATTATGAAATCCGCATATTTATCTTCTTCAATCGAGCCGTAGTCATCATTAATTTTCATTAACTCTGCGGCGTTATAAGAAGTTCTGTACGCTTCAAATTCACTCATTCCGATGCGTTCAACCATCATTTCTAACTCTTTAGGTGTTGTCATATCAAAATAGTTATAAGGTGTTCCTGCATCCGTACCTAATGCAATTTTGACGCCTTTTTGGAAGGCATTTTTGATATTTCTATATCCATCTTCCATTGCATTTGCCATCTTTTGGTGCTCCCATTTAGGTAATGTTTCTTTTCCCTTTTCAGTAACGGAAGCAGCTGCAATGATGGTAGGAACAATATATGTACCTTGTTTTTTCATCATTTCAATTTCTTCATCATCGACATAAAATCCATGATCTATTGAATCAACCCCCGCCTCAATCGCATTTCTAATTCCTGGATTTCCTTCTGCGTGAGCTGCGACAATCTTATGTTTATTGTGAGCTTCATAAACAGCTACCTTCATTTCTTCAACAGTTAACTGTGCTTCGTCCATGAAGTCACCAGGTGACATGACCCCTCCAGAAGCCATGATCTTGATGCAATCGGCACCAGCTTTTAATCCTTCACGAATTTTCTTTCTCATTTCATCAGGGGAATCTACAACGTTTCCACCGTTAGAGTAATCTCCATGTCCACCAGTCATCGTGAAAGCTTTCCCTGCGGCCATCATATGTGGAACCTTTTTGATTTTCCCTTCGACAATTAATCTTTTAATTGGAATATCAATTCCAAACTTGGATCCGCATTGTCTAACATATGTACAACCTGATTTTAAGAAGTCATGTAAGGCTTGAATTGAATCAACCGTGGTTTCAACAATATCCTTATCTTTTTCTTTGCCAACATGAGGTTCGCTAGTAATATGCGTGTGGGCATTGATTAAACCCGGTGCGACAAACTTATGATTTACATCAATTACTTCGTCGTCTGATGCTGGCGAAATTTCTTGAGCGATTTCAGTAATCTTTCCTGTCTCTACATCGACTGCAAAACTAAAATCTTTAAAGACATCTTCGTGGACTCCATCAAAGATGTTGGCGTTCTTAAAAATTTTTCTATGCATATAAATCTCTCCCAACTTTTTAACAAATAACTAAAAAAACGCCCCTCAGCCAATTGGCCAAGGGACGTCTGTAACGTGGTACCACCCAGATTCAAAATATTTTCACAAATATTTTCTCGCTCGTACTACACAAATTAATGCTTCATACGCGGTACGATAATGGGTACTACCATTTCACCTAGAAAAGTGAACTTATACAATCAAGTCTTTCAATCAGTAGTCGCAATGTCCTTTCAGCAACGACACTCGCTTTGTACGGCTAATAATCTAATTACCTTAATCAAAAATGTTTTATTAGTTATTTGTTTTTTATTTATTGAACATTTCAAATACTAGACTTCGAGTTCAAAAAGGTCAATGATTTTCTAACCATTTTGCCATTTGCGTTTTCGATACTAACATTAGATAAAATAATGATAGCTACATAGCAACGTTTATCACTCTCATTTAATTCTAATGATATAGATCGAATTTAAATATTTTTTAGTAAATTAACTAGTTTGCTTTACAAACTAGTAGAAGATATTTATGCTTACTAGTATGTTATACAAACTAGTAAAGGAGAAAGTGCTTTGGGAACAAAAAAATCTCAAGATATATCCAGTCAAATGCTGAAAGGAATCCTCCAAGGATGCCTTCTTATCTTAATTAACCAAAAACCATACTATGGATATGAAATAAGCCAAGGTCTCTCACAATACGGCTTTGAAGACGTTCCAAAAGGAACAATCTACCCACTTCTTATTAGCATGGAAAAGAAAGAATTAATCTTTAGTAAAATGCAGACGTCAAAAGAAGGCCCAAAGAGAAAATACTACTACATCACCGACAATGGTAGACAATCTCTAGAATCATTTATAAATCAATGGAACCACTTATCGCTAAACGTAAACAAATTAATCAACGAAAGAGGGCAAAATAATGAAAGCTGAACAACTAATCGAGCGAAATAATGAACTTAGGGAAAAATTAAATCCCAAAAACAAGAAATACTATGAAAATCTGTTACTTTATATCCGCGCCAAAGCGGTCTTTCAAAGAGAAGAAGACGTCGAAACCACTTTACTAGAAATCTTAAACGATTTAATCGAAGCCCAAAATAATGGCCAAGACGCCGAAGATTATTTTGGTAAAGATCCTGAACAACTAGCATCTGAAATTATTGATAACCTACCAAAATCATTTTTTGATACCTTTAAATTAGCTTGTTATATCTTCTTTGGCTACACTATCTTTTTCAGTGTCCCACAAATGATTAATCCTAATTCAAACATAGATTTGGGAAGAATATTATTAATGGGCATCAGCGTCTTCTTTTTTGCTCTTATAATTTTATGGTTAATCGGAAATCAAGCATATCGAAAGAATAAACTAGTAAAAGGGATTAATTACTCAATATTATTTATTTTATTTTTGGCTTTTGTTATTGGTAGTTTCTTAATAGAAACGCCGTTAAAACTTCATCTACCAGGTCTATCCGGCATACTAACAATCATTGTTATATTCATCATATCAACCGTCATTTATATAATTGAACGAAAAAACCTACCGTTCTTATCCGCCGTGTATCTATACGAAATCGGTTTTTCCATTATTGGAATCATTATCAGAATTCCTCTTTTTGAAAAGTATCTTTATCATGGTCATTCACAAAATCTAGCAAGAATTGTTCTAATCTTTTTGGTTTTCATATTAATCATTAACGTAAGGACAATTTGGAAAATCCTAAAAAGAAACAAATAAAAAGAACCCTGTTGAGGGTTCTTTTTTATTCTGAATATTTAGTTACTTTTTTACGTGAGTATCTGGCGATTAATTCTGATCCTAGAATGATTACTACACACGTGATTGTACAAATGATGAACAATAATCCATACGAAGTGGCATCGATGATGATTCCACCGACCAATGGTCCAATTGCCTTACCAATTGCGGCCCAGGCGTTAGTTAATCCTTGGTACTTACCCTTTACTTCAGCCGGCGTTAACTCGTTGACCAACGCTGGAATTGAAGGAATTACGGATGCTTCTCCCAACGTTAGAACAATCATTGATATGACGAATCCGGTGTAGGTATGGGTGAAGATTAGTGTGAAGAATGACAAACCGATAAATAGAATTCCAAAGTAAATTTGGAAGTATAGGCTGTCGTGTTTTTGCGCAATCCAATTAATCAATAGTTGGAATACTACCAACAAGAATGCGTTTAACGTCCACAATAGACTGTACATTGATAATGGAATTCCTGATCCGGTAATGTATACCGACATGTTGGATACCCATTGTTCATAGACAATCCAAATGATGGCTAGCGTTACAAAGAATGTTGTAACGATAATCCAGTTTGGACGTGGCAACTTCACCTTTGTCTTCTTCATTGCATCACGTTTGACTGGGTAAATCGAACCCTCTTTGTGATAAGTTAAAATGGCGCTAATACCGTAAACAATCAATATGGCAGTGGTTAGCATGAAGACATAGCCAATTCCGATTGGATAGATAAAGCCAACCGCAATCGTTCCAAATACCACCCCGACGTTTTGCGCTAGATACAACATGTTAAAGATAAAACGGCCAGATTTTAGTTTAACGGTGGTTCCTAATGAATTAATCATCGTTAAGTTCCATCCGGTCGTAAAGCCAAATAATACCAATCCAATTGGATAATATGGCCAGCCATTAAAGAAAATTAATCCAAACGATATCAACACGGAAGTAATAATCCCCATTATCGTCAAAATATAGCGATTATGGCGGTCAAATAGTTTCCCCGATATATAATTACCCAAAACGTTAGAACTTGAGTATAGGAATAAAATTATGCCGACCTCAGTTAATGACTTGCCCAATGCATCATGCATATAAACCGTCGTAAGCGGCCAGACCGTACTTACCGCAATGTTATTGATTAATGATCCAAGAAATAACCAGTGCAGTTTAATTTCATTCATTCTCTCACCCCCGAATTTTGACAAAAAAATCCTTAGCAAACGCTAAGGATTTAGTTTTAATTAACCCTCATCATCTGGATTGTACGCGATAGATGAGAATTTATTATGTGATTTGATAAATAGTAACTTAACAGTTCCACGAGGACCTGAACGGTTCTTTTCGATAATTACTTCAACTTCACCTACGTCGTTGTTTTCTTCTACTTCTGATTCTTCTTCATCATCGTCGCCGTCTTCTCTTTCGTAATAATCATCACGATATAGGAAGGCAACGATATCGGCATCTTGTTCGATTGATCCAGATTCACGAATATCAGATAGAACCGGACGCTTGTCTTGTCGTTGTTCAACTCCACGAGACAATTGGGATAGCGCAATAACTGGAACACCCAGTTCCTTGGCAATCTTCTTCAATTGACGTGAAATGTATGAAACTTCTTGTTGACGGTTTTCTTGGCTACCACCATCAACCAGTTGCAAGTAATCGACCACGATTAGACCAAGGTTGTTAGTATCCTTGGCCAAACGTCTTGATTTAGCACGAATTTCGGAAATCTTAGTTCCGGCAGTATCATCAATATAGATGCTGGCATTGGATAGACTACCCATTGCCATGTAGACGCTTTGCCATTCTTCACCAGTCAATTGACCAGTTCTCAAATGATTGGCGTCGATACTACCTTCGGCACAAATCATACGACTAACTAGTGATTCGGCACTCATTTCCAAACTAAAAATAGCAACAGCTTTTCCAGATTTGGTACCCACGTTTTGCGCTAAGTTTAGGGCAAACGCAGTCTTACCAACGGCTGGACGAGCAGCTAGAATTACTAATTCATCATCATGCAAACCGGTTGTCATTTTATCTAAGGCTGGAAAACCAGTCGACAAACCGGTAACGGTTGATTTTTGTTGTGCTAATTCTTGAATACTATCTAGGGATTGGCCTAAAACATCCCCAATGAACTTGAAACCATTGCTGTTTCTATCTTCTGAAACGTTTAAGATTGAACGTTCAGCGTTATCCAATAGTTCGTCAATGTTTCCGTTATTGTTGTAACTTTCGGTCACGATGTCCGTTGCAGTCTTGATCAGACGTCTAGCAACTGCCTTTTGATGAACGTTTTTGGCATAGTAGACCGCATTGGCTGCAGTTGGTGTTGTGGTTGCTAATTCTGCTAAGTAAGCCACACCACCGGCATCTTCTAGATTATGGCCACCTTCAAGTTCAGTTCTTAAAGTCGACGCATCAATTGGTTCATCCTTGTCACCCAAGGTCTCCATAGCGGCGAAAATCAACTGATGAGCATGTCGGTAAAAATCATCAGAGGTAATAAATTCTTGGGTTTCTGCTAATTTTTCATTGTCTAATAGGACAGCACCCAAGACGGCTTTTTCACCATCTAAATCTTGTGGTGGTGTTTGACCATTCATATACTCGTTACTCATACTACCCCTCGATTTCCTTTAAGATTATTTTTCACTTACATGAACTCTGATTGTAGCAGTAACTTCCTTGTGTAGTTTAACTGGAACGTTAGTGTAACCTAAGGTTCTAATTGGTTCACCCAATTCAATCTTACGCTTATCAATCTTTAAGCCATGTTGTTTTTGCATTTCTGAAACAATTTGTTTTGAGGATACTGATCCGAATAAACGGCCGTCAGCACCAACTTTAGCAGATAATTCAACGACTGTTTTATCATCTTCTAGTTTTTTCTTTAAGTCTTTTGCTTCTTGTAATTCAGCAGCAGCTTCCTTTGCTTCGGCATGCTTTTCACCTTGAAGTTGGCTTAATGCTGAGTTAGTTGCTTCTTTAGCTTTACCTTGTTTAATTAAGAAGTTTTGTGCATATCCGTCGGAAACGTTCTTGATTTCTCCACGTTTACCTTTACCGCGAACATCTTCTAAAAATATAACTTTCATTCAAATCACTCCTCTTAATGTCTTTTTATTATTATAAACTCTCTGGGTGTTTTTTTAAATGAATGAATTAATTGTCTTCAGATTCTTCTGGAGCTTCTTCGCTCTTTACTTCATTGATAGAATCTAAAAGCATTTGTTCTACTTCTTCAATTGTCTTGTCAGCAATTTGGGTAGCACCACTTGATAAATGACCACCACCGCCTAGTTCTTCCATTACTCTTTGCACATTGACTTCACCGTTACTTCTAGCAGAAATGCCGATTAAGTCATCTGGACGATGAGAGATAACGTAAGAAGCTTCTACCCCAGACATGTTTAGCATTGAATCAGCAGCTTGAGCAGCAGTGACAGGATCGTATACCTTATCCTCTTCACCGGCTACGTACATCATGTTTTCGTGTCCTTCAACTACCTTGGCCATTGAAATTAGGTGCATTCTTGCCATGTAGGCATCAGGATTTTCACGCATGAATTGTTGCATTTCTTCAGAGTCAGCACCAGCTGAACGTAGGTATGATGCAGCATCAAACGTTCTAGTACCTGTACGTAAAGTGAATTGCTTAGTATCAACAAAGATACCAGTCAACATTGCAGTTGCTTCTAGTTTGCTTACTGGTTCAGCATCTTGTGATTGATATTCAAACATTTCGGTAATCAATTCACAAGTTGATGAAGCGTATGGTTCGATGTAGACCAAGACTGGGTTTTCAGGGAATTCTTCACCACGTCTATGGTGGTCAATAATCATAACCTTACTTTCCAATCTATTGTATAGGTCTTCAGACACACTCATTGATGGTTTAGAGTGGTCAACCATGATTAAAAGACTGTTGTCAGTAGCTAATTGTAGTGCTTCATCTGGTGTGATGATATCAGAAGCTAATGTTTCGTCTTCCTTAGTCTTGTCGATTAAACGTTGTACGTCAGAGTGGAAAGTTCCATCTGGGATAACAACGTAGCAGTGCTTGTTGTTCATCTTAGCTAAACGATGAATACCAAGGCCGGCACCAATTGAGTCCATGTCTGGTTGGCTGTGACCTTGCACAAAGATAGTATCTGCTTCTTTGAATAGTTCTTGTAGGGCTTGAGAAATCATACGAGCACGAACTCTGGTACGTTTTTCCATTGGGTTGGTCTTACCACCATAGAAACGAGCTTCGTGGTCTTTAGCCTTCACAACAACTTGGTCTCCCCCACGACCTAAAGCTAAGTCCAAATCACTTTGAGCTTGTTCAGATAGGTCGTTTAAGTTGTCTTCACCATAAGCAATCCCAATACTCAATGTAACTGGGTAGTTTTGCTTAGATGTAGATTCACGAATTTCATCTAAGATACTGAACTTGTCATCTTCAATATCCTTTAGGACCTTGGAATAGGCCATCATGATGTAGTGATCTTCATCAACTTGTTTGATGAAGAAACCAAATTTTTGCGCCCAAATAGTCAATTCATTAGTAACGTAGTTATTTAGGTTTGAGATTTCTTGGTCAGTCATTGATTGAGTAATTTCATCATAGTTATCCAAGAAAACTTGACCAACAGCAATCTTTTCATCGTTGTAGTCTTTTTCAATTTGGTAGTACTTAGTAATATCCATCATGTAAACGGTGCGATATTCCTTTTGAACCAACATTGTAAAATAATGGTCTTCCCATTTTACAGTTGCATAATCAGGGTTGTCCCAGTTATTTTCTAAAATATCTGATAGTTCTTCATTTACTTCTTCAACGGTCTTGCCAAGTAAATCTTGATCACCAAAATAAGGGGTCAAATATGGGTTTACCCATTCAATTGCTCCTGTTTCACTGATCATTAATACACCAACCGGCATTTCCAAGAGCGTTTCTTGTTCGCCACGGTGCATACGGTATGAAAGGTCTGAGATGTAATTATCGGTGCTGACACTTAGATCGTTCATTTTCTTAAAGATGTAAGATAACAATGAACATACGAATATTAAGAAAATAACACCGGATTTCCAATCATATAGGAAAGATACAACCAAACCAAAGATTGATAATACGGTTAAAGCTAACGCAATCCATCTAAGAACCTGGTTCTTTAAAAATGGAGGTAGGTTAGTTAGCGAGAACAATTTTTTCATTGTAACTCCTCTTTTTTTATTTTTTATATCTTTATTTTATCACATTAGGTGATTATTCAAAAAAAGGAGCTACAAACATTGTTTGTATCCCCTTCATATCAGTATTTTTTAGCATAAAAAAACTGAGATTAATAAAAATCAATCCCAGTTAAAAAGTTATTTTTAGTCTTCTGAAACGAATGGCATTAAGCCCATGATACGTGCACGCTTGATAGCAAGAGTTAACTTACGTTGGTTCTTTGCGCTAGTACCAGTAACACGACGTGGTAAAATCTTACCTCTTTCAGATACGAAACGACTTAATAGGTTAGTATCTTTGTAATCAATGTATTCGATATGGTTTGCGGCGATGAAGTCAACCTTACGGCGACGACGTCCACCTCTTCTTTGTTGAGCCATTAAATTTCCCTCCTCTTTTATTTACACATTAAAATGGTAAATCATCATCGGAAATATCAATTTGATCACCAGAGTTAGCGAATGGATCCGCTGAGTTGTTACCACCATTAGATGGGGCATTGTTTGATGAATCAAATGGATTATTATTTCCTGCATTTGCTTGAGGAGCATTGTTGCCGGCGTTGTTGTTACCTTGATTACTTGAACGAGGTTCTAGTAATGCAAAGTTTTCTACAACTACTTCAGTAACATATACTCTTTGGCCTTGTTGATTTTCGTAATTTCTTGTTTGAATACGTCCATCAATACCAACCAAAGCACCCTTGTGGGTGAAGTTAGCAAAGTTTTCAGCGGATTTACGCCAGATAACACAGTTGATAAAATCTGCTTCTCTTTCACCTTGTTGGTTAGTAAAACTACGATCAACAGCTAAAGTGAAGTTACCTACGGCTGAACCGCTTGGAGTGTATCGCAAATCAACATCCCGTGTTAATCTACCAGTTAAAGTTGTACGATTAATCATGCTGAAAATTACTCCTCTCTTTTTAAACGTTTAAATTCTAAATTATCTTCTTACAGTCATTTGACGTAGAATGTCATCACTGAATTTTGATTGACGGTCGAATTCGTCTAGAGCAGTCTTGTCTGCAGTAGTTAGGTTAACGATGTGGTATACACCTTCGTTGTAACCGGCGATTTCGTAAGCGAAACGACGCTTTGACCAGTCTTTTGAATCAATAATCTTAGCACCATTGTCAGTTAGAACCTTGTCGAACTTAGCAACTAAGTCGTTCTTAGCTCCTTCTTCCATATCTGGACGAATGATGTAAGTAATTTCATATTTGTGTTCTTCCATGAATTACACCTCCTTGTGGACTTTAGACCCAACCTCTTGGGCTGAGTAAGGAGTACGAGTTATTTATAACCAATACTCACGTTCAATAAGTTTAACATTAAAAAATAAAATATTCAATACAAAAAACGGGATTGTTTTTCTGCGATACATTTAAATATACGCAAAGAAACATTCCCGTTATTTTTTTAAAAGTTATTAATGGTAAATAATTGAGTTCCGCGAATTGTTAAGATGTATCCTAAACCAGCTCGGTTAAAGGCAATCCCTTCAAATTCTAGATTAGTTTTAAACTTAGTTGTTCGAACATCTTTAGGGCGTAGTTTACTTAATCTATTTACTGGAATTGATGAAATAACACCATCAGAAACTAGATATAAACGATTGCTGACCGGGTTATATCCCATTCCTTGGGTTTGAAAACCTGGTCCATTTTCTAATCCTTGTCTGATTGCTCTAAAGATTACATAATTTTTCTTTACTTGTCCCTTAAAGATAACAACTCTTCCGGCGGATTTTCCGTGCATACGATATTTAACGTATGTGTAAAAATTACCACGCTTATCAATAGCTAATTCATTATTGATTGAATAATTTCTACTAAAATTAAATTTAATTTGCTTTACTGGTTTTAACGTATTAGGACTAACTTCAACTAATGTTGGTTTGTTGGTCACAACATCCATTTTGATATACCAAAGCATATTAGTCTTTGGGTTTAATGCAAGCGATTGACCATGACCTGCATCGAATTTTGGACCAAACTTAATTGCTGATAGAATTTGTGGATCCCTTCTTTTGACACCCAGTCTTAATCCAGCCATGTTGTTGGTAGTAATACCTAAACTTTGAAGTTTCCATAAATCATATCTAACAATTGTAGTATTTGCACCTGGATACATTATGTACGCATATTGGCCTGATTTAGAGATAACAACGCTTTGGGCATTTCCTAAATCTCCACTCCAATTATATGTTACTGGTAGATAATAACTACTTATTGCATTACGGTGGAAGTTTCCACGACTACCCAACATTGTAAATGACTCTGTTTGATAAGTTCTATTTTCGTAATATCCTACACTAGAACCATAATCATACAATGGTATATATGCATAATTTTTATTTTTAACGTAATGTGTAGCATATCCGCCAACCATTGCGTACCCTTTTTGATGATACGTCTTCACGTTTGCATTTGCATTAACCCCCATTAATACAAACAAAAGCAAAGCGAGAGACAATATCATCATTTTGAATTTTTTCTTTATTACCATAAATATCCCCTCTATCTCCGTATAAAATTATTTTATCATCAATAAAGGAATATTTAATCGTTTTTTTATAAAATTATTAGATTTGAAATTTAATTAATCGCGATGAATGATTAATTTGCTTAATTGTTTCTGGTGAATGACGCTTATTTCTTCGCATGTTAATCCCCTCTAAGAGTTTATCTGATCTGCATGTTTTTCAACATACACGTCATCGATTCTAATATTTTTAATAAATTTAGAGATGCTAAAAACAGTGTAAACAATCAGAATTACACCACTTGCAATCATAATATAACTACCGTTAGAGAATGTATCATACAACCATGTGTATACTAGTGTTCCAAATGGCATAATCGCATAACCAACAGTATACAAAGTTGAACTAACTCTCCCTAAAATGCTATGTTCAACCGTACTTTGCAACCTAATTTCAATCGCTAAATCAAAAATGGCAAACGATAATTCCATTAATAATGACAATAACATTCCAATTACTGAAACAATTATTTGATTTCTAGTTATTAAGAACAATCCACCTAATCCTAGTAAACTAATTCCAACTAGAATCATTGTTGACATAAGCTTAATTCCAAAGTGGCGTTGCTCTTTCAACTGACTGGTAATCAAGCTACCAGTTAAATATCCAATTGAATATCCTGTCTCTGTCCAAATCACTACAGAGTTTGGTAGTCCTAATTGGTTAACAATAATGAACGGACTCCCGGTAACAACAGCCGTGTAGAAAAAATTAACTACAATTTCAGCCACAATACTGTCTCGAATAAAAGGACGTTTTTTTACATATTGAAGTGTTTGTTTAAATTGATCAACCTGTGAAACTTTTTCACGTTTACTATCGTCTACTTCGAAAAAGTGAAGTGTCATCATAATTATCATCGCAACGATTGTTGCAAGTATTTCCAGTACAATTAATCCTTCAACACTAATCAGTGCATAAAGGGTAATTCCTAACACCGGAGATAAAATCCTGGAAGCAGAAGCCACTGCTGTTGTGAGCGAAGTCAGTTTGGCAACATCAGACATTTTTACTAATTGACGAATCGACGCTGAATAGGCCGTATTCCTAAGATTAACTAAAATTGAATCAATCGCGATAAATAACGCAACTGGAATTAATAATGACTCTCCATGAAAAAATGGCAATGCTAAAGCGAGCGCAATAAAACCAATTATTCTTAATATATATCCCCAAAATATGATTCTCTTATGATTATGGGTATCCACAAAGTTTCCAATTGAAATAAAAGTCAAAAGACTGATTAATGGACCAACCGCTATATTCATTCCAAAACTTAGCGGCGAGTGTGTTGCATGTAGCAGCATAAAGCTAATACCATATTGAAAAATACCATAGCTAAATGCTCCTAAGCCATTACTGGTCAATGACTTAATAATTTGTTGGTTTGATTCGCTTTGCGTTAATTGATTTTGTTTTTCCATTCGCTCACCCCCGTTTTTAAAATGTATTAAGGACTCATTATAGATTTATTGATGAGCAACCACAATAAAAAAGCTTTCATCATAGGATTTAACGTCCTACATGAAAGCTTTTTTGTTTAACGATTATTCTTCGTCGTTGTTATTTGTTTCTTCAGTTGATTGTGCGTCGTCAGAACTTACACTAGCAGTTTGTTCTTCAGCATCATCTTCTGTTTCGTCTTCTTTTTGAACACGGGCAACAGTTGATACTCTAGAATCTTCATCAATCTTGATTAAGTGAACCCCTAGAGTAGCACGACCGGTTTGTGAAACATCAGCAATGCTAAATCTGATCATAACACCCTTGTCAGTAACAAGCATGATATCTTCATCACCGGCAACAGTAGTCAATCCAGCTAATGGACCATTCTTTTCAGTCACGTTAACTGTCTTGATACCCTTACCACCACGGCCTTTGATTTGGTATTCGGAAGCAGGAGTTTGCTTACCGTAACCATTTTCAGAGATAACGAAGACGTTGTCGTTTGGATCTAATACATCCCCACCAACTACGTAATCATTTTCTCTTAGTCGGATACCACGAACACCGGTAGCAGAACGTCCCATTGAACGAACGTCTGAAACCTTGAAGCTGACACAGTAACCTAAGTGAGTACCAATAATAATGTTTTGGTCTTCAGATACTGTTGATACACGCATCAATTCGTCTTCATCCTTCAAGTGAATAGCCTTTAGACCATTGCTTCTGATGTTTTGGAATTCATCGATTGGTGTACGTTTTACAGTTCCCTTTAGGGTTGTGAAGAATAAGAACTTACCATCGTTACTTTCGTTATCGTCAACTGGAATAACAGCTTGAATCTTTTCATCTGTATCAATTCCTAATAAGTTGATGATTGGAATACCCTTAGCAGCACGACCGTATTCAGGAATTTCGTAACCCTTCATTCTGTAAACCTTACCTAGGTTGGTAAAGAATAGTAATGAATGGTGGGTAGTAGTTGCTAGTAAGTGTTCGATGAAGTCATCATCATGGACACCCATTCCTTGCACACCACGACCACCACGGTTTTGGCTCTTGAATTCTGAAGTAGCTGTACGCTTGATGTAACCGTTGTGAGTCAATGTAATCATGATATCTTCTTCAGCGATTAAATCTTCGTCTTCGATACTTAGAACTTCACCAACACGTAATTCAGTCTTTCTTTCGTCACCGTATTTTTCTTGGATTTCTAGTAATTCTTGATAGATTAATTCATTAATCTTTTCACGACTACCTAGAATTTCCTTGTAACGTTCGATGTCTTTTAATAGTTCAGCGTGTTCGCTAACAATCTTGTCACGTTCCAAACCAGTCAATCTAACAAGACGCATGTCCAAGATAGCTTGAGCTTGCTTATCAGTTAGCGAGAATTCGCTCATTAATTGATCCTTGGCGATGGCTGAGGTTTGTGATTCACGAATAATTGTAATAACACGATCAATGTTATCCAATGCCACAATCAAACCAGCTAAGATGTGAGCACGATTTTCAGCTTTGGCTAATTCGTATTCAGTACGACGTTTGATAACGTTAACTTGGTGTTCCAAGTATTCATTTAAGATTTCTTTCAAGCTTAAAATCTTTGGAGTACCTTCAACGATAGCTAGCATGTTAAAGCTAAAGCTAGTTTGCATTAATGTTAGCTTGTATAGGTTGTTTAGAACAACTTGAGCAGATGCATCACGTCTAACATCAATCACGATTCTCATACCATCACGGTCAGATTCATCATTGATATCTGTAATTCCGTCTAATCGTTTGTCACGAACTAGGTTGGCGATGTGTTCGATTAACTTCGCTTTGTTAACCATGTATGGAATTTCAGTGGCGATAATGCGTTGCTTACCACTCTTTTGTTCTTCAATTTCAGTCTTGGCACGTAGCACGATGCTACCTTTACCAGATTCATAAGCTCTTCTAATTCCAGACTTACCTAAAACGACCCCACCAGTTGGGAAGTCAGGTCCAGGTAATGCTTCCATCAAGTCAGCAGTAGTAGCTTCTGGATTGTTCATCAAGATATGAATTGCTGAGATTACTTCGCTTAAATTGTGAGGTGGAATGTTTGTAGCCATCCCAACGGCAATTCCGGAAGCACCATTAACAAGTAGGTTAGGAAAACGAGAAGGTAATACTTCTGGTTCTCTTTCACTACCATCGAAGTTATCTTGGAAATCGACAGTGTCCTTGTTGATGTCTCTTAGCATTTCCATCCCAATTTTACTTAGTTTTGCTTCGGTATAACGCATGGCAGCGGCACCGTCACCATCGACAGAACCAAAGTTACCATGTCCATTAACCAATGGATATCTGTAACTAAATGTTTGGGCCATTCTAACCATTGATCCATAAACTGCAGCGTCACCATGGGGGTGATACTTACCAAGAGTATCCCCTACGATTCTGGCAGACTTACGGAATGGTTTATCAGGAGTTAAACCAAGTTCACGCATATCGTATAGGATTCTTCTGTGAACTGGTTTCATTCCGTCTCGAACATCAGGAAGGGCACGCGCAACGATAACACTCATTGCGTAGTCCAAGAATGATGTTTTCATTTTTTCAGATAAGTCAACGTTTTCAATACGATGGCTTGATAAATCTTCATTATTGGCCAATGTTTTTACCTCCAATTCATGGTCGTTACATTAAAATGTTTCACATGAAACATTCATGTTAAATGTCTAAGTTTTCAACGAATGTGGCGTTTTCTTCAATGAATTTACGACGTGGTTCTACTTTGTTACCCATCAACATATCAAAGATTTCAGCAGCTTGTGCAGCATCCTTTGCTTCAACTCTTTGTAAACGACGGTTGTCTGGGTTCATAGTAGTATCCCAAAGTTGTTCGGCATCCATTTCACCAAGACCCTTGTAACGAGAGATGCTAGGTTTTGGAGATGCAGGCAATTGAGCCTTCCATTGTTCCAATTCATCATCATTTGCAATGTATCTAATCATCTTACCTTGTTGTAAACGATACAAAGGTGGTTGAGCGATGTAGACATATCCAGCGTCAATTAGTGGACGCATGTAGTTGTAAATCAATGTCAATAGAAGTGTTTGAATATGGGCACCATCGACATCGGCATCGGTCATGATAATTAGTTTGTGGTAATGAACCTTTTCAATATCAAAGTCATTACCGAAACCAGTACCCATTGCTGTAAACATTGATCTGATTTCTTCATTGGCTAAAATCTTGTCCATTGTCGCTTTTTGAACGTTCAAAATCTTACCTCTAATTGGCAAGATAGCTTGGGTCAAACGGGAACGACCTTGCTTAGCAGATCCACCCGCGGAGTCCCCTTCGACAATGAATAATTCAGAGATTTCAGGGTCACGACTAGTATTGTTGGCTAACTTACCAGGTAAGTTAGAAATTTCTAGTCCTGATTTCTTTCTAGTAACTTCACGTGCACGTTTTGCAGCGGCACGAACACGAGATGCTAATGCACCCTTTTCAACAATTTGCTTACCCAATGTTGGGTTTTCAAATAAGAACTTAGCAAAGTGTTCTGAGAAGATGTGGTCAGTAGCAGTTCTTGCGTCTGAGTTACCTAACTTAGTCTTAGTTTGTCCTTCGAATTGTGGGTCCGGATGCTTAACAGAAATAACGGCTGTTAAACCTTCACGAACGTCAGGACCGGTTAAGTTATCGTCTTTTTCTTTTAATAGGTTATTCTTACGAGCGTAATCGTTAATAACACGAGTTAATGCACGTTTGAAACCTTCTTCGTGAGTACCACCTTCGATGGTGTGAATGTTGTTAGTAAATGTTCTCATTTCACTGTGGTAATCATCAGTATATTGAAGTGCAACTTCAACTGAAATGTCATTTTCCATTCCTTCAACATAGATTGGTTCTTCGAATAATGGTGTCTTTTCACTATCGATGTATTCAACGTAGTGCTTGATACCACCTTCGTAGTGGAATTCTTCGTATGTTGGTTCTTCTGGACGATTGTCACGAAGTGAAATCTTTAGTCCCTTGTTTAAGAAAGCAAGTTCTCTAATTCTTTCAGTTAAAGTCTTGATGTTATATGTGGTTGTTTCAGTAAAGATATCTGGATCTGGAAGGAAGTGAACCTTAGTACCGTGGTTATCTGGATCATCATCACCGACGAATTTCATCTTGGTGTTAACATGACCACGCTTGAAGTCCATGTAGTACTTCTTACCATCACGAGTTACGGTTACATCTAATTCAGTTGATAACGCGTTAACAACTGATGCCCCAACCCCGTGAAGACCACCAGAAACTTTGTATCCGCCACCACCGAACTTACCTCCGGCATGCAAGATAGTAAATACTGTTTCTAGGGCTGGCTTTCCAGTTTTTTCTTGGATATCAGTAGGAATCCCACGTCCATTATCAACGATTGTAATACTGTTATCTTTTTCAACAGTTACGTGGATTGTGTCGGCGAAACCAGCTAGGGCTTCATCAATCCCGTTATCAATAATTTCCCATACCAAATGGTGGAGACCTTGTACACTGGTTGATCCAATGTACATACCTGGACGTTTACGTACCGCTTCTAGACCTTCTAGAACTTGAATTTGGCTGGCATTATATTCGTCAGCTTTCCTTCTTTGTTCTTCTTTTTCATTTTCAGTCAACTTTATTCCTCCCCTAATTCAGACTATTCTTCTACGACTTGCCCACTTGAAATATTGAATACCTTTGGATCAGATATTAAGTCGCGAGCAATTCCGCTTAGACTCGTAGTCGTCAAAAACGTTTGCACTTTATCTTGAATTGACTTTAATAAGTGAGTCTGACGATTATCGTCTAACTCGGATAAAACATCATCCAACAATAGGATTGGATATTCGTTCGTTTCTTCCTTCATCAAATCAATTTCGGCTAACTTAACCGAAAGTGCGGATGTTCTTTGTTGGCCCTGTGAGCCAAACGTCGAAACATCTTTTCCGTTGATAATAAACTGTAAATCATCACGATGCGGACCATATAACGTATTACCCTGTCTAATTTCTTTGTCTTTATTTTCGTCAAACAATTCCTTTAGACCGGTATAGATGTCGTTTTCATTGGTCTGCTGTTTTTTCTTCAATGCGCAAACATATTTAAACTTCAATTCTTCTTTACCCTGAGAAATTTCAGCATGGATGTTTGCTGCCCATCCCTGCAATTTCTTCAATAATTCCAAACGTTGAAAAATTAACTTGGCACCGTATGCCGCTAATTGATCAGATAAGACATCTAGGTAAAGCTTATCCGAAGCCTCTTTTAGCTGTAGCTGCTTTAGGTAATTATTTCGTTGTTTTAGAATTTTGCGATATTGAGAATTATTGTATAAATACTGGCTGCTCATTTGACCAAATTCCATGTCCATGAAGCGACGGCGTACTGTCGGTGCTCCTTTAACAATGGATAAGTCCTCCGGAGCAAACAAAATCACGTTTAGTTCACCAACGTATGAGGATAGTTTGGCCTGTTCGAGTTGATTTACCTTTGCACGTTTGCCTTTCTTTCCCAAATCGATTTCCAATTTAGTGGTGCCTAGCTCTTTTTCAACTTCGCCATAGACCTGAGCATTTTCATTTTCCCAATTAATCAAATCGCGATTGTTATTGGTACGATGACTACGTGTTAATGCTAAAACATAGATTGCTTCTAGCATGTTGGTCTTTCCCTGGGCATTGTTACCCAATAAAACGTTGATTGAAGGTGAGAACTGCACCTCTACATTGCTATAATTACGAAAATTACGTAATTTGAGTTCTCTTAATTTCATAAATAAAGCCTACTTTTTGCGAATAAAAAACAAACCAACATCAATAACTTCAACGTTATCCCCGTCGTATAATTTCTTACCACGACGATCTTCAGGTTCATCGTTTAGTTTTACTGCATGGTCCTTTAAATACCACTTAGCTTGACCACCGGAAGACACAACATCTTCTTCCTTCAACAATTGACCTAATGTTATATATTCGGTATCGATGAAAACATTCTTTTTCAAAACTTCACCCACCTTTTCCTATGTATTATTATACCCTTTTGGTGGTTAAAAGTATAGTTTATAAGCTAATTTTCGCCTTTCTAAGCAATTATAAAAAAGTGCTTACTAGTTAGTTAAATCTATGCCAAAATCGCTCATATCCTTAAAAAATCACTTTAAACGCAAAAAGAACCCCTTAGATAACTTTCTAAGGGGTCTTATTTTATAAATATTTAATTTCTTTAGGTGTATGGGTAAATGGTTCGCATCCATCTTCGGTTACGTAAACGCAATCTTCGATTCTAACTCCGGCGAATCCTGGAACATAAATTCCGGGTTCAATTGAGAAACACATACCGGGTTTTAAGACCATCTTGTTTCCTTCCATGATTGATGGGAATTCGTGTTCAGACATCCCCATTCCATGACCTAAACGGTGAATGAAGTACTTGCCGTATCCAGCCTTTTCAATAATGTCTCTTGCGACCTTATCAACTTCTTCAGCTGTAACACCAGGTTTTACGAAATCCATCGCAGCTAATTGAGCTTCTAGACAGACATCGTAGATTTCTTTTTGTTTATCGCTAATTTCACCAACAGCAACAGTTCTAGTGGCATCAGAGATGTATCCATCATGTACTGTTCCTAGATCAAATAGCACCATTTCATTTTCTTTTACTAAATTATCGGAAGTTGCACCATGTGGTTCAGCGGCATGTGCCCCTGCTTGAACTAAGGTATCAAAACTCATTTCCATGACACCCTTTTGTTTTAGTGCGTATTCCAATTCAGCCACGACTGATTTTTCTGACTTTCCCGCTTTTAATGCTGCGAAACCTTTTTCAAAAGCAAAATCAGCTTCTTTACCTGCTTCTTTTAATTTTTCGATTTCGTCTGGAGTCTTAATCAAACGCATTGTGTTCAAATAATCAGTAACATCAGTTTCGAAAGTCACATTTTGCAACTCTCTGTGTAAATTTTCTAAACGTGCAACTGTTAAGCTTTCTTTTTCAATTCCTGCTGATTTTGGCGTTTCCACTCTTTGTTGAATATGAGCAGCAATCTTTTGCCATGGATTTTCATGATCTAAGTATCCATAAACATCATATGGAAAACCAGTATCTTTAATTGCTTCTACTTCCAATGCGGGTGCAAACATAAACGGATCCTTTTCAGGAAATACGATTAATGCTAATACCCTCTCTACTGGATCACTGTAAAACCCAGTTAAGTATTGAATTGTTTTCGGATCACTTAGATATGTGAAATCTAATCCGTTGTTGTAGGTCCAGTCCTGGATTGACTTTATCTTAGACATGCAAACCCCTCCTTTTAATATATCTTAGACTAAAATGACAAAAATTCAAACAATTATTAATTCGTAAATTAAAAAAACACGACCCTTTATTAGACAAGAGCCGCGTTTTATTAGATGAAATATTAAATTCACTAGAAAGTACGTACTGGGGTAATTAATTCGATGAAGTTTTCAGCATCTTCAGAAGGAACAAGGGTGAATGGACGTAGTGATGATGTGAATGACACATTAATCATTGAGTGTCCAAATGCACGTAGGGCGTCCTTCATGTAGTCAGGGTTGAATGAAATTTCTAAGTCATTTCCAGCAACTTCCTTGCTTTCAACTTCTTCTTCAACGTTACCAACATCTGGAGAGTTACCAGAGATGGTTACTTGTTTAACATTTGCCTTGATAGTTAGCTTAACAACGTTGTTTCTTGATTCATGAGATAGAAGTGAAGCTCTTTCGATAGCTCCAAGTAGTTCATATGCATCAAATTGAACGTCAGTTTCTGATTCTTTAGGAATCAATCTAGAAGTATCAGGGTATGTTCCTTCAAGTAATCTTGAGTAGAAGTAAGTGTTACCAATAGTGAATAGCACTTGGTTTTCAGTGATCTTCATCTTAACGTTTTCAGTATCATCTGAAATCATCTTTGATAGTTCTGAAAGACTGCTACCAGGAATGATAACGTCGTATTCGCCTTGGTTATCAGGAAGGGCCACTTTACGTTGACTTAGACGGTGTGAATCAGTTGCGACAGCAAATAAAGTACCGTCCTTTAGTACAAAGTGAACACCAGTTAGGATAGGGCGACTTTCTTGGTTTGATACGGCAATAACAGTTTGGTTGATGATTTCCTTGAATACATCACCTGACAATGAAATTTCGTTATCGTTTTCGATTTCAGGTAAGTGAGGGTAATCAGCCGCATCTAAACCATTGATAGTGAATGATGAACTTCCTGAAGTGATTTCAGTTTGGAAACCATTAGCAACAGAAAGTGTCATTTTATCGCTAGGTAATTTCTTAACGATTCCACTGAAGAATCTAGCAGGTAAAACGATTGAACCTTCTTCTTCGATGATTAGCTCGTTATCAGCATCGTTTTTATCAATAACAGTTTCGATAGAAACATCAGCATTGCTACCAGTTAAGATCAAACCTTCGTTTGATGCTGTTAGCTTAAGACCAGTCAAAATAGGAATAGTGGTTTTTGATGAAATTGCTCTTGAAACCATGTTTATTCCTTGAATGAATGCTGATCGTTTGATTGAAAATTTCATTTTGAATGTCTCCTCGCATGTATTATTTAATATTAATTAATATATATAGTTAAAACAGTAGTAGTAGGGCCTGTGTATACTGTGGAAAAGTTAATTAGCACTTACGGACATAGAGTTTTACACATGTGGATAACCTGTGGATAAGTTACCACGTTTTTCCACACACCAATTATCTCTCTAATGTTTCTTTTAGCTCTTTAATTTGATCTTTGATGGTTGAATCTGATTGAACTGCTTCTGCGATTTTATCGTATGCGTGAATAACAGTTGTATGATCTTTACCACCAAATGCATTTCCAATCTTTGGAAGAGAACTATTAGTTAAAGTACGACTTAAATACATTGCTATTTGACGAGGGATAACGATAGTTTTGACACGTTTTTTCCCTTTTAAATCGTCTATAGAAACGTTGTAGTAAGTTGAAACTGATTTAATGATGTTTTCAACCGTAATCTCAGGTTTTGAATCACCATTGTTAAGGCCACGTAGGGCTTCTGATACTAAATCAGTTGTAATTGGAACTTTTTTGAAGTTAGCAAATGCATGTACACGTGACAATGCACCTTCTAGTTCACGAACGTTTGAATCAAATTGACCAGCTATGTAGTTAAGCGTATCTGGGGGAACTTGAATCCCGTCTGCTTCTGCTTTTGCACGCAAGATAGCAATTCTTGTTTCTAAGTCTGGAGGGGTAATATCTACCGGAAGTCCCCAGGCGAATCGAGAAACCAAACGATCTTGCAACTTGGCAATTTCCTTTGGTAAACGATCAGAAGTTAAAACAATTTGTTTTTTATTTTCATACAAATCATTGAAAGTATGGAAGAATTCTTCTTGAGTCCCGTCCTTATCAGCAAAGAACTGAACATCATCAACTAGCAAAGCATCGACGTTTCTGTATTCTTGTCTGAATGCTTCAGTTTCATTATTTTGAATCGCATTAATGAAATCATTGGTAAATGATTCACTAGTTACATACATAATGTTTGCAGTTGGATTGTCTTCTAGAATTTTGTTACCAATTGCGTGCATCAAGTGGGTCTTTCCTAATCCGACACCTCCGTACAAAAGAAGTGGGTTATACATTTTTCCTGGGTCTTCGGAAACAACTAGCGCCGCTGCATGCGCCATTTGATTACCTTTACCGATAACGAAGGATTCAAATGTATAGTTAGGATTTAGATGACTGTTTTGTAAGAATTCATTGTCATTTGCGCTGCTTGAATTCTCTTTAACATGATCATCTTTCTTAGCTGAATTCCTTAGATCTCCTTCTAATACGAACTTTGGAACGATATCTCTTTTAGTTATTTTGTATGAATACTCTACTAAAGAGTCCTCTAACTTATCTTCCCAATAATCACGATGGAGAGGAGATGGAAGTTCTAGCGTTAGCTCATTTCCGACTAAGCTAATGGGCTTAACTGTAGCAATCCATGTTGAATAGGTTGTAGTGGAGTAATTTTTTTCAAAAGCTTCACTGATTGCTTCCCATAATGAGTCTTTATCCATGAATCATTTCCTCCCGTTAAAAATCTTTAGTAATTTTACCATTAAAAAAAAAAGTTTTCCACAAGCACATTTACTTGTGTATAATTGTTTCACACCCTGTTAATTTTATTTTCCACACCCTGTTGATAACTTGATTAAAATCATCTAATTTTTCAGTTTTCCACAGAAAAATGTTAATAATCCACAAGTAAGTATAACCGACATATCAATAAAAACAAAAAGTTATGCACAACTTGTGAATAATTTTAATAACAGGCTGTTCGCTTGTGGAAAACTTGTGGAAAAGCCTGTTAATTGGAAAATTTTAATTAACAAGAAAAATATCAAAATGTGTATGAAACAAATTAAAATGTGGATAAAAAATGGGGTCCTTTAGGGAAAGAATTTGATTTTTATGTTTCATCATTAATTTTTTTATGGTATTATGTTTAGGAAATGTATTTGACATAGAAAAGAAACATACAAAATATATAAGGGAGGGTTAGTAATGAAGAGAACTTACCAACCAAAGAAACGTAAGCACGCACGTACTCACGGTTTCCGTAGTCGTATGAGCACTAGCAACGGTCGTAAAGTTTTAGCTCGCCGTCGTAAAAAAGGTAGAAAGTCATTGACTGTATAGACCACTGACCATTCAGTGGTCTTTTTCATTATATTGAACAAAATTTAATGGAGATGGATTATGCGTAAGTCATATCGCGTCAAAAAAGAAGCAGAATTCCAAAATGTTTTTGAAAAACATAATTCAGTTGCTAATCGGACTTTTGTCATTTATCAAATGGAAAAGCCTGATCAACCCCATTTTAGAGTTGGTATTTCAGTTGGTAAGAAGATTGGGAATGCCGTTCACAGAAACTGGGTTAAAAGACGAGTTAGACAAAGTTTGACTGAATTAAAGCCATATCTAAGACAAGATGTTGATTTCTTGGTCATTGCTCGTCCAAGAGCCGACCAATTATCAATGGAAGAAGTCAAAAAGAATATGGTTCATGTTTTAAAATTAGCAAACTTGCTTGATTCTGATTATGTTGAGGGAGAAGACTAATGAAAAAATTTAAAAAGTATCTTTCACTTACTTCAATTTTAGGATTGGTATTTTTCTTGACTGCATGTAGTAATAAACCAATTACTTCACACAGTACCGGTCTATGGGATGGAGTTATCGTACTTAATTTCTCAAGAGCCATCATTTGGTTAGCCAAATTCTTCGGTTCTAACTATGGAATGGGTATCGTTGCTTTCACCATCATCGTTCGTATCATTATCTTGCCTTTGATGATTTATCAAACCAAGAGTATGAAGAAGACCCAAGAACTACAACCTAAGTTAAAGGAACTTCAAAAGAAGTATTCATCAAAGGATACTGAAACTGTTAAGTTACTTCGTGAAGAACAACAAAAGCTATACGCTGAAGCAGGGGTTAACCCTGTTGCTGGTTGTTTGCCACTATTAGTTCAATTACCAATCTTGTGGGCCTTATACCAAGCTATCTGGCGTACAGATATTTTGAAGTCAGGTCATTTCCTATGGTTACAATTAGGACATAAAGACCCATACTTTATTATGCCGGTTCTAGCCGCCGTATTTACTTTCATTAGTTCATGGCTAGCAATGAAGTCACAACCTGAGCAAAATGGGATGACAAAGGGAATGATGTTTGGGATGCCCGTTATCATTTTCTTCATGGCATTAAATATTCCTGCTGCAATCTCAATTTATTGGGTAGTAACAAATGCCTTCCAAGCTGTACAAACATTGTTTATTCAAAACCCTTGGAAGATTCAAAGAGAACGAGAAGAAAAGCTTCGTGCTGAAAAACAACACAAGCGTAATGTTGAAAAAGCAATTCGTAAAGCTAAAAAATCTCGTCGTAAATAATAAAAAGCGTCTGATTTTATAATCAGACGCTTTTTTTGTGTATCATTGGACCGCTAGTTTGTGATATTATTAATAACATAGTTTATTTTAAAAGGAGTCCCAACATGTCAACATTTACTGCTAAAACAGTCAGTGAAGCGATCGAGGAAGGACTAAAGTCACTAAACGTTGATAAGAGCAATGCTGATATCAACATTGTTCAAACAAACCGTAAAGGCTTTTTTGGAATCGGAAAACGTGATGCAATCGTCGAAATCAACGTTAAAAATGATAAAAATGCATCAAACTCTCAAGAAATCGCAGCAACACCAACAAAAAACATTAAGATTAACAATCAACCAGAAGAAACAACAGAAACAAAGAAACGTCATCATTCAAATGAACAAGCTATGGAAGATCTAGTGGCTTATTTGAAGCCAATTATTGAAGAATTGGGCGTTTCAGCAGAATTACAACCTAAGATTATTAACAGAAAGTTCGCTCGTATTAACTTCAAGACTGAACAAGAAGGTCTATTAATCGGTAAGCATGGTCTAACCATCAATGCTTTACAAAACTTGGCACAAATCTACTTGAACCACATCGGATACAGCCGTTTATCAATTCAACTAGATACAGCCGATTATCGTCACCGCCGTACTGAAATTTTGAAGAAATTAGCTGAAAAAACAGCCAGAGAAGCGGTCGCAACAGGACAACCGGTATACCTAGATCCAATGCCTTCTTTTGAAAGAAAGGTTATTCATAACCAACTAGAAGACAATCTATACGTCAACACATTCTCATCAGGTCGCGAACCTTACCGTGCTGTCGTTGTAGAACCACAAGGATAGTCATATAAATTGACAAAACCGGATAAAGTTTTTATTATATAAGGTATCATTCTTATCAGAGATAGATGAAGTAGTCAAAGTGCTTTATCCATGCTGAGTTTTTTTGGCGTGGAGTGGGCACTTTTTTTGTGCGCTAGGCCACAATACGGATTTTGATAATTAAGAAAGGAAGAGGAACATGGCAACGACTACAGATTTTGATACAATCGCAGCGATTTCAACACCACCTGGTGAAGGGGGAATCTCCATCGTTAGAATCAGTGGGGATGACGCTTTAAAGGTAATTAGTAAAATTTATCGAGGCAAAGACTTAAACAAGGTTGCCTCACACACCATTAACTACGGACATGTCTTTGATCCAGACACTAACGAAGACGTCGATGAAGTGATGGTATCAGTAATGAGAGCACCAAAGACCTACACATGTGAAGACGTGATTGAGGTTAACTGTCACGGTGGTATCTTAGCCACTAACACCATTCTTCAATTGATTTTAAGTTATGGTGCCCGTCTTGCTGAACCGGGTGAATTTACTAAACGTGCATTCTTGAATGGACGAATTGACCTTTCACAATCAGAAGCGGTCATGGATGTTATTGACGCCAAAACTACGCGCTCTATGAAGGCTGCTGAAAGCCAACTTGAAGGAAACCTTTCAAGACTAATTAGAACGCTTAGACAACAAATTTTGGACGTTTTAGCAAATGTTGAGGTTAACATCGATTACCCTGAATATGACGATGCCGAAGTAATGACTTCTAAGTTATTGAAGGAAAATGCGGTTGATTTAAAAGCTAAGGTTGAAAAACTACTAGAAACTGCCAAGCAAGGACAAGTGCTAAGGGATGGACTTGCTACTTCTATCGTTGGTCGTCCAAATGTTGGTAAATCAAGTATCTTAAACCACTTGTTACACCAAGATAAGGCCATCGTTACAGATGTTCCAGGAACTACACGTGACGTGTTGGAAGAATACGTTAACGTTAAGGGTGTTCCTTTGAAATTAGTCGATACTGCCGGAATCCGTGAAACCGAAGATAAAGTTGAAAAAATCGGTGTGGAACGTTCAAGAAAGGCTATCGCTAGTTCAGACCTAGTTCTATTAGTATTGAACTACTCTGAAAAACTTTCTGACGAAGATCGTCAATTAATCGAATTAACTAATGATTCCAAGCGAATCACTATCTTGAACAAGACCGACTTGCCTCAACAAATCGATGTTGATGAAGTTAAGAACTTAGTCGGTGCAGAAAACGTGATTACTACTTCTGCAATACAAGACAACGGAACTGAACCACTTGAGGAAATGATTGCTAAGTTATTCTTTACTCAAGGAATTCAAAGCTCACAAAACGACGTCATGGTTACGAATGCCAGACACGTTAGTTTGTTACACAATGCAAAGGAATCACTAAACAGCGTAATTAACGGATTGGATGAAGGTCTACCGGTTGATTTAGTTCAAATGGACATGCACGCATGTTGGGAATCACTTGGTGAAATTACCGGTGATAGTTATAACGGTGAGCTATTAGATCAACTATTCAGCCAATTCTGTCTAGGAAAATAGTCAATTGTTTCATGTGAAACATTTTTAATGGAGGAAAACAAATGAGCCAAATCGTAAGCGAAGAAAATATCCAATACGATGCCGGTGAATACGACGTTATCGTCGTTGGTGCCGGTCATGCTGGTAGTGAAGCTGCGCTTGCTTCAGCCAGAATGGGAAACAAAACAATGCTAATCACAATTAACTTGGACATGGTTGCATTTATGCCATGTAATCCATCACTTGGTGGACCAGCCAAAGGAACAGTGGTTAGAGAAATCGATGCATTAGGTGGGGAAATGGGTAGAAATATCGATAAGACCTACGTGCAAATGAGAATGCTAAACACTGGTAAGGGTCCTGCCGTTCGTGCATTACGTGCGCAAGCTGACAAGCACGCTTACCACCGTGCAATGAAGGAAACTATCGAAAAACAACCTAACTTGGATTTAAAACAAGGAATTGTTGATTCACTAATCGTTGAAGACGGTGTCTGCAAGGGTATCGTCACTTTCACAGGTGCTAAGTACTACTCAAAAACAACTGTTATTTGTGCCGGAACTGCTGCTCGTGGAAGAATTATCATTGGTGAACTAAGATACTCTTCAGGTCCAAACAACTCCCAACCTGCATTGAAGTTGTCAGAAAACCTAGAAGAATTAGGTTTCGAATTGAAACGTTTCAAGACTGGTACACCTCCACGTGTTAACGGTCGTACAATTGACTTCTCTAAGACAGAAGAACAACCAGGAGATGAAGAAGTTAACCACTTCAGTTTTGAAACTCCTGATGACAAGTACATTCCAGTTAAGGATCAACTATCATGTTGGTTAACCTACACTAACGAACACACACACCAAATCATTCGTGACAACCTAGACCGTGCACCTATGTTTACCGGTGTTATCGAAGGGGTTGGCCCTCGTTACTGTCCATCAATCGAAGATAAGATTGTTCGTTTCGCTGACAAGAACAGACACCAAGTTTTCTTGGAACCAGAAGGTCGTGAAACCAACGAATACTACTGTGATAGTCTTTCAACTTCTCTTCCAGAAGAAGTACAACAAAAGATGTTACACAGTGTTGCTGGACTAGAACACGCTGAAATGATGAGACCAGGTTACGCCATCGAATACGATGTCGTTGCACCTTACCAATTAAAACCAACATTTGAAACTAAGATTGTTAAGAACCTATACACTGCCGGTCAAACTAACGGTACTTCAGGATACGAAGAAGCCGCTGGACAAGGTCTATACGCCGGAATCAACGCTGCATTACGTGCCCAAGGCAAGGATCCAATGGTTCTAAAACGTAACGAAGCATACATTGGTGTTTTAGTCGATGACTTGGTAACTAAGGGAACAAACGAGCCTTACCGTTTACTAACTAGTCGTGCCGAATATCGTCTACTTCTAAGAAACGATAATGCTGACTTCCGTCTAACTGAAAAGGGTCACGAATTAGGCCTAATCTCAGACGAAAGATACAACAAGTTTTTGGAAAAGAAAGAAGCCGTTATTAAAGAATTAGATCGTCTAGATCACACTCGTATCAAACCAAGTGATGAAGTAAACGAATTCGTTGAATCTCACGGTGACAAGCCACTTAGGGATGGTATTTTGGCATCTGTATTCCTACGTCGTCCATACGTAACTTACAACACATTGTTGAAGTTCATTGAACCAGCTGACAAGCCATTAGGTCGTCGTGTGGTAGAACAAGTTGAAATTAGAACTAAGTACGCTGGATACATCAAGAAGGCCGAAGAAAACGTTGCTCGTATGAAGAAGATGGAAGCTAAGAAGATTCCAGATGACATCGATTACGATGCAATTGACAGTTTAGCTACTGAAGCTCGTCAAAAACTAGAAAAGATTAGACCACGTACTGTGGCTCAAGCTTCTAGAATTTCAGGGGTTAACCCTTCAGATGTTGCCATTTTAGGTGTTTACATCCAACAAGGCAAAATCGCTAAAATCAAAAAATAAGTAAAATAAAAAAGCCGTTGACCTGAACCCCTAAAATTGGAAGATGGTTATGCTATTTTCTGGGAGGAATTGATCCGGTATTCAACCGGTGACA
>NZ_BOLX01000009.1 GCF_016861915.1 Apilactobacillus nanyangensis | reverse complement strand
GTCACCGGTTGAATACCGGATCAATTCCTCCCAGAAAATAGCATAACCATCTTCCAATTTTAGGGGTTCAGGTCAGGTGCTTTTTTATTTGCTATAAATTAATGGTTGTTGTTATTGCCATTGTTATTGTTTTGTTGATTGTTGTTATTGGCATTGTTTGTGTTGTTACCATTATTGTTGTTTTGGTTTTGGTTGTTTTGTTGATTATTGTTTGAATCATTATTGTTGTTACCATTTGAACCAGAACTCTTCTTAGCTTCGTTTTTATCTTTTTGAGAATCTTTATCGTCATCATCGTCAGAAGACTTGTTAGACTTGGTATCTTTTGTTGCTTTCTTTGTACTATCTAGTACTGAAGATAGAGAACCACCAGCATATCCAGTTGTCTTATCACCTTGAATTGATGAATATCCATCTTTGTAGTACTCAGTTTGTCCACCAGCCTTAACAGCTGTTACATTGCTTGGTTTTACCCAATCACTATTTGTCTTATTTTGAGAAATATATTGCATTTCATACTTGTAAATTCTCTGTGCGATATCCGTTTGTGCAGCTGTTATATAATTACCAGTTTGGTAAGGATGATCATAACCAGTCCATACAGATAGAGCATAGTTCTGAGTATATCCAGTGAACCATGAATCCATTGCTGCATATGCAGGTAGGTAACCGTTGTACGTGTTATCAGGGTATTGAGTAGTACCTGTCTTACCAGCTTGGTATAAACCAGGAATGTAAGCGGCTGTACCAGAACCATTTGATTGGTTCATAACACCTTTTAGCATTGATGTCATCATGAATGCAGTAGCTGGACTCATTACCTGAGAGCCTTCAGAACTGAAGTCATGTGATTCGTTATCAGGAGTAACAACCTTACTAATTAAGTATGGTTTATGGTATACACCATTGTTAGCGAATGCTGAGTAAGCGGCAGCTTCTTGTTCAGTTGAAATGTATAAACCAATACCATTTTGTAATGATAGTGGGTCACTAAATGACATACCTAATGAACTTAAGAAGTCAGTTGCTTTACTTACACCAACATTTTCAAGTGTTCTAATTGCTGGGATATTTCTTGATTCAACCAATGCCTTGTGCATTGAAATAGTTCCTTCATACTTACCATCAAAATCCTTTAAAGTTGTGCTTGTTCCAGCATAAGTGTAAGGACTATCGTGAACTAATTGATAAGTAGGGTAGTTTAAGTATTCAATTGCTGGACCATAATCCATCAAAGGTTTTGCAGTAGAACCACTTGATCTATCAGTTTGAACAGCTCTATTCAAACCTAATTGAATATCAGTTTTTCTGTTACCAATCATTGCATTAACGGCACCAGTTTTAGGATTTACTAAAGTTGCACCAACTTGCATGGTATTGTTAGGGAATCCAACAGAGGAATCGTTATTGGCTAAATCATAAAGTTTCTTTTGTGCTGATAAGTCTAAATTAGTGTAGACCTTCAAACCAGATTGGGTGTTGTAACCCTTTGCTTTAAGTTCTTGAATAACTTGTTTTAGATATGAATCAACATATTTTTCTTTAACAGAATCAAATGAACTATTCTTTGGATTTTTAACTAGTCCAGTCTTAATGCTTGTCTTCTTAGCTTCAGCTGCTTGCTTTTGTGTAATTGCACCATATGAAGCCATTGCATTTAATACTTCATTTCTTCTTTCTTTTGCATATTGAGGATATACATAAGGATTATAGTAGCTTGGTGATTGAGGCATACCTGCCAATAGGGCAGTTTGAGCTATAGAAAGTTTACTTAATGATTTTCCGAAATAGTATTCAGAAGCAGTTTCCATACCATAAACATTATTACCCATGTAAACCTTATTAATGTAAAATTCTAGAATTTGTTGTTTTGAATAAGTACGTTCAATTTTTAATGCTAACCAAGCTTCTTGGGCTTTTCTCTTAAAGGTTCTATCAGAAGCTGCAGTAGAGAAAACTGATAGCTTAACTAATTGTTGAGTTAGGGTAGAACCACCTTGAAGGTTTAATGAACCTGAGGTTACATTAGATAATGAAGCGCCTAAAATTCTGATTGGATCAACACCATGATGCTTATAAAAACGTCTATCTTCAATTGATACGATTGCGTTTTTTAGCTTGTTAGGAATTTTATCAGATTTGATATAATCTCGATCCTGAACACCTAATCTAGAAATAACATGTCCTGAATTATCATAGATTTTGGTTGAGTTATCACTTGAAAGTGATTGATAACTAATTTCGGGTGCAGTAGAAGCAAAAATCGCAAAAATGATTGCTCCAAGCACAATTAGTAATGAAATAAATCCCAAACCACCTACAATGACTTTTTTAATCCATGTAGCATGCTTAGATGATTTATATTGCTTTTGATTTCTTTGGACACGGCTGTCCAAGTTAGGATTATTTTGAGACATTATTATTCTCCTTTACGGTTTATATTAATTCATCCACGGCATCTAAATACGGTATCGTGGGATTTAATGAATAATTAATTTTATAACCAAGTTCCTCAATTATATCCTTTTTTATGGATTTTTTTCCACCATTATTTTGTTTATCCCAGAAATAAAAGAGGTCCGATGCTTTGAATAAATATACTTCATCTAATACTACGAATTTTATGATAGCGAAACAAATCCCACCATTATTAACACATTTTCTCATATGTTCTACTTGATGTTCATGAAAGTTAGACAATGGAAATGATGTTTTGTTTTTTGTTTCCTTAGCATCAAAATCAATGTATCTTCCTTTATATACGCCATTATAATCAGTAGTGGAAGCTTTACGGAAATATGCTTCCTTAATTGTAGCAGCACTTCTCTTAGGATAATCAACTTTAACGATTTGAATAGGGGTTGGTTTTTTGTGTATTACGGCAATATCTTTACTTAAATAATACTCATTGCTTCGATTTAATTCTTCTTCAAGAGTCATTCCACGCCCACCGTATAATGTCGGTTTTACGTATCTACTATTGGTTGTTGAATTATTTTTATCCAAGCCAGTATTATAAGCCTTACCATTTGGATAACGGATAGCCATGTGTACCACCTTTCAAGAAATATTAAATTATTACTGTAAGTTTATTAATGATATTATACCATTAGTACTAAAAAGTTAATAATAGGGGGTGTTAATATCTCAAGACTTTGGGTTACCGGATATAGAAGTTATGAAATCGGTGTATTTGGTGATAAGGATCCAAAAGAGTTGGTTATAAAAAATGTGATTGAAAACAATCTTAAACAGGCTATTGAAGATGGTGTTGATTGGATAATAACTGGTGGCCAAATGGGAGTTGAACAATGGACTGTTGAAGTTGCTAATGGATTAAAATCTGAATATCCAGAAGAATTTCAAATTTCTATGATGCTTCCTTTTAAGGAATTTGGTAATCAGTGGAACGAACAAAATCAAATTAAATTGTCACAAAACATTAATAAAGTTGACTTTTCTGCGAGCGTTTCTAATGATCCATATAAATCTCCCTCACAGCTAAGAGCATATCAAGATTTTATGCTCAACCATACGGATAAAGCTCTACTAATATATGATGTTGACAATCCTGGTAAAACACAATATGATTATGAGCAGATTAAAAGATTTTCAGAATTACACGATTATGATTATCATTTGATTGATTTTGATGAACTACAAGAAGCAGCGAACGAATACCAAAATAATTTAAATAATTTTGATGGATAAATTGAAAATGTATAAATTTCTGGTATAATAATAGTCGTTCGTGATTATTTATGATATGAGGTGTGAATAATGAACAATATACAATTGACCCCGAAGGACATCTTAGAAAAGACTTTTTCTCAAAAGATGAGAGGGTACGATCCAAACGAAGTTGATACTTTCTTGGACGGTATAATTAAAGACTACCAAGCATTCGAAAACCGAATCAATAGTGTAGAAAATGAAAACAATCAATTAAGAATGGAATTACAAAGATTGAGACAAACTGCTGGTACTGTTGCACCAGAACAAAATGTTTCACCATCTGGTTATTTCAATGATTCAAATTCAGCACCATCAAATCAAGATACTTTAGGTAGAACACGTATTGAAAATGAACTTTTAAAGCGTGTATCTAATCTAGAACAACGTGTATTTGGTTCTACTGAAGGACCAAGTAGCATCGACAGATATTAATTGTTAATAACTGGTGTATGTTCTGAGTAATCGCGGTCAACTTATGTTGGCTGAGGAAAGTCCACTCTCGCACAAGCTGCGATGCTTGTAGTGTTCGTGCTCGGTGAAAAAATAAGCCGGGGGACTACAATTTGTAGTAATGGCGAAGAAACGAGCTAAGGTTATGCTATGCTTTAGTACTTCTGAAAGTGCCACAGTGACGATACAGGATCGGAAACGATACTGGTGGAACGCGGTAAACCCCGCGAGCGGGAAACCCAAACTTTGGTAGGGGAGCTTCACACACGGAAATTGAACCAAGTGTGGGGGAGAAATTTATTTCTCAGATAGATGATTACTACTTTATATTTAAAGGCCTGACTTAAATATAAAGCACAAAACATGGCTTACAGGAATGTACACCATTCAGGAAAAGGGTGGAAGTTTTCTTCCTCCCTTTTTTTATTGAAAATAAATAATTCATAAAAAGGATGAATTAAATGAAAACTTTTAAATTAATGGCCACTTGTGCCGCCGGAATTGAAGCTTTAGTTGGTAGAGAACTTCGTGATTTAGGTTATGAAGTTCAAGTAGAAAACGGAAGAGTTAGATTCGAAGGAACCATTGAAGATATCATCAATACTAATCTTTGGTTAAGAACTGCTGATCGTGTTGAAATTATTGTTGGTGAATTTGAAGCAAAGACTTTTGAAGACTTATTCCAAAACGTTAAAGCACTTCCTTGGGACGAATTGTTACCAATGGATGCTAAATTTCCAATGAATGGACGTTCACATAATTCTGCTTTGCATAGTGTGCCAGACGTTCAAGCAATCGCTAAAAAAGCCGTAGTAAATAAGTTAAACGAAACATATCATCGTCGTACAAGGCTTCCAGAAACCGGTCAACTTTACAAGCTAGAAACTAGAATTAATAAAGACCATGTTATGGTTACCCTAGATACAACTGGTGAAAGTTTATTCAAACGTGGTTACCGTGTTGCCAAAGGACCTGCACCAATCAAGGAAAACATGGCTGCAGCATTAATCATGTTAACCAGTTGGTACCCAGACATGCCTTTCTTAGATCCAATGTGTGGTTCTGGAACTATTCCAATCGAAGCAGCAATGATTGCAAGAAACATTGCACCTGGTTTTAATCGAGAATTCTCATGTGAAAAATGGGATTGGGTAGATGAAGCTGTTGTTGAAGATGTCAGAAATAAAGCTGATGAAAAAGCTGACTACGATAAAAAACTTGATATCATGGCCTCTGATGTAGATGGCAACATGATTGATATAGCCAAAGTCAACGCTCAAGAAGTTGGATTGCTTCATGATATTCAATTTAAGCAATTATCTGTTCTAGACTTTAAGACAGATAAGATTAATGGTGTGGTTGTTTCAAATCCACCATATGGTGAACGTTTAAGTGATAAACAAGAAGTTCGTAAGCTATACAAGGGATTAGGACGTGTATTTAAACCAATGACTAGTTGGTCTAAGTACTTCCTTACATCAGATTTGGAATTTGATAAGTTCTACGGACAAGCTCCAACTAAGACTCGTAAACTATACAATGGTTACTTAAGAACTGATTATTTCCAATTCTGGGGTAAAAAGATTAGAAAATAAAGGGTGTATATATTGACCAAGAAAATAGCTATTATTGGTGGCGGAATTGTCGGATCAACTGCTGCTTATTTCTTAAGCCAACTAGATTCTGGTAATGATTTTGAAGTAACCATGTTTGATGATGGTAATGGTCAAGCCACAAAGGCAGCTGCAGGTATCATTTCACCATGGTTATCAAAAAGAAGAAACAAGAAATGGTATAACCTAGCCCGAGATGGGGCAACATTGTTAAAACAAATATCCAAGCAATCCAAAATGCCTGAAAGCATTTATAACCAATGTGGTACCATTATTACGCGTGAAGACTCTGAAAAGTTGAAAGGACTTTATCAATTAGCTGAAGAACGTCGTGATGAAACTGATACTATTGGTGAAATTAAGGAATTAACTGCAGATGAGATAATGAAATTCGTTCCAATTATCGACAACTCATATCCCGGTGTATTTGTATCAGGTGGTGCTAGATTGAATGGTGATAAATATGCCAGTCATTTGACCAAGATTGCTAAGAAAAAGAATTTAACAATAATCAAACAACCTATATCAATTAATGAAGATGGTAATGTTGAATTAGATGGACAAGTTCTAGAATTCGATAATATCATTTTATCGACTGGCGCTTGGACAAAGGATATTTTAAAAGAACTTCCTTTAGATGTTGATGTTAGACCACAAAAAGGACAACTAATCGAGTTATCTACCACTCAAATTCTTGGTGCTAATGTTGATATGCCAGTTGTAATGCCTGAAGGCGAATCAGATTTCATCCCATTAGGTAATGGACGATTAATTGTGGGAGCTAGTCATGAAAATGATAAAGGTTTCGATTTATCTGCTGATGCGGATATTATTGATGAACTATTAAATAGTGCTCACAGTATGTCTAGTCAAATTAATGCTGAAAATCTAATTAGAGTAAAGATTGGAACTAGAGCATATACCTCAGATTTTGCTCCATTCTTTGGACGCATCCCTGGATATGAAAAAATCCTAGTCGGAAGTGGACTAGGATCATCTGGTTTAACAACTGGACCTTTAGTAGGTAAGATTTTAGCAGAAATGATTGCTGATAAAGTCGATTACGATATCGATGAATATCGCAAACCAATTGAAAATTATATTAAATTAGTAAAATAAGTGAAGGGCCTGTGTCGCAAGATTATGGGCACCTTCATTTTTTGTATCTGGAATCCAATTATTAATTACCATACTATATTTGGATTGTTCTTCTAGAATTTGATCAACATATTCTTGATAGTGTTTAGCATATTGTTTTTCTAAACTTTCATGAACAATTTTACTGTCTGTATAATAAACAATGATTGAGTCCTTATTAGTTAATGGTGAAATCGCCTTAAAGCCGAGTAGACAGGCCTCAAACTCTGCTTCGTGATTGTCTTTTGAAGTTAATTTAAGTTTTTCTTGGTATTGTTCACTATCATGAACAATTAAAATTCCACAAGAACTGTTTCCAGAATTGTTCATTGTGGCCGCATCAGTGTATAATTTAAACATAATCTAATTCTCCAAAGGAAGGTTTTACTTAATGATAACCCAAAAACGAACATTTTTATACCAGCCAGAACCTTTGTATACAGTAATTACTTGGGCTTGGACCTTTGCTCTTCTATTTATTGGAATTATTTTCTGGCTTGAAGTAACAGTGATTCAATGGATTACAATCTTTTTCTTTTTAGTATTCTTCTTATTTGCGATTTTTCAAATTATTTTTAGAAGAATTACCATTGAAGATGATAAAATAACAGTAAGTAAGCTAATGAATCCAAAATGGTTGGAAGCAGATATTAGCGATATTGATCACGTTAGTTTCACTAAGCATACTGCAGACATTGAAGTTAACAAAAAGCATTACAGATTGTTATTGCCTGTCAATTCAATAATTGAGCTAAGCAACTTACTTAAAAAATAAATTACATAATTCTAGGAGATGTTCTTACCATGAAAACAGATATTGAAATTTCACAATCAGCTGAGTTAAAAAACATTAGCGAAATTGCATCAAGTTTAAATATAAGTGACGATCAAATGGATCCTTATGGTAAATATAAATCGAAAATCAACTTACCATTTGCCGGTTCAAAAAACGGTAAACTGATTTTAGTAACATCAATTAATCCAACCGCTGCTGGTGAAGGTAAAACTACTTTAACCATCGGTTTAGGTGACGCATTCCACAGAATTAATAAGTCTGTAGCTATTGCACTAAGAGAACCATCACTTGGACCTGTTATGGGAATTAAGGGTGGTGCTACTGGTGGTGGAAATGCTCAAGTAGCTCCAATGGAAGATATTAACCTATTCTTTACTGGCGATTTTCCTGCTATTACTGAAGCACATGACACCCTATCAGCATTAATTGATAATCACATTCATCATGGTAACAAGTTAAACATTGATCCTAGAACAATTACCTGGAAGAGAGTCGTTGACATTAACGACCGAGAATTAAGAAACGTAATCGTTGGATTGGGTGGCCGTACATCAGGTGTCCCTCGTGAAGACGGTTTTGACATTACTGTCGCAAGTGAAATCATGGCAGTTCTATGTTTAAGTGAAGATTTAAACGACTTAAAAGAAAAATTAGGTAAAATCCTCATTGGATACAACTACGACAGACAACCAGTTACTGTTAGTGACCTAGGTGTTACTGGTGCATTGGCATTATTATTAAAGGATGCAATCAAGCCAAACTTAGTTCAAACACTTGAACACACACCAGCATTCATTCATGGTGGACCTTTTGCTAATATAGCTCATGGTTGTAACAGTATTTTAGCTACCAAGGCAGCTATTCAACATGCAGACTATGCAATTACGGAAGCTGGTTTCGGTGCTGATTTAGGTGGAGAAAAATTCCTAGACATTACTTCTGAAAAGTTAGGCAAACGTCCAGATGCCATTGTTATTGTTGCTACAGTTAGAGCATTAAAACTAAATGGTGGGGTTAACAAGAACGACCTAGATCAAGAAAACGTTGATGCATTGCTAAAGGGTGCTAAGAACTTAGGTAGACACATTGCTAACATGAAACAATACAACAAACCAGTTGTGGTTGCTGTAAATGAATTTACTAGCGATACTGAAAAAGAAATTAATGCACTAAATGATTACATCAAAGAACAAGGTGTAAAACCATTTAATACAACTGTATGGGAAAATGGTGGAGCAGGTGCTACTGAGTTAGCCGAAGAATTAGTTGATGTATGTGACAACAATCAAGAATTTAAACCACTATACAATAGCGATGATGACTTTATGGACAAATTAAACGCCATCGTTACTAAAATCTATGGTGGAAATGGTGTTGTTTTAAGTAATAAAGCTAAGACACAACTAAAGAAACTAGTTAAAAATGGATGGGATAAATTACCAATCTGTGTGGCTAAAACTCAATACTCATTTACTGATAACGCTAAAGAGTTAGGAGCACCTGTAGACTTCTCAATTAATGTTTCTGACATTCAACCTAAACTAGGTGCCGGTTTCATCGTTGTATTAACTGGAAAGATTCTAACAATGCCAGGTTTACCATCACATCCAGCCGCTTTAGACATGGATATTGATAATGATGGTAAGATTACCGGACTATTCTAAAGGAGTTTTTTAATGCCAATTGTATATATTTTAATTAGCCTATGTGCTCTTGTTGGAATTGATCAAGCAATCAAAATTTGGATTTCTGCAAATATTTCAGAAACATCCAGTACAACAATCATCCCTGGAGTATTATCAATTACCAATCTGCATAATAGCGGTGCTGCTTGGAGTATCTTGGAAGGACAACAATGGTTATTTTCCATTATTACCTTAGTAGCAGTCGTAGCGATTGTTTATTTTATGATAAAATTAAAGGGTAGAAAGCTTTATTTAACAAGTACAACAATTTTATTAGCGGGAATCTTAGGTAACTTCATTAACCGTTTCTTACAAGGTTATGTAGTTGATATGTTCCAAGTTGATTTTATTAATTTCCCAGTGTTTAATTTCGCAGATATTTGCATTACATTTGGAATTATCTTTTTATTTTTTGCAATTTTAAGAGATGGTGATTTAGATTAAAGATACAGTAACTTATACAGTCACAAAAGGGAATGTTCGACTAGATAAATCATTAACTAATAACGTTGATGATTTAAGTCGTTCACGAGCCAAGAGTTTGATTGAAGACGGATTAGTCTTAGTAGATGGACAAAGGAAAAAGGCCAAATATGATGTTAAAGACGGTGAAGTAATTCAGGTATCCATTCCGGAACCAGAAACAATGAATGTAGAACCTGAAAACATCGACATTGATATTGTATATGAGGATGACGATGTAATTGTCGTTAACAAGCCGCAAGGAATGGTTGTTCATCCTTCTCCAGGGCATCCTGATCATACATTAGTGAATGCATTACTTTATCATTCACCACTTTCAACAATTAATGGAACATATAGACCAGGAATCGTTCATAGAATTGATAAAGATACATCTGGTCTATTAATGGTTGCTAAGAATAATTACACTCATGAATCTTTATCCAAACAATTAAAGGATAAATCAAACATTCGTGAATATATTGCATTAGTACATGGAAATATCAAAGAAAATAGTGGCGTTATTAATGCCCCAATTGGTAGATCTAAAAAAGACCGTAAAAAACAGGCAATCGTAGATGATGGAAAAAATGCCGTCACCCATTTTAAGGTTCTAGAACGCTTCGGCGGAGAATATACACTTGTTTCATGTGTCTTAGAAACAGGGCGTACGCACCAAATTAGAGTTCATATGAAATATATTGGTCATCCACTTGCTGGAGATCCACTATACGGACCAAAAAATACTTTAAAGGGTAATGGGCAATTCTTACATGCTAAGAAATTAGGATTCATTCATCCAAAAACAAATGAACAAATGATTTTTGAAACACCATTGCCAGAAATTTTCGAACAAACAATTACTAAATTAAGAAATAAGTACAATCAAAAATAGGAGGATTTGTAATGAGTAAAGTCGTTGTTGATAAAATGGCCATGCAAAGAGCGTTAACTCGTATTACTTACGAAATTATCGAAAAAAATAAAGGGGTAAACAACCTAGTATTAGTTGGTATTAAGACTCGTGGTATTTACCTTGCAAAACGCATTGCTAACCGTTTACAAAAACTTGAAAACAAAGAAGTTCTTGTAGTTGGAATCGACGTTACAAAGTATCGTGATGATATTCAACACACTGATAACGAACCAGCAGTTCTTTCTGATGAAGCTGTATCATTAAAGGACAAAAACATTATTTTAGTTGATGACGTTTTATTTACTGGTAGAACTATTAACGCTGCTTTATCAGCAATTGCTGAATTAGGTCGTCCAAAGAACATCAGATTAGCTGTATTAGTTGATCGTGGACACCGCGAATTACCAATTAGAGCTGACTTTGTTGGTAAGAATATTCCAACTTCAAAACAAGAAATCATCAATGTTCAAGTTGATGAAATCGATGATCAAGATTCTGTTGAAATTGATGAAAAGTAACTCTTAAATAAAATATTTAAGGAGATTGTTGTTATGACCACTAGATATTTAATATTAGAAGATGGAACTTCATATAAAGGTAAAGCCTTCGGAGCTGAAGCAACCACAACTGGAGAAATTATTGTAAATTCTAATATGTTAGGCTATCAAGAAGTTATAACAAATCAAATTTACCATAATCAAATCATTGTGTTTACACAGCCATCTATTGGTAATACCGGAATTAACCACAAGAGCTTTGAAGCAATTGTTACAAATTCAAAAGGGGTAGTTGTGAAAGAATACTCCAATATTTCTACCAATAGGTTAGGAAACTTAAACTTAGACTTATTTTTAAAGCAACATAACATACCTGGTATTGCGGGAATTGATACTAGAGAGTTAACACGTCGCTTAAATCGAAAGCAAACAATGAAGGCAAGTATCGTTGATATGGATGATGAGCATGCTTTTGATCAACTTCATGCAACTGTTCTTACTAACCAACAAGTAAATCAAGTATCTACTAAAGCGCCATTCCCAAATACTGGTGATGGATACAATATCGTATTGATTGATTTCGGTCTTAAATACGGTATTTTACGTAAGTTGGCTGACCTTGATTGCAACGTTATTGTGATGCCGTTTGAAACAACTAGTCAGGAAATCTTTGATTTAGACCCTGATGGTGTTGTTCTATCAACCGGACCTGGTTCGCCAAGAGATTTACCAGATTCTGTTTTACAGATGATTAGAGAGGTCCAAAAAGAACTCCCAATGTTTGCTATGGGATTAGGACATGAATTGTTTGCACTAGCTAATGATGCCAACGTTTACAAATTAGACGGTGAACATCATGGTAGTAATCATCCAATTAGACAAGTTATTACCAATCAAATCATCTATGCATCACAAAGCGAAGGATACGCTGTTGATCCTAAATCAATCATCCATGATCAGTTATTGATTACATATGTTGATTTAGTTAATGGAACTGTTCAAGGTATCAGACATCGTGATTATCCAGCTTTTTCCGTTCAATTCTCACCAGATGGTGGACCTGGTCCACAAGATAGTGCGGATTTGTTCGAAGAATTTCTAGAAAACGTTAGCTCACAAAGGAGATAACTAATGATAGATAATAAAATCAAGAAGGTATTAATTTTAGGTGGTGGACCTTCTAAAATTGGTAGTGAAACTGAACTTGATGCTGCTGCATTTCAAATGATGACAGCCTTAAAGAAAAACGGTATTCAAGTTCTAGTGATTGATAATAATCCTTTTTCACTTACACTTTCAGAAGTTCAACCGGCTAATGTCTTTATAAAAGAAATTAATTTAAAAAATGTTCTTGATGTAATTAAGAAGGAATCTCCTGATGCAATTATTCCAATCGCAGGGGGATTAAGAGCAATTCACGTTACACAGGAACTACTAAACCAAGGAATTCTAAGTGATTTAGGAGTCCGTGTTTTGGGGATCTCTAAAGAGTCTTTAAAGGTTATTAATAATCCAGATAAGATGAAGATTGCTATTAATAGTATCGATGAACCAGCAGTGCCTTCTAAAATCGTTAGAACTGATTCAGAAGCATTCGAAGTCGTTCGAGAAATTGGTTTCCCAGTTAACATCAAAAAAGTTAACCATAAGGAAAGTACCGAAAGAATCATCTGTAATAATGCTGAAGAACTTTCTGACATGCTAGAAGACGAATTTGAAGACGACAGCGTATGTATCATTGAAAAGAGCATCGTTGGTTATAAACAAATCGAAACTGTTGCGGTAAGAGATCAAACAAATACCAAGATTCTAATTAGTGGTTTAGAAAACATCGATGCTGTCGGTGTTCACTCTGGTGATTCAATCGTAATTTCTCCAGTTCAAACACTAGGTGATATTGAGTACCAAAGTTTAAGAACTGCAACCTTTAAAATGATGGACCTATTGAACATTGTAGGTTTATGCCACATTCAATTTGCACTAGATCCTAACGATGGTAGCAATTACTACATCACAAAGATTAATCCAATGATTAACAGTAGTTCTGCGCTAGCTGCTAGATCTACAGGTTATCCATTGGTTTACGTATGTACAAATCTTTTACTAGGTAATTCATTACCAGAAATTCAATTACATGCTAACTATCACCGTTTAACACCAATCATGGAACCTACATTAGACCACGTGGTAATTAAGATGCCAGTCTGGCCATTTGATAACGTTCCAGAAGCCAATCAACATCTAAATACTACTATGAAGTCTGTTGGTTCAACCATTGGGGTAGGTAGAACCGTTGAAGAAGCAATGTTAAAAGCTTTGCGTAGTTCGCAGTTCTCACCTCGAGATGTTCTACCAAGCATGTATGAAATCAGCAGTGATGAACTAATCAGTCAATTGATTCACCCTAAATCAGATCGCTTATTGGTGCTAATTGAAGCGCTAAGACGTGGTTACCAAGTTGATGAATTAGAAGAATTAACCAAGATTAACCAATTCTATTTCTACAAACTAAAGGAATTATTGGATGTTGAAGAACTAATCATCAAGGAACCTATGAAACTAAGTACCATTGAAGTAGCTCATGATCATGGCTTTGGTGATGGTATGATGGCTGAAACATGGCATCAACCAATTGAAAAAGTAAGAGAGTTATACCATGCTGCTGGTGAATACCCAACATATAAGGCAATCGAACCTTCAGCTGGTGAATTTGATCAAAACATTCGTTCATTCTACAGTAGTTATGAAATCGAAAACGAATCTAGTCAAGAGTCAGAAAAGACTGCTCTAGTAATTGGTCGTGGTGGTAATAAACTTGGCCCTAATACAGCTGCTGATTACTACACAGCTGAAATGCTAATCCAATTACACAGAATTGGTTACAAGACAATCGTTATGAATAATAACCCAAATGCATTATCATTAAGTCCTCAAATTAGTGATAAGCAATATATTGAGCCAATTCAATTAGGGGCCATTCTAAATATCATTGAGCTTGAAAAACCAGTTAGAGTATTCATTCCTGGAAATAGACATTTCCTACTAAAGCAATTGAAGAAATACACTGATTTAAATGTTCAAGTATTACCACCTGATCAAGAAACAGGGGTTGTTTTACCTAAGGATGTTACCTATGCACTAAACTTCTTTGTAACTCAAGATGAAAGTTACTTTATCTCAACGGAAAAGCTAATTAGTAATAATAAGAGTGACTTAGACTATGTAACTGCATATGAGACTCCATATGTCTTAGATGATGATGCATTACAAAGAGATATTGAGGAATCAAAATCTCATATTCAAAGCTCTAATTGGATTGGATTAGTCCAAATCTTGTTTAATCAAAATAAGAAGGGCGAGTCAGAATATGTTGGTATTAGACCACTACGTTTAACTGAAACAATATTCTTAAGCAGAGCAACAGGAATTAATTGGGTTAGGGCACTTGTTCGTTTCTACACCAAGAGATTGGATATTAACGAATTAATGAAGAATATGCCTGATATGTCTAACAGAGTTACTCATATGCAAGCAACCTTCCCATTCAAACAATTAAATGTCAAAGTTGATCATGCTAATAGTTCCCAAGAAGTAGGGGCTAAAATCAAATTTCGATTAGTTGATGACAAATAAAAAGCATTCCATTTTGGAATGCTTTTTTTATTAGACATAGACGCCCTTTTTTATTGAATATAACCATCTTTGGTAATTGTGATGTTCTTTTTAAATGAAGTGCTACCTGAGTCAGTTTCACTAATACCAACAAATTTGTTATTGTTAACCTTCTTTAAATTGTAAATTTTAATGTTAACTTGTTCTTCGTCGTATTTGATGTTGAAAGTAATTTCGCCACCGTTGTCTTTAAATGTTCCGATATCATCACTGTAATTGTTTGGATTCTTATAAATTCCATTTAGATCAGATTTGTCTTCAGCAATTAAAACCTGGTTATTCTTGTTGAAATAAAGATATGTAACATATGAGTCTTCGTTTACCATTTTCCAAATAACTTTTTTGTTTTCATCAGCTTTTACAAGCAATCCAGCGTTGTTGTTTGTAAATTGATAAAACTTACCATTATCAATGGTGTTTCTAATCCCAAGAGCAACCAATATAATTATTATCCCAATAATTAAATATGTAGATCTTTTTAACTTTAAAACATTCATTTTGCTTCTCCTTAAATTAAGTATGAATGCATTCTATCACATGAAACTTAAAAACTGACATTATTAGTCTTAACAAAATTTCCTTATGTATTTAGGGCGTCTCACACTGCACGCAAATGTATAACTATACATATAAACATTTAAACGTGCAGCAGAGAGCGTCCTGTTTTTTTGCTATTTATTGTATTTAATTACGTCTACGTCTAATCCAAGGATTTGGTTAGCTTTCTTGTATAAATCAATACCAGCAACCTTATTTGAAGTAAGTAGGTGGAATTCATCATCAGAATCTTTGCTTGCTAAGTTAGTATCAATCATTCCGTTATTGGTATAGAAACGATATCTAGCATTTCGTTGTTTAAGATTAGAAGAATCTACCAAAATTGACTCAGATTCAAGAATAAAACCATCTTTAAACCTTGATTTCAAGGCGTTTATAGTTAATTTTCCTAAACCGTTACCACGCATATTAGAATCAATAGCAAGATACAATATGAATGCTTGATCGTTAAAATCAACAAGATAAATAATGCCGACATTTTGATCGTTTAACTGAATTAGCAGCATTTGAACAGCGTCATTAGAATTAGCAATATTGATTAAATCATTGAAATCAATTCGTTGATTAATTGGAAACGAATCCGAATAAAGATCTAACCAATAACTTGAATCATTATTATCAGATAGATTGCTAAAGGTAATCATATATAAATAAAACCTCCAAAGAATTTATAAAAATCATACCATAAATATATTACGGAAGTATATAAATCAAATTAAGTTATAAATAAACGAAAAATTGAAAATCATTGCTACTTCTTCTTTTTGAGTCTACTTCGCATAATATATATTATGTAAAGTAGATAATTTCAAATAAATCGAGAAGTGTTCTCTGTATTCCCCATTAATCAATAATGTAATTTAGCGCACAAAAAAAGCATCCGTTTTTAGGATGCTTTAATTTATTGATCTAATTCATTGATAATATCTTGTTCAAACTTACGTGGATTCTTTAATGGTGAATAACGTTTAACAAACTCACCATTTTTATTAATTAAGAATTTTGTGTAATTAAATTTAATACGACCTTTACCAGATGCTGACTTCAAGTATGTAAATAATGGTAATTCATCTTTGCCATTTACCTTTGCTTGTTTAGCCATTGGGAATGTAACCCCATAATGTAATTGACAGTATTCGCTGGTTTTTTCATCATTCTTCAATTCCATATGAAATTGATTAGATGGTACTCCAACTAAGACAAGACCTTGATCTTTGTACTTATCATATAAGTATTGTAAATCTTTCAATTGTCCAGCAAGTCCACACTTGCTAGCTGTATTAACAATTAAGATAACTTTACCCTTTAAATCACTGAAATTAATTGATTGACCATTCATTTCAGTTAACTGGTAATCATAAATTGTACTCATAATTACACTCCAAATCTAAATTATTTCCAACGAGATTTTATCAACTTTTGCATAATTGGATTACCTAGCACAACTACTAGTAGCACCATTTGGATTGGTGTTGTAATAAGTTGTTTGATCAATCTAGTCATTAGGAATACTTTGAAACTGTATCCTGCTGTCAATGTTGACATTGATAACCATAGAGTATTCAAGAAAGTATTTACTAATAATGTGATGACCAATTGAGCTAAAATAGCTTTCCATGGACTGAACTTTTCATTTTTGTATAAGAATAGACCAAAAATGAAAGCTGATAGAACTGCTGACACAGTAAATCCAGGCAAATACATTTGACCGCTTAGGATTGTAACGAATACGTCATATACCCCACCTACGATTCCTGCTACGATTGGTCCGTACATTGAAGCCAATACAGCAGTAGCTAAAAATGAGAAAGTAAATACAACGATTGGTGTATGTATACCGACTCTTCCTAAAACATAAGTCATTGCCATTAAAATAGCAATAGTAGCGGCGTCCCTTACGTTAATACGTGGAACCCTGAATAAAGTTGAAACATTCATCAAAAGACATCTCCTAGTGGAGCTGCCACTCATATAATTATAAAAAGTTGATATTATAAAAAAGTTGTGGCGAATGCGGCAGTTACATCGCAACCTAAGTTTTCGTCAGACGTTCACATTCCGTTCCGTCTGCACTTTACGCATAACTACCTACTCCCAAATTTTTTGTTGCAGCTTAATACTATCATTTTTATAATTATAAAACAATTATATTCGGAGTCTAATTATTTGAATTGTCTCATTTGTTCAACTAGGTGAACTTGATTTACAACAAATTCATGAGTTCGACAAACGTAGTCGTTTTCTCTACCTAATTTTGCAATATATCCATTAATGTAATCTACTTCTGTTTCCCTACCTTTTGAGAAGTCTTGATACATTGAAGGATAGTGATATTTTAGAGTATGACTTGTATCAATCACTGATTGTACTTGTTCATCACGAGTTTCATCCATGTAGATACCGGCTCTTTCACATGCATCAAATGATTCATTAAATAATTGTCTAGCCATTTCTGGAGCCTTTGGATATTGAATGAATTGACCCATTTGAACTTCAAACATAGTACATAGAGTATTAACAACAGCGTTAAATACGACCTTTGTCATACACATGTTAATCCAATTATCTGCCATAATTGGTCCTAATTTCGCTTCTTTCAAGTCATTGTATAGAGCCCTTACTGTTTCATCAGGTTCTTTATCATTATATGGTGCTAAATGCATTGCTTCTCCGTTTACTGGTCCCATAAAGTCAACATCGCCAGGTCCGTTAAGAACTGTAGCGATCATAGCGGTACCACAAACGATTTTATCTTTTTCAAAATACTTTTCAATCTTATCAAAATGACCCATTCCATTCATTGCTGAAAAGGCATATTGATCGTCATGGAAGATGCCAGCTGCGCTATCGCGTTTGAGCTCTTCTTCCAATTGCATTTGCTTCTTGAAGATAATCCAAACATCCGGATGACCTTTATAATCTTCAGGATAAAAGATATTAATCGGTACTAAGTGTTTATTTTCATGGTCACGTGAAACGTATACCCCACCTTGTTCCTTTACCTTTTCAATGTTAGGCTCCCAGGTTTCGATGAAATCTACTTCCACACCAGCATTTTCTTGCAACAAAACACCATATCTGTATCCCATTGCTCCTGCTCCAATAATTCCGTATTTCATAAACAACACCTCATATCTTTATAAGTTGTTATGAGTATAGAACTAATTATTAGAAAATGCAATGGATTTTCTAATTGTTTTTTAATAATAAAAAAGAACTAGCAAAAACTAGTCCTTTTTATCTGTATCAATCATCCAAGCTAAAGCAAGAGACTTGTTACCTAGATGAGTTCCAATAACTGGTCCAAAGTAACTTTCTTCAATATTCATGTCTGGATATAATTGTTGAATGTTTTCTTTCCATTCATGTCCTGCTTCTGGATCATTACCATTAATCACGATTGCTTTTAATGGATAGTCAACCTTAGATGCAGCTTCCTTGAAGATTTCTTCAGTACGTTTAAGTGCCTTCTTGCGAGATCTTACTTTTTCAAAAGCCACAATTTCGTTACTCTTCTTATCGAAAGTTAGTAGTGGCTTAATCTTAAGTAAACTTCCTAGAAAAGCTGAAGCGTTTGATAGTCTTCCACCTCTTACAAGGTTTTGTAGGTCATCAACGACAAATACTTCATCAATTGTTTCTCTAACGTGATCTAAATGTTCAATGATTTCATCGACGCTAGCCCCCGATTGTACCTTCTTTGCAGCTTCGATTGCCAAGTTACCCATTAATTTTACAGTAATTTTGGAGTTATAAGGAATTACCTTAATATTTTCAATGGTTGGTGCAAGTGCTGACAATGAATTGTAAAAACCAGAAATGGTACTTGCTAAATGAATACTGATTACAGTGTCGTAACCTTCATCTGCCAATGAATCATACAAGTTAATCAACTCACCCATTGGTGGTTGAGATGTACTTGGAAATGATTGTGAGTTTTTTAGTTTTTCATAGAATTCATCTGTTGAGATGTTGCTGCCTTCTTCATAGCTTTTACCATCAATCATTACAGGCATATGAACAATATGAATTCCATATTTTTCTTGTTCTTCTTTTGATAAATAAGAAGTACTATCTGTTACGATTGCAATTTTCATTATCTTTCATCCTTTTTACATAATACATACGATTATTTATAAATAAAATTATAACATTAAAACATATTTATATCATGAGAACTCTGTTATTTTTGCTAATTTGCTTGCATATCAGTTATACTAGAATGTAATACTTTGTACGAAAGAGAGATGAGATAATGTCATTTGATGGATCATTTACTCATGCAATGACTGGTGAATTAAATCGATTAGTTTCAGGTGGTCGAGTATCCAAAATCAATCAACCATATGATAACGAAATTGTGTTAACCGTTCGTTCAAACCATGAAAACTATCCTATTTTAATTTCAGCCAACCCCAACTATGCACGTGTGCAAGTTTCAAGAATTCCATACGTTAACCCACACACACCAACAACTTTCACAATGACATTAAGAAAACATCTTAGTGGATCAGTTTTAAAGAAAGTATCACAAATAGATAATGACCGTGTAATGATTTTTCATTTCACAACCAGAAACGAAATTGGTGATTTAAAAGAGATGCGTTTAGTCGTAGAAATCATGGCTAGACACAGTAATATCATTTTAGTAGACACACAAGATGATATGCGAATCATCGATGCAATCAAGCGAATTGGTGCAGATAAGAATAGGTACAGAACTATCTTACCTGGTGATACATACATCACCCCTCCAAACCAAGACATGGTAAACCCATTTGCTGAAAACGTTGACTATCAAAAAATTGAAGAACTAACTAAAGAATTTCCTAACCAAGAGGTTCTATCTTCCGAACTACGTAAGAGAATTCAAGGACTAGGTAAAGACACATCATTATATCTTGCTCAAGCAATGCATCAAGATGGTGCTGTCAAAGATAAGTTTGATAAGTTCTTCGATCATTTTAACAATCCTATACCAACCATGATTGAACATGGTAAGAGTAATAGTTTTAACGTCTATCCATTTGAAGATAACAACATTCAATATGATACATTAAGCGAATTACTAGATAACTTCTATGAAACAAAAGCTCGATTAGACCGCGTTCGCGAACAAGGTGGACAATTAATAAAAGTTGCTAGAAGTGAATTAAAGAAGAATAAAAACAAGAAAAAGAAACTTGAAAAGACATTGGATAATACTAGGTATGCCGATGAATACCGTATTAAAGGTGAAATCTTAACCACATACCTATACAAGATTCAAAAAGGAATGACTAAGATTTCCCTTCCTAACTTCTATGATGATGGAAAAGAAATCGACATCAGTATTTCTAATCAATTAACTCCTTCAGAAAACGCGCAAAAGTACTTTAAACGTTATCAAAAGGAGAAGAATGCTGTTTCATTTGTTACTGAACAATTAAAGAAGACCAATGACGAAATTGACTACTTTGAAAACATCCTTTCACAAATTGAGATTGCTAACCCATCCGATTTAGAAGACATCAAAGTTGAACTAAAAAACGAAGGCTATTTAAAGCATCATAACAACCGTAATACAAAGAATAAAAATAAGAATACAAAGATTAGTAAGCCTGAAGAATTCATTACTGATAAAGGCATTCACATTCTTGTGGGTAAAAATAACCTTCAAAACGATAAGTTAACAATGAAAGATGCTGATAAGAGAGATACTTGGTTGCATACCCAAAAAATTCACGGTTCTCACGTTATCATCAAGGACTTCAATCCAGATGATGAAACTATTGAAGATGCAGCCATGCTTGCCGCCTACTTCTCTAAAGCAAGAGATTCAGCAACTGTTCCTGTTGACTATGTTCAAGTTAAAAAAATCAGAAAACCAAATGGTTCTAAACCTGGATTTGTTATTTATGAAGGTCAAAAGACAATTTTTGTAACACCAAGTAAAGAATTCGTCGATAGATTAAGAGAAAATAAATAAAGGGATGCATTTTTGATGCACCCCTTTTTATTTTAAGGTTTTATATAAATAGAAAATCAATTCAAAAACTATAAAGATAATAGAAACATATCTGATCATGATTTCTTTCATACTATGAACCTTATATCTAAATATGCCCTTCTTACGTATAATTTTACGATCTCCTAATGGATATAGCCACCTAATTCCTTCAACCGAAAACGCATCTAACAGTTCATGCAAGAAGTATCCCAAAGCTAACGTAAAGTAAAAGTATCCCATCACTTTATATCCATATACACTTATTCCATTTAGCATTGGGCTATTAGAGCTGTAGCGTGCTAAAATAAATAGTAAAGCTGGTATCCAAATACTGTGTGACCAGGTTCTATGGCCCCATAAGGTGAACATGGAAGTTTCTATACCGGTTTTCTTATTTATTCTAGTTTGTCTTTGATCAATATCAGGAAGTTGACTACCAATCCATACACCAATTGTTTCAGTTATGATAATTGGTAATGGTTGGTTAGTCGAAATAGCATAACCCATCATTATTACCTCTGCTGAAGCAATATGCGTTCTTCTTAGCGCCAAAAATAACATTCCTTACGTATTTAACATTAGACAACTATTTTATCATACATAGTCTTATTAGGAGGATTTTTAATTGAAATATACTAAACTAATGGCCACGCTTACTATTGGACTTTCATTAGTCCTAAGTGGCTGTGCAAATAATAGTAACGAAAACACTGCCACCAAGAGCAGCAAGTCATCAGATGTCACCAAAGATTTGCCCAATACTAATACAAGTGATTTAGCATCACTTAACTATCAAAATAATACGTCAGCAATCATGACAGTGAATAATGATGCGTCTAACCTAAAAACGTCTGATTGGAAATATAATCACGTAGAATACACCAATCTAGATTCTTTGAATAGAACATCTGAAGGTAATACTGCATACCTAGAAAAGCGTAATATTGCCAACGACAGCCTAAGAACAAGACAAGTGGTTCAACCAACTGGATGGCACCAAAAGTTCGTTAACAATGATGCTATTATCAATCGTGGTCATGAAATTGCCTACAGTTTATCTAAGGGAATCAGTGTAAATGGTAAATACGAACCATCAGTACAATCTGGGGATCAAAACAATTTGAAAAATCTTTTTACCCAAACTGCTTTTAGTAATCAAAAATTGCAAACAATTTATGAATCACAAGTAAGAGAAGCCCTTAGAAAAGATAAAAAGGTTATATTCCAAGTTACACCTATTTTTAGAGGAAATGAACTAATGGCTCGTGGTGTTCATATGCAAGCCATTTCAACAGATGGAACGCTAAACTTTAATGTTTACATCTCCAACGTTCAACCTGGTGTAGAATTCGATTATGCAACCGGTAGATCAAAGATAAATAATGATATTAAAGTTCCTACGCCTGAAAATGCGCCATCTTTCAATAATCATAGTAATTCTTATAGAAAACACCACTATGTAAGAGATGCTGTTGTTGCGGGTGTCGTTCACCACGAAATTAAAAAACACTACGAAAGAAAGTACCGTAAAGAATACAAAAAAGAAACTGAACATCGACAATATCATTCACGTCGACACTATTACAGACATAAGTATTAAATAAAAAGGTTCCTAGCATAAGCTAGGAACCTTTTTATTATTATTTAGCCCACTTTGTATCCTTGAATTGTTGACGGCCACCTAATTCTTCAATTTGAGCTCTTAATGGGTTCTTCTTGTAGAAATCTTGGTGATAGTCTTCAGCTGGATAGAATGGTTTAGCATCTTCGATTGATGTAACGATTGGTTCATCAAACATGCCACTTTCAGCTAATTGCTTCTTTGATTCTTCAGCAACTTTTCTTTGTTCTTCGCTGTTAACGAAGATAACAGGACGGTAACTGTCACCTCTGTCTTGGAATTGACCAGAAGCGTCAGTTGGATCTGTTTGTCTCCAGTAAATTTCGACTAATTCCTTGTATGAAATTACTTCAGGATCAAATGTAATTTCAACGGCTTCAGTATGACCTGTTGTATGGCTACATACTTGTTCGTATGTTGGATTTGCAACGTGTCCTCCAGTGTAACCTGAGATAACACTTTCAATTCCTGGTTGTTGGTCGAATGGTTCAACCATGCACCAGAAACATCCTCCTGCGAAAATAGCTGTATCTTTACTCATAAAACAAATCTCCCTTCCTATTTAAATTCTGCAGCGTATTGGCCGTAGCCTTCTTCTTCTAACTTATTAACTGGGATGAATCTTAATGATGCTGAGTTAATGCAGTATCTCAATCCACCTTTATCTTTAGGACCATCTGGAAAGACGTGACCTAAGTGTGAGTTAGCCTCGCTACTTCTTACTTCGTTTCTTACCATACCATGTGAGGTATCTAAATTACTCTTAATGCTGCTTTGTTCAATTGGCTTAGTAAATGCTGGCCAACCACATCCAGAGTTGTATTTATCTTTTGAAGTGAATAAAGGTTCACCTGATACAATATCTACGTATAAACCATCTTCAAAGAAATTATCATATTCGTTTGAGAATGGCATTTCTGTACCGGCATTTTGAGTAACTTCGTATTGTTCGTCAGTTAATCTACTTCTTAATTCTTCTTCACTGTATTTCTTCATAATCGTAACAGCTCCTTTTGCTTGATCTGATATATCTGGTAGAGATATATCGCACACGACATAACTATAATGATAACGATTATAAAAAATAATGCAAATTATTAGCACAGAAAAAATATAATATTAATCTTTCCAATATGCGTTACCAGCAAGTGCCATTAGAATGTAATAAATGTACTTACCGACGTTTGCAAAGTTAAATTGGCTAATTGCCTTAGCTAGTTGGATAAAGTCGTATAATAGCCAGAATTTCCATTGTGTAGATATCTTCATTGCATTCATGATATTTGCGATCAATGAAATTCCGAATACAAAACTAGTTAATACATATAAAACGGAATCAGATGAATTTAAACTACCGTAACCAATGTAATTAATACCAAAACTAAATGCTAGTGATAATAATGACAATAGTACAAAAACAATTTGTCCCTTTTTGGTGTTCATAAAATAAGATTTCTTGAATTTATCAGAGTTAGTCCATGTTCTAATTGCCAAAATTTGGATAATAAAACTAATTGGATAAGTTAAAATCGCCCCATGATTTCCCAATAGATAATCAATTGCACATCCAAGAATAATTTCTGGGACACCAATCCAATTACCAAGATTACTGAAACGACCAACCAATCTAGTAGACATGATTGACATGCAGGCGTCAAAGGCACTGATTAATCCAAACGGAATAAAGATTGCCCAATGGCCCCAATGAGTCACATCATTTAGTGATTCGAATAAGTAACCTGAAAGAAATGCTGATAAGAAAATAATTGCGATTCCTAATAAATCCATTGTCTTTGAAGTAGCTAAATTTCTAAATACCTTTACCATTTTGAAGATCTCCTATTGTTTTTATTTGAGACAGCCGTATTCCGGAAGCAACGCTGTCAGATATTTTTATATATAAAGAAAGAACACACCCATTAGGATGTGTCCTTTCAATACGTCCTAGTATTAGTCTAAAACATCAGTTAATTGAGGAACAACTTGTTTCTTTCTTGATACCACACCAGGAAGTGCAATTGTATCTTCAGAAACTTTTTGGTTAAATGCTTTTTCTACAGCGTCCTTTGGTTCACCATAAATGATGGCTTCAGAGTTACTGTCTAATACGTTAGTAGCAATTACTAAGAATAAGTCGTAGCCTTCTGCTTTGGCTTCTTCTTCCATTGCCTTTAATAAGTCTTCTTTACGTTTTAATACGTCGTTTAAATCAACAGTGTTGATTTGGTCGATACGTACTGCTTTGCCACCCATAGTGAATGACTTAGCGTCACCGTCGATTAGGTCTTTGTCAGATCTAGCATCAACGTTAGTACCAGCCTTTAGCATCTTGATACCGTATTCTTCAGCATCAACGTTAGCAATCTTAGCTAATTCCGCAACGGCCTTTTTATCAACATCAGTAGTTGTTGGTGATTTTAGTAATAAAGTATCTGAAATGATTGCTGAAAGCATTAGACCAGCTAATTGTTCAGGAATTTCAACGTTCTTTTCGTTGAACATTTCAAATAATACAGTACTTACACAACCAACTGGTTCAGCACGGTAGAATACAGGCTTTTCAGTGTTGAAATCTGCAATTCTGTGGTGATCAACTACGTGAGTAACTGTTAATTTATCAATATCTGAAACACTTTGTTGAGGTTCATTATGATCTACTAGCATAACTGAGTCTACTTCTGATGAAGCTTCAGTGATAACACGAGGTGCTTCTTGACCGAAGTAATCTAAAACAAATTTAGTTTCTTCGTTTGGAGTACCTAGAGCAACGGCTTCAACGTCGTATCCTAGTTTATTTTGTAAATATGCATATTCGATAGCTGCACAAATTGCATCAGTATCTGGACTTTGGTGTCCGAAAACTAATTCTTTAGCCATAATAAAACTTCCTTCGTATTTTAGTAGTTGTCCTTTAATCTTGATAGGTAGTCTTCTTCATCTAAGAAGGCATCGAATTCGTCTAAGAATGAACCAACACGAGGAATCATCTTCTTGTTAGATCTGTAAACGAATGCTAAATCAAAATTGATGTTTGGATTCAAACGGGCAACCCATGTATTATTATCTTCCAATGTTTTGACATCTTTGTCAATCATAAATGAACTTGGAAGAGCAGTATTTAATCCAGTATTAACAGCGAAACGTAAAATTTGGTCTGGAGTTGAGAAGCAAGCGCCACTCTTAGGATTATCTAGAAGTTGATCCTTGTATTCAGTCTTTAGGATTGAATCTAAGAAGTAATCTTCTGGGTAAGTAACCCAAGGACGATCCAATGTGTCCTTGAACTTAATCTTATCCTTACCAGCTAATTTTTCGTTGTGGTGAATGTACATTAAGTCATCGCTCATAATCTTTTGAGCTTCGTATGGCTTCCAGTTCTTAATTGATGAATCTGGTAAGTACATAATCGCTAAATCAATACGGTTGTTTTCCAAACTTTCCCAAATTTCCTTACGAGTTAACATTCTTAGGTTAACCTTTAATTCAGGATTCTTCTTGTAAAGTTGAGCAATGAACTTTTCAAAAACTTTAACTTGAATTGATGATAGAACACCAATGTTAATGTCACCAGTTGATGCACTGTTTGATTGTTCAATTTCATCAGCAGTTTGGTTTAGGATTTCATAAATATCCTTAGTTGACTTAAGCATAATGTTACCGGCAGATGATAACTTTAGCTTTTTACCAATTGAGTAAAACAATGGAGCGCCAACAGTCTTTTCTAGTTTTTTAATTTGTTGAGTTAATGCAGGTTGTGTAATTCCCAAAATTTGCGCAGCCTGAGTGTAATTCATAGTTTCTGCTAATTGCAAAAAGTATGAAAGTGTCTTAGAAGAGAAAATATTTTCTTGCTTAGTTTTTTTCATGCTTATACCCCTATATCATTTATTACATATTATTATCTATTAATAGTTCATTAAAATATAATAACCTATTCATCATAAAATAACAATATATTTTATGATAATAATAATAAATTTCTATTGGAGTTATTATTACTTAATATTTGCCACTACTTCGGGATGTAATACAGCCATGCTAGTTGGTGTACCTTCAGCATCAACATCCATAACAGCAGAACCATTTGATTGACGATCATTTACTGGATGATCACCTGGCATAATATCATGGACACGACGTCTATTAGTAAATACTCTAATAGGGTTAAAGCTATCCGTCGCCTTTTCTAGTTTTACAAAGTCAACTAATTCATGTGGATTCTTCTTCAATGATTTTAGAACTTGTACACCTCTTCTTGCACGACTAGCAAGAGGTACTTCATCTACCTTCATATTTTTGTAGAATCCACGTTGAGTAATCATCCCTACCTTATCGTCTTGTTCTACTAGTTGCACATCAACAACTTGTTCTTCATCCCTAATGTCCATTGAGCGAACACCAGTTGATCTTGCACCAGAATATGATACTTCATCTAATTCAAAACAAGTGGCTAGTCCAACGTTAGATGCAATAAAGACATTTGGATTAGCATTTGCATCTGCTAGGTAATCAACATTAACTACATTAGCACTATCATCTTTTAGTTTTTCAAATACAGCAGGTCTTGAACGGTAGTTTCTACCAGGAGTTAACTTATCAAACTCAGTTTGTTTGATGTATCCGTCACTAGTAGAAATTACAAACTTACCAGTTTCTTTCAATGTCTTAAATGACATTACTTTCATAATTTCTTCGTCATCAGCTAGGCCGATAGTTTGAGAAATATGTTCACCGGTTTCTTTCCAACGAGCATCTGTAATTTCATGTACTGGACGATAGATTAAATTACCTTTATTAGTAAACATAAATAAGTGTTGTAGTGTAGTCATTTGTTCTAAGAAGATTGGATAATCATCTTCCTTTAGACCATTTTCTTCAACTTCTGAAGCTTTGTATGAACGAACACTACTACGTTTTAGGTATCCATCATGACTGACTAGCACAACAACGTCTTCTTCTGGCACTGTGATAGTCTTACTAATCTTAAGTTCTTCAACTTCTGCTTCGATCTTAGTAAGACGATCGTTACCATAAGCCTTCTTAATATCTTTGAACTCTTTGGTTAGTACCTTATTTAGTTCGTTCTTGTCATTTAAGATGGTGTTGTATTCTAGAATGTCTGCACTTAACTTATCTTTTTCGGCTTGTAGTTCAACCACGTCGGTATTAGTTAAACGGTATAGTTGTAACTTAACAATCGCATCAGCTTGTTTTTCTGAGAAGTCGAATTCAGATATTAAGTTATTACATGCATCTTTTCTGTTATCACTTGCTCGAATGGTTTTAATTACTTGGTCTAAAATTGATAAGGCCTTAATTAAACCATCTACAATATGTTGTCTAGCCATTGCCTTGTCTAAATCGTACTTAGTACGCTTAGCAACAATCAAGCGTTGGTAATCTAGATATGATTCTAGGATTTCCTTTAATGATAGACGTTCAGGACGCATCTTATTAATTGCAACAACGTTAAAGTGATAGTTGATTTGTAAATCAGTGTTCTTAAATAAGTAGTTAAGAATACCAGTAGCATCAACATCTCGTTTTAATTCGATGGCAATTGATAGACCATTTCTATCACTTTCATCCCTTACTTCAGCAATTCCATCAATCTTCTTGTTAATTCTGATTTCATCGATTTGCTTAACTAGTTGTAGCTTATTAACTTCGTATGGTAATTCACTTACACGAATAAGTGTCTTATTACCACGTAATTCTTCAACATCTGTCTTAGAACGAATGATAATCTTACCGCGACCAGTTTCATAAGCCTTTTTGATTCCGTCTAGTCCTTGTACAATTCCACCAGTTGGGAAATCGGGTCCCTTAATAAATTGCATTAAGTCATCCAAAGTAGCGTCTGCATGCTTTTGTAGGTAAATCAAAGCATCTAGTACTTCAGATAGATTGTGTGGAGGAATTTCAGTTGCATAACCTGATGAAATCCCTGTTGCACCATTAACTAATAGATTAGGGAAACGAGATGGTAATACTGTTGGTTCGTTTTCGGTATCATCAAAGTTAGGTACCCAATCAACAGTATCCTTATCAATATCTCTAAGCATTTCAGAAGCAATCTTACTTAAACGTGCTTCTGTATAACGCATCGCCGCAGCTGGATCCCCATCCATTGAACCATTGTTACCGTGCATTTCGATTAATGGTTCTCTGATTTTCCATTCTTGACTCATACGTACTAATGCTTCATAGATTGAACTATCACCATGGGGATGGAAGTTACCCATAACATTACCAACGGACTTAGCTGACTTTCTAAATCCCTTGTCATAAGTATTTCCGTCTTTATTCATGGCATATAGAATACGACGTTGAACAGGTTTTAATCCGTCACGAACGTCTGGTAACGCTCTTTCTTGAATGATTGACTTAGAGTAACGACTAAATCTTTCACTCATGATTTGTTCAAGCGTTAGTTTTTCAATAACTGAATGATTAACCACTATAGTTCCTCCTATCTACTCGTTTTCTGTTTCTTTGGTGGTATCTAAGATACTGCCGTCTTCTTCAAGTGTGAACTTAACGTTTTCTTCAATCCATTCACGTCTTGGTTCAACCTTGTCACCCATTAATGTAGTAACACGTTTTTCGGCTAATGCAGCATCGTCGATTTGAACTTGAATTAATGTTCTGTTTTCAGGATCCATAGTAGTTTCCCATAATTGATCAGCATTCATTTCACCTAGACCCTTAAATCTTTGAAGAGCTGGGTGTTGACCAAATTCCTTTAACTTGTCAGTTAATTCGTCATTGGTCCATGCGTAATCAACGTGATTCTTCTTACCGGCCTTTTGTTGAATCTTGTATAGCGGTGGTAGTGCAATGTAGACACGACCTTGTTCAACCATTGGGCGCATGTATTTGTAGAAGAATGTTAATAGTAAAATTTGAATATGAGCACCATCATCATCGGCATCGGTCATGATGATAACTTTGTCGTAGTTGGCATCAGAAATGTTAAATTCTGGACCTACTCCAGCACCGATTGTGTAAATCATGGTACTAATTTCTTCATTTTTAAGAATATCGTCTAGCTTAGCTCTTTCTGTATTTAAAACCTTACCTCTAAGTGGCAAGATAGCTTGATGTTTTCTGTCACGGCCTTGCTTAGCAGAACCTCCGGCAGAGTCCCCTTCGACTAGGAATAATTCATTCTTAGAAACATCTTTAGATTGAGCGGGTGTTAACTTACCTGATAGTAGACGTTCCTTCTTGTGTTTCTTCTTACCATTTCTACTTTCATCTCTCGCCTTGCGCGCAGCTTCTCTAGCCTTACGGGCACGAAGGGACTTATGAACCAATTCATGGGCGAATTCACCGTTTTCCATTAGGTAGTAACCCAATTGTTCGGAAACGATGTTATCGACGATAGAACGCACTTCTGGGCTTCCTAGCTTTTCCTTGGTTTGTCCTTCGAATTGAAGCATTTCTTCGGGCACCTTAATAGAGATGATTGCTGATAGTCCTTCACGAACATCGCTACCATCTAGGTTCTTTTCTTTATCTTTAAGTAACTTCACTCTTCTAGCAAAGTCATTGAATGATTTAGTCCAGGCACTTCTAAATCCTGATTCATGGGTACCACCATCTTTGGTACGCACATTATTAACGAAAGATAATGTATTTTCGGTATAACCGTCGTTGTATTGTGCAGCAACTTCTACTTCAACACCATCTTTTGATCCGTCAAAGTACATAATGTTACCCAATGTGTGTTTGTCTTCGTTTAAGTATTGAACGAACTCCTTGATTCCATCTTTAAAGTAGAATTCATCGCTTCGTTCTTGACCTTCACGTTCATCAGTTAATGTGATTTTAATTCCGTTTAACAAGAAGGCAGATTCTCTTAAACGTTGTTTTAGTATTTCATAGTTATAAATTGTGGTAGTAAAGATTGCTGAATCTGGTTTAAATGTTACAGTTGTTCCACTGTGTTCACTTGTCTTACCAATTTTTTTCAAAGTTCCAATTGGTTGACCACCGTTTTCAAAATCTTCTTCATATTTGTAGCCATCTCTTACGATTGTCACGCTTAAGTGAGTTGAAAGTGCATTAACAACACTTGATCCAACCCCGTGTAATCCCCCTGAAGTCTTGTATCCACCATTTTCGGTGAACTTACCACCGGCATGTAGCACGGTTAAGATAACTTCGGGAGTTGGCTTACCTGATGAATGCATTCCCACTGGCATCCCACGTCCGTGGTCCACCACAGTTATACTATTATCGTTATGGATAGTAACGTCAATTTCGTCACCATATCCTGCTAATGCTTCATCGACCGCATTATCTACAATTTCGTATACCAAATGATGAAGACCCTTGCTATCAGTAGAACCGATATACATACCAGGGCGCTTTCTAACTGCCTCCAGACCCTTTAGGACCTGGATGGAGTCATCATTATAATTTTCTGACTTCTTAGCCATCGTAACGCACTCCCTTTCGTACAATATAATATATTACCTTATTTAAAACGCTTTTAAAAGGGAATATTAAACCACCTATATATAGAAGATGTTGTCATAATGCTTAAAAATGGTAAAATTAATAGATAGTTAATTTTTGGGAGGAACCATTTTTGAAAATCACAATTTTATTAATTGTCGCCTACTTGTTAGGGGCAATTCCTAATGGAATCTGGATTGGTAAGGTCTTTTTCAATAAAGATATTACCAAGTTAGGTTCTGGAAATATGGGAACCACCAATACATTTAGAGAACTTGGTAAGACTGCCGGTGCTGTTGTTATGGTTTTAGATATTCTAAAGGGTACCATTGCAACATTGCTACCAACATTCTTCCATATCTCTAACGTATCACCAATCGTATTTGGTTTATTCGCTGTATTGGGACATACATTATCAATCTTTGCTAAGTTTAAGGGTGGTAAAGCCGTTGCTACTAGTGCTGGAATGTTACTAGCAATTCATCCAATCTTATTCTTATGTGCTTTTATCTTTGAAATTTCATTTACTTACCTAACTAGTATGGTTAGTGTAGCAAGTATGATTTCATTTCCATTAATCACAATCTTGATTTTATTGGATCATGATTACGTACTTGGAGTTATTGGTATTATTCTAACAATCTTTATTTTCATTAAGCATAGAAGTAACATTCAACGTATTAAAGAAGGTAACGAAAACTTAGTTCCATTTGGTTTGGTATACAAACATCAAAACAATAAATAAACACAAAAAAAGCACTGCTTAATGGCAGTGCTTTTTTTATTGCGCTTATTGCTTAGTATTCATATCTAGTTGTTTCAAATGTTCAATCTTATCCTTTGAAAGGATTGGGAATGAAATTGTAAAGATTGATCCATATCCCGATGAACTTTCAACATTGATTTTACCGTTATAGGCCTCTACCAAACGCTTAGCGATTGAAAGTCCTAAACCATTACCACCTTGGTTACGGCTTCTAGCCTTGTCAACACGGTAGAATCTGTTAAAGATTTTATCAATGCTTTCTTGGCTTAATCCTTCACCAAAATCTTGAACCGCAATATCGACATAACGATATTTACGAGAAAGTGAAATATGGATTTCCTTTCTTTGTTTAGAATACTTAACAGCATTATCTAACAAGATAATCAAGATTTGTTCCAAGTGATTACGGTAAATTTGAATGATTGTTTCTTCCCCTATATCATCATCTAAGATGAACTTGTAGTCAGGGTGAATCATTTGGAAATCATTATATTGTTGATGAACAACATCTTGAACATCCGTAGTCTTGTTCCCATAGTTGATTTCAACTTGTTCGGCACGAGAAAGATCTAACATTTCTTGAACTAAACTCTTCATACGATTAATCTCGTAGATTGAAGATTTAATTGATTCATCTAGAACTTCAGGGTCATCCTTTCCCCAACGAGAAAGCATGTCTAAGTGTCCCTGAATTACAGCTACCGGAGTTCTTAATTCATGGGAAACATCTTCAACGAATTGTTGCTGTTGATCAATGTATCTTTGCATTGTATCAATCATATCATTGAACAAGTCCCCTAAGTCAGTCAACTCATCGTTTTGAGTTAACTTAGGCACACGACTGTCCGTTTCAGGAGATTCTTTAACACTGTGAATGGTGTTAGAGATAATCTTGATTGGACGAAGCATGTATGATGATAGAAAGTACGACAATGCAGCAGAGAAGAAGATACCAATAATTAAAATTACAAATAAAATTCCGGCTAATTTGTTTATATACAAATTGTAGTCAGACATTGAATCAACTACTCTTAGATAACCAATTAATTCATGCGTCTTTGCAGAATAGATTGGTGAATCTAAAACTAAGATTGTCTTACCTGAGTTCTTGGTAATAACCGTTTTACGGCTATCTACCGGTTTGAAATTGTAAATCTTTTTTGGCGACTTCTTCGATGAGAAGATTTGGTCTGAATTCTTATTGTATACACTAACCACGATATCCTTACTAAATAAGTTAGTATAAATAGAATCAGAATAAACGTCTGTCGACATTCCATTATTAGGGTTGCCGTCCCTAAAACCACTATTTGGATTTAAAGCAGAACTAACTGCCTTCTCATCCAATGATCGATTAATCGTTCTTAATCGATTTGATATCGTTACATCCGATTCAATAGTACGTGAGTTCTCCTGGTGTAATAAGACATCAGAAAAACGATTGTAAATCAAAAAAGAAAAAATTGATAGAATTACAAAAATTATAATTGCTGATCCAATTGACCATTTCCATTTAAGAGAAAACCATCTTCGATTGCTGCTTACTGTCTTTGAAACTTTATCATCATGGTTGGAAATCATGATCTCATCACGTAACCGGTTCCTCTAACAGTTTGGATGTAGCTCTTTTGATCAGGTCTATCAATTTTGTTTCTTAGGTAACGGATGTAAACATCAACAACGTTGGTTTCAGCACTTGAATCGTATCCCCAAACCTTAGTTAAAAGAACGTCTCTGGCTAATACAACGTTAACGTTTTCCATTAAAGTAAGTAGTAGTTCGTATTCACGCTTAGTTAAGTCGATAATATCGTCTCCACGTTTTACGATTCTACTTTCTTTTTCGACAGTAATGTCCTTAAAGTAAACAACCTTTTGGTCTTCAGCGTTTTCGTCACCTTCGATATCAATACGACGAAGTAATGCTCTAACACGAGCTAATAATTCTTCGATAGCAAATGGCTTAACGATGTAGTCATCTGCACCATGATCGAATCCTGAAACTCTATCAATAACAGAATCTCTAGCTGTCATCATAATGATTGGAGTTGTCTTCTTTTCACGAAGTCTTCTAGCAACTTCCATACCATTAAGCTTTGGTAACATAAGATCTAAAAGAATAACATCATAGTCGTTGTTAAGTGCTTCTTCTAGTCCTTCGCGACCGTCTAAGGCTACTTCAGTTTCGTAACCTTCATGCTTCAATTCTAACTCTACAAATCTAGCTAAGCTTTTTTCATCTTCAATTATCAAAATACGGCTCATTAAATTACACCTCTCCATTTATTTTAGAAAATCTTAACTTACTTTGTACATTTTATCACGTTTTTTCTCATAATAGAAGAGCTTAATCCGAATATTATTATTAAAATCTTAATTTTTTTCACCAATTTACTATTTTAAATTAGAAAACGAACCATTCTCTCGATTTAAGTTTAATATAAATAGCAAAATAAATAAAATAATTATACTTATATAACAAAAAAAGCTACCAGGACCCATGGTGTTCTGGTAGCTTTTTTATTTAATTAGTTGTTTTCATTAACAACTTGTTTACCATCATAGTATCCACAACTAGGACATACAATGTGAGGTTTACGTAATTCACCACAGTTTGGGCAAGCACTCAAACCTGGGTTAGCCAACTTAATGTGACCACGACGCATACCCTTCTTAGCTTTTGAAGTTCTTCTTGCTGGTACAGCCAATGCAAAAACCCCCTTTATATTAAAATATCCACTAGTGAAAAAATTTTAAGTCTTGCTTAATTATCACTATCGTTAAAGAAGTCCTTTAACTTAGCAAGACGTGGATCTACTTTTTTATCATTTGCCTCTTGTTCGGCTAAATCGTCTTCAGAAATAACTTCCCAGTCATTTCCTTCTGGCATTTTACCAGTTTCGATTTCTTCAGGAGACAAAATGTGCATTGGAATTTGTAAGATGATGTTGTCGGCAACTGATTTATCAAAATCAATTTCGCCTTCGTCATCTACTAGGAAAGCAATTTCACCCTCATCCTCACGTTCTTTCAAACGTAAGTTGGTTTCAACATAAACTTCATTAATTGAGAAATCCAATGGTAACTCAACTGGAGTTAATGATCTTGATGAAGGAACCACAATCTTACCTGTTACACGAGCAGTCACGATTGCATCACCGTTTTCAGAGAAAACATTAGCATCAACGTGAATATCGTCATCAGCAGAAATAACATACTTGCTATATCTACTCATAATATCATCAGATAAGTTCATATCTTCTGATACTGAAAGTGGCTTGTTTTTGTATTCGGATAGTTCCTTTAAGAACCATTTCATGTCTATTCCTCCTAATGCAACAGCGTTAATTATACATATTAAGAAGTTAGTTTGTCAAGGTCATATCCTTGATACCCGGCCTAAAAATTAATAAATTAATGGAATTTTTCCAGCATCTTGAGGAATATGATTTATATTTTCATAAATCCTACCAGATACTACATCAAAATTTAATTCAGATTCAGATAATTCCTTATTAATCTTAGTAATTACAGGAATTTCTATTTGCTTCTTAATATCATTCAAATATGCTCTACCGCTTTTATTAAATCCTAATACTCTGACATACTCTCGACTTAAATCATCGTTTTTACGCCAATTTAATAGCGTATATACGAACAAACGTTGAAGTCTTGCGTATGTGTAGCGTTTTGATTTAACCAAGCGTAGAAACTCTTCAAACGACTGTGCTTCATAGATATACTTCTTTAGTCTGTATTCTAATCCCTCAGTCATTTGATAGATATGATTTAATTCATCAATACTTGATGTTTCAATCTTATATTTTAATAATGGCCAGAAGTCTTGCCAATCAACATGATTATTTAAAGCTTCAATATCAGTGTTATCGGGAAGATAATGGACCAATTCCTGACTATTATCTAAGATAGCGGCTCTTATTGAAGAAGCACTCGCAATGGAACCATTGATGTTTAAATCACGATCATGATGGTTAGCACCGTTTCTCTTAATCGGTACTATCTTCATTTGATGATTATTTTTTAGGTTAGCAATTGCATAGTTTAATGCCAATACATCGTTTGGTGCACTGACATCTTCTCCAGTCGCATTAGTTAATGCATCCCTAATTAGCTCAGCATAGCTTTTGGTGTAATCATGATCTATTTTAGTTTCTTTTAAATCAATATTAGCAAGCTCATTAAAGTTAATATCTGGATGTTCACTACCAAATGATAGCCACTCACACTTAAGACTAGCTAAAATATTTACCGCATGCTTAGCAAAAATATCAGCAGGCTGCACTGAACATTGCACAGGTAACTCAATTACCATATCAGCACCATTTTCTAACGCCATTTGTGCCCTGTTCCATTTATCTAATATAGCAGGTTGGCCTCTTTGTACCCAATTTCCAGACATGATTACGATGACTGCGTCGGCATTTGTTGCTTGTCTTGCCTGCTCAATTTGGTACTTATGCCCATTATGAAACGGGTTATATTCAGCAATTATACCAACAGTTTTCATCGAATCATCCCTTCTTACATACAAAGAACCATCTGGTTGTAGTGTCAGTGATTTCGTCTTTACCAAAGTTAGCAGTAACCTTGATATCTTTGAATCCTGAGTTTTTCAATAAATCAATGTAAGTATCAACCTCATATGTTCTTTCTAAATGAATTTCACTAAATTGGTCATATGCATTAATTGACTCATTGTATTTAAAGAAAACTAAGTCATGTTCTACTGAGTGATCTTCATCACCTAAGTATGATTGCCACATGAATGCATTGCTATCATCATGGTAATTATACATGTATCCTGGATATACTACATCTGTTTGATATGGCGTAATTACATCAAATAAGAATTGTCCATCGTCATTTAGATGTTCATGTACCTTTTCAAAAGCAGTTTGTAGTACATTTTGATCTGGCAAATAACATAATGAGTCATCAAAACAAGTAATCACATCGAAGTTAGGAATCCCTTCCATCTCAGTCATATCACCTTGTATTAATGGCATGTCTGGTTTGATGTCTCTTAAATGTTCTTCAGCTAATGTCAGCATATCTTCAGATAAATCCATACCACAAACATTATAATTTTGTGCGGCAAGTAGCGTTAATAAACGTCCAGTTCCACAAGCCATGTCCATAATTGAATCATTTTTTGATACATTTGCTTTTACAAAGGAAAGCCATTGATCATACATTGTTTCATCAAATAATTCATCATAGAATTTTGCGAATTCTTGATAAATCATTTGGCTAGTCCTTAACCCATTCTGAAACGTCTACTGAATCAGCATCTGACCATAGTTTTTCAAGGTTGTAGTATTCTCTTTCGTCTTCTTGGAATACGTGAACAATAACGTCACCTAAGTCCAATAGAATCCACTTAGCAGTATCTTTACCTTCTACTTCTTTAACACTGATACCAGCTTCTTCAGCTTGGTCAGCAACTTCGTCAGCAATTGACTTAACTTGTCTGTTTGATGCTGCATCCATGATTACGAAGTAGTCAGCCATTAGACTAACTTCGTGTACATTTAGGGCAACAATGTTGTGAGCTCTCTTGCTGTCCGCTGCTTTAACAATTACTTCTAATTTTTCTTTACTATTCATTTGAAATCTCCTCGTTATTTTATGTTTGATCCATTAACCCATTCGTTATAGGTATCAATGGTCTTAGGATAAACGGGTTTATTTGCACTGATTAAATATTGTAGAGTGTGCTTAGTTTGATATGCCACCCCGTCAGCTAGATTATTAAATGTAATTTCACGTGCTTCTTCTACACCTGGGAAGTCGCGTCCCATTTCGATATAGTCAGCCATGTATACAATTTGTTCTAGCTTTGACATGTACTTTGCACCAGTGGTGTGGTGCTTAATGGAATTCAAAATGTCGATGTCACTAACACCTAATTCATTTTGAACCATTAAGTAGCCAACTTCACCATGCCAAATTGCATTGCCATATTGTAATAACAAATCATCCAAACGATATTTCTTAATTAGTTGGATGAAATCGTCATCAGGTCTTTGCTTAGCATAATCGTGGCAAAGTCCAGCGACACTTGCTTTTTCAATATCTACATCATTTTTCTTTGCTAGTTCAATCGCCATTTGTTCAACACGTAAAACGTGTTCAAATCTTGATTGGGTCAAAGCATTGTTTAGTTTTTCGATTAGTTCTTCTCTAGATAAAGGGATGTACTTATTTGTATATGTTAATTCAACATTATTCATAAAGATGATGCTCCTTTATATATTTTAAAACTGCATCTGGAACCAAGTATCGAATTGATTGATGGTTTGATACGAGTTTACGAATTAAGGTTGAAGATATATCTAACTTAGCGACATCTACCCATATCACTGGATAGTTAGTCGACATTGGATAATTTTCCCTTCTAACACCTACAAAATGAGTTAGTTTAAATAAATCATCAACACGATACCATTTAGGTAGGTATTCAACCATGTCACCACCAATAATAAAGTAGTATTCATAGTCGGGATGTCTTCTCTTTAATTCTACCATAGTGTTGTAAGTGTAACTTTTACCACGATTGATGATTTCTAGCATTTCAATATCAAACTTATCATTATCGTTGATTGCTAGATTAACCATATTGACGCGGTCATCAGCATCAATTGCATCTTTATGATCAACGTGAGGTGGGATGAAATCAGGCATGAAGTATACCTTTTCTAGTCCTAATTGACTCCTTACTTGATCCGCAATAAATAGATGACCATTATGAATCGGATTAAAGGTTCCACCAATAATCCCGATTTTTTTGCGCTTGTTTAAAGATTTTAACTTAGGTAAAGTTTGCACCTTTTCACTATGCATTGATAAGAACTCCTCTAAATATTTCTAACTTCTACAGAGTAAATTTGGAACTTTTCCTTACTTGCAGGTAAGAATAATAGTAATGTCTTTCCAATTGTTTGAACAACATTGATGTCACTGTTTGCTTCAATGTATTCTTGAACATCACTAACTTCCAAATCAGAATTTTGTTGAATGTTAACCTTGATTAACTCACGTCTGTGTAAAGCATCCAATACTTGTTCTAACCAAGTTTCGTTTAAACCATTCTTTCCAACAGAGAATAAAGGTTTCATTCTGTTAGCTTGTGATCTTAAATATCTTTTTTGTTTTCCACGTAATTTCAATTTTGTACCTCGCTTTTTATATCATTGCTCTTCTAACTAATACGTCTACACCCTTAGGTGCCCATCCAGCTACAACTACACCTGCTGGAACGGTAATCCATCCAAGTCCTTCAAATACTAAATCGCTCTTTTGATCGGTCTTGAATTCGAAACGAACTAATTCTGGAAAATCATCAATTGATTCACTGCTTGGTGGAGTTAATAATTCACCGAAATGCTTGTCGTAGAAGCTGTCAGCATTGGCTAACTTGGTACGGTGAATTAGTAAGTTGTTTTCAACATAAACAGTAAAACCATGCTTCTTGTCACCTTGAACGTAATCAAAACGGGCAACACCACCGAAGAATAGTGTTTGTTCTGGGTTCAATTGGTAAACCTTTGGCTTAATTGGCTTTTGTGGTTGAACAATCTTTAGGTCCTTACCATTTAGGTAATGCGCCATTTGTTCTTTATGAATAATACCTGGTGTATCTACTAATTCATGACCATCTTCCAAATCGATTGAGATTCTGTCTAATGTAGTACCAGGGAATCTTGAAGTAGTGATTAATTCTTTGATTCCAGTGTTTTGTCTAATGATTTGGTTAATCAATGTTGACTTACCAACGTTAGTAACACCTACAACATAAACATCGCGATCGTTTCTGTACTTATCGATGTTCTTTAATAAATCGTCAACTGATTCATTAGTTTTAGCAGAAACTAGTTCAACATCAATTGGACGAATTCCGGCTTCGTTAGCACGTTGTCTAATCCAATCTTTCAGTTTAGAACGTTTTAATGAGTTTGGTAGTAAGTCAGACTTATTACCAACTAGCATGATTGGATTATCACCTACGAAACGATGTAATCCAGGAATCAAGCTTCCGTTAAAGTCAAAGACATCAACCAAGTACACGATAAGCGCATTGGCATCTCTAATTTGGTTTAATAGTTTCAAGAAATCATCATCAGTTAAGCTAACTGGTGAAATTTCATTATAGTGACGTAATCTAAAGCAACGTTGGCAGTAGATTTCGCCACTTTCTTTTCCTTTTTCAAGGGCAGAATTAGGAGTATATCCAAGTTCATCAGGATTTGTGGTTTGAATTAACGCACCACAACCAATACATCTAATTTCTTCGTCTTGTAATTGATTAATTTCTGTCATTTATATCCTCCTGCCAGTCTAAATCATCATATTTGTTTCTTAATTTTTTCCATATTAATTTTTCTAAGAAGCGATTAGGCTTAGTATTCCAAGCATCGGATTCAATTAATGGCTTAACTAAGACGCTTCTAACATTTGCATTGTTGGAAGCCCAAACGTCAGTTAATAATTGATCTCCACACATAATTACTTCTTTGTGATGTAAATGGTAATCTCTCAAAGCTTTATTAATACCTCTAGGTAGTGGCTTTAAGGAGCGAGAAATGAAGTTTAACTTCAAACTTCTAAGTGCTCTTTGAACTCGGCTATGTTTATTATTTGAAATAACAATTAATTCAATATTGTTTTTCTTGAGTTCAGATATCCATTCTCTTAATTGAGGAGTGCCATCAGGATTATTCCAAGGAATCAAGGTGTTATCTAGATCACTAAAAACTGCCTTAATCCCCATGTCTTTTAATTTTGATGGTGAAATATTATATACGACTGGAATCATCCATGTTGGTTTAAACTTAGAAATCATTTTAATTCTCCTCAATAATATTATGTATTGTATGAGCACCAAAAATAGCGGTGCCCATAATAAGAAAAAAACTCCCACCTACTTACCTTAAGTGGTGAAAGTTTTTATAGACTATTTAATAGCTTTCTTTGCAGTTTCTGCTAATGAAGCAAATGCTTTTTCATCGTTAACTGCTAAGTCAGCTAGCATCTTACGGTTCATTTCAATGTTTGAAAGTTTCAAACCGTGCATTAACTTGCTGTAGCTTAGACCGTTCATACGAGCAGCAGCATTGATACGAGCAATCCATAATCTTCTGAAGTTTCCTTTGTTTGCTCGACGATCACGGAATGCGTATTCACGTGACTTCATAACTTGATCTTTAGCAGTCTTGAATAGACTGTGCTTACCTTCACGGTAACCTTTAGCTTCTTTTAAAACACGCTTACGACGTGCATGAGTAACTGTTCCACCCTTAACTCTTGGCATATTTAAATCCTCCTAAATTATGTCTTACTTAAAAGTATTAATTAAAACATCTTTGTGTATTTGCTTGCTAATGTATCGTTTACCATGCTTGTACCACGTAGGTTACGACGTTGTTTCTTTGTCTTACCGTGGAAACGGTGACTTGTGAATGCGTTAGCACTCTTTAAACCACCCTTAGCAGTTTTCTTGAAACGCTTTGCAATTGCACGATTTGATTTAGTCTTTGGCATTGAAAAAATCCTCCCTTAATTTAACTTAAGTATTATAAAAATACTATCTAATTTTTATCGCTTGACTTAGGTGCGAGCATTAGGAACATACTTCTTCCATCCATTTTTGCTCGTTGAGTAACGCTAGCAACATCTGATGTAGAATCTGCCATTCTGTTTAAAACATCACGACCAATTTCCTTATGTGTGATGGCACGTCCCTTAAAGCGAATTGAAACTCGAACTTTTTCACCTTTTGCGATGAATGTCTTAGCTCTCTTCAACTTAGTATTAAAATCATTAGTATCAATAGTTGGACTTAATCTAATTTCCTTAACACTAACTACCTTTTGCTTCTTACGAGATAGACGAGCTTTCTTTTGTTGTTCGAAACGGTATTTTCCGTAATCGATAACTTTAGCAACCATTGGCTTAGCCTTTGGAGCAACAACTACTAGATCTAATCCAGCAGCTTCAGCAATTTGCATTGCTTCGTCCTTTGACTTAATACCTAATTGATCACCATCAGCACCAATTAAACGAACTTCGCGAGCTCGAATTCCATCATTAACCATCATATCGTTTGCTATGGTAATTCACCTCCAAGTATATTAAAAAGCAGAAAAAAGCGGATGCCCACAATTGAGCACCCGCTTTTCGTCCTTTGAACATTAAATCAAAGGTTAATCCGATATCATGCCTAGCCATCTCTTTAGATCACTCAGGCGAGAAGCGGGATGCTTCTGCTTTTTCGTTACTTATATAATACCACATGAGTGGTACATGTCAATAACATTTATTATTTTTCTCTTGAATAGTTACTAATGTCTTCTTGAATTTCTTTGATGAAGTCATCAAGACTTAGACTTTCACTATCTTGTTCACCGTACTTACGTACAGAAACTTGGTTTGAGTTCATTTCGCTTTCACCAACAACGATTGTGTATGGAATCTTGTTAGTTTGAGCATCACGAATTAAGTAACCCATCTTTTCGTTTCTGTCGTCAACACTTGTACGGATACCTAATGCAGCTAACTTGCTGTTAACTTCCTTAGCGTAGTCACCGTATTTTTCCATACTTACTGGGATAACTTTAACTTGCTTTGGAGCTAACCAAGTTGGGAATGCACCCTTGTATACTTCGATTAGGTAAGCAATGAATCTTTCCATAGTTGAAACTAAACCACGGTGCATCATAACAGGACGGTGTTCTTCACCATCTTCACCAACGTAGTGTAGATCAAATCTTTCAGGTAGCATGAAGTCTAATTGAATAGTTGATAGAGTTTCTTCATTACCCATTGCAGTGTAAGTTTGAACATCAAGCTTAGGACCGTAGAATGCTGCTTCACCTTCGGCTTCAACGTAGTCTAGGCCAAGATCATCCATGGCACCCTTAAGCATTGATTGTGACTTGCTCCACATTTCTTCATCATCAAAGTACTTTTCAGTGTTCTTAGGATCTCTGTAACTTAATCTGAAGTGGTAGTTCTTAATATCGAAGTCTTTGTATACTTCAACCATTAAACCAAGAACCTTCTTAAATTCGTCTTGAATTTGGTCTAGTCTTAAGAATGTGTGACCATCATTTAGAGTCATTTCACGAACACGTTGTAGACCTGATAAAGCACCTGATTTTTCGTATCTGTGCATCATACCAAGTTCGGCAATTCTCATTGGTAGTTCACGGTATGAACGAATGTGGTGCTTGAAGATTTGGATGTGACTAGGACAGTTCATAGGACGTAGTTCTAGTTCTTCACCATCACCCATGTCCATTGGTGGGAACATGTCTTCACGGTAGTGTTGCCAGTGACCAGATGTCTTGTATGCATCTAGGTTCATTAGAACTGGTGTAATAACATGTTGGTAACCGTTAGCTAATTCCTTATCGATGATGTATCTTTCAACAACACGACGGATAGTAGCACCATTTGGCATCCAGTAAGCTAAACCAGCACCAACCTTAGGGTCAACGAAGAATAAGTCTAACTTGTTTCCGATAACTCTGTGGTCTCTTTCTTTAGCTTCTTGTCTTCTCTTTAGATCTTCTTCTAAATCAGCTTTCTTGTAGAATGCTGTAGCGAAGATTCTTTGTAGCATTGGGTTTGATGATTTACCTTCCCAGTATGCACCGGCAACTGAAAGTAACTTGTATTCCTTAACAGCCTTAGCTTCTGGTAATACAACACCTTCACCTAAACCTAGGTAGTCACCGATTTGGTAGAAGACAACTTGACCATCTTTAGCTAGTTCGTTAACTAACTTAGCTTGGTATGGATCTCCATCAACTTGCTTTAAAGCATCTTTTAGAGATAATACTTTTCTTTCGATTTTTACATTGTCTGAAACCATTTTGTTAATACGTTCTTCTACTTGTGGTAGTTCATCGGCACTAACTTGTGAGTCACGTTTGTCTGTATCAACGAAGAAACCATCTTCGTCAGAAGTACTTTCACCAAATTGGATGTTATTAAATTGGTCAGCAAGGGCAGCTTTTAATAATTGTGAAGCTGTTTGGCGTAGAACCTTTAGACCATCTTCTGTATCTTTTGTAACGATTTCAATCTTGCCACCTTTTTCAAGTGGTAAATCAATTTCAACCATTTTTCCGTCAATCTTACCAGCTACTGATTTCTTAGCTAAACTAATTGAGATTGATTTAGCGATATCTTCAGTAGTTACTCCCTGATCGAATTCTTTTACGCTACCGTCAGGAAATTCAAATGAAATCTTTGCCATAATAGAGCACTCCCTTGTGTAATTTTCGAATAGAAACAAAAAAGTCCCTAGCATCTAAATAAATAGACACTAGGGACGTTAATAACGTGGTTCCACCCGAATTCTACCTATTTGCACAAACAAATAGGCCTCATAATAGTCTATAACGAAACAACCCGATTCAGAATTTTCCTCTGATTTAAAATAAAAGTGGTAACTTCAAACCTGAACATGAAGATACTTCCAGCAAATGTATCCTCTCCCTGTAAGTCGAGATTTAAAATCATGTCTTTTATCAACTGTCTTTATTATCGACAGTCACGCCTAAATTGTCAAGCATTAATTATTGTGGACGACGATTTTGGCCAAACATCCCTACTTCTTTTGCTAAGTAGTGAACACGTTGCATGATTCGTTTAGCCTTAAGTGGTTCTACATCACCCTTATTGTTAATAGCTAGGTGTTCTTCTTCAAATTGTTGCATTGAGAAGTTTGAAGTAAAGAATGTGCTTAGTGAGTTTTGCATTCTGTATTCAAGAATAACACCCAAGATATCATCCCTTACCCATGATGACATAGAATCAGCACCAATATCATCTAAGATTAAGACCGGTGTCTTCTTAATTGCATCTAGTTTGTCAGCAACCAAGTTACTTGAAATTGCACTCTTCATTTCAACAGCAAAACTTGGGAAATGAACAAGTGTTACTTCAAAACCATTCTTAGCCAATTCATTGGCCATGGCAGCCATTAAGAATGTTTTTCCAACACCAAATTCACCATATAGATACATCCCCTGATGCCACTTCTTAGGAGTATTGGTATATTCCTCAATGAAATCAGTAACCAATCCCATCGCATTCATGCGATAGTCATTTTCACTTAAATCAAATTGATCTAAGGAGACGTTCTTAATATTCTTTGGCATTGCAACCGCATGAATTCGTTTAAGTACTTTGGCCTTCTTCATATTATCCTTAGTTTCTTGTGTAGGAACATATGAGATATCAACCAATCCCTTATTAACAACTAGTACTGGAGTATATCCGGGAATCGTTGTGGGTTGATTGTTCTTTAGTTTGTTATTCTCTTGAACAAATTCATATAATTTAGACATTGAGCGCTTCACAACATCGTCTTCCAACTCATCTTTGTGCTTGTTCAAAAATGACTTAACATCTTCGTTATTCAAAACAGCATTAACTGATTGTTGATATCGTTCATTGTATTTTGGCTTGCTTAAAGTCTTGGCAAATTCATCACTTAAGTTTTTCATTCTCTACCCTCTTTTCTACTATTACGAAGCTTTTGAATTCTCGCTTCTAGTTCTTTTTTCTTATCTTCGTTAACCTTACCATATTCCTTTGGCTTTTCGTCGTCTTTTGCCCAATCAGGAAGTGTTTCTTTAACCGTCATCTTACGATTGTTGTTGAAACGTGGCTTTCTAGGTTTATTTAATTCTTTTTGTCTGTTCTTGATGAAAGTAATCGCCTTACTTGCATTGGTAACATTGTTTTGTGACCAATTATCAGCAATTGCTTCAAATAGATTCTTATTTAAACCGGACTTCTCTTGATCAATTAGTAGATGATAAACAATCATGTTGATTACTTCTGGTTTGAGAATTTGTCTAGATACCAAATCAGAAATCATGCGTTCCTCATTGCTGTGAACATAACCACCTTTGGCAGTCTTTAGATAGTTTAAAAATTCGATTGGTGCATATTCACTAGCTGATTGAATCAATTGCTTTTCTTGAGCATTCAAATCATTACTATCTGTCTCAGTGGATTTTTCATCATTGGTTGTCTGACGAGATATGTTAGCCGCGTTTGATTGAAATTGTCTAGATACTAAAATCTTAAAGTTGTTTGGGTCAAAGACGTTATTGGTAACATTAGTTGCCTTTTCAATCAATTTAGCCATTTCAATTTCATCAATACCGTACAATTGATGCTCTGAATTTATCAAATTGATATTCTTCTTAACATCAGATGTATTAACATACGACTGATTTAGCATATCTAATAGTAAATTGAAGTCAAAATCATCACTTTTTTCAATGACTGGACCTGATTTAACGTCATTACTATTATCATTAATACTATTTTTTACTTGTTGAACTGCCTTTGGTGTATTGGTAACTTCGCTATCGCGAATATTAAATACTTGAAGGAAGTTTCTTGAAACGTCTTTATATTCTGATAAATCAAATCCAGGTCTGATAAATTCATTATATAAATCAACGTATCTATCTTCACCAATAACTTGTAATAGTGAAACGCTTAATAAATCATCCATAAAGAAATCATTAACAGATAGCGGACTAACTAAACGATAAACGTATTGTTTTTCGTTGCTTTCGTTATTCTTGATATATGTCTTCATCAATCCAGCCGCTTCTAATCTCAAACGGGCATCATAAAATGATTTCATATCGACACTCAAATAAGACAAGGTTTCAAAATGACTATGTGCTTGATGTGTCTTCTTTTCATGACTCATACGCCAAAAATTGTTAATCAAAGCATATGGCAAGACACCAATGATTGGTTGATATAAAACATCCAAAGAAGTTCTTTGTAAGTCAGATAAATCATCATCTGCCAACAATATAAACTTGGATAGAGGATCTACCTCTCGCCATTGATCTGTCATATTAATTCCCCGCTATTTCTTATTTTTTTGGTCCTTATCTAGTACCTCTTTTAATTCATTATAAAAGACTGTCATATCTTTAAATTGACGATAAACACTGGCAAATCGAATATAGGCAATTTCATCGACATTCACTAGTTCTTTCATCACGTATTCACCAATTAGTTGACTAGATACTTCGTTTTCACCTAAAGAACGGATACGGTTTTCAACCTTATCTGCGATAGATGTCATTGCGTCCATTGGCACTGGACGTTTTTCAGCAGAACGAATAATTCCACGAAGAATCTTTTCGTGATCAAATTCTTCACGATTGCCGTTGTTCTTAATAACTAATAATGGTGTTTGTTCAATTCTTTCAAATGTTGTATATCTGTAATTACAATTTTCACATTCACGTCGACGTCTGATGACCTGTCCATTTTCGGCAGGACGACTGTCAACTACTCTTGAAGAGTTTTTATGGCAATGAGGACATTGCATATGTTTCACCTCAATTAATCTATGTTATTAAACAATTTTACCACTTGATTGCGTGTTTGCATAATGCTTCCATTACTATCAATCACATAAGTGGACAATTCTGCCTTAATTTTTAAAGGCCATTGGCTCTTAATTCTTGAATCTGCTTCTTCTTTTGATAGAGAATCACGTTCCATCAAACGTTTTTCTTGTTCATTTCCATCGCAGACAACGCTGATGATATCGTCACACATGAAGTGATAACCATTTTCAAACAGAGTCGGAGCATCTAAAATGACAACATCATTTTTTGATTCATCAATTCTTCTAATTACTTCACTGCGGATGTATGGATCAATAATTCTAGTTAATTCAATTAACTTAGACTTGTCATTAAAAACAATTGATCCTAATTTTTGTCGATTTAACTCACCATCGTCTTTGATAATATCTTTACCAAAAAAGGCAGCAATAGCCTCTAGACCCTTGCTGCCTTTTGATTGAACCTGGTGAGTAATTTTATCGGCGTCAATGATTTCATATCCAACACTTGCTAGATACTCAGACACTGTTGATTTTCCGGTAGCAATTCCGCCAGTCAAACCAATTACTCTTGTCATGTTATTCAACCACTTTTCTTTGACAGTTAGGACAGAATGTTGTGCCTCGTTGAGCCACCTTAATCTTTTCCAATAAGGTATCACAACGTTCACAAGGTTCACCTTTTCTACCATACACATGTAGATGGTTTTGGAATGATCCAGCTTCTCCATATGCGTTTGAATAAGAGTGAACAGTAGTTCCATGTCCCTTAATTGCCATTTTTATTTCTGCAATAATGTTCTTTCTTAATTCTTCAATTTCTTCATCAGTAATTAAATTAGTTTGAGTTTCAGGGTGGATCTTGGTCAACCATAAAACTTCGTCACAGTAAATATTACCTAATCCAGCAATATTACTTTGGTTTAGTAAAAATGGCTTAATTTTTCCTCTAGCTTTGTTCATGATTGATTTCATGTAATCAAATGTTAGAGTTTCATCTGTTGGTTCAGGACCAATTGTGCCTAAACCAGAAAGGGTCTTTTCATCACCATTTTTAACTAAGTACATTCGGCCGAACTTACGACTATCTTTGTATCTTAGTTCACGGTCGTCATCCATATGGAAAATAATATGAGTATGTTTAGTTGGTTCAGTTCCATCTGGTTCTACATCATACTTACCTTCCATTCTTAGATGTGATACCAAAGTCATTTCGTTATCAAATCTGAATAATAGGTATTTACCACGACGATCAATACGATTAATAGTGTGGCCTTCTAGAGTATCCTTGAATTCCTTTGCACTAACATTAATCATTTTGGGATATAATACATCAATTGTCTTAACCTTAGCACTTTCCACTAAGTTAGTAAGACCTCTTCTAACAGTTTCTACTTCAGGTAATTCAGGCATATCATTAAACCTCACTTAATTTATTTCAAGCTGTACCAGTTTTTACCGTAATGGCTCTTAACATTTAGTGGAACGTTAAGTTCAACTGCAGAATCCATTACCTTTGGTACTAATTCGCTTAATACTTCAATTTCTTCATCAGGTGCTTCAAAAATCAATTCATCATGCACTTGTAATAACATTTTGGCTTTCATGCCACGTTTCTTTAATTCGTTTTCCATCTTAATCATTGCAATCTTGATGATATCAGCAGCGCTACCTTGAATTGGTGAGTTCATTGCTGTTCTTTCTGCAAATGATCTTAGGTTAAAGTTCTTTGAATTAATGTCTGGAAGATAACGTCTACGGTGAAGGATGGTTTCTACATAACCATTTTCCTTCGCACTTTTAACGCTGTCATCCATGTATTGTTTTACTCCAGGATATTCAGCAAAATACTTTTCGATGAATTCCTTTGCGTCTTTTCTACTGATACCAGTATTCTTTGCTAAACCAAAATCGGAAATCCCATAAACAATTCCGAAGTTAACGGCCTTAGCTTGACGACGAAGTTCAGGAGTAACCTCACTATTATCCTTTAGTCCAAAGATTCTTCTGGCTGTTGATGCATGAATATCATCATTATGGATGAATTCGTCTTGCATATTCTTGTCACCAGAGATAGAAGCAAGGACTCTCAATTCGATTTGAGAATAATCGGATGAGAAAATTTGATAGTTATCGTGACTAGGCACGAATGCTTGTCTGATTTTACGACCTTCTTCAGTTCTAACAGGGATGTTTTGTAAATTAGGATCTACAGATGATAATCTTCCCGTTTGAGTAAGCGTTTGAAGGTATCTAGTATGGACCTTGCCATCCCCATGAATATCAGACAATAATCCTTCAACATAGGTTGATAGAATTTTGGATAGTTGACGATATTCAAGAATCGCTTCAACAATTGGATAGTCTGGAGCTAGTTGTTCCAACACGCCCACGGCTGTTGAATAACCTGTCTTAGTCTTCTTAATTACGGGTAATTGTAATTTTTCAAATAGAATTACACCAAGTTGTTTAGGGGATGCAATATTGAATTCTTCACCAGCATCGTTATAGATAGTTTGTTTGATTTCTTCTAAACGTTCAGAAAGTTTGCTTTGCATTTCGTTTAGAACATCTTTATCAACTACAACACCAGCAATTTCCATTCTAGCTAACACAAATGTCAAAGGCAATTCAACATCTGTATATAGGTCCCATTGGTTGTTTTCCTTTAAACCATCAAATAGCTTATCTCTTAATGCATCGATAGCATTTAATTTTCTAGCGAAATGGTTAAATAACTTTTTGCCTTCAGGAATTTCACGCTTAGCGCCCTTACCATATACATCATCATCTGATTGAACATCAAAATAATCATGACGATTAGCAACCTTGCCTAAATCATTGCTATTGTCATTTGTGTCCAATAGGTATGAAGATAGCAATAAATCAAAATCAACGGCGTTTAATGTAATACCTAAACGGTTTAAACCAACATAGGTTCTTTTAGCATCAAATACATCTTTTTTAACATCATTACTTTCAATGATTTGTTTAATCTGATCACTCTTTAGATATTCAACATCGTTTGATACATAAATCTTATCGTTAATCTTTAGAGCAAACCCTATGAATGGAGCATCATGATAATTGTCTCCATCCATACCAAGGTAAAATGTCACCTTGTCGCTGTCTTGATTACCAATTTCAGATAAAGTATCGTCTTTTACTTCAACGTATTCAATATCCTTCATATTTGCATTTTGAGTGGTGTTCATTTCACTAAGGAATTTTCTAAAGTTCATTTGACGATAAAATGCGATTAAATCGTCTAGATGATCCCCTTCATATTCTGTATCATCAATTGAAATCTCGATTGGGGCTTCACGGTTGATTCTAGCTAACTTTTTAGCTAGGAAAGCTTCATCCTTATCTTCAATTAGGTGTTCCTTTAGTTTCTTACCAGAAACTTCATCAAGATGGTCGTAAAGATTTTCAACGCTGCCAAATTGTTTAACTAGTTTTAGGGATGTCTTATCTCCTACACCAGTAACACCAGAATAATTATCGGATGAATCACCTTTTAAAGCTTTCCAATCAATAATTTGGTCAGGGGTAATTCCCATTGTTTCTTTTACATAGTCAGTATCGTATCTAACAACACCTGACACTCCACGGTTAGAAATCGATACAGTTGTCTTATCTGAACATAATTGAGTTAAATCATTATCACCAGTTACAATGGTTGTGTCGAAGCCTAAACTATCTGCTTGCTTTGAAAGTGTACCGATAATGTCATCTGCTTCGTAATTATTTAATTGGTAATATTTAATACCACGATTTTTTAGAAGTTCTTTTACATAGTCGAATTGTTCAACTAACTCTTCAGGAGTCTTGTCTCTACCAGCCTTGTAATCAGAGTACATTTCTGTTCTAAATGTAGTTTTTCCGGCATCAAAGGCTACCAGAACATGGGTAGGCTTCACTTTATCTAACATAATATTTAACATGTTATTGAAACCATAAATTGCGTTAGTATGTACCCCTTCGTTATTAGTAAAACGATCTACTAATTTAATTAAAGCAAAGAAGGCTTTATAAGTAATACTATTTCCATCGATTAATAATAATCTCTTATCAGACATATAATTCTCCTTACCGTTTTCTTCGATAATTTAATTTTAACATGCACGCATATTATATTATATAAAAAATAAAAAAGATGGTGTTGTATAAACACCATCTTTTTTATTATCTGTTATTGTCACCAATTCCAAAAATGCTTAATAAGTTTAAGAATAGGTTAATAAAGTCTAGGTATAAAACCATTGCTCCACTAATTGCTAATCCATTTTCAGATACTTCAGAACCATATTCATTGAATGATTCTTTAATCTTTTGACTGTCATAAGCAGTAAATGCTGTAAAGATAATAACAGCAATAAATGAAATGAATAGATCAAATAGTGGATTGTGTAAGAACATGTTAATGATACTTACGATGAATAAAGCAATCAATGCAGCCATTGCTTGTGTACCAATCTTATCTAAGCTCTTCTTTGTAGTAAGACCAATGAATGCCATTACAGCAAAATCAATGGTTGTTGTAAAGAATGCTTCGGCAATAGCAGTTGAACTAAATGCCATAAATACATATGAGAATAGTCCACCAGTTAATGCTGAGAAAATCAATAGCATAATAAATCCAGCAAAGGCATTACGCATAGCCATTGATTGAGTAGCAAAAGCTAGCACAAACCATAGAATAAAACCAATTAATGCTGGGAAACCGCTAAAAACAATGTGTAGAGTTCCACCAACAATGTAAGCAACAATTCCAGAAATTAATACTGAAAGAGTCATCCATCCATATGTTTTAGTTAAAAATCTGTTCATACCGAATGCATCGTTTACTAAACGACGTCCAGCTTGATCATAGTTATTCATAATATCTATAAGCCCTCCTTGTTTACGATGTGTTAGAAGTATTCTACCAGAATCGTAAGAAACTACAAGTGTTTAATTCATGTTATTTGTTACATCATTCAACAAGTTTTCGTAGATTCTTTCGTACTTTTGAATATCTCCAGCACCCATGAATACAACAACAGCGTCATGATATTCAAGTAATGGTGACATGTTCTCGGCTTCAATTAAGCCACCATTCTTAGTAATCTTGTTTGCTAAGTCAGCACTTGAAATCTTACCTGATTTTTCACGTGGTGAGCTGTAAATCTTAGTGATGTATACGTCATCAGCCTTGTTTAGGCTCTTAGCGAAATCATCTAGGTAAGCGATTGTACGACTAAATGTGTGTGGTTGGAATACCGCAATAATCTTTTTGTTTGGGTATTCTTGTCTTGCAGCATCAATGGTTGCGTCAATTTCTGATGGATGATGAGCATAGTCATCAATAATAGTCATGTCAGCAACTTTTCTTTGTGCAAAACGTCTCTTAACACCCTTGAAAGTTTCTAGTTCACGTTGAACTTCATCTAGGTTGTCGTGTTCGAAGTATGAAACAGCGATAACTGCTAATGCGTTTAACACGTTGTGTTCACCATATAAGTGAATTTGGAAATGACCTAGTTTCTTACCCTTGTATTCAACATCAAATTCTGAACCTGAAGTGCTCTTAACGACGTTAACAGCTCTAAAGTCATCGTCTTCTCTAGTACCGTAGTAATAGATTGGAACATCAGCTTTAATGTCTCTTAGGTTTTCATCGTCACCCCAAGCAAATATACCCTTCTTTGTTTGGTTAGCAAATGTTTGGAATGCACTCTTAACATCTTCGATTCCTGTATAGTAATCAGGATGATCGAAGTCAATGTTAGTCATGATTGCATAGTCTGGACTAGTTGCTAAGAAGTGACGACGGTATTCATCAGCTTCATATGCAAAGAATCTAGCATTTGGAACACCTTTACCTGTACCATCACCAATAAGGTAATCAGTAGGCGCAATTCCTGATAATACGTGGGCCAATAGACCGGTAGTACTTGTCTTACCATGGGCACCACAAACACCAATACTAGTGTGTCCTTTAATCATTTCACCTAGGAATTCATGGTATCTAAATACTGGTAATCCCATTTCTCTTGCTTTTTTAATTTCAGGTTGATCATCTGTAAATGAATTTCCTGCAATTACAGTTAAACCTTCTTTAATATTATCTACGTTAAAAGGAAGTACTTTAATTCCTGCTTGTTCTAGACCAACTTGAGTAAATGTGTATTTATCAATGTCTGAACCTTGTACTTCATATCCTCTATCTTTAAGGATTCTTGCCATTGCCGACATTCCTGTACCTTTAACACCGACAAAGTGATATATTTTCTTTGCATCCATAATTAAATGCTCCTTTTATCTCTCATTAATCTTATAATATCAGATTTGAGCTGATATGGCGCCCATTTTTTAAATATTTAACTTTTTGTAATCACTTTCGGTTAAATATACGTCTCTCGGTTTGGAGCCATGTTGACCTGATACATAATTATGCTTCTCTAACTCGTCAATCAAACTGGCAGCTCGATTGTATCCGATTGAGAAGACTCTTTGTAGTTTTGATGTAGATACTGTTTCTTCATTGGAAATGTATTCCAAAACATCTGGCATCAATTCATCTTGTTGTTCAACTTGATTTACACTCTTCAGCAATGAATCAGGTTGGAAAGCATACTTAGGTTCACCCTGCTTTCTAACTTCATCGGTTACTCGTTCAATTTCATCGTTAGTAACAAATGTACCTTGTAAACGAGCAGATTGACTTGCTCCATTCCCTAAGTACAACATATCACCTTTTCCAAGTAATCGTTCAGCACCAGCAGTATCAATAATGGTTCTAGAATCAACTTGACTGGATACCATGAAGGCAACACGGGTTGGAATATTGTTCTTGATTGTACCAGTAATAATATCAACACTAGGTCTTTGAGTAGCAACAATCAAATGAATCCCTGCCGCTCTGGCCTTTTGTGTAATTCTAACGATGTAGTCTTGAACTTCGTTAGAAGCGACCATCATCAAATCGGCCAACTCATCGATAACAATCAAAATGTAAGGCATCTTCTTGGTGTATTCACCGGCTTGTTCAGCCATTTGATTGAATTGTTCAATGTTTCTTGCCCCTGCTGCAGCAAGCTTTTCGTATCTTTCATCCATTTCCTTAACAGACCATTTCAAAGCTGCAGAAGCTTGTTTTGGATCTGAAATAACTGGTGAAAGTAAGTGTGGCAATTTATCATAAGGAGCCATTTCAACGGCCTTAGGATCAATTAGAATCATCTTTAATTGTGCAGGAGTTGCCTTGTATAGTAGTGAAATTAATAAACTATTTAAGAACACACTCTTCCCTGAACCGGTTGCCCCGGCAATCAAACCATGAGGCATCTTGCTCAAGTCTGTCATTTGAGGTTTACCTGTTAGATCCACCCCTAAAGCAACAGTAAGTGGCTTATCTGTCTTTTCAAATTGTGGAGTATCCAATACTTCGGACAATCTAACCGGTCTTGGTTTTGGATTTGGAATTTCAATACCTACAGTCGTCTTTCCAGGAATTGGTGCTTCAATTCTGATGTCCTTAGCAGCTAATGCTAGTTTCAAGTCATCCGTTAGGTTAGTAATCTTACTTACCTTAACCCCTAGTTGAAGCTTAATTTGGAATTGTGTAACTGTTGGTCCATTGGTCCAATCAACAACGTTTGCATCCACATTAAAAGCACGGAGTGTTTCATCCAAGATTTCCGCTTGATTTTCAATCCAATCATCCATCGAATCATCTTCAAATTCATCTGATGGTTCCAATAAATTCATAGATGGGAATTGGTACCCCTTGTCATCGTAGTCAGCAGATACACTTTCATCATGATGATATTCTTCCTCAGGTGCATCATCTTCTTCTGCAACGCTGGATTGTGATACTGGACGGTCATTAAAGATAGACAAGTCTTTTTGCACGTTTTGCTCTTGATTTAAGATTGATGCTAAAGAATGACCTAGTCCATGATTTCCAATATTTCTCTTTTCTTCTTGTGTTTTTTCGACCTGTTCATTATTGCCATCACCACTTGTTTCAGTTGATGTTTCATCAATTTCGGCACTTTCCTCTCCATTGTCTGAAACATAGTAATCAGATGAAACAAATTGGGTAGCATCTCCATCGACTGATGAATTATTTACCTCAGCATGTGAAGAGAGAACATCGTCACTATCTGAAGTAGCATAATTATCACTATCAGATTCATCATCGTAATAGTCATGAGTTTGAGTGTCATCTTCATTATCGTTTTCTGATTCTGAGTCTAGTTGATTATCAGCATCATGATTTACCATCCCCATAAACTTATCAAATGAAGACTGATTAGATGAACTACTTTGTTCAGCAATTTGTGAAACTTCATTACTAGAAGTATCAGTCGCATCAGCAACAGTGTCGTTTACAGAGGTTGATTCACTATCAGCAACAACTGTTTCCTGAGCTTCCGCTTCGCTTTCAGCGGCCTTACTTCTATCAATGTAAGGTGTTGAATATGGTTCAGCTTCTATGTCATTAAATTGTTCGATTGATTGTTTATCAACTGCATCAGCTTGACTAGTTGCAATTGATTCGTCTTCAGAAGTGTTAATTTCTTCTCGATCTAAATCAATAGCTCCAGTATCATCACTTGTCATACCAATTAATTCATCATTGTGACGATCAAGTTGATTCATAATTTTTCTAAATTTGCTAGAAGTTTCATTTTGGTAGAATTGAACTTTCGAGCCGCCGGTTGAATTGTGACTTGGCTTAAAAGCTGCTGCTCTTTTAGCAATTGGATTGTCTCTGTTAAGTAGAAGATAATCTTCAGAATTATTATTTTGTCTTACAGTTGCATCTCTATTAGTTCGGGATTCACTTTTATTAGACTTATTATTATGTTTTAATTCATTGTTCTTACCTAAAACGTTATATTTACGGTAAAAAGCAGGTCCGTCATAGTGTTCCATTCAAGCGTCATCCTTAATCTAAAAATTTATGTATAAAGGAGATTACAAATCCCCTATTGTTTTATTATTTTGAAAATAATGTGTCAGCTTTCTCAAAATCAAAAGATTCTCCAACTTCTTGGTAATCGTTAGGTAAAATCAAAGCACCTGGTCTTTGTGGTGCATTTGGAATTAATAGTTCACGACCTGAACAAATCATTCCGTTACTTTCTTCACCCTTCAATTCACCCGGCCAAATAATTAGTCCATCAGGCATCATTGCACCAACTTTGGCAACAACAACCTTAATGTCTTCTTGCATGTTTGGAGAACCACTAACGATTTGTAGTGTCTTACCATCATTAATTTCAGTTTCAGTAATCTTTAGGTGGTCAGACTTAGGATGTTCTTTAACAGATTTTACATATCCCACAACAAACTTTGGATCATTATCTAATTCAATAGTGTCCTTAATTCCATTATCAGATAATGACTTGTTTAAGGCATCTAAATCTTCTTGAGTTAATGTAACTTCACCGTTTACGTCTTTTAGACGTGGTAGTACTTCAGAAGCGTTAGTAAAGTTAAAACCAGTAACGTGGTCGTTTTCTGAATCAGAAATTCTGACAACATCACCAATTTGTTCTACCTTTTGTTCTTTGGCATCTTCATCCAAGATGACAACTAAAATGTCACCAGTTTGTTTTGGGTTATAACTTGCAATTAACATTAAATCTTACCTTCCACATATTAATTATTATAGAGAATCGATAAATTCTTCTACTTGTTTCTTTGTTTTTCTGTCTTTATTTACATAACGGCCAATTTCTTCACCGTTTTCGAATGCAACAAAGCTTGGAATACCAAAAATTGCTAAATCAGCAGCTAAATCAATGTTTTGATCACGATCAACTGCGATAAATTTGTAATCTGGGTATTCTGCTTCGATTTCTGGCATTGCTGGCTTGATAAATGAGCAATCTGGGCACCAGTCAGCTGAGAAGAATAGCATGTACTTGCCATCGCTAACAGTCTTCTTTAATTCATCTAAGTTCATTGTTGGTAATTGTTCCATGTTTATTCACTCCAATTATTTTTTCTTTATTATAACTTATTTCTTGCTATTTTCGATGCAGTTTGATTATAAATTTGAATGTAATATAATGTATCCTATACAAAAAGGATGTGATATATCATTAAGTCTAAAAACGCAATCGTTTCAACCCTTGCCATTGGAGTTATCGGCACTAGTGTTTTAGTTGCTAAAAAAATCAAGCAAGAAAGACACATCAAAAAAATTAACCTACAAATAACTCACGCTAAAAATACTTTAAACAAAAGTAAAGTTTATGGTAGCTGGGTTATGAAAAAGAATAACAATAAAGATTACGTTGGTGCTATCAACGTTTTAGAAAACGATGAAATAATTGAACGATACTTTGAAATTAATTCTAACTATCAATTCAAATGGATTAATGAACTTCAAGAAGGCTATTAATTAGTCTTCTTTTTTGTTGAAGTAAGCAACAATCTTGTAGATTGGGCCTTTGCTACTAAACTTGTGTTCATATTCAGTTTCAACATTGTCTTCCATGTATTCACTATTGTGTAAATCAAGTGATAGTAAATCAAAGTACATTCCGTAATTATTGAAAGTAATTACTGAGTATTCAAATAAGCCACGGTTATCAGTCTTGAAAACGACAGGAGCGTCTTCTTTTAGAATTGTCTTGTAACTATCCAAGAATGTTGGTGAAGTAAGTCTTCTCTTAGCATGACGCTTCTTTGGCCATGGATCTGAGAAGTTTAGGTAAACTGTATCAATTTCATGCTTACCGAAGAAGGTATCAACACCAGCACCATCGGTATGAACTAATTGTAGGTTTGGTAAATCAGCTTCAACTACCTTTTTTAAAGCAATTGCGATAACTGTCTTTTGGATTTCGATACCTAAAAAGTTAACTTCAGGATGTTTTTTGGCCATTTCAACGATGAATTGACCCTTTCCTGTTCCAATTTCAATATGAATTGGTTGTTCTTTTTCAAAACGTTGTGACCATTTGCCAATCCAGTTTTCAGGATCAGTCACAATATATTTTTGGTTATCTTTGATATAACCGTCTGCCCATGGCTTATTTCTAACTCTCACGAATTATCCTCCTCATAAAAAATAGCCAAAACCAAGGTTTTGACTAATTAAATCTGCCAAATGTTCTATTTTTATTCTGTTACCTATTTTACTGGCTTTTTAATAGCTACGTCAAGCAACATCAATAATTTGAACTGGCTTTTTTTATTTTCTTTGGTACATATATTTTAATCAATAAAATCCATTCAATAACTAACGCCAAGAATAACATTAACGATCCTAATAAATTAAACATGAAGATTGAACCAATCATCAATACGATAACCACTAAAATCATTATCTTGCCAATCACATCTGTAAACGACTTCACTTGTTGATCAAAATTAATTGGATACAACGATGTAAAAACATTATCCTCAAAGTTAGTAAAGTATGGAATCAGTTGAAACACAATCAAATACATAAATAGCAATGCAATTAAAATGGCCATCCATTCTAATTTAATTGCCCCAATAATGATTGCCCCTAGAACAGAAACCCGGGCCAATAAACCACTAATTTCCTTATCTCTAACTATTCCTCTTGAATATAGGACTGAATAAACATCATCATTGAACATCTTGAACACTGGATCAAGATATCCGCGTCTCTTAACTGCTCCTTGCATGTTTTCAACATCTGTAAACATATTGAAGAAGCGATTAAGTCTGTTTTCATGACTTTCCGTCTTTTCGATAACAACTTGCCAATCAATGCTTTGTTGTTTGAGTTTGGCAACTAGCAAATGCGATAAAATCAACATCATTATACCAATTACCACACCCACATAAACATTAATATAAGTGGCTAAAGCAACAACAACCAACGGAACAATCACGCGGTAGAATACTTTATTGTTCAAAAGATTACCGTTGTGATGGTAGTTGTCAATCATTTGAAAGTTTAAAATCATCATTTTTAAGACAACCATGATTACTAAAAACATTAAAATCAAAGCAATGTTAGTAGTAACCATCGCCTTTTCAATAAATGGAATCATGACAAACCATGCCACAATTTGAACAATGATTGCCAAAGACTTCGAGTATCTTAATCCGCTGCGTAGGAAAGCAAAGAATTCTTTTTCTTTTGGTAGCCAGAAAACAAAGTCGGCTCTTTTTACAAAAGTGACCAAATTATTTAGTTGCATAACAACTAATAAGACAACCACTAAGACTAGTTGTTCCCACCATTTTCCTGCTTGAAGATTCTTAATAAACATCGCATATTGATAGCCAATTCCACCAATGATAAACATTAATGCAATCACAAAAAAGTCATTAAATACATATCTTAAATACTTAGACATTTGCGTAAAATGGGATTGCAAACGCTGATTAAAAAGACTATTCATTAGCTTCTTCCTTTGCAAGCTTCAAGTAAATATCATTTAAGGAACTATCTTTGCTACCAAATTCTGCTTGTAGCTTTTGAATATTTCCTTCTGTTCTGATTTGCCCATTGTGAATCAAAACAAAACGATCACAAAATCTTTCAGCCGTATCTAATACGTGGGTAGACATTAAGATGCTGCTACCCTTTTTCTTTTGTTCTTCAATTAAATTAAGCAGGTCATTTACTGCGACCGGATCCAATCCTAAGAATGGTTCATCAATGACGAATAGTTTTGCATTAGTGATAAACGCACAAAGAATCATCACTTTTTGACGCATCCCCTTCGAGAAATTAACGGGGAACCATTCAAGCTTATTTTCTAATCTAAACATCTTTAGCATTTTATTAGCATCTTCCCATGCAGCTTGTTCATCTAGGTCATAAGCCCTAATGGTAGTTTCAATATGTTCTTTTAAATTTAGTTCTTTATATAAAACCGGGAATTCCGGAATATATGCAATTTGCTTTTTATATTCTTCGATATCATCTTGCATTGCGATTCCATTAATCTTAATTGATCCAGAAAATGGTCTTAACAATCCAATGGCATGGTTGATTGTGGTTGACTTCCCTGCACCATTCAAACCGATTAATCCGACTAACTCGCCGTCTTTTACGTCAAATGACACATCTTTTAGGACTGGAATTCGTGAGTATCCACCCACTAAATTATCCACTTTTAATGACACGGAATATCACCCCTATGAAATTTATTAAAGTCAATTATATCACAAGTTCCTTTAAGCTTAATTTATGTTAATATGTATATAATCACAGTAATATCAAAGAAAGGAAGAATAATATGAGTGATTGTGTATTCTGCAAAATAATTGATGGTGAAATCCCAAGTTACACTATTTACGAAGATGAATATGTGAAAGCTTTCTTGGACATTTCACAAGCTACACCTGGTCACACTTTAGTTGTGCCAAAAAAACATGTTGCTAATATCTACGAATATGATGAAAAACTTGCTGAACAAGTATTTTCAAGAATTCCTAAGATTGCTAGAGCGATTCAAAAATCAGCTCCAGATATTCTAGGAATGAACATCGTAAATAACAACGGTGAATTGGCATATCAATCTGTGTTCCATTCACATTTCCACCTTATTCCTAGATATAGTGAAAACGATGGCTTCTCTATGAGCTTTCAAGACAACTCAGATAAGTACAATGAAGAGGCTTTTGAACAAATTAAAGCAAATATTATTAGTTCATTGGAGGAATAAGCATGATTAAATCAATGCTAAAGCTACTGGGATTATCTGCAGCTGGTTTGGGCGCTTATCTAGTTGTTACTAAACGTGATCCAAAAGAATTGGCCAACAGTATTTATTCATCTACTAAAGATAAAATCAATGGCGTTTCTAACGTTTTAGATCAAAAAAGTAAGCTAACTGCTAACATTTCCAAATTACAGGATGAGGTTAGCAAGTCAAAGCCCACTATTGAAGCTATGCAAAGAGATATTGATGGATATCAATTCAAAATCAATCCGCACGTAGATTTAATTAACCAAAGAATTAATAATATCACCAAATAAATTTAAAAATTTCTTAAGTTTTTTTGTGATAGAATTTACTATGTGTTAACGTAAAACTATCAGTTAATGATAGATAAAATAAAGAAATGGATGTGTATTACATTATGAATAAAAAAGTTCTAGTTGGACTTGCCGGTGCATTACTAAGTGTTTCATTAGTTGCCTGTGGTGATAAGACTGTTGCCGTTACTAACGGTGGTAAGATTACCCAAAGCGAATACTACAGCAGCATGAAGAACACTTCAAACGGTAAACAAGTTCTACAACAAATGATTTTAGACAAGGTATTGAACAAGGAATATGGTAACAAGGTTTCTTCATCAGAAGTAAACGCTCAATACAACCAATACAAGAGTCAATACGGTTCAGAATTTGAAACTTTACTTGAACAACAAGGTTTAACTACTACTAGTTTCAAGAACCAACTAAAATCAAACCTACTTCTAAAGGCTGCAGTTAGAGCTAACATTTCATACTCTACAGCTGACCTAAAGAAACAATTCAAGAGCTACGAACCAAAGGTTACTGTTAACGAAATTTTAGTATCTGACAAGAAGACTGCTGAAAAAGTTATCTCAGAACTTAAAGATGGTAAGAAGTTCTCAGATCTTGCTAAGAAGTACTCAAAAGACACTTCAAACAAGAACAAGTCAGGTCGTGTAACTCCATTTGATAACACTGACTCAAGCATCGATTCAGCATTTAGAAAAGCTGCTTACAAGCTATCAAACGGCGAATACACTAAGACACCTGTTAAGACTCAATACGGATACCAAATCATCCAAATGGTTAACCACCCTAAGAAGGGTTCATACAATGACCACATCAATGATTTAAAGGATCAAATCGCTACTTCTAAGTTAAGCGACAGCACTACTCTAAAGAGCGTTGTAACTAAGGTTCTTAAGAATGGTGGAGTTGAAATTAAGGATAAGGACTTACAAAACATCCTATCATCATACTTAACTAGCTCATCAAGCAGCAAATAATAGTTAAATAAAAAAGACTCCGGAATTTTCCGGAGTCTTTTTTAGTACTCATTTAAATTTAGCACTGATTTGTCATCTACTAGTTTTAAAATATCAGAATCACAAGTAACATAAATCACCTGCATTGATTCGCTGATATTATCTAATAGCTTAATTGCATTACCTGTTCGTTGTTGATCGAATTCAGTTAATCCATCATCGATGATTAATGGTAAACGATAGTCCCTACCAAATACCACAGAAAGTGACAGAATCAAGGCTAGGTAAAGTTGTTCAATTGTTCCTCTAGATAGTTCTCCAGCATCAAATTGAACCTTATCATCCCTAGTCACCTTTAACTTACTCTTGTAGTAAGTAATTCCTGTATATCTGTTATCGGTCAAGATTGCAAAGAATTCTTTTGCCTTGGACTCGAACAACGGAATTCTATCAGCAGTTGCAATGTTTAATGACTCATCAATCCAGGAGTTAGCAAGTTTCATGCTCATCCATTGATCAACCATTTCATTGATTTCTGCTTCTAGGTTACTTTGCTTTTGCACTAGTTCGTTGTAGGTTCCATCAGCAATAACGTGTTTCAATTGAATGTTTAAGCTTTCTAATTGTTGAGATGCATTTAGTAATGATTGTTTTTCAGTAGTCATTGCTTCATCTGCTGAATTCAATTGATTGTCCAATTCAAATAAATCATTAAAGGTATCTAGAGCCTTTACATCGTCATCGGTAATTTGATCCTTAACGTTCTGTAGTTGAGCTGCTTTAATTGAATGACTTCTTTGTTGTTCCACAATTTCTTTAAATTCATCGCCATTCTCGACTTTTCTAGTATTCAAGAATTCAGAGTAATCCCTCTTATACTGAATTTGTTTATCTATTAAGGATGATTTTTGTTGTAAGTAGTTTTGCAATTGATTATTGTTTCGTAGATTAATTGCATTTTCTTCATTCATCTTATTTAGATAAGTACGAATTTGTGAAAGTTGATTATCAAATGAATCATTAATGTTAAGGCCACTAAACACTCGTTGCCATTCAGAAAAGTATTCTTTTAGACCTTCATTTAGTTGATTCATTTCTTCTTCATACTTAGCCTTTTGATTATTATCTTTAGTCTTACGAGCTAAGTACTTTTGTTCTGATAACCAATCATCAACATTTTCAGCATTAAAGGAGTATTCATTACCATAATCTACTAATTGACTATTTAATGTGTCACGTTCTTGATTAGAATTACTATCTTCGTTTTTCTTGAACTTAACGGATCCGGTATAAATTCCACTGAGCAATAATACAATAATTCCAACCAGTTTTAATGCTCCTGGTAATACGGTAAGCATTGCAATTCCAATAACTACACCAATTAGACCAATGATAGAAAAACTATTAGATGGCTTTTGCTTTCTTGTTTGAAGTTCAGAAAGTTGTTGTTTAATGCCTTCGATTGAAACAATATCATCCCTGCTAGCAACAACTTGTTGACTATCTTGGCGATTAATTTCGTTAATCATTGATCGGTTAACACTTAACTGATTGATTTGTTCATTAACTTTGTAGAATGATTGAACTAGTTTATCAATTTCAGTCTTGTATTCATTAAACTTCTTCAAATCATCATCGTTATTCATCGAACCGTTCAATTGGTTAATTGATTTTTCGATACTATCAATTTGTTGATTGATTAAGAATAGTTGATTGGTTAATTCATTAAATTGTTTAACATCGTCATCAAAGAATCCATCTTTAAATTCAAACTTATCTCGCTTTAAAGATGAAAGTTGTTGATACACTGGCCAAACCTGTTTGAAATGATTTAATTGAGTCAGTTTCTTTTCTAACTCACTAACCTTTTGCTTAGATTGATTAATGGATGCTTCTAAAGCATTCTTTTGACTAATCAATTGGTTGTAATCATTTAAACTATTCTTGCTTTCAGCAATCTTGTCCAATAAATCGTCGTATTCTTTAAGCTTTTGATTCAAAGGTGGCTTACGTCCGGTTGGAGCATATAAGTCCTTTGCTTCTTTATCAAACTTGTCTCTTAGCTCTAACCATTGATCACTTCCGACAAAGCCAACTTTTTGAATCCGACTAACTAACTCATTTTTACTCAACTTAGAGATTTGTTTAATGTCTAAGTCACCAAAATAGAATAGTTGTTCAAAGGTATCTCGATCAATTGGTCCTAAAATCTTTTCTAGAATGTCATTTGAGGTTTGCATATCATTATCGATATCGTAAATTGATAGCTCTCCACCGTGGGTTCCAGCAATTCTAGTCAAAATAAAGTGACGATTGTCATCGGTGGTAATTGTCAGTTTTCCACCATATGATTTAGTATCTCGTGGAATATATTGTTCATACGCACTTCCACGTCCGTCGACATAACCAAACAAAATACCTTCAATCAAGCTTAATAATGTTGTTTTACCTGCTTCATTGTTACCAAATATGATTTGTAGGTTGTCATCATTAAAATCAAAGGATACGTCGTGCCATTTACCGTAACCAAGCACTTCTAACTTATTAATCTTCATCCGTATCCTCCTTTCCACCTAGCAGCTTCATTTTTGTTTGTTCCATTAAATCTTCTTTGGAGTCATCCAAATGTTGTGCAATAAAATCATACTTACGTAACGATTTAGAAACTGAACTGATTTCATCTTCAGAGAACACTTTTGCTTGTGCCTCATCCCAAATATCTTGGTCAATTGATGACATCTTTTGGTCATTGCTCAATCTTACATTAATTTCATAAATCCATGCATTTAATTGTTCATAATCCTTACTTAGCGCATTGATAACTCGATATTCTAAGTCCTGTCTTTGACCATCAGAAACTGGGTTATTAAAGATAAGGTTCAAACTAATCAATTGCATGTTTTCAAACTTATTGCCCATCAAAACTTGTAATATGTGATTTTTGGCACTTTCAACATCAACAAAATCCATATTTAAATCAAGAGTTAACCAATCAATTAATGATGTGGCATGGAATGTTGCTTTCATCTTTCCACTTTCATCATCAACTAGTAGGTATCCCTTATCGCCTGGTTCGTTCTTATGTCTTCCCTGAATATTACCAGAATAAAATACCAATGGGCTTTCGTTTAGTTGTTGGCGTTTATGAATATGACCTAATGCCCAATAGTCATATTTCTTACTTATAAGGTCTTCTAATGAGAATGGAGCATAATGATCCCCTGTTTGTTCCAAACCACCGTGTAGCATCCCTATTTGCACGTCTACATCATTTTTTACTGGATATTCATCAATTTTTTTATCTGTAATCCATTTATTAGCATAACTAAAACCGGTAATGGCAATCTTCTTACCATCTAGAGTAAATGTTTTGGTTTCAACTTCATTACCAAAGACATGAACGTTATCAGGAAACGATACAGATTCTTTTTGCATATCAAAATAATCATGATTTCCGTAAATCATGTATACATCGATATTGTGTTCATTTAGTTTCTGCATTTGTGATTGAAAGAAATCATAAGTCTTAGGGGTTTGATTGTCTCGATCAAACAAGTCACCGGCCAATAATACGAAATCAACTTCGTATTCGATGGCATCATTTACGATTCTTTCAAAAGATTTGAAAGTAGAATCATATATTTGTTTCCATAATCCATTTGGAGTTTCATCATTCTTCAAACCCTTAAACGGGCTCTCTAAATGTAAATCAGCGGCATGAATAAATTTCAATTTAACTACTCCTTTAACTAAAAACGTCGTATCACTTAATAACAATGATACGACGTTTTATATTAATTGGTCAATTTAGTCTCCAACAAATTTTTTGGCATCATTCCACCAATTATTTGCGTTCTTCTTTAAATTGTCCCAGCCTTTTCCAAGGCTCTTAGATACTTTGTTTGCGCCATCAGAAACGCTATCCCAGAAACTAGAACCTGAAGAACTATTAGCCTTCTTTTCTTGTGAATCCATATAAGCGGCATCTTTAACGCTGAAATTATTATTACCTGTAGTTGGTAATATTTGTTGTAATTCTGTCTTAAATAATGGACCAACACCGGTACCACTTAAATTCTCTAAGTGATGTCCAGCATTTGTATTATCAAAACCTTCCCAAGTAGCAACAACAACCTTAGGAGTGTATCCAATAATCCACTTATCTCTTGTGGCATCTGAGTCACCCGTGTTATCGGCTTCAGTACTACCAGTCTTACCGGCAATTGAGTATCCACTTGGTTTTGCGGATGCCCCGGTACCATTATCGAATACGCCTAGCATCATACTAGTCATCTTATTTGCAACTTCCTTTGACATGACATTCTTGGAAGTAACTGATTCATTATTCACAATTACATTTCCAGATGAATCAACAATCTTTCTAATGTAATGAGGTGTAGTCATATTACCTTCATTTGCAAACGCAGTGTATGCTCCAGCCATTTGTTGAGGCGATACACCAGTTGATAGACCACCTAATGCTAAAGCAAGGTTTTTATCCTTCTTTTGTACAGGTAATCCAAACGACTTAACTGACTCGTATCCTTTTTCTACACCAATCTTGTGAAGCAACCATACAGCCGGCGCATTCATACTTTGTGCTAATGCAGTGTACATAGGAACTGTTCCAGTATATACATTGTTGTAATTTTCCGGTGTGTACTTATTAGAACCATATGATGTCTTCTTATTTTGAAGCATATCGTTATAATTGTAGCCGTTTTCCAACGCCGGAGTATATACAGCTAGTGGTTTAATGGTTGATCCTGGTTGACGCTTAATCTGTGTTGCACGATTATATCCACGGAATACATGTTGGCCACGTCCACCAACCACAGCGGTTACCCCACCGGTACTTGGATCCAAAGCAATTGAAGCTGCTTGGACCTTAGTACCATCAGAAGCATTGCTTGGGAAATTACTATCATTTGCGAAGTCATCTTGCATGCTGTTTTGTTGATCCTGATTTAGCGTAGTGTAAATCTTGTATCCTCTATTCATGATGTCTGATTCAGACAATCCATATTTATTAATTGCTTCATCAATTACAGCATCAAAGTAGTATGGATACTTATAACCATCCTTGTATTGGTAAGTGTTTTTTACCTGAATTGGCGTCTTCTTTAGTTTGTTTGCCTCAGATTGACTAATCTTATTATTATCAGCCATTAGTTGCAAAACAACATTTCTTCTATCTAACGCTAATTTAGGATGATCAACAGGATTGTATGCACTTGGATTGGTCAACATACCGGCGATAACAGCCGCATCTTGTACAGGTAAATCCTTAGCATTCATCCCGAAATAACGTCTTGATGCATCTTCAACACCGTAAACACCATTACCGAAATAAGAATTATTCATATACATAGTTAAAATTTGATTTTTACTATATACGTTTTCAACTTGGATTGATAAGAATAATTCTTTTAACTTTCTACTAAATGTTTGTTGTTGAGTTAAATAAGCATTCTTAACCAATTGTTGTGTTAAAGTACTTCCTCCACCACTAATGTAGTCACGACGCATAATTTTATTCTTGACCATTAATAGCATCGCACGACCAAATCCTTTAACAGAAAAACCGTGTTCCTTGTAGAAGTTTCTATCTTCAGTCGATAAAATCGCATTCGGAATGTTTGGAGATATATTCTTAAATCCAACATAAGTTCCTTTTTGAGAATAGATTTTACCAGCCTTTTTATTATTGCCATCATATATTACGGTAGATTGCTCCAAAGATGACTGTAAATCTTGAACATGAGTAGTCTTTGCAATGATTGTGCAGTAGGCACTCATTACAAAAAACATCAATAAAAACATTACGATAATCCAACGTGTTAGTTGGTATCGGTGCCATAATTTTTTAAAAGCACTTTTTGGTTTTTTATCATTTTTCATCTAGTATGATTACTCCTTCACTGATGATGATATTAATACTATTTTAACCCAAATTAACTATAATGGGTAAAATAAAAAACAGATTTAACTAATTGTTAAACCTGTTTTTTTAATTACATTTCGTCAGGAGCCTTAACACCAAGTAATCTTAGTGATTCTTTTAGGACGATTGATACTGATTTAACTAAGGCTAAACGAGCATCTCTTTGGTCATCATCATCTAAAATCTTAGTGTGAGCATAGTACTTGTTAAATGATTTAGCAAGTCTTAATGAGTACTTAGCGATAACTGAAGGTTCAAATTCATCACAAGCCATCTTAACTCTTGCTGGGAAATCATTTAGTAACTTAATAACGTTCCATGATTCTGCATCGTTAAGCTTCTTGTCAACGTTTGAAAAGTCAATGTCACCAGCTTTACGTAAGATACTTTCGGCACGTGCACGAGCGTATTGTACGTATGGTCCAGTTTCACCTTCAAAACGTAATTGATCTTCTAAGTTAAAGTCAATGTTGTTAATTTTTTCATTCTTCAAGTCACCGAAGACGATGGCACCAACACCAACTTCTTTAGCAACTTCTTCTTTGTTAGGAAGATCTGGGTTCTTTTCAGCAATTTGTTTCTTAGCAATTGCAATTGATTCGTTCAATACTTCGTCCAATAGGATAATACGACCTGAACGAGTTGATAACTTCTTACCATTTACAGTAATTAGACCAAATGGAATATGGTGTAGGTTCTTAGCTGAAGGAACACCCATTTCCATTAATACAGCCTTCAATTGCTTGAAGTAGTAAGTTTGTTCTGAACCAACAACGTATAGGTTCATAGCTGGATGGTAAGTTTGGTCACGGTAAATTGCAGTTGCAATATCTCTGGTGATGTATAGTGAAGCACCATCACTCTTCAAGATTAAAGCAGGGTTTAAATCGTATTTTTGTAAATCAACGATTGTAGCACCTTGTGACTTACTCAATAGACCTTTTTCTTGTAGTGAATCAACAACATCTTGTAGCTTGTCATTGTAGAAAGCTTCACCATTGTAAGTATCAAAAGTAATACCTAGCTTGTCGTAAATTTCACCAAAGGCTTCAAGTGACACTTCTCTAAACCATTTCCATAGTTTGGTTGCTTGTTCATCACCATTTTCAAGCTTTCTGAACCAATCTCTAGCAACATCGTCTAGTTCAGGTTGTTCCTTATCAATTTTGTGGAACTTAACGTAGTACTTAACTAAGTTATTGATAGGATCTTTTTTAACGTCTTCTTCGTTACCCCACATTAGGTATGCTGTAATTAACTTACCAAATTGAGTTCCCCAGTCACCCAAGTGGTTATCCTTAATTGGGTTGTAACCATTTTTACGAAGGATTTCGGCAACAGAATTACCAATAACAGTAGATCTTAAGTGACCCATTGAAATAGGCTTGGCAATATTAGGTGAAGACATATCGATGGTCACGTTACCACCCTTACCATCTTCGTTTTGACCATAGTTTTCCTTTTGGTCTAATACAGCTGATAATACATCTTCACTGAAGTTTGACTTATCTAAGAAGAAGTTAACGTAAGGTCCAGCAGCTTCAACATGGTCAAATGAACTTTGATCAATCTTTTCTACTACATCAGCAGCAATTTGTTGAGGAGCCTTTCTAAACTTTTTAGCTAAAATAAATGTAGGGAAAGCTAAATCACCCATTTTTGAATCTTTAGGTCTTTCAATTTTTGGTAGAATGTCTTCTACAGATAGTTCGTTGTCTAATGCTTTAGAAAGAGCATTAGCAACTAATTCTTTGTTTTCCATTATCCAAAACCTCCATAAATATATAAAAAGTCCCTTACAATATTAATAATTGTAAGAGACGGAATAACCCGCGGTACCACTCTATTTGATATAAAATATCCGCTTTATTATTTAATTAATCATAATTCTAAAAAGTGCGAATTCAACATACCCTAATCATCGGCTCTCACCAAATCCGACGTCGCTTGTTAATGGAATATGTCTACTAGTCTTTTATTATCGAACAGTATCTGTCGGTTTACGCGACAAAGCGGGTAACGGGAATCGGACCCGCGACCTGAGCTTGGGAAGCTCATATTTTACCACTAAACTATACCCGCAGATACAAAAAACATTATATCACACGTTACAATTTTTGGTAAGTTTGTTAAGCTGTTTTTTTCTTTGATGGTTTAGCAACTTTCTTGCTAACAACCGCACGCTTATTATATTCATTAACGACGATGCCATCTTCTTCATGGTGTTCGTCGATAAAGACCATTACTGAATTTTCATATACTTTTTCAATTGTTCCAGCAAAGTCATGTTTTAAATAACCGAATCTAGGTGCAGAAACGTGGTCGCCAATTTGTAATTCTTTTGGTTCAGCCATCTTTTTGCCTCCTTAATAAAAAATAACGCGATATTGATAATATCAAAACGCGTTATTAATATCAAGGCTTTTTTTAGAAAATATTAATCTCTCCTAATTACTGATTAATCGCTGATTTCACGAGTTTTTTGATTAATATAATCTGCTGAAGCTTGAAGTTGCTTTTGTTCCTTTTCTGGAAGATCTAAATCAATTTGTTTTTCAATTCCATTTCGTCCAACAATTGCTGGATAAGATAAGTATGTACCGTATTCTTCACGGTAGTTAGAAACTGCTAATTCTGTCTTAGCATCTTGTAAAACAATTTCAGCTAACTTAACAGCTGATGCTGAGATAGCAAAATTAGTGTATCCCTTACCACTATGAACAGTAAATCCACCCATACGAGCATCATTATCGATTTCATCTAGGTCGATATTATATTTTTCAGCGTATTCGAAAATACTCTTATCAAATACTTGAACAGTTGACCATGCAGTAAATTGAGAATTACCATGTTCACCTAAGTTATAACCAATTACTGAACGAGGATCAATATTAAGTTTTGCAGCAACTGCCCTCTTCATTCTTGCTGAATCAAGCAATGTACCTGTTCCAATAACACGTTCCTTTGCAAATCCAGTTTCACGTTGATATAAGGAGGTAATGACGTCATTTGGATTAGTAATTACAATGATAATCCCATGAAAGCCAGACTCTTTAATGTGTTTAGCAACATCTTTAACTTCCTCAACATTTGCCGTTAATTCAGCAAAGCGGTCATGTTTATCCTTATTAGCATTAATTAATTCCATATGACCAACAGCTGAAATGATAACATCAGCATCAGCTAAGCTGGCATAGTTATTAACTTCAATATTTGTATGAAACTTAAGGTTAGACATTGCATCCCTAAAATCTAAGGCATCTGAATTAACCTTTGCTTCATTATGATCAATCATCACCAAATCATCAGCGATTCCAGAAACGACAATATGATGAGCAACTGCTGCACCAACGTTTCCGTCTCCAATAATACCAATTTTTCTTGTCATAAAACATACCTCCTTTAACGTTGTTGTTATTCTATCACTCTAATAATTTAATTCAAGTTTAATTATAATTATTTATGATAAAATACATTTTAGGAGGAGATATCATGTGGGCTAGCTTAACACTAATAATGTTATTTATTTATATAGCAGTAACCATAATTGGTATTACCAGAATATCAGTAAAAAGAGTCATTCAATGGTTAATTGCTAGTCGAATAATATATATATTAATACTAATTACCCAAATCGTTATCACCATTCGAGTTTCGGATCATCGTTTCTACACCGCAATATTTGCTGATGTATTAGCCGTCCTACTTGGTGGTCTAACAGAATTAAACTATACAAACAAACAACAAAATCACCTTATTAACTTCAATGTAATTAGCCTAATCGTAGTTATTTTAGCTTTGATTGGCATCACCATCTATAATGTAATATAAAAAAGACATCGAATTATTCGATGTCTTTTTCTCTGTTCTTTAAAGCTAATTCAATTGAACGGTCAACTAAGACTGATTGAGCATCAATCACTGGGTAATCATGATCTGAAGCACGTTCTTCGGCCACAGATAATTCTGTACAACCCAAAATGATTACGTCACAATCCATCTCGTTTTTCATTTCATCTAAGATGTGATGGTATAGTTCTTTGTTAACTTTATTTTGTTCTTTGACATACTTGTATATCAAATCCATTGTTTCTTCTTGAATATGCTCAGTTGGTTTTACGATTTGGTATCCAGCATTTTGCACTTCAGTATCGTAAATACCATCGAAAATGGTTCCCTTGGTAGCAATCAAACCAATTCTCTTGGCATTAGGATACACATTACTAATTTCAGCAACTGCTTCTTTTGGCATATGCAAAATTGGCACGTTAGTTGCTGACTGTAATTCATCAAAGAAGAAATGAGCAGTGTTACAAGGAATCACAAAAAAATCAGGATTTAATTGTGATTGTTGCTTAATGTCTTCCTTCAGTGGAATCAATGGGTTTGGTTTAGTATTGTCTAAAATGTAATTGGTTCTGTCTGGGACAGTCGCATGATTTACAAGGATATAATTTAAATATTCCTGATCATTACTAGCTGGTGTTCGTTGATTCAATAAATGAATATAACTTTCGGTAGCTTCTGTTCCCATTCCACCAATAATTGAAAAGAAATGTCTCATTTTATCATCCCTATTTTTCGCTAAAGTAACGTTTGAAGTTCTTAGCGTAGTTATGCTTAATCCAAACGTCTAATAACCAACGCTTAAAGCTCTTGTCACGGTTATACCAGAAAGTAGTACCGTATTGGCCTTTCTTAATTAATTGAAGTGCAAATTCTTTGTCTGCGTTGTCCTTAGCATATTTCTTGAAGACCCCTTCGCCAACACCTAACCATAGGTAGCGATTGTCTTTGTTTTCATTAGCGTAAACAGTTTCTTTATCTGATAAGTCATCGAATGCGTAATCTCTAACGACCCAATCAGCTAAGTTGTAGCCATTTAAACTAACGAAGAAACTACTTCTACCTTGTCTCAAGTTAATTTCAAATAGTTTGAAAGTATTATCTCGAGTATCATATTTCATATCAAAGTTAGCGTAACCAACATAGTTAATCTTTTCTAAGAATCCTTGAACCATTGAATATAGTTTTTCATTATATTCTGGAAGGATAGCTACATAATTACCGATAGCTGCTGGTGATGGGTCTTCCAATAATGGATGGCCTAAACACATCATCTTAACTTTGTGGTTCTTGTCAACGTATGCATTTAAAGTACGCATATTACTATCATCACCAGGAATGAAGTCTTGAAGAATCAAATCTGAAGTATATCCATTGGTATAAATCTTTTCAATTATATCTTCAAACTCATCTTGTGATTCAATAATGAATGCTTTTTTTCTGCCTTCGAAGTGAACATCCAACCATTCAACACTGTTGGTAGGTTTTAATGCGACTGGATAACCAAATGGTTGTTCAATCTTTGTATCACTTTCAAAGTCATTCTTAGAAATAATCTTTGTCTTTGGATATGGCAAATCGTATTCTTCACATAACTTATAGAAGTTTTCTTTACTGTTTAATTTCTTGATTAAGTCATAATCAACGTATGGACAAACGAAGACATCTTCTAATTCATTCTTATGTTTTGAAATTAATTCAGCATAACCATCACCACAACCAATTAAGATAACTGGTTCTTTGTGTGATGCATATTCCTTCTTAAGTTCTTTCATTGATTCAATCCATTTTGGATCTTCACTAAAGCCATCAATCAAAGTTAAGTCAACAATTTTTGTAAAACGTGTAGGTGCAAGTGCTTGTTCAGCGTATGCCTTCACGGGTTTTCTGTATTTTTCGTATAATGAACGAGCCATTCCATAAGCATTGAAATCACTACCTAATAGAACAACTGTAAAATTAGATTCTAAATTACTCATTATCTATCCCTCTCAAAACATTTTGTACCACGACGGGATCTGTTTCGTATGGAGTATCTACGCCGTTGATTTTTTGGTAAGGATCTCTTCCTTTACCAGCAACTACTATCATAGCATTATTATCACCGGCGTGAATAGCCTTTTTAATAGCCATTTTTCTGTCTAGTTCAATATGAACATCAACTTTATCATGATTAATGTACGAATCTATTTCGTTAATAATGTCCTTTGGATCTTCAAAGGCTGGATCATCAGAAGTTAAAAATGCGATATCTGCACTTTCGGTTAGAGCTTTTCCAAAACCTTCTCTACGATCTAGTCCCTTGTTACCAGGACTTCCTACTACCACGATTACTTTGCCATCAGGATTATTACTCTTCAAGAATCCTAATAGTGCATGCATACTAGCGTAGTTATGGGCATAATCAACGTAAATTGTACCGTTGTTCTTGGATTTGTATGATTCCATTCTTCCTGGAACAAATACATCCTTCAATCCCTTTTTGGCATCAGAAGAACTAGCGTTATCCAAGGCAGCTGCGATAATTGCAGACATTGCATTAGATTCGTTATAATCTCCGACAACTCCAATCTTGTAGTCATCTTCGACATTCATCTTCTTAGCTTTTTCACTATTAGCAACTACTCTAATTTCATTGCTATCGATTGTGTCTGAGATGCTTGAGAAGTTGAAATCAATTTGGACATCTTTAAATTCTTTTTTATCTCTACTAAATAGATAAATTTTATCTGGTTCAGTAGTTGCTTTAGCTGCTTCATAGACATCTAACATATAATCTGTGTCTGCATCAATAATGCAATGTGTGGAATTAACCATTAGTTGTTCCTTGCAATGTAGATAGTCAGCAAATGTTGGATGTTCGTTTGGACCAATATGATCCGGTGAAATGTTTAAGAAAATTCCCACATCAAAATGAAGTCCGTAGACTCTTAACTTTTTGTATGCCTGTGATGAAACTTCCATTACTAAACTAGTCATTCCATTATCCACTGCTTGTCTCATGTAGTTAAAGATATCTAATGATTCAGGAGTGGTTAAATGTGACTTAAAACGTTGTGATGGTTCGTTTCCAACAACAGTATCAATTGTAGAAATCAATGCTGTTTTATTGTCATTGGTGTTATCTAAAATACTTTTAGCAAAGTAAGAAGATGTTGTCTTCCCCTTAGTCCCGGTATAAGCAATAACAAACAAATCATTTTGAGGATAGCAGTAAAAGGCAGCGCCTACTAGAGACATTGCCTTTTGCACGTTATTCACAATGATTTGAGTTAAGCCATTACCTTCATCATACTTTTGTTCGGCAACGTAACCTGTAGCCCCCATTTTCTTAGCCATCGCTAAGTATTCGGGTTTAAAGTTACCCTTACAAAAGAACAATGTATTTGGTTTAACATTTCTGGAATCGTAAGTTACTTCATCAAATGAAACATCCTCACCTGATACAATTTCTTGTATTAGTCCATGTTCAGTTAATATTGTCTTTATTTCATCAATTCCAAGAGCCATTGTTTTTACTTCCTTATATCAAGATTTAAAAATTATGCTTGTAGTTGTACCTTGTTAATAGTATCAGCATTTGTATCTTCTGGGAAGTATACTTCATACCATAGAATAAATAGGTAAGGTGTCATAATCTTTTGCATGCTTGATTTACCTTCATCGTGTTCCTTTAGAATTCTTAACAATTCATCAGTGTTAAAGAACTTTTCAGCAACATCAGAAGTAAATGCTCTTACAATTCTTTCATGGAACTTAGGTTCTCTGATCCATGATGCAATTGGTGATGGGAAACCAAGTTTTTCCTTCATAGCAACCTTATCAGGTAATGCACGTTCAGCTGCCTTACGAAGTGAAATCTTAGTACCTTCTTTATTAATACGAGTCTTAATTGGCATTGTTGCAGCGAATTCAGCAACCTTCTTATCAACCAATGGAGTTCTAACTTCAAGAGAGTTAGCCATACTCATACGGTCAGCCTTTTGTAGAATATCAAATGGTAACCATGCATTGATGTCAAAGTATTGCATTTGAGTCATTTCGTCTTTGTCAGCTACTTCATCAAAAATGTATTTTGAGTATGCACCTGAATCAACGTTCAATGATGGGTCCTTCAATAACTTGTTTCTGTCATCGTAGTTGTATACGTAGTTAACACGATAGTATCTTTCACTCAATGGTTGAGCACCACGAATTAAGAAACGACGACCGTGGAAACGAGGCATCTTAGTAGCCATCTTAGCTAATGCACTACGGATAAATCCAGGAACGTATTTTTGATATCTTTCAAATGGAATTGCTTCTAGGTAAGTGTTGTAACCACCAAAGAATTCATCGGCACCTTCACCAGATAGAGCAACCTTAACTTCTTTACTAGTACCTTGAGCTAAGTAGAATAATTGAATAGCTGATGGATTTGAAAGTGGTTCATCCATGTAGTACATCATAGTTGGTAAGAAATCAAAGTAGTCATCACCAGTAATCTTGATTGGTGTGTTCTTTTGACCGATTTGTTGAGCAAAATCTGTTGACCATGATAATTCACTGAACTTAGAATCATTGAACCCAAGTGAGAATGACTTAATTGGTTTTAATTTTGAAGCTTCATTTAAAACGTAACTTGAGTCAACACCACTTGATAGGAAACTACCAACTTCAACGTCAGCAATCATGTGGGCCTTTACAGAATCCTTAACGATTGCTTCAATCTTCTTGGCGTCTTCTTCAACTGTTTGTGATTCATCAATGTGATCGTAGTTGAACTTGTAATATCTGTGTGTTTCAGTCTTCTTTTCATCGATGTGGTGAATGAAGTAAGTACCAGGCATTACTTTGTAAACGTTCTTGAACATTGTTTCTGCTGATGGAATAAATTCAAAACTTAAGTGAATTGGTAGAAGTTTTAGGTTTAATTCCTTCTTGAATGCAGGATTTGATAAGAATGCTTTTAATTCAGAACCGTACATAAATGCGTCGCCATCGTCGTAGTAGTATAGTGGCTTGATTCCGAAATGATCACGTGCACCGAAGATTTCGTTGTTAGCACTGTCATAAATAACAAATGCGTACATACCACGAAGTTTATCCAATAGTTTTGGACCCCATGCTTCGTATCCACGAATTAGAACTTCTGAGTCAACGTCAGTTTCAAATTCCCAACCTTCAGAAATTAATTCATCTCTAATTTCTTGGTAGTTGTAAATTTCACCGTTAAAGGTTAATACTTTCTTCTTATCTTTACTGTATAGTGGTTGGCCACCGTGAGCTAAGTCAATAATTGATAGACGACGGAATCCCATTGATACTTTATCGTCTTGGAAATACTTTTCATCATCAGGGCCACGATGCTTAATTCGATTAGCCATCTTTTCAATGGTGTCGTTAGGCACATCTTTATGATTTACATATCCACAAAATCCACACATAAGTTTTATTCCCCTTTGTTTTTTTAATGTATTAATAATTTTTAGTTACTTTTTAATCGTACTTATTTTATTGTAACAAAATATTCAGATTTTAGGCCATAAAAATAGCAATTTAATCATTGATACAAATTTATATAGTACACAAACTAATATTATTAAGTATAATCATATCTACTCTTCTGTCCAGTGAAATCGTCTAAAAAGCGCTATAAATTTATATAAAACAAAAAGACGCTGATAAGTGAACTGAACCCCTTGAGTTGGAGAAATCTAACCTAAGGGGTTCTTTTATGTTTTCTAAAGAATTAAAATTAGCTG
>NZ_BOLX01000008.1 GCF_016861915.1 Apilactobacillus nanyangensis | reverse complement strand
AGTCACCGGTTCAATACCGGAAACTTTCCGCCTAGGAAAAACAATATAATAATGTACAACTTTTGGGGTGCACATCATGGCTGTCTTTTTTTAGTCTGTACTTAATTCGTTATTTTCAACATAGTTAACTTCTTGTCTCAACTTAGAAGCTAATTTCAAACTAATTTTATCGTTCAATAGTAATTCTTGAATTCCCTTACGGTAAGCTTCTAGCTCACGTTCCTTGGCAATTCTGTAGTACTTTTCGTAATCCAATGAACGCGTTCTCAAAGCCAAGCTAAGGTTAGTATATTCATCAACAATCGCATTAATTGCTTTAGAATCACCATGCTCTTTTAGCTTTTGAATGGTGTAGTCATTAACCATAATTAATGCTTTTTGGATTTTTAACTTTTGTTCCTTATCAGAGCGTTGTCTGAATAACCAAAGCTTAGTGGTTTGAACAGCTGACATAAATTCAAGCTTTAAATTAAAGTCATTAAATGCGACCAAGTTTTTCAATTCACGATGGTTAATTTGATAGTTAATCGCATTTGCTTCCTTGCTAGTAACTACCTTATCAGCAACTAATTTCTTAACCGCTTGATGTTCATATTGTACTGCTAGTGAACGAATACTCTTTTCTAATTCGTCAGGTTTGATTGAGGATAACTGTCTAATCATCAATTCACATTGATCAATTAAAATATTGCAAATGTGTTTATCAGGACGATCCATTTGTTTAATGTCATCAATCACGTAATTTAAAATGTAAATACGTGCCTTTTCTTCACTCCAATGGTTGTCATTGTTGTAAGAAACAACCGGGTCATTTTTGGAAATCAATGGTAAGACGATGACCGCAGCTAATAAACTTAACACAATCACAATTGATGCGATGAATAATACCAATTCACGATCAGGGAATGCTTCGTTTTGAACGGTAATTAACGGAATTGAAAGAATTCCGGCCATGGTAATGGCACCACGAACACCTGAGAAACCAACAATGTTGGCTGTTCTAATATCGATTGGTCCAACCTTCTTAGTAGTAATTAGGTTATGACAGATTTCGTATAGAATGATCCACACGATTCGAATGATTAGAATAATCAACCAAGTCACTACGGCATAGCCAATTGATTGGAAGGTGTTGAACTTCATGTCGTTAATAACAGCTTCCATCGCAAATGGTAACTCAATCCCTAAAATCAAGAACACAATCCCGTTTAATAGATAAACGATAATGTTCCAGGCTTGTTCACTAATCAATTGTAATTCTGCAGAAGATGATTGAGTTGAAGTATTATTCACGTGGTAGACAATTCCGGCTGTTACCACAGCAATTACCCCAGAAGCATGTAAAACATCTTCAGATAGCATGTAAATTACGAATGGTGAGACAATTTGTAGGACAACGTTAAATACTAAGTTAGTCAATCCATTCTTGTATAACCATTTACGCACCAAAGAGATAACTAACATGGTAACTACCCCAATGATTGCACCGACAATACTGATATAAAAGAAGTCCCCTACGGCGCTCTTCAATGAAAAAGCACCATAAACAGTTGCAGCGATGGCATATTTAAAACCAATCAAACCACTGGCATCATTGATTAAACTTTCACCGTTTACCAAGTGCAAAATATTCTTTGGTAGTCGCACTTTTTTGGCAATTGATTCAACGGCAATTGGATCGGTTGGTGATAAGATTGCAGCTAATGAGAATGCTACTGGAAGTGGCATCGATGGAATTAATTTATAAATTAACAAACCACCAAAGAACATTGTGATAAATACTAAGATAATTGCATTTGCGAAGATGGGCCATCTCAATTCCCAAAGTTCATCCTTGGGGAAACGACGCCCGTCATTAAATAGCAATGGCGCGATGAATAATAGTAAAAACCAATCTGTACTTAGGTTAATGCTGAAGTTACCAATCAATGCTAATCCACATCCGAAAACGACCTGGATTAAACTAACCGGAATGGCCTTAACATAGTGATTAATGATTGTTGATAGAAGCAGTAGTAACGTTAAAAATAAAATAATTTCAATAAGCTGCATGGATTATCCCCCTATTTGTCTTGTCCGATAATTCTTACTTCCGTTTCTAGATGTACTTTGTTTTTAGCGTAAACAGTTTCTTGCACGTGCTTGATTACGTTTAGGTAATCGGTGGCGGTAGCGTTATCAATATTCACGATGAAACCAGCATGCTTCTTAGATACCTGGGCTCCTCCTGATTGGTATCCTTGGAGACCGGCGTCATGAATTAACTTACCAGCAAAGTACCCCTCTGGTCTCTTAAATACGCTCCCACATGATGGTAAATCAAGTGGTTGTTTTGATTCACGTAATTCGTTTAGACGATCCATTTCTGCTTGGATTTCATTTTTATCCCCAGCGGATAACTTAAATGTGGCTTCCAAAACGATATCGTCTTGGTCTTGAACAGCACTATGTCTGTAACCGAAGTCTAGTTCGCTGTTTGATAGTGTCTTGATTTCGTTTTCTGGTGTTAAAACAGTCACTGATTCGATTACTTCGGCGGTTTCTCCACCATAAGCACCCGCATTCATGAAGACTGCTCCTCCGATACTACCTGGAATTCCGGCAGCAAATTCCATACCAGTTAAACCGTGTTGTTGAGCAACAATGGTAGTATCAATGTATCTAGCCCCTGCTTGAGCAATTACAAAATCATCATGAGATGTAATTTCGTTCATCTCGGTCAAGATGATGACTAATCCCCTAATGCCACCATCCTTGATGATTAAATTACTGGCGTTTCCTAAAACTGTGATTGGTAGATCATCACGTTTTGCCATTGATAGTAGTTCTCTGACTTCTTCAGTTTTTTTAGGAAAGGCAACCAAGTCAGCAGGGCCGCCAGTTTCAGTGAATGTATATTTTGATAATGGTTCATTCTTTAAAAGCTTAATTTTTTCCATTTTAATCATTTTCCTTAATTATCATAATTTATACGAGTTTATTCGTAGAAATCACATACTTTTAATATTTAATACGAGTAATCTCATATTAGTACATTTTTAATTTTACCACGATATCATATAGTAAGACCATGTTATAATGTTGAAAGAATAAAACGAAAGGACGTTATTAATGAACTTCGTTGCAATTGATTTTGAAACTGCCAATAATCAGCGTGCTAGTGCTTGCTCTTTAGCGCTAACCGTTGTCCGTGACAACAAGGTTGTAGATGAGTTCTATACTCTAATTAATCCAGAGACCGATTTTAATTATCGTAACGTAGATATTCATGGTATTCACGAAATCGATGTCGTTGACGCGCCTACCTTCCCTGAAATCTGGCCAGTAATCAAACAATTCTTTACCAAGGATCAATTAGTAGTTGCTCACAACAACTCATTCGATAATAGTGTATTATCACGTAGCCTACTGCGTTATGGATTGACCATTCCAATTTATAAAACATTAGATACTGTTAAAACTTGTAAGTATCTTTTTCCTGAATTCAGTAATCATAAGTTAAATACTGTTTGTGCCAATTTAGGAATTAGATTACATCACCATCACAATGCGTTAGACGATAGCTTAGCCTGTGCTAACATTTTAATTTATCAACAGGAACATTTTGATGATGAAGTTATCAAGTCATTCATAAAGCAAAAAAAATAAGCACCCATTGGGATGCTTATTTTTTTAATTCATATTGCATTTCTTGTGTGGATAACACACTACCAAGTGCGTTAATTACCCTCTTCTTTACGACGGTAAAGCCACTTTTTTGGTACAAGTGAATTGCATGTTCGTTGGTCTTTTTCACAACCAGCGCTAATGTGGATAAGTTACTATCATAGGTTGCCCAATCAATAACAAAGTCCATTAATTGGCCACCAATTCCTTGGTGACCATATTGGTTCAATACAGCAATCCCTAATTCACCGATTCCAGAATCTTGTAATTCTTGGACTTGAATCATCCCTACCGGTTTATCATCCAAAAAAGCTATACCGATAATAAAACTACGGGTTTGATTCACCAACATGATTTGTTGAGCTTGGTCATCTACAGATAACTTGCCAATATTTGGATCAATCGTGTATTGGTCTGATTCTTGTTTTAATTGTGCAATCAATTCGATTAACTTAGCCGCATCATCAGGTTGTGCACAACGCACCTCTAAATTACACATGATTACTTTTCCACCTGTGGAAAAATTTGCTTAACAATATCTTCAAATCGTTTTCCACTGGGTTCAAATGAAATGGTTCTAAAGTCTTCACCCTTTTCATCATCACGACGAAAAACAATCTTCAAGTAATCGTCAGGTAGTTCATCAGCGATAAATTCGGACCACTCGATAACGTTAACACCGTCACCATTGAAGTATTCTTCTAATCCTAGTTCATCCCCACTACCGTCATCTAAACGATAAATATCCATGTGATAAAGTGGTAATCTGCCTCCTTGATACTCACGAATAATGGTAAATGTCGGACTCTTGATATTACGTTTAATACCCAAGCCCTTGGCTAATCCCTTGGTGAAAGTAGTTTTACCGGCACCTAAGTCACCATCCAATAGGATGACGTCTTTAGCCTTTAATAATGGTGCAAGTTGTTCACCATATTGTTTTGTTTCATCAGGTGATTCTACGTTAACTTTAACCAAGAATCATCCCTCCTTTTGCTTATAGAGATTGGATTGCGTTAATGATTGCAACGTTGTAAACATCTTCAGCAACACATCCACGTGAAAGGTCTGATACTGGTTTGGCCAAACCTTGTAGTAGTGGACCGAACGCTTCAAAGCCACCTAGACGTTGAGCAATCTTGTAACCAATATTTCCTGATTGTAGTTCAGGGAATACGAAGACATTTGCTTGTCCAGCCACTTCTGAACCAGGTGCTTTCTTGTTAGCAACTTCTGGTACTAATGCAGCATCAAATTGTAGTTCACCATCTGAAGGAACATCTAGTTCTTCTTTAGCCATTGCAGCGGCTTCTTGAACCTTGGTTACCATGTCACCCTTAGCTGAACCCTTAGTTGAGAAACTTAGGAAGGCAACCTTGGGATCGATGTTGAATTGTTTAGCAGTGATAACACTTTGCTTAGCGACTTCAACCATACCCTTAGCATCTAGTTCGATGTTGATAGCACAGTCAGCAAAGATGTATCTAGTATCTCCCTTTTGCATTAAGAATGAACCTGAGATACGACGCATACCTTCTTGAGTCTTGATGATTTGAAGAGCAGGTCTAACAGTGTCTCCTGTGGCATGAGCTGCACCTGATACCATTCCATCAGCCTTATCCATGTATACCAACATAGTACCGAAGTAGTTAGCATCCTTTAACCATTCAGCTAATTGTTCACGGGTGTTCTTACCGTTACGACGTTCTTCTAATGCATCTAGCATTTCTTCGAAGTCTTTTTCTGGGTAGTTGTTAATGTCGACAATTTCAACGTTTGATAGGTTGAAGTCACCAGCATTTGCTTTGATTTCTTCAGGATTACCTAATAGTACTGGGTGAATTATGTTTTCGTCAGCTAAACGACTAGCTGCTTCGATGATTCTAATGTCGTCTCCTTCTGGGAAAACGATTTTCTTGTTTAAACCACTGATCTTTTCTTTTAATTCATCTAATAAACTCATATTTCTTCCTCCTAATGGATTGTAACGTGTTCTGGTAGTTGCCAATCAATTGGCTTTTCACCCAATGATTCTAGGGCGATATTGGTCTTTGAAAATGGTTTGGAACCAAAGAAACCACGGTGAGCCGATAAAGGACTTGGATGTGCTGATTCAATTACGATATTGGTCTTAGTATTAATCAACTTAACCTTGTCTCTAGCCGCTCTCCCCCAAAGGATAAAGACGACTGGCTCAGGACGTTCTGACAATTTTTCAATTGCAGTATCGGTTAGTTTTTCCCAGCCCTTTGATTTGTGAGAAAATGCAATTCCGTCTCGTACCGTCAAAACTGAGTTTAACAATAGAACTCCTTGTTTGGCCCACTTTTCAAGATAACCATGGTTAACCGGTTTGATGCCTAAATCACTTTCTAGTTCTTTATAAATATTTCTCAACGAAGGTGGTACCTTCACACCTGGTAGGACTGAAAAACTCAAACCATGCGCTTGGTTGGGTTCATGGTATGGGTCTTGTCCTAAAATAACCACTTTTACTTTTGAGAATGGTGTCCATTCAAATGCCTCATAGATTTGGTTAGCATTTGGATGAATTTCATAATTTTCATATTCTTCAACTAAAAATTTGCGTAAATCTTGGTAATACTCTTTTTCAAATTCTGGCTTTAATACATCCCACCAGTCATTGTGAATAAAAGGTTTCATTTATAACACCTCTATATACAATTTTATCATATATATAATAAATTCACATCGCAAAAAAGCGCCCCATAACGGGACGCTTTTTTTAGTAGTGTTTTAGGACACGTGAGATTTCACGTTCTTGATCACGTTTCTTCATTGTTTCACGTTTATCGTATTCATGCTTACCTTCAGCAACACCAATCAATACCTTAGCAAAACCTTTCTTAAGGTACATCTTCAAGGGAACAATTGTAACTCCCTTTTTATCTGTTTCCTTTGCTAAACGTTTGATTTCTTGCTTGTGTAATAACAATTTACGATTTCTAAGTGGATCATGATTGAACTGATTACCTTGTTCATATTCACTAATGTGAACATTCATCAATGTAGCTTGGCCATCTCTAATTTGGGCGAACCCATCCTTTAGATTGACACGACTTGCACGAACGGACTTGATTTCAGTCCCGGTCAATGCAATTCCAGCTTCATAGGTTTGTAAAACACGGTAATCATGACGAGCTTTGCGATTTTGCGCAACCAAGTTATCGTCTTTATTAGTTGGTTTCTTTTTAACCATTATCAATCACCTCTCAACCAATTAATGTTTTGAATTGGAATGATTACGACCATTACGGTTGTTGTTTCTTGAATGGCGGTTATTGTTGTTTCTACCAAACTTACCATTCTTGTTGTCATTTCTTCTGTTGTTATTACGACGACCACCGTTGTTTCTGCCACCGCGACCATGAGCACCATTACTGTGACTTTCTGGTTTTAGCTTAGACATTGGTGTGTCTTCTGGATTAACAATATCAAAGTCAACGGCACTTTGGTCAACGTCAACGTTAACCACCTTAACACGAACTGGTTGACCAATTCTGTAAGTACGGTGAGTATTTCTACCAACAAGTGCTAGGTACTTTTCAATGTATTCATAGTAGTCGTCTTTCATACGACTAATGTGAACTAATCCTTCAACAGTATTTTCAAGTTCGATAAACATACCAAACTTAAGAACTGAACTAACAGTTGCATCGAATTCTTCTCCGATGTGGTCTGCCATGTATTCAGCCTTCTTCATTGCATCAGTATCACGTTCTGCATCGATTGAACGACGTTCTGCCTTTGATGAATGATCTGAAATTTCTTCAAGTAATCCGGCGTATTTAGCCTTTGATTCCTTGTTGATACCGTTGTCTTCATAGTGGTGAATTAAACGGTGAACAGTTGTATCTGGGTATCTTCTGATTGGAGAAGTGAAATGAGTGTAGAATTCAGCACCTAGACCAAAGTGACCAAGTGGTTGGTCAGTATATCTAGCTTGCTTCAAACTTCTAAGCATCATAACTGATACGGCAGGTTCTTCTGGCTTACCGGCAACCTTCTTCAATACGTTTTGTAATACCTTTGGCTTCAAGTGATCAGGGTCACCCTTAACTTCTACACCGAATGCGGTTAAGAATTCGAAGAAGTTCTTTACACGTTCTCCATCTGGTGTTTCGTGAACACGGTAGATGAATGGTGCATGAGCTTTACAGTAATGTTCAGCAACAGTTTCGTTGGCAGCTAACATAAATGATTCAATCATTCTTTCAGCAGTACCACGAACTCTTAGCTTAATGTCGATTGGGTGACCAGTTTCATCAACGATGATTTCTGATTCATTATCATCGAAGTCAATGGCACCACGACGGCGACGTTGTTTGTATAGAATCTTGTGTAGTTCGCCCATTTCTTCAAACATTGGAACTAAGTCTTTATAACGTTCCATTGTGTTTTCATCATGTGCTTCTAGGATGTCATTTACAGCCTTGTAGGTCATTCTGGCCTTAGATCTCATCACACTTGGGTGAATACGATGGTCAACAACGTTTCCGGATGGGTTGATTTCCATATCACAACTCATACATAGACGAAGTTCGCCTTCGTTCAATGAACAAATCCCATTTGATAATCTTCTTGGAAGCATTGGGATAACTCTGTCTGTTAGGTAAACAGAAGTACCACGTTTGTATGCTTCTTCATCCAAAAGACTACCTGGTTTTACATAGTGAGAAACATCGGCAATATGAACACCTAAGTGATAGTTACCATTTGGTAATTTCCATACAGTAACGGCGTCATCCAAGTCCTTTGACGATTCCCCATCAATAGTAACTAGTGTTTGATCAGTAATGTCTTCTCGACCTTGCTTTTCTTCTTCACTAATTTCTTCTGGAATAGCGTCTGCTTCTTGTAATACGTCTTCTGGGAATTGAGCTGGAATATCATGAGCGTAGACGATTTGTAGGATGTCGATTCCTGGATCATCAACGCTACCAATTACTTCCTTTGCGATACCAACCATGTAATCTGGGTGGTCAGCATTTGGGTATTCAGTAATTTCGGCAGTAATTACTTCACCTGGTGTAGGTTTTAGACCAACACCTGTAACGTAAAACTTGTAGTTAATAAGCTTCTTTTCTTTTAGCTTAACTTGTCCAACGTATCCTTGGTCATCGTCAGTACGGGTGAATTCACCAACTACTTGTTCGTAGTTTCTTTCAACGATGTTTACAACCTTACCTTCTGGACCTTTACCAGAGTTTTGATCGGCACGTCTTACAATTTCAATTTGAACAGTATCACCGTTCATTGCTTGTAGTGTGTTGTCAGGTGCGATGAATGCATCTTCTAGGTTTTCATCATAGTTAACAAATCCGAACCCCTTTGGATTTGCATGAAATGTTCCTTCGATTGTTTCACCTTGCACGTTTAACTTAAAATTGCCTGTTTCAGTAACCATAACTGTCTTTTCGCGTTCTAACACAGCTAATGATTGGACAATTAGTTTAAATGCATTTGCACCATGGTATCCTAATTCATCGGCTAATTCTTCAACTGAAAATTCACGATTAGGGAACTTTTGAAGAACAGCATGAATTTCTTGTTTTAAACTATTATCTTCCACGATTTACTCCTTAAGTTTTAAATTTTCGATCTTAAATCAAATTCGATAACTCATATCTTGTATTTTAACATTTTTATACCGTCTATAATAAATGGTTTAACGGTTTCACATAAAAAAAGCTCCTGTAAAAATTACAGGAGTCTTATTAACTAGTGTGATGATAACCAAACTAATCCTAATGCTGATGCAAAGAAGATAATCAATAATACAACTGTTACTTTTTGCATAAAGGCTTCAAAACCACGTGGCTTAGAGTTGGCAAACAAATCATCAGCACCACCGGTTAAAGAAGACATTGCATCATTGTTAGTCTTTGCTGGTTGCATCAAGACAGCGATGATAATTAATACACTGTCAATCCAAATTATATTCATTAAGAAATTATACAATTCGTTGCCTCCTACCTAAAATACATAGGTTTCATCTTTAACTTTATCTTTACTGTTTAGTTTATCATAATACTTTCTAACATGCCAATTAATCAAAATTTTAATTATCCAATGTTAGTTTTTCCACATGTGTATATACATAACCACGGTTGTCGTAGTTTGTAGATATCTCAATGTTATCCCCAGCTTTAATGATTGTATCCCCATCTGGGATAATGTATTGTTCATTTCTTTTAATTGAACTAATTAGACAACCATCAGGCCAATTGATAGTTTTAACAGCTTTTCCATCCATATCTGACCCCAATTGAACTGAGAAATATAGGTTGGTTAGTTGTCCACTTGTTGACAACTTTTGCGGACTTAACATCTTTTGCAACATTTCATTGTAAATTGGACTACCACCTAATAAGTCGGTAACTTCGTATGCCACTAATGTCACAAATGCCAATGACATTAAGTTTTGTAGTGATCCAACCATTTCAGTGATAAGTAAAATAGCTGTAAATGGTGCCTTTCCGACACAGGCAAAGAACCCACTCATTGAGATGATGATGAAGTTAACAAAATAACTTTGTGGTAATACACCGAATTGAATTAACACCTCTGAATAAATCGCCCCAATCAATGCCCCTAATGAAAGCATTGGTAGGAAAATGCCACCGGGTAATCCGGTTGAATAGGATAGTATCGACATCACGAAACGAATCAACAAGAACCATAGTAATACCGTAATGGTGGGTGCAGCCTTGGCGATTGTTAATACCATTGTGCTACCCCCACCTACGATTGTGGGTAAGTACATTTCAAACGGAATGACTAGGATAAATGGAATCAATACCCATACAATGTTTGGTATCCATTCTAACTTAGCGTACCAGTCATTGACGTGGAGTGTAGCATACTCATAAATTAATCCACCGATTCCAATTACAATTCCCAATCCAATTAAGTATGGATAGATATGTAGTGGAATCACATGTGAATAACTCATATGTAATACTGGCACCTTTCCAAAGACAGCTGTGGAAACAAAGTTTGCACTAATGGCTGCCGAAAGTGAAGTTAACCATACCGATGTTGAAAAATTATGATAGATTTCTTCTAGCACAAACAATGTACTGGCAATGGGTGCATTAAAAGCTGCGGATAAACCAGCAGCTGACCCACCGGAAATAATTGTTTTACGTGCTTGTTTTGTCTGTTTAAATGTATCTGCTAGTCCTTGGGCAATAGCAGCACCTAATTGAATCGAAGGACCTTCACGGCCTAAAAATAGCCCACTAGAAATGGCAAGAACTCCACCAATGAACTTCTTGCTCAAAACCGAGAACCATGAATAATCTAGTTCACCGTTTAACTGCCCTTCGACCTGTGGGATCCCGGATCCTTTAATATTTTTATCTCGTTTTACTAAGTAATATACGAAAAATGCAATTAGTAAATTCAAAATGATTAAAATAATCAGTACCGATAAGTTAGTTCTTGCTATCTTAGCTAGTTTTAAAAATTGTGTAGATAGTCCCTCAATCGATATTCTAAATAGACTAACTACCATTCCGACTGCCAGTCCAATTAATAAACCGTACAGCACTGATTTAAATCGTCTTAAATTATCACTTTGCAATATGTTCGCCTTCTTTTTATTGGTATATCAATCATACCATATAATTTTATGTACAAAAAAAGCATTGAAATAATTCAATGCTTTTTTTAGTAACAGTTAGTTATTATTTGTTAATAACGTTGTTACGAGCTTCTTCAGTTAGGTTGTAGAATGAGTTGATACCCTTGTATTCTGCAACTGAAGCTAATTGATCTTCAATTCTCATTAGTTGGTTGTACTTAGCGATACGTTCGCCACGACTCATTGAACCAGTCTTAATTTGACCAGCGTTTAGAGCAACAACTAAGTCAGAAATTGTAGTATCTTCAGTTTCACCTGAACGGTGTGAGATGATAGCTGTGTAGTTAGCTTCTTTAGCCATTTCAACAGCGTTTACAGTTTCTGTTAAAGTACCAATTTGGTTTAGCTTGATAAGGATTGCGTTAGCAACACCCATCTTAATACCCTTTTGTAGGTAATCAGTGTTAGTTACGAATAAATCGTCACCAACGATTTGAACTTTCTTACCTAGACGTTCAGTAGCCATTTGCCAATCTGCCCATTCGTTTTCATCCAATGGATCTTCGATTGAGATAATTGGGTACTTGTCAACTAATTGTTCTAGTAATGTAACAAATTCATCAGCAGAGTATGACTTACCATCACCTACTAAGTTGTACTTCTTAGTTTCTGCATCGTAGAATTCTGAAGCAGCACAGTCAAAGGCGATTGAAACGTCTTTACCTGGCTTGTAACCAGCACGTTGGATAGCTTCTACTAAGATTTCGAATGGTTCTTCGTTGTTCTTCAAGTCAGGAGCAAAACCACCTTCGTCACCTACGGCAGTTGAGTAACCCTTTTCGTTCAAGATAGCTTTTAGGTTGTGGAAAGTTTCTGAACCCATACGAACGGCTTCTTTAACAGTTTCCGCACCAACAGGCATAATCATGAATTCTTGGAAGTCAACTTTGTTGTTGGCATGCTTACCACCATTGATAACGTTCATCATTGGTGTTGGTAATACGTGTCCATTGAAACCACCTAAGTAGTTGTATAAAGGAACACCTAGTTCGTCAGCAGCAGCACGTGCAGCAGCTAATGAAACACCTAAAATAGCGTTGGCACCTAACTTACCTTTGTTAGGAGTACCATCTAATTTAATCATAGCTTCATCAATAGCAACTTGATCAGTTACATCGTAACCTACGATTTCCTTAGCGATAATGTTATTAACGTTGTTAACAGCCTTAGTAACACCTTTACCCATGAAACGGTTTTTATCACCGTCACGTAATTCAACGGCTTCGTGTTCACCAGTAGATGCACCTGAAGGAACGATACCGCGTCCCATTGCACCTGCTTCAGTATATAGTTCTACTTCAACTGTAGGATTTCCACGAGAATCTAGTACTTCTCGAGCATAAATATCTGAAATAATTGACATTTTATTCTCTCCTTAATGAAAGTTGTTACCTCGGAATCAAGGCTACCTTCATTTTATTATTTTACAGACCAAGTTTCAATAAAAAACTGTTCAATCTGTTAATTATTTTGGTAATTAACAATTTTGATGAATTCTTTTGCCTTTAAACTACTCTTTCCAGGCAAGACTCCATCAACATCATCCTGACTCATAATTTCTGAAACGTTTCTAGCGTTTACGCTTCCCCCATATACGATTCTGATTTGATTAGCAATATCATCACCATATAAGTCTTTTAGCGTTTCACGGATTAGAAAACATGCTTCCTGAATTTCAGCACCACTAGCTGATTTTCCGGTTCCAATTGCCCAACTTGGTTCATAACCAATGACAACATTTTTAGCATCGTCTTCAGAGATTCCCTTTAATGCTTCAATGACTGGATTAACCACCCAGTTCATTTCATCATAGGTCTTTCTTTTAGCCATTGTTTCATCACAACAAATAATTGGCACCATGTTGTTAGCTAAAACGGCTTTAACCTTTTTATTAATCATCTTATTGGTTTCGTCAAAGTATTTGCGACGTTCTGAATGACCCAACATAACATATTTAACACCCATATCGGCAAGTGCCATTGGACTTACTTCACCGGTATAGGCACCTGAATCTTTGTAGAAACAGTTTTGAGCGGCCGCTTTTAGATTTGTTTCTTCTTTACAAAATCTAGTTAATACATCCATGTAAATTGATGATGCAGCAATTGCGCATTCAACGTCTTTAGGATCTGGTAGGTTTCCTTTGACTGCATCTAAGAATTCTTCAACTTCATGTAATGTTAAATTCATTTTCCAATTTCCAACGATAAAAGGAGTTCTCATTTTTTACCTCCTATTCTTTTAAACAGATTATTACAAATCGCTATATACCAATGATATCACTAAATAATTGATATTAACAAATTGCGTACATTGTTTTAATAAAAATTTCACTCCTTTTATTATACAAAAAAAAGACCCGATGTTATACATCGAATCTTAAAAAGATATTATTCTTATTTATCAGTAATTGCGGCAATACCTGGAAGAGTCTTACCTTCCATGTATTCTAGTGAAGCACCACCACCTGTTGAAACGTGTGATAGCTTGTCAGCTACACCTAGTTCGTTACATGCGGCAGTTGAGTCACCACCACCAACAACAGTAGTAGCGTCAGTTAAGTCACCTAAGAACTTACCAATAGCTAGAGTACCCTTAGCAAAGTTACTCATTTCAAATACACCCATAGGTCCGTTCCAAACTACAGTCTTAGCGTCTCTTAGAACGTTTTCGAATAGTTCGATACTCTTAGGACCAATGTCTAGTGCCATTTGGCCATCAGGAATGTTTTCACCAACTACTTGAGTAGGTGCATCATTGTTGAATTCTGGAGCAACAACTGAGTCAACAGGTAGAACAATCTTGTCGCCACCCTTTGCTAGGATTTCCTTAGCAGTGTCAATCTTGTCCTTTTCAACTAATGAGTTACCAATAGTGAAGCCTTTAGCTGCGTAGAATGTGTAAGTCATACCACCACCAATGATGATGTGGTCAGCCTTGTCTAATAGGTTATCGATAACACCAATCTTATCTGAAACCTTTGCACCACCTAAAATGGCAACAAATGGACGTTTAGGATTGTTTACGGCACCACCGATAAACTTAATTTCTTTTTCCATTAGGAAACCAGCGGCAACTGGCTTGTTTTCTGCTTCCATTGCACGTGCAATACCAACGTTTGAAGCATGTTCACGGTGAGCAGTACCGAATGCATCATTTACAAAGCAATCACCTAGTGAAGCCCAGTATTGACCTAACTTAGGATCGTTACCAGATTCACGTTTTACGTTTTCACCATTTACAACATCTTCAAAACGAGTGTTTTCAACAACAACGATGTCACCATCATTCATGTTGTTGATAGCTTCTTCAAGCTTTGCACCTTCAGTTTCGGGAACGAAAGTAACAGGTTTGTCAATTAGTTCAGAAAGCTTTGCAGCAACTGGACGTAATGATAGTTCTTTCTTGTCATCTTCAGTCTTGATACGACCAAGGTGAGAGAATAGAACTGCCTTTCCACCATGTTCGATTACGTATTTGATAGTTGGAATAGCACCAACGATACGACTTGTGTCACCAACAACACCGTCTTTAATAGGAACGTTGAAGTCGACACGCATTAAAACTTTTTTGCCTTTTAAATCTAAATCAGAAACAACTGTCTTAGCCAATCTAGATTACCTCCCAAAAATTATTTAAAATTGATATAACAATTTCAATATACTTCATTTAATTCTTTATTTCAAAGAATTTTTAAGCAGAAAGTAATTGTTATAAAAAATGGAGGAGGCAATTGCCTCCTCCACCTTATGCCTTGCTAAATTATAATTTAGATTATAGTTGAGCGAAGTGTAGTAAAGTACGAACCATGTTGCAAGTAAAGCCCCATTCGTTATCGTACCATGACCATACCTTAACAAGTTGGTCATCACCAAAAGTAGTAACATCAGTTTGAGTAGCATCAAATACTGATCCGTGAGTATCACCAATGATATCACTTGAAACGATTGGTTCGTCATTGTAACCAAATGCTTCGTTACCTTCAGTGTGTTCTTTCATCTTAGCGTTAACTTCGTCAGCAGTAACGTTCTTCTTGTCAACGATAGCAGTTAATTCAGTTAATGAACCGTCAACGATACCAACACGTTGAGCCACACCGTTTAACTTACCGTCAAGTTCTGGAACAACAAGACCTAAGGCCTTAGCAGCACCAGTTGAGTGAGGAATAGTGTTAGTTGAAGCAGTACGGTTGTTTCTGAACTTCTTACCACGAGGGCCATCTAGGATAGCTTGAGTTGAAGTGAATGCGTGGATAGTAGTCATAGTACCAACTTTGATACCAAAGTCTTTGTTTAAGAAGTATGCTGTAGGAGCGATACTACTTGTAGTACATGAACCAGCTGAAACGATCTTGTCGTCAGCAGTTAGAGTATCCAAGTTAACACCAGGAACAACAGTCTTGATTTGACCTGCAGGTGCAGAGATTAGAACACGCTTTGCACCAGCGTCTAAGTGAGCTTGTGATTTTTCTTCTGAAGTGTAGAAACCAGTACATTCTAGTACAAAGTCAACACCATCATTTTTAACCCATGGTAGGTCAGCGGCATTGCGTTCAGCGTAAACTGGAACTTCCTTACCGTCAACAACGATTCCGTTATCAGTTGAAGTAACTTCACCTGGGAATTTACCATGTGTTGAATCATATTTTAATAAGTATGCAAGCATTGAAGGAGTTGTTAAATCATTAATAGCAGCAACTTCAATTTCGTCTGAGTTTAGTTCGTGGATACGTTTGAAAGCCAAACGACCAATACGACCAAAACCGTTAATACCAATTTTTACAGTCATAACTGTTTTCCTCCTAGAGAAATAAATTTGAGTACTACGTACGGATTAAATACTACTACTTTTTTACCGATCAGTCTATAATACATGCTCAGTAATTTTAAAAAAATAACCAGTACTAATTTGTAACAGTTATTTTCTGTATCAAATCCTTACACTCTAAGTATATCAGTGCTAATTTTAGTTTGCAAATCAATTAACTCAGTGTGTTTCTTGAATTTAACCCCCTTTTCATTTATAGTTTAACCTGTTGAAATGCATCTGTAGTGTAATGGATAGCACTAAAGATTCCGGTTCTTTCGATGGGGGTTCGATTCCCTCCAGATGCATTGGTGATTAAGTCAGATAAAATCATTTGACCTTAATTGACCATTGAGATAAAATTAATATAATTCAAATTGAATTGAAAGCAAGGGAGGATAAAATTATGAATTTAGTCCCAACTGTCATTGAACAATCATCTAACGGTGAACGCGCATATGACATTTACTCAAGATTATTAAAAGACAGAATTATTATGTTATCTGGTCCAATTGAAGACAACATGGCAAACACCATCATTGCTCAATTATTATTCCTAGATGCACAAGATTCTGAAAAAGACATCTACTTATACATCAACTCACCTGGTGGTGTTGTAACTGCCGGTATGGCAATTTACGACACTATGCAATTCATCAAGGCTGATGTTCAAACTATCGTTATGGGTATGGCTGCATCAATGGCCAGTGTCTTGGCTTCTTCAGGTACCAAGGGTAAGCGTTTTGCTCTACCTCACTCTGAAGTATTGATTCACCAACCTTCTGGTGGTGCTCAAGGTCAACAAACTGAAATTGCCATCGCTGCCGAATCAATCTTAAAGACTAGAAAGATGATCAACGAAATCTTAGCTCAAAACTCAGGTCAATCAATTGAAAAGGTTAACCTAGATACTGAACGTGATAAGTACTTAAGTGCTCAAGAAGCTGTCGACTATGGATTGATTGATAGTATCATGACTAACAGTTCTGAAAGAAAATAATTAGATAATAAAAAGACGTTAACTTCGGTTAACGTCTTTTTTTGTGCTTGTTTTATGAAACAGCTTCTTCTCTGATTTTATCAGCGAATTCGTTGATTTTTCTCAAACGATGGTTAATCCCAGACTTGGAAATTGGACCACTTGGCAATGATTCACTTAGTTCCTTCAAACTAACCTCAGGCATCTTAATTCTAGTAATGGCCACTTCGTATAGTTTTTCAGGCAGCTTATCTAAACCAACTGTATCATCAATGAATTGAATATTAGAAATTTGCTTAGTTGATGCATTAGCAACCTTGTTCATATTAGCATTTTCACAGTTTACTAATCTATTCACAGAATTTCTCATATCACGCATAATTCTGACATCTTCAAATTTCAACATCGCATTGGTTGCACCAATTAGTTGCAAGAAGTTAGCAATCTTTTCTGCTTCCTTCAAGTATGTGATGTATCCACTTCTTCGATCGGTTGTTCTTGAATTCAATTCGTATTTATTCATCATTTCAGAAATCATGTCATTGTGTTCTTCGTACAATGAGTAGATTTCTAGATGATATCTAGAAGTTTCAGGATTATTAACTGAACCTCCAGCTAAAAATGCCCCTCTTAAATATGATCTCACTTGAGAATCATCCTTTAGTAACTCGATTGGCACTCTTTCAACGATTTGGTAGTTATCAAAAATCCCTAAATCATCTAGGATTGCTTGAGCTTGGTTAGCAATTCTTACGACGTAAACATTGTTCTTGTTTAACTTCATTTTCTTTCTAACAACAAGCTTACTTTCCACCTCGTAAAATTCTAAAATTAATTTGTAGATACGACGCGCGATGGCTGGATTTTCTGTTTGAATATTTAAAATAATTTTGCGATTGGCTAACGAAATCGAACCATTCATTCGAATTAGCGCCATTAGTTCTGCCTTGGCGTTTTCCTTATGAACTTCTAGAGTCGTTAGCTCCTTTTTTACGTCACTTGCGTATGACATTTTTAATCATCCTATCTTTTTGAAACCAGTTTGAATAATGTATCGGCAACTTTTTTTCCGTCATGAAATGCCCCTTGGTGACTTAGCATTAAGAAGTCATCATAGATGCATTGACATCCCATTGCCTTAATTGCTTTTTCATCGTGTTTAACCGGATTTTCAATCTCGTTAAAAACTTCTCGATTAATTAAATCGGTATCAACTGGTTGTTTGTTTACGATTACGATATCAATGAAGTTGGACTTCATGTGACGGTTCAGCACTTCAACATGCTGAGCGTCTGAAAAACGGTCAGTTTCACCCTTTTGCGTCATGATATTACAAATGTATACTACCTGTGCTTTAGACGCTAAAACAGCCTCTCCTAGGTTCTTAATCATTAGGTTTGGCAAGATGCTGGTGAATAGACTGCCTGGCCCTAACACAATTTGGTCTGCAGCCAAAATGGCATCAATGACCTTTTGGTTAGCATGTGGGATTTCATCTTGATTGTCACTGGATTCTACCCAAACGCGGTTAATTTTTTTATCCGCATAGGTAATCTCGTATTCTCCAGTCATGGTTGAACCATCATCGAATTCAGCGCATAGCTGTAACTTCTCGTTAGTGGCTGGATAAATTTTTCCAGTTATTTCCATCATCTGACTTAGTGCTTCAACGGCAATATTCACATCACCCTTCATTTCAGTCATCGCGGCAATGATTAAGTTACCTAACGAATGTTCAGACAAGAAATGATCGCCCTTTTTAAAACGGTATTGAAATAAGTCCAGTTTGTCTTTTGACAAATTAGATAGCGATACTAAGACATTTCGAATATCTCCAGGAGGAACAATATTAATTTCATTGCGCAAACGACCTGATGATCCACCGTCATCTGATATGTTAACAATCGCGGTGATGTCGACATTTTCGTTTTTTAGATTATTTAAGATAACTGGTAAACCAGTTCCACCACCGATTACGACAACGTTTTTTCTGGCTTGATTGTCTTTCATCAAATCGTTTCCTCCTTTCAATTTTTTCAACTAAGAAAGTATAACACACATACCCGGGCGTGTCATTTCAAAGGCAAATAAAAAAGCGTGTCATCACGCTTTTTTTATTTTCTTGCTTCTTTAGTTCGTTTGGTATCACGTTCTAAGACTGGCTTTAAGTATTGACCAGTATAACTTTCCTTGACCTTCACGATTTCTTCAGGGGTTCCAGTAGCAATGATTTCACCACCACCATCTCCTCCTTCAGGTCCTAAGTCGATAATGTGATCAGCTGTCTTAATCACGTCTAGGTTATGTTCGATAATTAAAACAGTATTGCCTTGTTCGACTAGTTCGTGCAGGACAACTAGCAAACGATTGATATCATCTGTGTGTAAACCAATGGTTGGTTCATCTAAGATGTACAAGTTGTTTCCAGCTGACTTCTTGTATAGTTCAGAAGCCAGCTTCATTCTTTGGGCTTCCCCACCAGACAAGGTAGTTGCTGATTGGCCAAGTTGAACATAGCCAAGGCCTACTTCATCAATAGTTTCTAGTTTTCTAGTAATCTTTGGAATTGAAGAGAAGAAATCAAGTGCTTGATCCACAGTCATATCTAAGACATCGGAAATGTTCTTACCCTTATATTCTACTTCCAGTGTTTCAGCATTATAACGTTTTCCATGGCAAACTTCACAAGGTACGTAAACATCTGGTAGGAAGTTCATTTCAATCTTTAGGATTCCATCCCCATGACAAGTTTCACAACGACCACCCTTAACATTGAAACTGAAACGACCCTTTTGGTAGCCACGAAGTTTAGCTTCGTTGGTTTCAGCAAACAATGTTCTAATGTCATCAAATACTCCGGTATAAGTAGCAGGATTACTACGAGGAGTTCTTCCGATTGGGCTTTGGTCAATGTTAATTAGCTTATCGATATTCTTGTAACCAGAGATTGACTTGTACTTACCTGGTTTTTCAGAGTTATGGTTTAACTTTTGGGCAATGGCACGTTTAACAATGCGATTAATTAATGTTGATTTACCCGAACCTGAAACACCAGTTACAACGTTAAATTCACCTAATGGAATTTCTGCTGTAACGTTCTTTAAGTTATTTTCAGAAGCTCCGGTAACCTTAATCTTCTTACCGTTACCCTTGCGACGATTCAATGGAACAGGAACGAACTTCTTACCTGATAGGTATTGACCAGTTAGTGAGTTGTCGTTTTGAGCAACTTCATCAGGAGTTCCGACAGCCATCACCTTACCACCATTGGTTCCGGCACCCGGTCCGATATCAACGATGTAATCAGCTGAGCGTTGAGTGTCTTCACCGTGTTCTACGACAACTAGGGTATTACCCAAGTCACGCATTGATTTTAGTGAAGAAATCAAACGGTCGTTATCACGTTGGTGTAAACCAATTGATGGTTCGTCCAATACGTATAGCACTCCTGATAGGTTTGATCCAATTTGAGTGGCTAAACGAATACGTTGAGATTCACCACCAGATAGAGTTCCGGCAGTTCTGGAAAGTGTTAGATAGTCCAGTCCAACATTCTTCAAGAAAGTTAATCGATCGATAATTTCCTTTAGGATTGGTTTAGCAACGACGCTATCCTTTTCACCGAACTTCAATTGAGAAAAGAAGTTTAGTTCCTTAACAACGTCTAAATCGGTTGCTTCACTAATATTTAAACCGTCAACCTTCACACTTAATGCTTCCTTGTTTAAACGGAAACCGTGACAGGTTTGACATGTTAATTCAGTCATATATAGACGCATTTGATCCCTAGTAAAGTCACTGTTAGTTTCCTTGTAACGACGGTCAATGTTGTTAATAACCCCTTCAAAAGGTGCATCAGTGTCTCTGATACCACCAAAGTTACTGTTGAAGTGGAAATGGAATTTTTTTCCGTTTGAACCGTATAAAATTAGGTCACGTTGCTTCTTAGGCAACTTTTTAAATGGAGTATCCATATCGATACCAAATGCTTCACAAGCTTGCTCTAGTAAGCTTGGGTAGAACTTGGAACTAATCGGATTCCATGGTTCGATTGCCCCTTCGTTTAATGTCTTATCCTTGTCAGGAACAACTAAACTTTCATCTACTTCTAGTTTAATCCCTAAACCATCACAGCTTGGACAAGCGCCGATTGGTGAGTTGAATGAGAATAGACGTGGTTCCAATTCACTAACGGTAAACCCACAAAGTGGACATGCATAGTGTTCGGAGAAAATTAGGTTGTCACCCTTACCCATCAAGTCGGCAACGGCGTAACCATCACTTAGCCTCAATGCGGTTTCAAGTGAATCTGATAAACGTGATTTGATACCATCTTTAACGATGATTCTATCAACAACGATTTCGATGTCATGATACTTGTTCTTGTCTAGTTTAACATCATCTTCGATTTCGTGAACTTCACCGTCTGCACGGTATCTAACGAAGCCTTCACGCTTGATCTTATCGATAACCTTCTTGTGTTGACCCCTTTGTTGTCTAACCACGGGAGATAAGATTTGCAGCTTGGTTCTTTCCGGAAGAGCAAGAACTTCATCAATCATTTGATCAATTGATTGCCTAGTAATCTTGGTTCCATCGTTTGGACAGATTGGTGTTCCAACACGTGCCCATAGTAATCTAAAGTAATCGTTAATTTCAGTAACGGTTCCGACTGTTGAACGTGGATTCTTGGAAGTGGTTTTTTGATCAATCGCAATCGCTGGACTCAATCCTTCGATTGAATCTACGTCCGGTTTGTCCATTTGACCCAAGAATTGACGTGCGTATGAAGACAAACTTTCAACGTATCGACGTTGTCCTTCAGCATATAGTGTATCGAATGCCAATGAACTCTTTCCTGAACCTGATAAACCGGTCATAACAGTCAATTTGTTCTTAGGAATTTCAACACTGATGTCTTTTAAGTTATGTGCTCTGGCACCTTTAATGACAATTTTATCGTTTTGCAAGTTTTTGCCCCCCTTACATTTGACCCTTTAATTCCATGACAGTATCACGCAAAGCTGCCGCCTTTTCGAAATCGAGTTTAGCAGCTGCATGCTTCATTTCCTTGGTCAATGTTTCAATCATTTGCTTTTGATCCTTCTTAGATAGCTTTTGGAAGTCTGATTCAACAAATGAGTGCTCTTCTGAAGAATCGTCATTCTTATTATTGTCGTAACTAATAAGGTCTCTAATTGGCTTCTTGATGGTATGTGGTGTAATACCATGGTCTTCGTTGTATTTCTTTTGAATACTTCTTCTTCTTGCGGTTTCGTCAATCGCCTTTTGCATTGAATCAGTCATGTTATCGGCATACATAATAACCGCACCATTTTCATTTCTGGCAGCACGACCAATTGTTTGAATTAATGAACGTTCATTTCTTAGGAAACCTTCTTTATCTGCATCCAAAATGGCAACCAATGATACTTCAGGAACGTCAATTCCTTCTCTTAGAAGGTTAATCCCTACTAATACATCGTATTTACCTAAACGAAGGTCACGAATAATCTTAGTACGTTCCAGCGTCTTAACGTCTGAATGAAGGTATGCAACCTTGATTCCTAAGTCCTTTAGATAGTCGGTTAAATCTTCGGACATCTTCTTGGTTAAGGTGGTTACAAAGGTTCTTTCATTCTTGGCAATTCTTTCATTAATTTCGCCAACTAAGTCATCCATTTGACCCATGATTGGACGCACTTCAACAGTTGGATCCAATAGTCCGGTTGGTCGAATGATTTGTTGAACGATGTTCTTTTCAGCGGTTTCTTCTAGTTCACGTGGACCAGGAGTGGCTGACATGTAGATTGCTTGGTTAACACGTTCTTTGAATTCAGGCATCTTCAATGGACGGTTGTCCAAAGCACTTGGTAGTCTGAATCCATATTCAATTAAACGTTCTTTTCTGGCCTTATCACCGTTGTACATTCCACCGACTTGTGGCAATGTTTGGTGAGATTCATCGACAACTAACAAGTAATCGTCGGGGAAGAAATCTAATAATGTGTAAGGGGCTTCACCAGGTTTCCTGTTATCCATGTATCTAGAATAATTTTCAATCCCGTTGGTGTAACCCATTTCGGCCATCATTTCGATATCATAAGTGGTACGTTGCTTCAAACGTTGGGCTTCTAATAGCTTACCCTCTTTTTCGAATTCGGCAACTTGTTCCTTCATTTCTTCCTTGATACCCTTCAAAGCGTGATCCATGTTTTGATCATCGGTTAAGAAGTGGGTCGCAGGGAAGATAATAATATCGTCTTTCTTACCGATGAACTCACCGGTTAATGTATCGATTTCTTTAATTGAATCAATTTCATCACCGAAGAATTCAACTCGGTATGCATGTTGGTCCCCAGAAGCAGGGAAAATATCGACAACGTCCCCATGGACTCTGAAACGACCACGTTGGAAATCGATATCGTTTCTATCAAATTGAATTTCGACTAACTTTCTAAGTAGTTCATCTCTTTCAATTTGTTGGCCAACACTCAATGGAATGGTGTGCTTGTAGTATTCCTTAGGACTACCTAATCCAAAGATCGATGAAACGGATGCAACGATAATAACATCATTTCTGGTAAGCAATGAGTTAGTAGCAGCATGACGAAGTTTATCAATTTCATCGTTAATCGAAGAATCCTTTTCAATGTATGTGTCACTTGATGGAACATAAGCTTCAGGTTGATAGTAATCATAATAACTGACAAAGTATTCAACCGCATTGTTCGGGAAGAATTCCTTAAATTCGCTGTATAGTTGTCCAGCAAGTGTCTTATTATGAGACAAAATCAATGTGGGCTTATTAACGTTTTTAATCACATTAGAAATGGTAAATGTCTTACCAGTCCCAGTGGCACCTAATAAGATTTGGTTCTTTTGACCATCCAAAACACCCTTAGTTAACTTACTAATTGCTTCAGGTTGGTCTCCAGTAGGTTTGTATTTCGAGACTAAATCAAATTTATTGTTCTCTTCACGTTTTATTTCCAAACAAAGTCCTCCTTTGTTTTTAACTCGGAGCTCTAGGCTCATTCACTTTAGTTTAATAATATTTTAACATACGAACAAACTTTCTAAAACTAATGTTCTCCTTGTAGGCACAAAAAAGACTGGCCTTTAGACCAGTCTTTTTAATCACACTTTTTAGTGTAATGAAGATACGTATTCAAATGCGTTTTGACCAGCAATACCACCGTCACCAACAGCAGTAGTTACTTGTCTCAATTCTTTTTCACGTACGTCACCAATAGCAAAGATTCCCTTTACTGAAGTTTCCATACGTTCGTTTGTCTTAATCCAACCCTTTTCGTCAGTAATGTTTAAGTTACTGAAAGGTTCGGTCATTGGGTTGTTACCAACGTAAATAAATACACCTGAAGCGGCAACTTCGCCTTCTTCGTTTGTCTTATTGTTGATAGTCTTAACACCAGTAACCTTCATGTCGTCACCAACAACTTCAGTTACGTTAGTGTCCCAAATAAATTCAATCTTGTCGTTAGCAAATGCACGGTCTTGAATAACCTTTTGTGCACGTAGTTGATCACGACGGTGAATAACAGTAACCTTTGAAGCTAAACCTGCTAGGTATAATGCTTCAGAGATAGCTGAATCTCCACCACCGACAACTACAACTTCACGGTTCTTGAAGAATGCCCCATCACATACGGCACAGTATGAGACACCTCTTCCACCATATTCATCTTCACCAGGAACGCCTAGTTTTCTGTATTGTGAACCTGTACCAATGATTACGGCAGCAGCTTCATAGCTACCTTGATCAGTAGTAACAATCTTAGAATCACCTTTATCTTCGATTGATTCTACAGTTCCGTATTCATACTTGGCACCGAAGTTTGTAGAACTTTCATACATTTCTTTTGCTAAATCTGGTCCTAGAATTGACTTAAATCCTGGGTAGTTTTCGATTTCAGCAGTATTGTTCATTTGACCACCGTAAATACCACGGTCAATCATCATTACTGATAAATTTGCACGAGAAGCATATAGTGCAGAAGTCATTCCACCAGGCCCTGCACCAATAATAATTACGTCATACTTTTCCATAATTAAGCTCCTCCTTTCATTGAATTAATATATGATACTTTACTATCATATAAAACATTTGTCCATTAATTTGCACACAAACTAATTTTAATCTAACTTCTTAGCTAGATCCTTGATGTATTGTTTTAATTCATCAGAAACTTCTGGATGTTGTAGACCAAATTCGATGTTAGTTTGTAACCAACCAAACTTGTTACCAGTGTCGTATCTTTCACCCTTAAATTCGTGAGCATATACTTTACCCTTTTTGTTTAAAGTATCAATGGCATCAGTTAATTGAATTTCATTACCTTTACCAGGTTTTGTGTTTTCAAGAATATCAAAAATGTCAGCAGTTAATAAGTAACGACCAATAATTGCTAAATCACTTGGAGCATCTTCTGGATTTGGCTTTTCAACAAAATTAGTAACGTCGTATAATCCATCTCTAACTTCTTTAGCTGGATTGATAACACCATATTTTGATGTATCTTCATGAGGAACCTTCATAACAGCAAGTGTTGATGAACCAGTTTCTTCATAACTATCAATTAATTGCTTAGTCAATGGAGTTTCATCTGTCATTAAGTCATCTCCTAGCATAATAACAAACGGATCCTCACCAACGAAGCTCTTTGCAGTGTGAACGGCATCACCTAAACCATTAGGATGTTCTTGACGCTTAAAGTAAATGTTCAAACCGTTAGTTTTCTTAACAGCCTTTAGCATCTTTTCCTTACCTTTTGATTCAAGGTTCAATTCAAGTTCGGTGTTTGAATCAAAATGATCTTCAATAGCACGTTTACCCTTACCAATAATAATTAAGATATCTGTAATACCAGATTCAATAGCTTCTTCAACAATCAATTGAATTGCTGGCTTATCAACTACTGGTAGCATTTCCTTTGGCATCGCCTTAGTTTCTGGTAGGAATCTTGTTCCTAAACCTGCTGCTGGGATAATTGCTTTTCTGATTTTCTTCATGAATATAAACTCCTATTTTTTATATTTTTCTATTTCTTAAATCTTAATCTAATTCAGCTCTACCTTTACGGTGCATTAATTGAGAAATTGCATCATCAATTGTAATTTCTTTGTGTAGTACCTTGTAAATTGCTGAAGTAATTGGCATATCAATGCCACGTTGGTTGGCTAGTTCGTACGCAGCTTCTGCAGTTGCGATACCTTCAATAACCATTCCCATGTTCTTAACGATATCATCTAAGGTTTCTCCCTTACCTAGTTGATATCCTGCACGCCAGTTACGTGAGTCACTACTTGTTGCAGTAACAATCACATCACCAAATCCTGACAGACCAGTGAATGTTAATGGATTAGCGCCGAATGAAGTTCCCAAACGAGAAATTTCAGCAAGTCCACGAGTCATCAATGCTGCTTTAGCGTTATCAGCATAACCTAATCCGTAAAGTGCACCAGCACCAATAGCGATAATATTCTTTAGAGCAGCACCAATTTCAACACCAATAATGTCGTCATTAGTATAAACTCTGAAGTAGTCATTAATGAATAATGATTGAATATGTTCAGCATCTTTGATGTTTTCTGAAGCAGTAGTTACCAATGTAATATCATGTTTAGCAACTGATTCAGCTTGACTAGGTCCTGAAATTACTGAAATTGATCTACGATGGCTTTCATCGATTTCATCAGCTAGAACTTCTGACATACGTTTGTAAGTCTTTTGTTCGATTCCCTTGCTACCATGAATGATGTTTACTTTCATGTCTAGTTCTTCTAGGATTTCATTTACTTGTTTAGCTGTGCTTCTTGTAACTTGCGCTGGAACAACAAATAAAATATCATCAACGCCTCTAATTGCTTCCTTCATATCAGCGTAAGCAACTAGTTCTTTTGGATATGTAAAGTCTTTGATGTATTTTTCGTTTGTGTGTTTATTGTTTAGTTCATCAACTTGTGATTGTTTGTATGACCATAAACGCACTTCATTACCATTTTCGACTAAAATATTAGCAAGCATGCTTCCCCATGAGCCTGCTCCTAATACTGCAATTTTTTCTACCATAATAAATATAGCTCCTTAAAATTATTGTAACTTGCTACCATCTAAGTAGTAAGGCAAATCAGAATCATGTTTTCGACGATAGATCATTAACCCGATTGCACCAATAAATAAAACAATCGATAGTAATTGTGAAACTCTAATTCCACTAAATAGCATTAAACTGTCAGTTCTCATCCCTTCAACGAAGAATCGTCCGAATGAGTACCAAATAACATATGATAATATCACTTCACCACGTTTGAAGAATCCTTGAATTTGACGAAGATTCATTAATAAAACAAATCCTAACAAATCCCATAATGATTCATATAAGAACGTTGGTTGGCGATAAAATCCTTGAATAAACATTTGGTTAATAATAAAACTTGGTAGGTTTAATGACTTCAAGAATGCTAAGCTGGTAATTTTACCAAAAGCTTCTTGGTTCATGAAGTTTCCCCATCTACCAATTCCTTGACCCATAATTACGGTTGGTGCAATTACATCAAGCATTGCCCATACCGAAATTAACTTACTTCTACAGTATAAGAATACCACTACAAAAGCACCAATCAAGGCACCATAGATGGCAATTCCTCCATCCCATATTTTAACAATCTCATTTAGGTGTTGACTGTAGTAAGACCATTGAAATACAACATAATAAATACGAGCACAAATGATTGCCACCGGCAAAGCCCATAGAATCATATCGTAAATATTATCAGGTTGAATCCCGCGTTTTCTTCCTTCTTTAACTGATAGATAAACAGCAATTAAGACTGCTGTGGCAATAAAAATACCATACCAGTGAACCAAGATAGGTCCAAGGTTAAACGCAATTGGATTTAACGCAATTGACATTATATTCACTTCCTAAAAAAGAGGATTATTTTTTGTTGCCTGAATTTTCTTTAATTAGATTGTTTAGGTTATCATCGAATACCTTTGTAGCATCATAACCCATCTTCTTAGCACGGTAGTTCATAGCTGCTGCTTCGATAATGATAGCTAAGTTACGACCGGTTTTAACAGGAATGCTTACTCTTTGAACATCAACGTCAAAGATACGACGAGTTTCGTCGCCATTACCTAATCTATCATATGGAGTATCATCAGACCAGTTTTCTAGGTGAACAATTAAATCAACCTTGGTCTGTGAACGAACGGCACCAGCACCAAATAGGTTCATAACATCAATAATCCCAATTCCTCTAATTTCTAATAGGTGTCTTAGAATCATCGGCGCTTGTCCAATTAGTGTTTGTTCATCTTGTTGATAAACTTCAACACGATCATCAGCAATTAATCTGTGACCACGTTTAACAAGTTCTAAGGCAGTTTCACTCTTACCAATTCCAGAGTCCCCTGTCATTAGTACCCCTAAACCGTATACGTCAATTAGCACACCATGAATTGATTTTCTTTCAGCTAATTTACCTTCCAAGTAGTTAGTCATGTTACTTAGTACTCGAGAAGTTGTTAACTTAGAACCCAATACTGGAATGTGTTGGTTCTTAGCAGCACGAATTAATTCATCAGGTGGATCTAATTGAGTTGAAATAACAAATGCTGGTGTTTCTGGTAAACACATCTTCTTCATTACATCAAACAGTTCATTACTATCCATTCCCTTAGCATATGATGTTTCAGTAATACCAAGTAATTGAATTCTCTTTGATGGGTAGTAATTAAAGTATCCTGTTAATTCCAAACCGGGGCGTGAAATGTCGCTCGTGGTGATTGGTCGATCTAAGTATTCTTCACCATAGAAAATATCTAGGTGAGTATTTTCAACAAGATCGGCAACCGTTACGCTGTATGCCATAGTCTTTCCTCCACTTTATTATAAGATAATTTTATCATGTTATTATATTTTTTTAAAAACTAATTTAGTAATCAGACAAAATGACGTTACAAATTGACATAATCAAAGCAACAATCACTGCCATCCCGAATGAAGCAAAATGGAAGGTGTTTCCCACCACAAATGATGTTAGTTCCAACATTATTCCATTCAATATAATACTGAATAATCCTAGTGTTACCAAGTTAATTGGCAAGGATAAAATAAACAAAACTGGTTTTACCAGTGCGTTTAGAATTGCTAAAACAATTGCTGCTACTACTGCTGTTCCAATTGAAGCTACATAAAAGCTTCCCTGGAAGAAGCCGGCAATTGCAATAAACAGCAATGTGTTAATCAATATTCTTCCTAGAATTCTCATGGGTTCACCTCTTACTTATCAAATTCATCAACGTCTGTTAAATTGCGACGAGTTTGCTTATCAGTGTTTTTGTGTACACCGTAAACATTGGGATTTGCTGGAACTACCACTAAACAAATTACATAAATTAATAATCCGGCAATGAGATGGCCCGGAAAAATAGATAGAACCACAAATATAATTCTTAAAATTTGAGAATTGATATGGAAATATTCGGCAATTCCGCCTAATAATCCTGTTAATACACGATCTGTTTGTGAACGGTAAATTTTAGTCATCATAATACCTCCTCGTTGAATGACATTTTAAATAACGTTTATTAAATCAATCTTAAGTTACTTTTCTTTAATTACAACTACACCAAGCTCGTTTGGTGAATCACTGTAAATGGCACTTTCCATAATTTTGATACGATCTTGTCTGTTCAATACTTTTAATCGACAAAATGTTGGTGATGTCAAAGTGGCTTTGTAGAAATCATCTTCAGTACTTACTTGAATGTTGTTAACTTCGACGATTAAATCACCCATTTCAACACCCATCTTTTCAGCTGGTGTGTCTTTTCTAACGGCAATTACTCTTAAGCCATTAACCGCATCTGAAAACCACTTAGCTTTTTTACTATCTTTGCGTTTGGTTCTAATCAAAACTAGTAAGTAAACCACTGCCATTACAGCCATTGAAATCAATTCAATGTTATCCAATCCATTTAGTAGATAAGTTGCAACAACTAGAATAATACCCAAACATGTTAACCATAACAAACGATTAGACAACTTTTTGAAAAATTCTTTTGGCATTGATTTAAAAATAGTAAATCTGATTCCAATCAGTACCGGTAAAATAAAGATTGTAAATTGGTGTTGTCCCATTGAAAATACTGGCCACCAATCAATCAACGCATGAATTTGATCGCCAGGAATTAATACAGCAATTGGTAGAACTGCGAATTCCTTGCTTAAGTATCCAGCAACCTTATTTCCACGTTGGTTTTTAAAAATCTTTGGCGATTGATAATTTCCTAAGAACATCTTCATATACAATGCGGAAACGAAGAATACTGTCACTAATAACATTAATGCATTTGATAGTGAGATAGATGAAGTGTTGATTTTCTCTATATTAATATAAGTAAATAAATCAAATTTATATGTTGCAAATGTCAAAGCAGTCGCAATCACTAAATTTAACACTGTAAAGAATTGACCTGGAATAATAATCAAGTTAATTATTATCAGAGCTTCATAGATAATGATCCAAGGAAGCGATAGATAAATTCCTAAGGCCATTGAAACAATACTTCCAATAATTCCAAGAATTACGAAACTCAACCAAAAATGTTTCATTTCAAAATCGTTTGGTGATATTGAAGTGTTAAAATCATTTCTTTCACGTTTAATACGTTTGCGGTAGATAATGTAATTTCTTAATATTCCCAACCACAATACCGGTTGAACGAATATTAACAATGTCATCCATAAACTGTTCATTTAAATACCCCTATTCTGGATTTCTTTTACTTAATTTCCATTGCAAGTATGCATTAATGAATGGATTAATATCTCCATCCATCACATCTTGTGCCTTTGCTGTTTCATAGTTTGTTCGATGGTCCTTAACCATTGAATATGGATGGAAAACATAAGATCTGATTTGTGAACCCCAACCAATCTCTTTTTGTTCACCCTCTAATTGTGCCTTTTGTTGTTCCTTCTTTTCTTCTTCTAATTCGTAAAGTTTGGATTTCAACATATTCATGGCAGTTTCTCTATTTTGTAGTTGTGAACGTTGAGCTTGACTGGCCACTACAATCCCGGTAGGTTCATGAGTAATACGAACTGCTGAAGAAGTCTTGTTAACGTGTTGTCCACCGGCACCACTGGCACGGTATACATCAACTCGTAAGTCGGCAGGATTAATCTCAATATCGACAGTGTCATCTAATTCTGGCATTACATCGACAGAGGCAAATGATGTATGACGACGGCCGGCAGAATCAAATGGTGAAATTCTAACTAAACGGTGGACACCTTTTTCTGATTTTAGATATCCGTATGCATTTTCACCACTAACTAAGATTGTTGCTGTATCAATTCCAGCAACTTCGCCAGCTTGGTAGTTCAAAGTTTCTAATTTAAAACCATTTTGTTCTGCCCATCTAGTATACATTCTAAATAACATCATTCCCCAATCATGTGATTCAGTTCCACCAGCACCTGGATGGATTTCCAAGATTGCATTATTGGAGTCATACTTACCATTTAGTAGCATTCCTAATCTGTACTTTTCAAGATGTGACTTAGTTTTTGCTAAAGACTCTTCGAATTCCTCCATCATTGAATCATCATTTTCTTCTTCGATTAATTCTAGATTAACTTCTAGGTCTTCAGCCTCTTCATTAAGTTCATTAAAATTATCGTACTTTTTCTTTAAACGATTGTTTTCATTAATAAAGCTTTGAGCTGTTTCTGGATTATCCCAGAATCCAGGTTCGGCCATCTTAGCTTCGTTAATTTCAATGCTTTCTTGAAGGGAATCTAAGTCAAAGAGACCCCCTAAAGCCTTGGATGGCTTTTTTGATTTGACTTATTTCATTTTTAGCATCAGCTAGTTCCATTCTTACTCTCCTTACCAAAAAAGCGAAGTGAACTCCTGTTCATCTTCGCTTTATTATTATCTTTCGATGTTTTGTCTGATTTCAGCTTTCATGAACAATCTTGTGGCATCGTAATCAATATCTGAGACCATTTCTTCAAACATTTGATAACCTTCACGTTGGTATTCAACTAATGGGTTCAATTGACCATAACCTCTTAAACCAATTGATTGTCTCAATTGATCCATTTCATCAATATGATCAGTCCAGTGAGAATCAACAACTCTTAAAATAACAACCTTTTCAAATTCTAGCATTTGTTCTGGGTCGTATAGTTGTTCTTTCTTTTCCTTGTAAACTTTTTCAGATAATTCAACCAAGAATTCCTTGATTTCATCAGCTGACTTATCTTCTAAGTCAGATAGGCTAATCATATCAGGGCTAACAAGTGCACTAATAGCAAAGTCTAGAATAGTACTTAAATCCCAGTCCTTCTTGTCACCTTGAGTGTGTAAGTTAACAATGCGGTTGATTGTTCTCTTAACCATTGGTTTCATAACCCAATCCAATGACTTATCTTCAGTGATTACTTGGTATCTTTCGTTATAAATAACGCTACGTTGTTGTCTCATAACGTCATCATATTGTAGAACTTGTTTTCTTGAATCATAGTTGTTACCTTCAACACGTTTTTGTGCTGATTCAACTTGCTTAGTGATTAAACGACTCTTAATAACAGCAGAATCACCATCAACTTTCATTCTTTCCAAAAAGTTCTTAATCTTATCAGAACCGAAACGACGCATTAGGTCATCTTCTAGTGATAGGTAGAATTGTGATAGACCTGGATCACCTTGACGTCCTGAACGTCCACGTAATTGGTTATCGATACGTCTGGATTCGTGTCTTTCAGTACCAATAACGGCAAGTCCACCTAATTCAACAACACCCGGTCCTAATTTAATATCAGTACCACGACCGGCCATGTTGGTGGCGATAGTTACCGCACCCTTTTGACCAGCATTTGCGACGATTTCAGCTTCTTTAGCATGGTTCTTGGCATTTAGCACTTCGTGTTTAATACCAGCATCGTCTAAACGTTTTGAAATGTATTCTGAAGTTTCAACGGCAACAGTACCAATTAAGATTGGTTGTCCCTTATCGTGTAATTCTTTAATTTCATCTACTACAGCATCGAATTTTGATTGTAGAGTTGGGTACAACAAGTCAGGTTCGTCCACTCTGGCAACCGGTCTGTTGGTTGGAATTGAGATAACGTCCATGTTGTAGATTTCTCTAAATTCATCAGCTTCTGTCTTTGCAGTACCAGTCATACCAGCAAGCTTGCTGTACATTCTGAATAAGTTTTGGTAAGTAATATTGGCCATTGTCTTACTTTCTTCTTGAATGGTTACGCCTTCTTTAGCTTCAATGGCTTGGTGTAATCCATCAGAGAAACGACGACCGTCCATGATACGACCAGTAAATGAATCAACGATAAGTACTTCGTCGTCAGAAACAACGTAATCCTTATCCTTAATCATGATGTAGTTAGCACGCAAAGCTTCATCAATGTGGTGAGTCAATGCTGTGTTATCAGTGTCATATAGGTTCTTTAAGTTGAAGTACTTTTCAGCCTTTTCAATTCCTTGATCATTTAGAGAAACAGTCTTTGATTCCAAGTCAATCTTGAAGTCATCTTTTTCCTTTAATGTCTTAGCAAATTGATCAGCTTGCATGTATAGTTCTGATGAACCTTTAGCTTGTCCTGAAATAATCAATGGAGTTCTAGCTTCATCAATTAAGATGGAGTCAACTTCATCGACGATAGCAAAGTTCAAAGGTCTTTGAACCATGTCTTCTTTGTAAACAACCATGTTATCACGTAAGTAATCAAAACCGATTTCACTGTTAGTTGAGTAAGTAATGTCGGCATTGTATGCTTCACGTTTTTCTTCTGGGCTCTTTTCAGTTAAGTTAACACCTACTGATAAACCTAACCAGTTGTATAGTTCACCCATTTGTTCAGCATCACGTTGTGATAGGTATTCGTTAACAGTAATAACGTGAACACCCTTACCAGCTAATGCATTTAAGTATACTGGCATAGTGGCAGTCAATGTCTTACCTTCACCAGTCTTCATTTCTGAAATGTTACCTTCATGTAGAACAATTCCACCCATGATTTGAACATGGAAAGGAGTCAAACCTAATACACGAGTAGCACCTTCTCTGGCAACTGCAAATGCTTCTGGTAGTAAGTCATCAAGAGTTTCCCCATCTTGATAACGTTGTTGAAATTCTGGGGTTTTAGCTTTTAGTTCGTCATCGCTTAATTTGCTGATTTCATCGGCATATGCTTCAACCTTGTCAGCTATCTTACTAAGTCTTTTAACTTCACGCTTATCGCTTTCGACCCATTTTCTTAAAATGTTAGCCATTTGTTTATTTTCCTTCCGTGAATTAGTTTTTAATGTTTTATTCGTTTTATATAAATTCTATCTTTCTTATTCTAACATTTAATTATCATTTTTAAAAACAGATTATCTAATTCTTCTAAAAAAATAGCTATTATATAGAAATAACTTATCTTATCGACATAATGTTAATCCTAAAACTCGTTTGGCACCATTTTCCATAAGAATGTCTTTAGCATGTCTAATTGTGGTTCCAGTCGTGTAAATGTCATCTACTAATAATACTTTTTTATTCGTTATAGCGGATATGCTTTTTGGATTAATCGAAAAAATCTGTTTATTACTGATCCTTTGCTTACGATTAAGCGAAGATTGGCGCACTTTATGACTGCTTTTCACCATTAACGCGTTTTCATATTCAATATCACCTAGCAGTCCAATAACTTGGTTAAATCCGCGACTAATCTCTGTTTCTGTACTAATTGGAATTGGAACTATTAATACATCTTTTCTAATCACTTTTCTAATTTCTTCTTGAAAAATCATTCGTAGCTGATAATCTCCGACAAACTTATAACGATGCATAAAATCTTTCATCGCGTCGTTGTATTGAAAGATAGATTGATTAACAAAATCCTCCCCTAGTTGATGCCACTTCTGACAATCAATACATATTCCAGGCTTATCCATCTGACGGCCACAATACTTGCAAGTTTTAGTCTGGTCGATTCTCACAAATCGGTTCATACATTCTGCACAAACATATCTCTTTGGTAGTCTTTTAAAACTCAATAAAAAAGAAAGTGACATGTCATATATCATCACCTTATTACATAGCAGACAGCTATCCATTTAGCCTTTTCGCCTTCTTATTCATATACTCGATCTGATTAATGGCACTTTTAATTGCCAATGTATTTTCTTCTGCTAAAAATAAAACTTCACCAGTTGGTAGATCACGTTTTCTCCCCACTCTTCCTGCTATTTGTACCAATGATGATGTCGAAAAGGCCTCGTCTTCTGCCCCAAACACAATTACATCGATTCCAGGAAAAGTAACACCTCTTTCTAAAATAGTGGTAGTAATCAAAAATAGCTTACGTTGTTCACGCATATCGGATACCTTTTCCATTCGTTTGTCATCACTAGAAAAGACGGTCTCCCATTTACTGACGTCAAACTGTTTTGCCAAAATATCACTGATTGGTTTTAAATCAGCAATGCGGGGCACAAACAACAAAAATCGTTGGTTTCTTTTAACCTTTTCGTCAATCTTATGCAACAGTATTCTTGGCAGCTTTTGTTTCTTCAAATTCTCACGCCACTTCTTTGTATACTTTAATTTAATCTCAGGTAATAGATGCCGGTGAAATCGAATTGGTAAGTAGCTAGCGGTTAACTTGTTTGTCTTGATTTTCTTGGTCATTAGATTAGTCGGTGTGGCCGTTAAAAACAGTTTGGCACTCTTTTCTTTCGTTGCATTGTCGACAGCAAAATGTAGTCCCTCATTATTTACAAATGGGAATGAATCAACCTCATCAATAATCAAGACATCAAAAGCCCGATAAAATCGCAATAGTTGATGTGTTGTGCAAATCGTCAGCTGCGCATAGTGATATGGTTGTGGATTACGGCCGTGTAAAAGAATCATCGATGTGTTAGCAAACGCTTCCTTAATTCTCGGGTAAAGTTCAACACAAACGTCTACTCGCGGTGATGCAATGCAGACTCGTTTGCCCTTAGTTAGCGCTTTTTCAATTCCTTTAAACAGCATTTCCGTCTTACCTGCCCCAGTAACTGCCCATAATAGGTGTGTCTTGTTGTTATCAAAGACTTCGATAATATCTTTAGAACACTTTTCCTGCTCGTTAGTTAATTGGCCCTGCCACGTTAAGACCGGCTGCTTAATTGCAAAATCATTTGGTTCGTCTGCATACACTAATGGAATACTTTTAGTTACCCGATCCAAATTAATGCAAACCGGACAATAATAATTATTGTTGGGCAATTTACACCTGTTTACGGGCGTTTTTTGTCCGCATCGTTTACAATAGATATTGTTACTGTTAACCTTAATTGGAACGTATTTATGAACAATTGAATTATCTAAAAGGTTTTTATCAACCATCGTGGCGTTGATTTGTCTGCCATATAATTCAGAAACATCTTTAATCATAATTATCACCATAATTAAGTACGAAAAAAGCTAATTTCTGAGGTGAAAACATTTAAATGGAAAAAGATTATCTCACAATTAAAGAAAATGGTATCAACGAGATTGATATCAAAAAATCGCAGTTTATCTGTTCAATCGCTAGAGTTTCAAATGAAGAAGAAGCAATTGCTTTCGTTAATAGCGTCAAAGAAGAACATAAAAAAGCCACTCACAACTGTCATGCCTATGTGATTGGCCAAGACGATTCAATTCAACGCGCTAGTGATAATGGTGAACCATCAGGAACTGCTGGTGTGCCAATACTAGAAGCGTTAAAAAACATCGGTGTTCACAACACTGCTGCCGTTGTCACTAGATACTTCGGTGGAATTAAGTTAGGTGCTGGAGGTTTAATCCGTGCTTATAGTAATGCCACCACCAAAGCCATCGAACACGTCGGCATCGTTAAAAAGATTTTACAAACAGAAATCACCATCGAGGTTGCTTATAACCTGTTTGATCAATTAAATTATCATTTAGAAGAAAACGGAATTAACATTATCGATACTCAATATACCGACAAGGTGTCTGTGATTGTTGCCATTGATAATCCCAAGATTGAAGAATTTAAACAAAAAGTGATTGATTTACTAAACGGTCGTGTGGAAATGCACGATGGCGATGAAAAATACTTTGAAGTTGATTATGATCCATACAAAAAAGAATGACCAAATGGCCATTCTTTTTTTAGTGGTTATCTTTACTTGTGTTTTCTTTAACGACTTTTTTAATTGCGTTTAGTAATGGTTGTCTATCCTTACCCGCTAAACCGATTGATTCAACGAATAGTTCCAAACCGATTAACGTTGCAATCGTTAGTAATATTGAACCCCAAATTGTTGAGATTGGGTATAGCAATGAAATGAATGAGAAAATCAAAGCAATTCCATAGATTACTAATACAGTTTGACGATGAGTCAATCCGATTTGCATCAAACGGTGATGTAAGTGTCGTTTGTCTGCATGCATAATTGGTTGCTTGTTTAACATTCTACGTAGGATTGCGTAAATTGTGTCAGTGATTGGAACACCAAGGATAATCACTGGAATAATTACGGTAATAAATGTCGCATTCTTCAATCCGTTCAATGAGAAGATTGAAATCATGAAACCGATGAACAATGAACCAGTATCCCCTAGATAAATTCTAGCTGGGAAAAAGTTATAAGGTAAAAATCCTAAACATGCTGCAACTAGTGCAAAAATCATGATTGAAACATAAACGTTTCCAACATTTAGGAAGAAGAACCCGGTAATTCCCATGGTGGTCAAAGCAATAACTGCCACCCCTGTTGCTAATCCATCTAGACCGTCAATTAAGTTAACGGCATTAGTGATTGCTAAAATCCAAATTAGAGTAACCGGTAAACTTAACCATCCCAAACTAAAAGTTCCAATGAATGGTAATGATACATTACTCATTTGAATATTTCCGAAGAAATAAACAATGATTGCTGCCAAGCTAATTCCAAATACCTTTTGGCGAGGCTTTAAGACAATAATATCATCGATTATTCCTGTAATAATGATAATTACCTGACCCGCAAACATTCCATAAAGTTGGTGGGTTGGCATCTGGCTTCTTAATAGAAACATCGTTGCAATCGTATACGAAAAAAATATTGCCAATCCCCCTAATGTCGGCATTGGAATTTTATTCATTCTTCGCTTATTTGGACTATCAATAGCTCCCCAGCGAAATGCTAGCTTTCTAATGAACGGTGTTACCACAGCAGAAATTAGCATTGTCGCGAACAGAGAAACGATAATTTCGAATTTTAGCATAGTCGTTATCCTTTCGTTTTATATTACTATTAATAAATTATACAAATGTAATAGATTAAAAACAAGGCAAAACAAAAAAGGTTCCCACAGGGAACCTTTTTTGTTACATCATTGGACCCATTGAAGGATTCATTGGATCTTTCTTTTCTTCTGGTAGATTGGCAACAACTGCTTCAGTAGTTAATAGTAATGCTGATACAGATGCAGCGTTTTGAAGTGCTGATCTTGATACCTTAGTTGGGTCAACAACTCCGGCCTTAACCATGTCTTCATATTCACCAGTAGCAGCATTGAAACCAATACCCATTTCTTTGCCTTTTAAATGTTCAACAACAATTGAACCATCAATTCCGGCATTGTGGGCGATTTGTCTAACTGGAGCTTCTAGGGCACGTAAAACAATGTTTACACCTGTCTTTTCGTCACCTTCAGCAGGAATTTCTTCTAAATCCTTTAGGATGTTGATGAAGGCTGTACCACCACCAGGAACAAATCCTTCTTCAACGGCAGCTCTAGTTGAGTTCAATGCATCTTCAATTCTGTACTTACGTTCTTTTAGTTCAGTTTCTGTGGCTGCACCAACACGGATAACAGCAACACCACCGGCTAATTTAGCTAAACGTTCACGTAGCTTTTCTTTGTCGAATTCTGATGTAGTAGTTTCTAGTTGGTTCTTGATTTCAGCAACACGTGCTGCAAGTTGGTCCTTGTCACCGGCACCTTGAACGATTGTAGTGTCATCCTTAGTAACGTTAACCTTGTTTGCTTGACCTAATTGGTCAATAGTTACGTCCTTTAGGTTTAATCCTAAGTCGTCAGTGATTAAAGTAGCACCTGTAAGAACTGAAATATCTTGTAGTTGAGCTTTACGACGGTCACCAAAACCAGGAGCCTTAACAGCAACAACGTTGAAAGTACCACGCATCTTGTTTAGTACCAATGTTGGTAGTGCTTCACCACCAATATCATCGGCGATGATTAGAAGTGAACGACCTTGTTCAACAACTGATTGTAGTACTGGTAGGATTTCTTGAATGTTGTTAATCTTCTTGTCAGTAACTAGGATGTATGGGTTGTCTAAGTCAGCTTGCATCTTGTCGTTGTCGGTAACCATGTATTGTGACATGTACCCACGATCAAATTGCATACCTTCTACAACGTCCATAGTTGTGTTAACACCACGTGAATCTTCAACAGTGATAACACCATCGTTTCCAACCTTTTCCATTGCGTCGGCGATTAGTTCACCAACTTCTGGGTTAGCAGCTGAAATTGAAGCGATTTGAGCAATGTCATTCTTGCTCTTAATTTCGTTTGACATCTTGTGTAGCTTTTCAACGGCTACTTCAGTTGCCTTTTCGATACCGCGACGAACACCAACTGGGTTGGCACCAGCAGTAACGTTCTTCATACCTTCGTTAACGATTGCTTGAGTTAATACAGTTGCAGTTGTAGTACCGTCACCGGCAATGTCATCAGTCTTTGATGCAACTTCTGATACTAACTTAGCACCCATGTTTTCAAAATGATTTGGTAGTTCAATTGACTTAGCGATTGTAACACCATCATTAGTAATGTTTGGTGTTCCTGTTGATTGTTCAACAACAACGTTTCTACCCTTTGGTCCTAATGTAGTCTTAACAGTGTTTGCAAGTTTATCAACACCTCTTAGCATTGAACGTCTTGCGTCTTCTGAGAATTTAACTTCCTTAGCCATTTTTTATTCACCCCATAATAAGTTTTTCTTTTTATTCAACGACTGCTAAAATGTCGCTTTCTTTTAGTACTAAATATTTTTGACCATCGTAGTCTACTGAAGTACCTGAATACTTGTCATAAACAACTTCGTCACCCTTCTTAACTTCTGGTGTAACAGTTTGGCCATTGTCTAAAACTCTACCGTTTCCAACGGCAACAACTTTACCAGTTTGTGGCTTTTCTTTAGCATTATTTGCTAACACAATGCCTCCAACTGTTTCTTCTTTAGCTTCTTGTGCTTCAATAATTACACGATCACCCAATGGTTTTAACATTTTGCTTGACCTCACTTTTTTTAATGTCTTTTATCAGTATTAGCAGTCATTTATTATAAGTGCTAATCACTATAAATAATATATTATTTTTTAGATTCATATGCAAGAATTTTAAACCCTACACGATATAATCCTACAAAAAAAGATGGGCCAATGGCTCATCTTTCCTATTCACCTTCATAGTGTTCAATGAAGTAAATTAATGTTTGTAATTCGTTAGTTAAATCAACGTTTTGTACTCTGACATTTTTGGGAACTGATAAACGTTTTGAAGTAAAGTTCATGATACCTTTTGCTCCACCCTTTACGGCTTCATCACACAAATCTTGAACTACGGTTGCTGGAACAGTAAAAATAACTACTTCAATTTGTTGATCTCTTAATTGTTCTTGTAAGTCTTTAACATCGTATACTGGTACACCACTTTGAACAGTGTTAATCATGTCGTCATGAATATCAAAGGCAGCTGAGATTCTTACGTTACTATCTTTATGAAAATTAAAGTGTAGTAAGGCTTGACCCAAATTACCTAAACCGACTAATGCAACATTTGTTAAGTGATCTTGATTTAGAATCTTCTTGAAGAAGTCTAATAAATTATCAACTTCGTATCCATATCCACGTTTTCCAAGAGCTCCAAAATAAGATAAATCTCTTCTAATGGTTGCTGAATCAACTTGAACTGCTTCAGCAAAAGTACTAGAGGATATTCTCTTTATTTTCGCGTCATGTAAACCGCTAAGATATCGATAATACATAGGCAATCTTTTAGCCGTTGCCCTAGGAATTTTAATATCCAAAATGTTCCCTCCCGAATCTTTCATAACATTTATGTATTCTATCATAAAAACAAAGTTTGTGAAAATATTATCATCTACTAAAAAAGATTGAACATTTTAATTTATCGGGGATAATATGCTAAAATAGTGAATATTACTGATAAAACAAGATAATTAGGAGGTGAATTTTATGATTATTTTACAAGCAAATAAAATGACAAAGAGATTTGGTGGGCAAGATCTTTTCACAAGCGTTAACTTGAGTATCGAAGAAAACAGTAAAGTTGCCTTGGTTGGTAGAAACGGTGCTGGTAAGTCAACCTTAGTGAAAATGATTTTGGGCGATGAACCAATCGATGAAGGCGAAGTCACCACCAAAAAAGGTATCACAATTGGGTACTTAGCCCAAAATACTGGCCTTACTTCTGATGCCACCATCATTGAAGAAATGACCAATGTTTTTGCTGATTTAATCGCTTTAGAAAATAAAATTCACGAATACGAAAACAAAATGGCCGATCCAAACATTAACTCGGATCCAGATAAGCTAGACGAAGTTTCACAAACTTATGATCAACTTCAAGCTGAGTTTTCTGCTAAGAATGGTTTTTCTTATCAAGCTGAAATCAAAGCTGTGCTAAACGGTTTTGGCTTTGGTGAGGAAATGTACGACCATAAGATTAGCGAATTGTCTGGTGGTCAACAAACCCAACTAGCAATGGCGAAATTACTTCTACAAAAGAAGGACCTATTAATTCTAGACGAACCTACCAACCATATTGATGTTAAGACCATCAGTTGGTTGGAAGATTATCTAAAGAGTTATCATGGTGCCCTTCTAATAATTTCCCATGACCGTTTCTTCATGGATAAGATTGTCGATCAAGTCTACGATTTAACACAAGGTCACATGACCCATTATGTGGGGAACTACTCTAGTTATGTTGAACAAAAGCAACTTAATTACCAACATCAACTAAAGGAATACGAAAAACAACAAAAGAAAATCAAAGAGATGAAAGATTTTGTTGATAAAAATATCGTCCGTGCATCCACTACCAAACGAGCTCAATCCAGACGAACTCAGTTGGAGAAAATGGAAAAAATCGCCGCACCAACGCGCGATGATAAATCAGCACGTCTTTCATTTACGCCTGAAAAGCAAAGCGGAAACGTCGTTTTAAATGTGCGTGATGCCGCAATCGGATATGATCATCAGATTCTATCTAAAAACATCAATATTGATGTTAAACGTAATCAAGCTGTCGCATTAATCGGACCAAACGGAATTGGTAAATCAACATTGCTAAAGACCATCATGAAGCAATTACCACTACAATCTGGTAAGATTGAACGAGGTACCGGCGTCCAAATCGGATACTACGATCAACATCAAGATAACTTACACCCTAACAAGACTGTCTTAAATGAAATTTGGGACGACTATCCTACTTATCCTGAACAACGTATTCGTTCAATTCTAGGTAGTTTCTTGTTCTCTGGTGAAGACGTTGAAAAAGTGGTCGGTAATCTTTCTGGTGGTGAAAAAGCCCGACTAGTCTTAACTAAGTTATCAATGAATCACGATAACTTTTTAATCCTGGATGAACCTACCAACCATTTGGACATCGATAGTCGTGAAGTGTTGGAAAATGCATTAATCAACTTTGATGGGACCATTTTATTCGTATCTCACGATAGATACTTCATCAATAAGTTAGCCACCCAAATCGTTGAACTATCCCCTGATGGTAGTGAACTATTCCTTGGTAACTACAACTATTATGTTGAAAAGAAGGAAGAACAAGCGGCCATTGAGGAACACAAAAAAGAAGAACAAGCTAAGACTGAAGATGTTTTCGATACAAAGCCAAAGTCACAAAATCAAAAAGAATTCATTGCTAACAAAGAGTTGCAAAAGCAGCAAAGAAAACTAAAACGTCAAGTTGAGGATTTGGAATCACAACTTGACGATGCTCAAAAGGATAAAACAGCCATTGAAGCAGAAATGGTTAAACCTGAAAACTTAAATGACATTGGAAAACTTAATGATTTACAAGCTAAACTAACCGATATCAACGCAAAGATTGAAGAGATTGAAACCAATTGGGAAAATGCAATGATGGAACTTGAATAAAATAAAAAAGATGAATCCAAAACGGATTCATCTTTTTTTATTCTTCATCTTCTAAAAGGTCAAATTCCAAACTTGGATCAGCATTCAAGTCAACGCCAGCAAAGACATTTTTCTTTGCCATGACGTATCCGGCTGCACCTATCATTGCGGCGTTATCACCACAAAGTTTGTTTGGTACCTTGATTAATTCAGTTGTATCAATCTTATCAATCGCCTCTTCTAAAGCACTGCGAAGCCCCTTATTAGCGGCAACTCCACCAGCCAAGATTAATTGAGAAACTGGATAGTCTTGTAATGCTCTAGTGGTCTTATCGACTAAAACATCAACGACGGCACTTTGGAAACTAGCCGCCAAATCGTTCTTATCCAATTCTTCATGAATTTGATCAGCATGGTGAGTAGTGTTTAGAAACGCACTCTTTAATCCACTGAATGAAAAGTCGAAGTTATCTTCTTTTTCCATCGCACGTGGGAAGTCAAAGGCATCCTTACCTTCGGCTGCCATTGCATCAACTTTAGGGCCGGCTGGGTAGTTAATTCCCAACACTCGACCAACCTTATCGTATGCTTCACCAGCAGCGTCATCCCTAGTTTCACCGATAATCTTAAAGTCGCCCTCTTCTTTCATTAAGACTAATTCAGTATGGCCACCGGAAACAACTAATGCCAAAGCTGGATAGTTAATCTTGGTAACAAAACGACTAGCCAAGATGTGACCGGCAATATGGTTAACAGGAATTAATGGGATATTATGAGCCCATGCAATGGTCTTGGCAGCAGTAACACCAATTAATAGTGCTCCAACTAACCCGGGACCATATGTCACAGCGATTGCGTCGATGTCATCGTATGAAACATCAGCTTGTTTCATTGCATCTTCAACACAGATAGTAATTTGTTCAATGTGATGTCTACTTGCGACTTCTGGAACCACTCCACCAAATCGCTTGTGACTATTGATTTGCGTTGCAACAACGTTTGATAATATTTTTTCGCCATCTTCGATAATGGCCACACTAGTTTCATCACAACTAGATTCAAAAGACATAATTATATGTGGTTGCACAAAAAAACCTCGTTTCATTAAATTCCAAAGTTATTTGGAATAGTTTCGTATAGACTTAAATCTAAAACCATATCAACGGCATCTTCGTGATCACCGTCGTAGTAATCCTTCTTTACACCAACTTGTTTGAACCCTAAGTCAGAATACAATCTTTGAGCTTTTACGTTACTAATTCTTACTTCCAAAGAAACAGTCTTGTAATTCAACTGACGAGCCTTCTTGATAATCTTAGCAATTAGGAAGTAACCTAATCCTCGCTCTTGGTACTCTGGTTTTACAGCAACGTTTGAAATATGACAGTCACCTTGTTTATCGTTTAAAGAACTACCAATAAAGGCAACTAGTTCATCTTCTTGACGTAATAGTAAATAAAAACGATCCAAGCGTGGCTTTAGCTCAGGTAAAAATGCTTCGTCAGTCCATGGTGCCTTACCATCGTAGACGTCACGTTCGATATCAACCATTTCTGGAATATCGGTAACCATTGCTTTAGCCAAGTAAAACTTATCGCCATTAATCTTTACGATATGGTTCTTGATATTTAAGTGTTCCTTTTTCATTAGGTGCGCGGTATTCACAAGTTTTTTCTGATACCAATTAATTAACTTTTTCAACATATGAAGTAACTTCTTCCCCGGGATGATTTTGTTTCCAATCTGCTTCAGCTTTAGTCAAACGTAAATATCTTGGTACAAATGCATGAATGTCTTTTACAGGTTCTAATGTTTGGCCATATAAACCTAATCTAGCAGCTTGTGGCAAGTTATCAAAACTATCAGTAAAAATAACTTTGTCATCGAACTTCTTCTTCAATGCATCTTCAAAATGTGGTGCGTCGGTACCGACAGCATATACAGTCTTATCTTTGCTATCGATTCTGTCTAACCATTTATCAAAGTCAGTATGACAATCCTCTAAGACGTTTTCTGGAATGCCATTCTTAATTTCGTAAAGTCCAGAAAAAACGTTATTGTTTCTAGCGTCAAAAATTGGCATTACCAGACTGCCTTCTTGCTTAATGTTTAGCGCTAGAGTCTGCAAACTTGATACACCAACTAGTTCAATTTCTAAAGTGTATGCCAAAGTTTTAGCTGTAGCAGTCGCAATTCTGATTCCAGTGTATGATCCTGGACCGTCTGCCACAACAACTCTTTGTAAGTCAGATGGTATTAAGTCCACCTTTTTCATTAGTTCATCAATAATTGGAAGTAAATATTCCGCATGCTTTTGATGAACAGTAGTTGTTTCTGTCGCTAATATTTGATTGTCATCCAAAATAGCAACAGTTAGTTGTCGATTGGATGTATCTAAAGACAATACTTTCATCCTGTTTTTCCGTCTCCCTAATAACTTTATTAATATACGTAATAATTCTAAAATAAATTATAACAAAAAAATAGGTGTCTCCATAATAAAAATGAACACACCCAGAAATATTTAATCATTTTTGCGCCAAGTAATGTTGGCAATTGCAGAATGACTGTCGCCACTCATAATTTCATGCTTAGTTAAAATTGAACCATCTTCTTGTTCTTCCATGTCGTAGTAGCTTTCTACGGTTGAACCATATTTAACTTCATTTTCGTATCTTAATAAGAAATGAGTTGGCGTATGGTTGGTCAAGAAGTCAGCTGGTAAGACGTTTACCATCCAATCCATGTAATGAGCATTGTTTACGTGTTGGTTTGAATCAATATCTGTATATCTTACGCGGAAGCTTTGTTTAGTTTCTTCGTTATATTGAACCTTTTGTGGTTTAGGCATCTTAGGAACTTGGTTAACCTTTTCAGCACCAAATGGTTCCACTGTTTCCTTTGGAATCGAAGCAATCTTTCTTTCCTTGTAGTTCATTGCTGCCCATAGACCAGTCATGTGCATTAACACTTCACCGGATTCACTTTCAATGGTGAATTCACGGTAGGCAAAGTACTTGTTGTATGACTTTGATTTAGTGTTAATGGTGATATTTTCATCAACCACTGGCATACGGTTAATATGAACATCGTATTGAATAACAACCCAAGTAACTCCGAACTGGCGGACAAATTCAGCACCGACACCAAGCTTATCACTATGGTCTTCAGAAGCTAAAATAATAACATCTAGCATCATCGCAATGGTCATACGACGAGTAAAATCAGCTTCATAGTAGGTAACTCGATGTTTTTCACTAAAAACAGTTGGTTGGTTTTCCATTATTATTCACTCCTAGATTTCGTGATAGATATTGTAAATCTCTTGTTTTTTAACTTTGTGTAACTTAGCAACCTCTTTGATTGCTGCATTGGTCTTCATGCCCTTACCAATAAACAAGTCAACTTGTTCTTGTATGGATAATCCAGCCAACTCATCTTGTTCCTGGTTTTCTTGGGTGGCATTTTTATTACCATCAACAATTACCACGAACTCACCACGAATTTGATTTGCTTCGGTCCATTCGATTAGTTCAGAAATGCTACCACGGTCGAATTCTTCGAACTTCTTGGTTAGTTCCCTGCACAATACCGCTTGGCGGTCGGAACCGAATACCTTTTGCATATTCTTAAGAGTCTTGTTCAAACGATGAGGAGCTTCATAGAAAATCAACGTTTCACTATGTTGGTTAAGTTCCTCTAGTTCGCTAATCTGATCACTATTCTTTCGATTTAAAAATCCAAAGAAATAAAATGGTTGTGGAACCAGTCCGGAAGCAATTAGCGCTGTTAATCCAGCATTTGCTCCGGGAAGTGGCACAACATTAATATCATTATCAACACATGCTTTCACTAGTTCTTGACCAGGATCACTAATTGATGGCATCCCCGCGTCACTAACTTGAGCAACATTTTGACCTTCATTTAAAGTTTGTACCAATTCATCAATACGGTAGCCTTTGTTATCTTCTCTAAAACTGATTTTCTTGGTATCAATCTCAAAATGATTTAGTAATTGTTGTGTATGACTAGGGTTTTCCGCAGCAATTAAATCAACTTCTTTAAGTGTCTTAATTGCACGAAAAGTCATATCATCTAGGTTTCCGATTGGTGTTGGAACTAGATATAATATTCCTTTATCTTGGTTAGCGGTAAAGCTATGTTGTTCTTGCACTTGGACTCCTCCAGATTAACGATTTAAGATTTCATTACAGAAAATACAACTTTCATCGTTTTCACGATGTGATCCATAAAACTCGATGCAGACATGGAATCCTTCGTTAAATAAGTGTTCCAAGTTTTCACGAGATTTAGATGAACGTGGTCTACTCTTCTTATTATCGCTTTCCACATTTTCTTTTTGTTCATTGATGAAATCATGTAAATGTTGATTTTCAATTCTTAGTTCTGCATTTTCTTCCATTACTTCAGTTAATGCTTTTCGAACTTCAGCAAATTGGCTCAACATCAATTCAGTTTGTGATTCTAAATCCTGAATTCCATCGTATAATTCACGTTTCTCCAAACAATTTCACCCCATTTAACTATTTAGTATTTTCATAATTTTTAATGTAGTAGCCTCTAATATATTTTGGAAACTAACGTTTACTGCCATTTGATTATTACAATTCAAGATTACTTCCATAATTTGAATTAATTTAGCCTCATTGATGCTTTGGCTCAATTGTTCAATATTTTGGGCTTGCTTTGGGAAGTTGTAATCCTTACTTCCAGTATACTTAGCATCTAAAACATCTTCAAATATTGAGAGCAGCATATCAATAATTACTTGGCGTTTACTACTATCACTAACTAACGGCATAATATTACTTTGTACCAGAACGAATGAAGTATTATCCCTTTGTACCAGCATACTAAACCACTGACTAATTGCAGAAATCACCTTAGTTAGCCATTCATCTTCCTGCCATTCTTGGACAGTCGACATTTGATTGGTTAGTCGTTTAATGATTTTAAACTGACTGGGAATCACTCCTAGATTAGTTAATTCCTCGTTAAACATTTTAGTATTTAACGGATTTAAATCAACCACCTGAGTTCTTGAGATAATGGTTGGTAGTATTAAGTTCTTATTGGTAGTTAGTAGAAACGAAACTATATTAGCTACAGGTTCTTCAATAAACTTTAACAAGCTGTTTGCTGCTCCTGTAGTCATCTTTTCAGCATCACAAACAATGAAGAACTTTTGGTTTCCTTCTAAACCACTTTTAGAAAATTCAGATTTTAAGTATCTGATTTGATCAACCTTGATACTCAATCCTTCTGGTTTAATGATTACAACATCTGGATGTTGTTGTTCTGCGATTCTACGACATTCATCACAATGTCCACAGGGCATTGAATCATCGGAAACGTTCTTACAAAACATTCTCATTGTTATAAACAACGCTAATGATAACTTTCCGACCCCTTCTTCACCATTGAATAGGTAGGAATGGGATAATTCGTGATTGTTCACCACTTGTAAAAATTGGTTCATCAGTGGTTTTTGCTTTTTTTCAGTCTCTGCAATCACTTGATTTTCGGTCATGTTCTTCCCCCATTAGAATCGATAAAAATTATCCATTGGCATTTCCATTACAGTAGCGCCACCTACTTCAATCTTAACTGGATATGATGAATCTGAAACTCCACCATCCAAGTTCACTGGAGGTGTCATGTATTGTTCACGCTTACTTGAAACCTTTTTGATAATATCTAAAACATCATTTACTCGTTCATCTTCAATCCCAATCATAAAGGTAGTATTTCCTGATTTTAGGAAACCGCCAGTCGTTGATAATTTGGTTTGATGAACATTATTCTTAGCAAATGCATTTTGTAGTTTATTAGCATCTTTATTTTGCACAATTACAATTAAAAGTTTCATTCAAAATCACGTCCCTATTTTTTAAATTCATTTAAATATGGTTGCAAAATTTCTAAAACATTTTGATATACATCATCAATTGATTGTGTTGCATCAACTGATTTGATACGCTTTGGATTTGCTTTTGCTAAACGTTGGTATGCTGCATGAACTCGATTATGAAAGTCAATTGTTTCAACGTCCAATCGATCAACTTCCTCTTCAGCCCTATTTTTAGCAATACGCTTTAATCCTTCTTCTACTGGAAGATTAAAGTAGATAGTAAGGTCTGGCAAGAAACCTTCAGTGGCAAATTGGTTCATTTGATTAATTGCATCTTCACCAATTTCTCTACCCCCACCTTGATAAGCAATTGAGCTATCAAGGTAACGATCACAAATAACTAACTTGTTATCCGCAATTGCTGGTTTCACTGTTTGTTCAATATTTTGGCGACGCGCCGCTGCATATAACAATGCCTCAGTTCGTTTATCCATATCAACATTTTTACGGTCCAGAATAACTTCACGAATACTTTCAGCGATTGGGTTACCTCCAGGTTCTCTGCTGGTAACCAATTTATCGCTCATCTCTTCCTTTAAGTAATCTAATACCATGTTTAAGATGGTTGTTTTCCCCGCACCATCTGTGCCTTCGAATGTGATAAATTTTCCAGCCATATACTATACCCCTACTTTCATCTTTCTATCTCATTGTACTTTAATTTATTCGTTTCAACAAATAAACAACAAAGAAAAAGCGTCTTATTCCAAAGAATAAAGACACCTTTAGTAATCAATAACAGAAGATTGAATACGATTGTTGGAAACTTTTCTTTCTCTTGCTTCTCGATATAAAAATAAATATTTTTCACGAGCTAAACGAGTTTGGGCAACAATTTCCCCATCAACTTCATAAATTGCTTCTTGGGTTTCAGTAGCTTGATCCCATTGGTACTTAGCACGATCGATAGAATCCAATAGAAATTCATCATATTGTTTTCCTACGTTGTGTGAAAATCTTGAAAATCCTAACATCAGTATTCACTCCTACATTTCAGTTCGACCAGAAACGGCTCTAGAAAGCGTCATTTCATCAGCATATTCGATATCACTACCAACTGATAAACCATGTGCTAATCTAGTTACTTTAATTCCGGCTGGCTTAACTAAACGTGATAGATACATTGCAGTTGCTTCTCCTTCAGGAGTAGCGTTTGTGGCAATGATAATTTCTTTAATTGCTTCATCGCTTTGTAAACGTTTAATCAGGCTTTTAATATTTAAATCTTCTGGTCCTTTTCCCTCGATTGGAGATAAGACACCATTTAATACATGATATAAACCATGATAATCTTTCATTTTTTCCATTACCATGATGTCTCTTGGTTGTTCAACAACCAAGACAGTCGATTGATCTCTCGTCTTGTCTCGACAAATAACACATGGATCTTCATCAGTTAAATTTCCGCAAATTGAACAATACATCAACTTGTCCTTTGTTTCCTTCAATGCTGAAGAGAACTTAGCAACGTCATCTTTGTTCATATCAACTACGAAATATGCCAGTCTAATCGCTGTCTTATGCCCAATCCCTGGTAGACGCATAAAACTGTCGATCAACTTAGCAATTGGTTCAGGATATTGCATAATTAACCTTCTTTATTTAAATTACATTCCTGGAATTCCCATTCCCTTAGTGTACTTACCCATTGAATCTTGAGTAGTCTTTTCAATTTGTGCAAGTGCATCGTTTACGGCACTGATTACTAAATCTGAAGTCATGTCTGGGTCTTCTGGATCCAATGCTTCGGGTTTAATCTTCATGTCCTTCATCTTACGGTCACCTGAGAAAGTAACAACTACCATGTCTTCAGGGGCCTTACCAACAAATTCAGTGTTGTTAATTTGTTCTTGTTCAGCACCCATTTGTTTTTGTAGTTGCTTAACTTGTTTCATCATCTTTCCCATGTTCATTCCGTTCATCATAACTATAACAGCTCCTTAATCATCTTTTACATCTATTATATCTTCACCAAAAAGTTGTGTTGCTTGTTTAACTATTTTGGGTTCATTGTCTTGTTTTTCATTATTATTATCATCGTTTTGGTCCGAATTTTCAACACTTGAATTTTCAGATTCTTCTCTAACTTCTTTTCCACTATTCTTTTGGGCAACAATGTAACCCTTTCTGATTTCAGGCCATTGTTCAGCAGGAATGAATACAAAGTCAGGAACGTAGCTCAAAATTCTATCTAATCCATTACCAAGGGCATCTTGTAGTTCCTCATCGGTACTTGCCTTTTGGAATAGGAATGGATATTCGAATGAAACAACCACACCATCGTGACTAGCAGCCACTGGTTTAGAAACATTCATCAATGCTCGTTTGGTTACGTCTAATCCACTCAATAATTCATCCCAAATATTTTGAATGTTGGTTAAATCTTGACGAGTGGCGTTATCCAAGACTGGATAAATCTTAGTTAGGTTAACCCTAGCATTGCTTAAGCTACCTGATGGCTTCTTGGCAGCCGGTCTTCTATCAGGTTCGCTAGCGGAATTACTACCGTTATTAGCAGCAACTCCATTCTTGGTTAGTTCTTCGACTTGTTTTTGTAAACTAGCTACTTGATCCTTCAATTGTTGAACCAATTGATTATCGACGTTTGAAGCACTTGCAGTTTGTACAACAGTCTGTGGTTGTGCTTGACTAGCATCTTGTTGGCTATCAGTGGATAACTTAACGGTCAATACATCTAAATAAACATCGGGATGCATTGTGTATCTCATTTGGTTTTGAATGTCGTTTAAATCGACAATCATACGGTAAACTCTTTGCGCATCCACAATTGATGTTAGTTGCTTGAACTCTTCATCAATCACACCTAGTTCTGATTCTTCGACCATTTCAGGTGATTGTTGGTATAACAAGATGTCTTGGCAGTACTTGATTAAGTCTTCGACAAATCTAGCTGCATCTTTACCAGATTCTAGCATTTGTCTGACATCGGATAGCGCATCCTTAACATCGTGGTTCACAACATTAGTTAAATATTTTGATAGTAATGATTTGGTCACGCTACCAGTTACTTGCAATGCATTTTCGTAAGTGACCTTATCGAACCCAAATGATAATACTTGATCCAAAATACTTAGGGCATCACGCATCCCACCTTCTGCGGCTTTGGCGATTACCTTTAGTGCCTTGTCATCATAATCAATCTTTTTATCATTTAAGATGAATTCCATTCTACCTAAAATGTCATTTGCGGTGATTCGTTTGAAATCAAAACGTTGAACACGCGAAATGATGGTAGCCGGAATCTTTTGTGGTTCGGTTGTGGCTAAAATGAAAATAACGTGTGCAGGTGGTTCTTCCAATGTCTTTAGTAATGCATTGAAAGCCCCTGTTGATAGCATATGAACTTCATCAATAATGTATACTTTGTAGGTTGCTTGAGTTGGCGCATACTTCGCCTTATCTCTAACATCCCTAATTTCTTCAACCCCATTGTTTGAGGCTGCATCAATTTCGATAACATCATTTAGTGTTCCGTTTGTAATGCTTTCACAAATTTCACATTCGTTGCAGGGTTCCCCATCTTTTTGGTTTGGACAGTTAATTGCCTTTGCCAAAATTTTCGCAGCGGAAGTTTTTCCAGTTCCCCTAGGACCTGCAAATAAATAAGCATGACTCAATTGATTGGTGACAATCGCATTTTTCAATGTGGTGGTAATAACATCTTGACCAATCACATCGTCAAAACGTTGCGGTCTCCATACACGGTATAAAGCTTGGTAACTCATGGAAAACTTCCTTTCAAAAAACTAGTTACTTACATTATATATTCTATTCAATAATTATTCCATTATCGTTTTTACATCATAGATAAAAAAATCTCCTAGCCAGCATTTGACTAGGAGTTTATTTGTATAAAAAACAAGAAGCACAAGCGTAGAATACTTAGTGCTGCTTCCTCTCGGATCTGACACGGTTCGTAAACACAACTTTGCTTCAAGGCCTTGCGGCAATAATTATATTAACTTATTCAGGATTATTTTTCAAGCTTATTTCTCTTTTTCTTTGCTTCTTTGCTTCTTTTGCGTGCTGCTTTGAAAAAAGACTTCATTAAATGTTTAGCATCATCAGCTAATAATCCTCCTGATACATTAACCTGATGATTTAATCGACTATCTTCTAACACATGATATAGACTTTCGGCAGCACCCGCCTTCAAATCAGTGGCACCGTAGTAAACATTTTTGATTCTGGAATTGATGATGGCTCCCGCACACATCAAACATGGTTCAATCGTTACATATAAATCACAGTCTTCCAAACGCCAGCTATGCAAACGACGACATGCTTCATCAATGGCCACGACTTCAGCATGATCTAATGCATTATTGCTTAACTCACGGAGATTATGACCTCTACCGATAATCTCACCGTCTTTAACAACGATTGCCCCAATTGGCACCTCGTTTATCATGTATGCTTTTTTAGCTTCGAATAAAGCTTCTTTCATATAGTATTCTTTTGTCTTATCCATTAAATACACTTTCCAATATATAGTAGCCCTTGTTCTTCTTGATGATTTCGCAATTGCCAAATAATGATTGCATTAACTTCTTAGCAGATGGTGCACCCTGCTTCTTTTGTAATACCACAGTTAGTGTCCCATTTGGCAATAAATGATCAACTGCTCCAGAAATCATTCCATCTACAACATCTTTACCAGCTCTTACTGGTGGGTTGGTAATAATTGCGGCAAATTTATCAGAAACATTTTCATAAACATTAGAATTATGGATATTAACATTTGAGACATGGTTTTGTTCTGCATTCTTAACAGCTAACTCTAGTGCTAGGTTGTTCACGTCTACCATTTCAAATGTTCTATCAGGATAATGCTTGGCTAAAGCAATTGCCATTGGACCATATCCGCATCCTAAATCTAAAACATTTCCATCAGGAATTTTATCAAAATTAACACTTTCGACTAAAGTTTTTGAACCAAAATCAACAGTTCGTTTTGAGAAAACCCCGTTATCAGTGGTAAAGGTCAATGTGTTATTTAATAAATCAAAATTCCATGTATGAAGTTCGTGTACAACATGTGGATTAGGTGTATAATAAAATTCGTTCATTTCAAATCAGATCCTCGTAAAAAAATTTTAAATTCGCTAAGACACTGTATCTAGTAGATTAGGAACATTTCGACCACTAAATATGGTGTTTTTTATTTGATTTTTTTCTGTTCTGGTGTAAACTTTTATATATAAATTAAAGGGAAATATCTTACATATTTCGATTGAAATGTAATACATATTTCATCAAAAGAAAGGGAGCAATACCATGGCACAAGTAACTGTATACTCAAAGAATAATTGCATGCAATGCAAAATGACTAAGCGCTTTTTAAGCGAACACGATATTGATTTTATTGAAAGAAACATTAACGAAGAACCCGAATATGTTTCATACTTAAAATCAAAAGGATTTATGTCACTACCAGTTGTGGAAGCAGATGGTATTGACTCAATTTCCGGATTTAGACCAGATCAATTAAGCCAATTAGCTTAATTCAAATTACGTATTATTCATTATAATATAAAATGTCGTTTTTGGCGAAACCGCTAATGGTCTCGCCATATTTTTTCTAAAGTTTAATTTTACTAATGAAAGTGTGGTTTAAACATGTCGTTGAAAGATTTGAAGGACGTAACATATTACGACCTAAATAATGAAATTAACATCCCTAAGGATGATAAGATTCAATTAAATAAAGATAAAGAAGCGCTTGAAGCCTTCATCAAAGAAAACGTTGAACCTAACCTTAAAAAATTTGGTTCTCTAAGAGAAAAATTCGATTTTCTAATCGATAATGATTACCTTGAAGAAGAATTCATTAAGAAGTATGACTTTTCATTTATTGAAAAAATCTACGACTACTTGAAGAGTCAAAACTTCAAATTCAAATCTTTTATGGCTGCATACAAATTCTATGCTCAATATGCCCTAAAGACTGATGATGGTAACTACTACCTAGAACAATTCATCGACCGTGTGGCTATCAACGCACTATACTTCGCTGATGGCGATGAAGAACTTGCTATGAACTTGGCAGATGAAATCGTTCACCAAAGATACCAACCAGCCACCCCTTCTTTCCTAAATGCAGGAAGAAAACGTCGTGGTGAATTCGTATCATGTTTCTTAATTCAACCTACTGACGATATGAACACAATCGGTAGAACTATTAACTCAGCTCTACAACTATCACGTATTGGTGGTGGTGTTGGAATTAACCTTTCTAACCTACGTGCTGCTGGTGATCCAATCAAGCATATCGAAGGTGCTGCTTCTGGTGTTGTTCCAGTTATGAAACTTCTAGAAGACAGTTTTTCATACTCAAACCAACTAGGACAAAGACAAGGTGCTGGTGCCGTTTACCTAAACGTATTCCATCCAGACATCATCTCATTCCTATCAGCTAAGAAAGAAAACGCCGATGAAAAAATTCGTGTTAAGACTCTTTCACTTGCTGTTACTGTTCCTGACAAGTTCTATGAACTTGCTCAAAACGATGATGAAATGTACCTATTCAGTCCATACGACGTTGAAAGAATTTACGGCGTGCCATTCTCATACGTTGATATCACCAAAGAATACGACAACATGGTCGCAAACGATGAAATCAAGAAGACTAAGATTAACGCTCGTGAACTAGAAACTGAAATTAGTAAATTACAACAAGAATCAGGTTACCCTTACATTATTAACATCGATACTGTTAACAAGGAAAACCCTATTGACGGTAAGATTGTTATGAGTAACCTATGTTCAGAAATCATGCAAGTACAAGAACCTTCTACTGTTGATAACGAACAACACTACGAAAAACTTGGTACTGATGTATCATGTAACTTAGGTTCAACTAATATCGTTAACTTAATGGCTAGCCCTAACTTTGGTAAGTCAGTTGACGCAATGGTTCGTGCCTTAACTTTCGTTACTGATCATTCAGATATCAACGTTGTTCCATCAATCCAACGTGGTAACGCCCTATCACACAGTATTGGTCTTGGTGGAATGGGTCTTCACAGTTTCTTAGCTAAAAACCAAATTGAATACGGTTCTGACGAAGCAATCGAATTCACTGGTGTTTACTTCATGCTATTAAACTACTGGACTTTAGTCGCATCTAACAAGATTGCCGCGGAAAGACACGAAACTTTCCACAACTTTGATAAGAGTAAATATGCTGATGGCTCATACTTCGATAGATACACTACCGAAGACTGGGGTCCAAAATCAGATCGCGTAAAAGAACTATTCGATGGCATCTTTGTTCCAAACCAAAGCGATTGGGAAGAACTAAAACAAGCTGTTATGAAGGATGGTTTATACCACCAAAACAGAATGGCTGTTGCTCCAAATGGTTCAATCTCATACATTAATGATTCAACTGCTAGTTTGCACCCTATCATTAGTCGTATCGAAGAAAGATATGAATCAAAGACTGGTAAAATCTACTACCCAGCTCCATACCTATCAAACGAAACTCTTAAGTACTACAAGTCAGCTTATGACATTGACATGAGAAAAGTTATTGATACTTATGCTGCTGCTCAAAAACATGTTGATCAAAGTATGAGTCTTACTCTATTTATGCGTTCAACAATTCCTGAAGGTCTATACGAATGGAAGAACGGTAGAACTGATAAAATGACTACTCGTGATTTAACTATCCTACGTAACTATGCTCACGCTAAAGGCATTAAGTCACTATACTATGTCAGAACATACACTGATGATAACCAAGAAGTCGGTGTTAACGAATGTGAAAGTTGTTCAATCTAATTAGTTAGGAGAATTTATACAATGGATAATTACAAAGCTATCAACTGGAATGCTGTAAGCGACCAAATTGATAAAGCGACATGGGAAAAACTAACCGAACAATTCTGGTTAGATACTAGAATCCCTTTATCTAACGATTTAGCTGATTGGAGAACGTTAGATGACGATCACAAATGGCTAGTTGGTCATGTCTTTGGTGGTCTAACTTTACTTGATACCCTACAATCACAAGACGGTATGGCCGCACTTAGAAAAGATGTTGCTACTCAACACGAAACTGCTGTTTTAAACAACATTCAATTCATGGAATCTGTCCATGCTAAGAGTTACTCATCAATCTTTTCTACTCTCAACACTCCTGACGAAATTTCAGAAATTTTTGACTGGAGTGATTCAGAAGAATTCCTTCAAAACAAAGCTAAGAAGATTTATGATTTATATCATGATGATTCAAACCCACTAAAGAAAAAGATTTCAAGTGTATTCCTAGAAACATTCTTATTCTACTCCGGTTTCTACACCCCACTATGGTACTTAGGTCACAACAAGTTACCTAACGTTGCCGAAATCATTAAGTTAATTCTTCGTGATGAATCTGTCCATGGTACTTACATTGGTTACAAGTTCCAACTTGGTTTCAACCAATTAGGTGGAAACGAACAACAAGACTTAAAGGATTGGATGTACAACTTCTTATATGACTTATACGAAAACGAAGAAAAGTACACTCACATTCTATATGATCAAGTTGGTTGGACTGACGACGTATTGAAGTTTATTAGATACAATGCTAACAAGGCACTTATGAACTTAGGTCAAGATCCACTATTCCCTGATAACGCTGAAGACGTTGACCCAATCGTTATGAATGGTATCTCAACATCAACAGCTAACCATGACTTCTTCTCACAAGTCGGTAACGGTTACCGTCTAGGTGAAGTTGAAGCTATGAAGGATGACGATTACAAGATTTGGTATCCAAAAGATAACAAATAATCATAAACAAAAGAGGATGAAGTAATTAAACTTCATCCTCTTTTGTTGTTCCAGTATATGCAAAAAAATATCCGGTATAGAATTTTTAATATCTATATCGGGTATTTTTTATTTACTCAATTTAAGTTGGCTAAAACAGCCTATTTTTTGAATAATTTCTTCCAAATTGATTTCTTTTCACATGGTGTATCTTCAACATGTTCATTTACCAATACTAGTAATTGAAGCATTGTGAATACTAGTGAGTTTCCACGACGGTATGAAATATACTTAGGTGTCCATTCACTAACATATTTTTCCTTGTAAGATCTTAATCCTTGGAAACTGTAGAATGCAGTTCCGTACTTGTAGATTAAGTTAGAAATCTTTTCGTCAATAAAACTATATCTAGATTCACCAACATTTGATAATGGAGCCATTCCAAGGTTGAAGTACTTGTATCCTTCATCCTTTACATAGTTGAACAAGTTAATGAAAATTCCATCCATGATTCCTGATGGTGCATCTTCGCTTGATCTCATCAAATCAATTGATGTCATTTCATGATCACCGGTTGGCATAATGTTAGCAAAGGCAACAACCTTGTTGTCCTTATCTTTCATTACAGCGATTGGTGCTTGGTTTAAGTAGTAACTGTCAAAGTATCCCAATGAGAATCCTTTTTCTGGTTTACCCTTCAGCCAGTTATCAGATACCTCTCTTAATTCATCAATAAATGAAGTTGAGAATGGTGGTTGAATAATTTCAAATTTATATTCATCACGGTCGAATTTATTCATCAAGGCTCTTTCACCACGATGCTTTTTACCAGCAATTGAGAAAGTATCCAAAGCCACGTGACCTTCTTCCCCTGCTTTGGTAAAACTAAATCCTTTTTCGTGAAGTAACATTGTTAATTCTTCACCGATTTCATAGAAAACAAGTGAATAACCGATGTTGTCACTATCTTCAATGAACTTATCTATTGCATCTTCAAGTTTATCCATATTACCAATTGGTTCACCCATGATAATAATCTTGTTAGCACGACATTTGTACATGAAGAATAGTTGATCTTTGCCATCTTCTTGGTAGAAGTAGATGCTCTTATCACGAACATAAGCTAAATGACTTACTTCGTTTCCACCAAATTCATGAATAACGTTAGAAACCCTATCACCATCAAATGGTTGGTTTAACCATTCAACCTTTGAGTATGATAAGAAACGGAAAGTTAGAACTAAGATTAGGAAAGCTAAAATTAATCCTAATAGACCAGCAAACCATACTTGTGGTGATGGTAATAGATATGAGTTTGTCCAGTGGAATACAGCAAACTTGAAGTTTGTTAATAGACCAATAATTAGGTAAACGATAAAGGCACTAACAAATATTAGTAAATCAATCAGTGCATGACCCCATGAATAGGTGAACTTTTGTCTATACAAGACATTGTAACTTAACCATAGGCATCCAAGAATAATGATAGTCATTACTACCATATTAACTGGAAAGTCTTCTTTCCATAATGTGTTCCATAAGGCAACTACTAAAATAACCGCAGTTGGCCAAAATGCCTTTTTCACTTTGGAACCAAATCCACGAGCGAAACCAATTAATAGAAAAGCAACAATTACAGTACTTAATTGATCTAGGAAATAGAACGAATATGGTTCTAATGAGATATAGAACCTGTTGACCAATACTAAGTTTGGAATAACTGCTAGCAATAGCATCATAATTCCAGAGAAGTACATAAAAATGGTGATAAACATATGTGCTAATCTTTGTAAAATTAGCTTTGGAATACCGTCTAAGAAGTTGTTGAAACGTTGGAATACATCAATTACCAAGAAGATAATTCCTAATAGAACTGGGAAAATGTAGTAGAAAGCACGGTATAAAATTAACCAAACCGCTGCATCACTTGGTTTAACACCAATGAACATTAAACCAACCAGCATTGTACCTTCAAAACTTCCAAGTCCCCCAGGAACCAATGAAGCAACCCCAACTACGTTTGCAACAACGAATACTGGAAATACGGCTAGTAGGTTAATTGGTTGATGCATAAATGCACCAATTGCCATAAATAATCCAGCACATCCTAACCATTCTAAACATGATCCAACGATTAATTGAATCTCTAGTTTAGCGGTTAAATCTTTGAAATAATCAGAATCATTTAATCTAGTGATGATAAATAAAATTGGGAAGTATAGCCCACCAAGAACTAAAACAATCCACCACCACCAGTCATGACTATTAGTTCCAAATCCAAAACTAAACATCATGATGATAGCTACCCAACAATATGTGGATAGTCCGGCTAATAAGAAAATAACAATCTTAGAGATTGCATATAATATTTGTTTTTTAGTCGCGTTTTCACTGTAAAAACTTGAACGCATACTTGCACCCAAAACACCACCGAAACCAGCAATGTTTGTTAGTGTGTTAGTAATCCACCCTGTTTTTACGATATAGGACTTTTTGAATTTACCCGGTAGAAAATCAACAATTGTGAAATCATATATTAACATCGGTGAAACCGCAATGAATCCCAAAATTATCATGATAACAATCGACATGGGTGATAGTCTTGAAAAACTTTCCGCCATTTGTCTTCCACTAATTTCTTTTGAAACAGAAAAAATAACGTGTACAACAACAGCCAAAACGAACACCACGAATAAGACTTTAACCAAAGTCATATGTCGATTGATCCAATCTCCACATTTCTTAAATAAAGCTTTCAATTATGTTTCCTCCATAAATCTTATTACTACTATTATCTCAATTAATAATTGTTGGCACAAGGCTTTATATCAAAATATGTACAAAAAAAAGAACGTATGATAAATCACACGTTCTTTTAAAGAGAAATTACTTAAGAGTAACTTCTGCACCAACTTCTTCAAGTTTTGCCTTGATGTCGTTAGCTTCGTCTTCTTTAGCATCTTCTTTAATTACTGAAGGAGCACCATCAACTAAGTCCTTTGAGTCCTTTAGACCTAGACCAGTGATTTCACGTACAACCTTGATTGCTTTAACCTTTTGGCTACCAGCAGAAGTTAGTTCTACAGTGAATGAGTCCTTAGCAGCACCATCAGCACCACCAGCAGCTGGAGCAGCAACTGCAGCAGCAGTAACGTCGAATTCTTCTTCAATTGCCTTAACTAAGTCGTTTAGGTCAGAGATTGAAGCTTCTTTAATTTGTTCAATAATGTTATCTTTATCAAAAGCCATTTTAATTTCCTCCAATTTGGATAGTTATAATTTTATATTATGAGCTTAGGCTGCGTCGCCATCGCCCTTTTCTGCAACTGCTTTAACAGCAATAGCAAACTTGCGAACAGGTGATTGTAACATGCTTGCAAGGATAGAAATTGATTCGTCGCGACTTGGTAATGAAGCGAATTCGTCAATTTCTTGTAGAGTAGCAATCTTGTTTTCAAGAATACCACCCTTGATTTCAACAGCGTCAGTGTTATCAGCAAAATGCTTTAATACCTTAGCTGGAGCAATAGGATCTTCATCAGAGAATGCTACGGCAGTAGGACCCTTGAATAAGTCACCTAATTCTTCGTAACCTGCTTCCTTAGATGCACGTACAGCAATGTTATTCTTGATAACACTGAATGAAACACCTGCATCACGTAATTGCTTACGTAGGTCAGTTACTTCAGCAACGTTTAAACCACGGTAGTTAACAACAATAGCAGTAGTAGCATTGTTGAATTGTTCTGTAACAGCTTCTACACGTTTAGCTTTAGCGTCGATTACTTCTTTCTTTGGCATTGTTTCACCTCCCAATATTTTTTGGGATTTAATAAAAAATCCCTATGCCACCTAGACATAGAGAAACCGTTTTAAGTGTCCTCGTTGGGATATTAAGGTACAAGTACCACCCAAGTCTTAGGTAGATATCAATTTTTATAACAAATAGTAGTTTACTATATATATAAACTTTGGTCAATAGGGATTTTCAAATTCCAAATTAATTACTTAACTTTAGAATGATTCTAGATCAACCTTTACACCAGGTCCAAAGGTTGTTGAAACTGATAGGTTACTGATGTAAGTACCACGAACTGAAGCTGGACGGTTCTTAACAATCAAGTCTTCAATAGCCTTGAAGTTACCAACTAGCTTGTCAGCATCGAATGATGACTTACCGATGATAACAGCAACGTTTCCGTCACGGTCAGTACGGTAAGTAACCTTACCTGATTTAGAATCAGATACGGCCTTCTTAACATCCATAGTAACTGTACCAGTCTTAGGGTTTGGCATTAAGTTCTTTGGTCCAAGAACACGACCTAGACGACCAACTTGAGCCATCATGTCTGGTGTTGCGATAGCAACATCAAAGTCTAACCAACCGTTTTGGATTTTTTCAGCTAGGTCTGCTTCACCAACAAAGTCAGCGCCGGCTTCTTCAGCTTCCTTAGCCTTGTCACCCTTAGCAAATACAACAACTTTTTGGTCTTTACCTGTACCGTTTGGTAAGACAACAGCACCACGTAATTGTTGATCAGCTTGTTTAGTGTCAACATTTAAGTTAAATACAACTTCAACAGTTGAATCGAACTTAGCAAAATCAATTTTCTTTACAAGATCAACAGCTTCTTCAACTGAGTAAGCCTTGTTACGGTCTACTTGTTTTAAAGCATCTTGATACTTTTTACCTCTTTTTTGAGCCATCTGTGTTTTCCTCCTTGCAATTGTGGTTGTAACGGATAAACCTCCCACATAACACCTAAATAATAGGTGTTATGGTACTACAGTATAGAAACGAATGTTGAATTAACCTTCAACAGTGAATCCCATACTACGTGCAGTACCTTCGATCATACGCATTGCGGCTTCAACATCAGCTGCGTTTAGATCTTTCATCTTAGTTTCGGCGATTTCCTTAACTTGGTCCTTAGTTACATTAGCAACCTTGTTAGTGTTTGGTTCACCGGAACCATGTTCAACACCAGCAGCCTTCTTCAATAGAATTGAAGCAGGTGGTGTCTTAGTAATGAAATCGAATGAACGATCTTCATATACAGAAATCACAACTGGAATCAAGTATCCTGCTTGATCAGCAGTACGAGCGTTGAATTCCTTAGTGAATCCCATAATGTTAATACCAGCTTGACCCAATGCAGGTCCAACTGGAGGAGCAGGTGTTGCTTTACCCGCAGGAATTTGCAATTTAACTACGTTAGCTACTTTTTTAGCCACGAGACATACCTCCTTAAGTCCGTGTGTGGTAAAAATTGGAGATGAGATTTCTCCTCCCACTTAAGTATGCGTAAACATACAACAAATAATATATCACGTTTAAATATTTTTAACAACCCAAATTTTTATCTAATTGGTTGTACTTGGTTAAAGTTAAGTTCAGCAGTAGTTGCACGACCGAACATATCAATATTAACCTTCAACTTACCTTTTTCGTCATCTTTTTCGATAACCTTACCTGAAAGATCGGCAAATGCACCGTCAATAATAGTAATTGTGTCTCCCACTTCAGCATCCAATTCTTGCTTTTCTTGAGAAACACCAAGACGACTTAGAACTAGTTCTACTTCATCTGGTAGCAATGGAGTTGGCTTACTTCCTTGACCATGTGATCCGATAAATCCAGTAACACCTGGGGTATTTCTAACGATGTACCATGCTTCGTCAGTCATAACCATTTCTACTAGAACATAACCAGGGAAAGTTTTTTCCATCTTAGCCTTGTCTACACCATCTTTAACTTCGTGTTCTTCTGTTTCTGGAACAACTACTCTAAAGATAAAGTTTGACATACCCATTGATTCCTTACGTGAATCAAGGTTTGCCTTAACTTTGTTTTCGTATCCTGAGTAAGTATGAATAACATACCATTGCTTTTCTGCTGATTCCATTAAAATTAGCTCCCTTTATGATTTTTTGCAAAATAAAAAAACTCCGCACTCACGAAGTTTCAAACTACCTATTATAATATCACTATTTACTATAATTTAAAACCGTAAATTATAGGTATAGTAATCCTGATTGAATTGCCCAGTCAACAATTGCAAAGAAGATTGCGAAGATAATTGACATTGATACTACGATGGTAGTGTCAATTCTAGTTTGGTGACCATTAGGCCATACAACTAGTTTCATTTCAGTACCAACACTCTTAAAGAACTTAAATAATTTCATATTTTTCCTCCACTAACGTGTTTCTTTATGCATCGTAGACTTGCCACAATGTTTACAATACTTTTTTACTTCTAATCGATTTTCATGATTATTACCAACCGAAGTTGTGTAATTACGGGATCCACAGATTTCACATTGTAAAGCAACCTTTTGCTGTGACATCGTTTACATCCCCCTTTTTTAATAAATTCATAATAGCATTTATATTTTTGATAGTCAATTTATGGCAGTAGCTAATCATAAACCTTTTTGACAATCTTTTTTAACTTATTTTTGACTCTTGCAATACAATTATCAACAACATTTGTAGCATTTTCTGGATGTCTTGCCAATGACATCTTCAATCTTCTGATAGAAAAATTGTTTTCATTAATCAAATCTTCCAAATAACAGAATGCGATTTCTGATTCCAGAGGCGATAGTCTAGCAATTAACTCTTCATAACAAATTTTCATATTCATTGACTGATCAGGAGTTAAAAAAATTCTATCTTTCAAGCTATTTTGAAAGTACGACTCATTAGCATTATATGAAACCATTTTATCAACTGGCATTCTTTTCTTAGCTTTTCTTTTTCTTAAGATGTCATACAAGTGATGTCTTAAACTAATTTGGTACAAGGTGCCAAATGTTGCTTTATGGTTTACATCATAGTTACGAATGTTTTTTATCATCACAAGCATTGATTCTTGATACCAATCGTCAATGTCCATATCGTGCAGGTAATAATTACGCCACACTTTATTCACCAACGGTTTATATTTATCAAACAACTTTTGCAGTGACTCTTCATTGCCGTTGTTCTTAAAATCAAGAATTAGTTTTATATCAATATTATTTTGGTCAAAGCTCATTACATATTCACCTCTGATTATAATTACATAAAATAATTTATATAGTTACATAATCATAAACAAGCGAATATTTGTTCATTTATATTCCTACAAATCGTTATAAATATATATAGTATTTAATCGTTTGTTAAATTATCTCTTAACTTTTCCAATCTTAACAACTGGTCATCAGACCACGGAGTTCTACGACCAGTCAATTGGTTAGTATAACTGCTAACTTGAGTCTTAATTTCTCGTCTAGAACGTTCAACATCGCGAAGTAGTTCTCGTGCAGATATTCTCAAAGCCCCTGCTGAAAAAACAGTCCATTGTTCAGCTTGATCAGAAGTTACTACAACCACTTGGACAAATCTAGATTGCTTTTGACGAGCGTATGCTTCGATATAACTATCAGCAGTTTCATCTTTATTAGTCCAAATGATGTCTAAGTTATGCTTCTTATCTTTCTTTGATAATCCTGGAACATACATTGCATCGAAAATGATTTTCATATCTAAGTCACGATACTTTTTATACTCTGAGATGATATTAATTAATTCATCCCTGGCATCAGCCAAACGATTATCTAGCTTTAACTTATTCAATTCAGGCCAATTTCCGATGACGTTATATCCATCGATTAATAATAATTGTTTTTTCATTGGCTTAATCCTTCTTATAGTGGATTTCTTGAATTATAAGCTTGATACATTAATAAACTAGCAGCAACACTGGCATTTAAACTTTGTAATTGACCAACCATTGGAATGGTTAACATTTCATCCACATTCTTCTTAAGAAGTGGTGAAATTCCCTTACCTTCATTCCCAATGATTACGGCAACAGGTCCCTTGGCATCCCAACGACGGTAATCAGCACCTTTCACGTCGGTTCCAAATACCCATACACCTTGTTGTTTTAAGTCATTAACAGTGTTAACTAGGTTAGTCACTCTAGCAACCGGAATTCTTTCAATCGCACCAGCAGACGTCTTAGCAACTGTTGATGTTAAGCCAACGGCACGGTGCTTTGGAATAATCACACCAGTAACACCGGCAGCATCAGCTGTTCTGATAATTGAACCCAGGTTGTGAGGATCTTCAATGTTATCAAGAATTAAAAAGAATGGTGGTACATCTTGTTTTGCTGAGTTTTCAAATAATTCATCAATGGTTGCATATTTGTATGGTGAGATTGATAAAACCACCCCCTGGTGATTTTGATTATCTGAAAGTAAGTCTAGCTTTTGCTTTGGCACAGTTGAGATTACTAGGTGCTTTTGCTTAGCTAGTTTGATGATTTCTTCAACACTTTTTTCGTCTTTCTTGATTCCGTTTTGTAGGAAAACTTTGTTGATTTCTTGTTTTCCTCTTAATGCAGAAACAACCGGATGGCGTCCGATTATAAATTCGCTTTGGTCATTAGTCTTCATATTTTGGCCTCCCAGCATCGACTTGTTCAATACACCAATTAGATAGTTCTTCTAAACGATCATCTTGTTTGCTTAATGAAAGATACCCCATCATGGCTTCAAAACCAGTTGAATGGCGGTAAGTCAAAACGCTAGTGTTCTTAGCATGTGTGTAACTCTTAGCATTACGACCTCTCTTGAACACTGCATCTTCTTCATCGGTTAGAATGTCGTCTTCAATCATTAAATCGATTAATGCTGCTTGAGCCTTTGCTGACACGTACTTTCTAGCTGCCTTTTGTAGGCGATTGGGCTTAGTAATACCTAAGTTTAAAAGGTGCTTTCTTACGAAAACTTCGTAAATTGAATCGCCAAGATATGCTAATGCGATTCCATTTAACTGTTTATAATCCACATTCTGGTTTTCCATCATTTATTCCCTTCTGAAACGAGTACCTTGAGCAGTATCTTCTAAGATAATCCCTTGATCTCGTAGTTGATCTCTAATTTCATCACTTCTTGCGAAGTCTTTATTCTTTCTAGCTTTGTTACGTTCATCAATCAATGCTTGAACTGAATCGTCATCTAATGTTTCTTCCTTGAAGACAACACCAAAAATAGAAGCCATCTTTTCTAATTTATCAATAATTAGGTTAACAGTATCCTTACCTACTTCAGGTCTTTGGGCATACATGTTACCAAGCTTAGCTAGTTCGTATACACAGTCAATTCCGTTTTGCGCATTGAAATCATCATCCATTGCATCTTGGAAATCTGCTTGAATTTGTCTGATTTCTTGTTCTAGTTTCATATCGATAATATCTGAGGCATCACTTAAACGATACTTCAAGTTATTGTATGCATTTCTTAACTTGTTTAGGTTGTTTTCGGCAGCCTGTAAATTAGTTTCGTTGTATTGAATTGGACGACGGTACTGTGTAGTGGACATCAAGAATCTAACAACTTGAGGATCTACTCTCTTAACAATATCGTGAACTGTCACAAAGTTACCTAGTGACTTACTCATCTTTTCGTTTTCATCACCAACGGTAACAAAACCATTGTGCATCCAATAGTTAACAAACTTTTCACCAGTTTTGGCTTCGCTTTGTGCACGTTCGTTTTCATGATGAGGGAACTTCAAATCTTCACCACCACCATGGATATCAATTGTGTTACCCAAGTACTTGGTAGACATTACTGAACATTCAATGTGCCAACCCGGACGACCTTGACCCCATGGCGAATCCCATGAGATTTCTCCTGGTTTAGCAGCCTTCCATAAAACAAAATCAATTGGATCTTCTTTTTTGGAAAGTTCTTCTTCAGAGACATGTTGGCTAGCTCCAGATTCCAAGTCATCTACACTTTGGTGTGATAAATGACCGTAATCATTGAACTTTCTTGCTCGATAGTAAACATCGCCATCAACAGCATATGCATAACCATCATCAACCAATTCTTTTACGAATTGAATAATTCCATCAATGTTATCAGTAGCTCTTGGATTAACAGTTGCTGGTTCAACGTTCAATGCAGCCACGTCTTCTTTGTAAGCTTCAATGTACTTGTTAGCAATATCCATTACTGTACTGTTTTCTTCTTTAGCTTCATTAATTAATTTGTCATCAACATCCGTAAAATTAGAAATGTAATTCACTTGGTAACCACAATATTCAAAGTAACGACGAATAGTATCGAAAGCAACAATACTACGCGCGTTTCCAATATGAATATAGTTATATACTGTTGGACCACAGACATACATACCAACTGTTCTTGACTTAATTGGCTTAAATACGTCTTTTTCTTGAGTTAATGTATTATAGATCCTTAGCATTAATGGCACCCCTATTCCTATTTTTTATACTTACTTCATTCTATCATAATAATAGCTTCTATATTAGGATAAATTCAAATAAAAAAGCCCGCCAAAGCATGCTTTAGCGAGCCTTATTTATTATTGATTGATTTGTTTTAATGTTTCATCAATGTGTTTTAGAGCCTTTTCTCTACCAATCAATTCGATTGATTCAGGTAGTTCAGGACCGTGACTTTCGTGAGTAACAGCAATTCTGATTGGCATCCATAGTTGACGTCCCTTGATCTTAGTTTCCTTTTGAATTTCCTTAATTGTCTTTAGGATTTCAATCTTATCGAAAACTGGAACATCCTTAATCTTTTCAGCGAAGGCCTTTAGAACAACTGGTGCAGTTTCGTTTTGAATTTCTTCAAGAGCTTCACCAGAAACCTTAGCTGGTTCATTAAAGAATACGTCAGCCATTGAGTTGATTTGAGCCATGTAGCTCATTTGTTGCTTGTAAGTATTGATTAACTTACGAGCCCATTCGATAGTTAAAGCATCTGGGTTTTCAGGAATGTTACCCTTTGCGATTAATTGACGTAATGCTAAGTCCATAACAACGTCTTCATCAGCAGCCTTAACGTATTGGTTGTTAATCCATTCAAGCTTCTTGTTATCGAAATTAGCAGGTGACTTGCTTAGACGGTGTTCGTCGTACATCTTGATGAAGTCACGTTGTGAGAAGATTTCATCTTCACCCTTTGGAGACCAACCTAATAAAGTAATGAAATTAAACATTGCTTCTGGTAGGTACCCTAGGTCTCTGTATTGTTCGATAAATTGAATGATTGATTCATCACGTTTACTTAGTTTCTTACCGGTGTCGGCACTAGTAATCAAACTCATGTGACCGAATACAGGAGCTTCCCAACCAAATGCTTCGTACATCATTAATTGTTTTGGTGTATTAGCAACGTGGTCGTCACCTCTGAATACGTGTGAAATTTGCATTTCATGGTCATCAATAATAACCGCGAAGTTGTAAGTAGGCATTCCGTCACGTTTTACGATAACGAAGTCTCCGCCAATAGTATCAGAGTTAAATTCAACATGACCCTTAACAACATCGTCCCATGCATAAGTCTTGTTCTTTGGTACTCTGAAACGAATAACTGGTTTCAAACCTTTAGCTTCTGATTCAGCCATTGATTTTTTAATTTCTTCTTCAGACATACCAGCGTATTCATATTCGTAATGAGGCATAATGCCCTTTGCACGTTGTTCTTCACGATCAGCTTCTAGTTCTTCTTCTGTTCTGTATGAGTAGTAAGCCTTGTCTTCATCCAATAGTTGTTGGATCAATGGATCGTAAATTGAACGTCTTTCGGATTGTCTGTATGGACCAAACTTACCAGGTTTGTCTGGACCTTCATCCCAATCTAAGCCAAGCCATTTTAAGTTGTCTAACTGACTTTTCTCACCATCAGCTACGTTTCGCTTAGTATCAGTATCTTCGATACGGATAATAAACTTACCTTTATTATGTCTAGCAAATAGGTAATTAAAAATTGCTGTTCTAGCATTACCAATGTGTAAATGTCCGGTTGGACTTGGTGCATATCTAACACGAATTTTCTTATTAGCCAATGATATTTTCTCCTCTTTTTTATAAATTCTTAGAATAACATTCTAATTTTACAATTATTATCGATAAAAATAAAGTGCTCAGTAAAAATCTAAAGGTATCTATAACCTTTTATTTATCATCAATTCTAGCGAAAATCATTTTACCAGCATCTGTTTGAATTGAACTGGTTACCTCAACAGATAGTCGTTCGTTTAGATGGTTCTTACCCTCTTCAACAACAACCATAGTTCCATCATCCAAGAATGCAACCCCTTGGCTTCTTTCGGTTCCCTTTTTCAAAATCATAACTTCAAGATGTTCACCCGGAACAAATCTTGGCTTTAGTGAATTAGCCAATTCGTTAATGTTTAAGACGTTAACCTTTTGGAATTGGATAACCTTGTTTAAGTTGTAATCATTAGTAATGATTGAACCATTGAAATCCTTAGCCAATCTGATTAGCTTGCTATCGACTTCTTTAATATTGTCATAGTCTTGATCTGTGATTTCAATTGGCATAATCTTTTCGGTTTGTAGTTTATTTAAAATATCTAAACCACGACGACCACGAATGCGCTTTTGACTGTCCGCTGAATCTGCAATGTATTGTAATTCATATAAGACAAACTTAGGAACTAGTAATGTTCCTTCAATGAATCCAGTCTTTGCTACTTCGTAGATACGACCATCAATCAAAATGTTGGTGTCCAAAATTTTAATTGATTTAATGTTATTGCGGTTTGAAGAATTAGTTAAGGCGTTGCCACCTTTTTTCAAACTAACTCTAAAAATTTTGCGCCAATCATTTAACTTAGTAGTTCCCAATAGAAAACCTAGGTATCCAAAAGTAATCATTAATAGAGCTGGTAAGATTAAGTTAGTGATTAAATAAGGCGTTCTAAATAAAACGATTGAAATTAAAGTCGCTAAAATCAATCCAATAATCATCCCTAAAGTCCCCATCAAAATATAGAATGGATTCTTTTGTGACAATTGTTTTTCAACCTGACTCATTGCATTCATGATTCGTTTAACAACAAACAATGAAAGAATATAGAAAACAATGGCGCCAATTACTGAATCAACTAGTGCATTATTTAATAAAATTGAAGGGTTTTCCCACAATGCATGCCAAATAACGGGTAGATAAATTACCCCTAACGTTGCTCCTAAAATGACAAATATAAATTGGATAACCGTAAATCGATCAATTTTTTTCATTATTATCTTCCTCAGTATGTGTTAGTTAAGTGCGATTTTAATCGCTTGAGCCAGTGTGGATACACCAACGACTTCAATTCCGTCTGGTGCAGTCCATCCTGACATATTATGTTTTGGTATTAATACGCGCTTAAAGCCCAGTTTTTGAGCTTCTAAAACACGTTGTTCAATCCGGTTAACTCGTCTAATTTCACCAGTTAAACCAATTTCACCGATGTAACATTCACTAGGGTCGGTTCCCCTATTCTTGTAACTTGATGCCACACTAATTGCTACGGCCAAGTCAATCGCTGGTTCGTTTAACTTAACTCCACCAGCCGCCTTCAAGAAGGCATCTTGGTTTTGTAGCATTAGTCCGGCACGTTTTTCAAGCACAGCCATTAAAACGGCTACACGGTTACGGTCAATCCCGGTAGCTGTTCTTTGGGCGTTCCCAAATACAGATGGTGTTACCAAGGCTTGAATTTCGACTAGGATTGGTCTGGTTCCTTCAATTGAAACAACAATTGCTGAACCATTGGCGTCCTTCAAACGTTCTTCCAAGAAGACCTCTGATGGATTAGCGACTTCTCGTAATCCCGATTCTTGCATATCAAAGATTCCTAATTCGTCGGTTGAACCAAAACGGTTCTTTACAGCTCTTAAGATACGATATGAATGATGCATGTCCCCTTCAAAGTATAAAACAGTATCAACCATGTGTTCCAGAGTCTTAGGTCCGGCAATTGAACCACCCTTAGTAACGTGGCCAACCACAAAGATTGTAATTCCATTGGTCTTTGCAATGGACATTAAATCAGCGGTAATTGCTCTTACCTGTGAAACGGAACCAATTGCGGAATCAACCTCTGGCTCAGAAATGGTTTGAACAGAGTCAATTACCACTGCATCTGGTTTAATCTCATCAATGGCAGACTTGATGGCACCCATATCAGTTTCTGGATATAGATACATGTTGGAACCATTAACGGATAAACGTTCCGCTCTTAGCTTAATTTGACTGGCACTTTCTTCCCCAGATACATACAAGACGCGTTGGTCCTTAGCACCTAATTGGCCAGAAATTTGAAGTAACAGTGTGGATTTCCCTATACCAGGATCCCCACCAATTAAAATTAATGAGCCCGGAACAATTCCGCCACCTAATACACGGTTAAATTCTTGGGATTCAGTTTCAAAACGTGATTCCTTTTCGAACTTAACATCTTTAATTAGTTGTGGTTTTGTTTGCTGACCATTGAAATCCATTCGGTGAGTCGATTTCAAACTCGATGTTTCTTTTTGAACAGTTTGTTCTTCAAATGTGTTCCATTTTCCACAGTTAGGACAATGTCCCAAGTACTTTGGTGAAATGTATCCACATTCTTCGCAAACAAATTGGGTCTTTACTTTAGCCACATTAATTTCCTTTCTTTAATTCGTTATTTATTCTCCTGATGAACCAAAACCACCAATTCGTTTAGTACCCTTGTTGGAGTCATCATCAGTTGTTAAGAATGGTACAAAAATACCTTGAGCGATACGATCACCCTTCTTAATCTTTCTGTCTAGTAATCCAAAGTTAGTCATTTGAACAAACAACTCACCTTCGTTGCTTTCATTACCATAGTAATCAGCATCAACAATACCAATTCCGTTTGGTAAAACCATGCCTCTCTTTAATGGACCACTTGAACGGTTAGCAATTACTAACATTTCATCTGGTTGCATGTAAGCCTTAATTCCCGTTGGAACTAATAATGGACGTAAGACATCCTTTGCACGTTGCATCTCATCTTCAGATACGTCTTTTTCATGCTTAATTGCCCAAAGAACTTTTAAAAATCCTAATTTCCAAATTGAAGGTAATACAAAATCGACACCGGCTTCGATATCATAACCTGCTGCTTGTTTAGTAGAACGATAAGGTAGATTGATGCCTTTATCCTTGTACTTTGTAACTACTTCAAATCCTCTTTTCATATCTACACATCCTGTTAATTTATTAGTATTATTATACTATGTATTTTATATGAAAACTGTTAACAATTAAATACAAATATTTTATTTGACAAACTCACGATAACCATAGAAAATTAATATAGTATTATTGAGGTATATTTAATACCTTCGTTCGAAACCTTTCGTCTGAATGTATATGCATTCAAAGTCGATTTAACGTCGTTTTACCGAATATTTTAGAGGGGAAAAGGATTATGGATAAAGAATTAATGAAAAAAGTTGCTGGCCAAGAAGCTGTCAAATACATTAAAGATGGTATGACAGTTGGTCTTGGTACAGGTTCAACTGTGAAATACTTGTTGGATGCATTGGGAGAACGAGTAGCCAAAGAAGGATTACGTATTATTGGTGTTCCAACTTCCAACCGCTCAGCAAAGCGTGCTCGTGACTTGGGAATTGATGTTAAAAGTATCGATGACGTTGACCATATTGACTTAACAATTGACGGCGCTGACCAAATCGATGAAAATTTCCAAGGTATCAAGGGGGGCGGTGTTGCCCACCTTCGTGAAAAAATTGTCGCAATCAACTCAGATCGAAACATCTGGATTGTCGATGCAACAAAGATGGCCAAAAACCTTGGCTCTTTTCCCCTTCCTTTGGAAGTTACTCCATACGGAAGCACTCACCTATTCAAACGTTTAGACGATATGGGTTACCATCCTACTTTTAGAACCAACGCTAAGGGTGGCCACGTATTAACTCACGCCGATAACTACATTATCGATTTAAACTTAGGTTATATTGAACATCCCCACGAACTTGAAACCATCCTAAACAACATGACTGGAATCGTTGAACATGGTCTGTTCCTAGATGTTGTTGACATGGTAATTGTCGGATATGAAGATCATTCAGAAACATTCGACGCTAAAAGAAAATAATTAATCAAAGCCGTGATAGTAAGCAGGTCTTATTATCACGGTTTTTTGTGTCTTAAGAGCATTTGACCTGAATGATATAATATTATAAAAGCAAGGAGGAATCATGATGTCTAAAAGTATTAGTAATGAAAATATCCAAAAATATCATAACGATTTATTAGATCGTAAAGAAGCTAAGGTAATGCAAAGAGCCATAAGCCATAATGGTATCAACTCTTCAGCTGCCAACTTCGAAGCGGAAGGTAACATGAAGCCAAACTTTTCAATTGAAATCGATACTGGTGAAGTTGCCAACCAAAAACATAGTGGCCGTTGCTGGATTTTCGCAGCGCTAAATACTATGCGTCATAACCTAGCTAAAAACTTCAACTTATCTGGTGATTTTGAATTATCACAAATTTACACTACTTTCTGGGATAAGTTTGAAAAATGTAACTGGTTCTTAGAAAACATTATCAAGACTGCTGATGAACCATTAACTTCACGCCGTGTTTCATGGCTATTAGATTCACCACAACAAGATGGTGGTCAATGGGACATGTTATGTGCGGTAATCGAAAAGTACGGTGTTGTTCCTCAATCAGCAATGGTTGAAACTGCCGTAAGTAACGATACTTCAGAATTAAACGTTGTATTAAACCAAAAGCTAAGAATGGATGCCATTCAACTACGTGAACTAGTTTCACAAAACAGTTCAGATATCGAAAAGGTAAAAGACGAAATGTTAAGCGAAATTTACCGTGTCTTAGTCTATTCATTCGGTGAACCTGTTTCGGAATTCAACTTTGAATACCGTGATGAAAAAAACGAATACCACATCGATACTGATTTAACTCCAAAGAAGTTCTTTGATAAATACGTAAACTTAAACCTAGAAGATTACGTTTCAATCATTAACTCCCCTACATTAGACAAACCATACGAAAAGACTTACACCGTTGATATGTTAGGTAACGTTATCGATGGTCGCCAAGTTAAGCATTTAAATCTTGAAATGGATCGTCTGGAAGAACTAACCATCACCCAATTAAAGAACGGTGAAAGCGTTTGGTTCGGAAGCGACGTTTCAAAGGAATCAGATCGTAAAAAAGGAATCATGGACGACAACCTATACTCAAAGGATGAATTATTCGACATTGATTTATTAATGAGTAAAGATGAACAACTAGACTACCACCAAAGTGTTATGAACCATGCTATGGTTATCACTGGTGTTGATATCGTTGATGGTCAACCTACTAAGTGGAAGATTGAAAACTCTTGGGGTAACCAAGTTGGTTCAAAGGGATACTTTGTAATGAGTGAGTCATGGTTCAGACGTTTCACTTACCAAGTTGTTATCAACAAGAAATACCTATCTGAAGAAGATAAGAAGAATCAAGAACAAGACCCAGTTGTATTAGATCCATGGGATCCAATGGGAACACTTGCATTTAACGAAAAATAAATCACAAAAAAAGAGCTGATAAATTATCAGCTCTTTTTATATTGTCTTTTTACTAATTACATTCAACTTATCATCGAAATGATAAACGATTGGTTTTCCATTTGGAACTTCCACTCGATCAATGTCATCATCACTAATATTATCTAAATACTTAATTAATGCCCTTAGCGTTGAACCATGGGCAACTACCAACTCGTTTTGACCGTCTAATAACTTAGGAGCAATCGAGTCTTGCCAGTATGGTATCAATCTTTCATAGGCCATCTTTAGACTTTCACCACGTGGTTCAATCACACCGATTTTTTCATACTTATGCTCTTCATCGGGTTGATCCAACAATGGTGGGACCGTTGTATAGCTGCGTCTAAATTCAGCAAACTTTTCAGGCCCATATTGTAACTTAACGTCATCTTTTTTACGACCGCGCAACGCTCCATAATGACGTTCATTTAGTCGCCATGACTTAGTCTCTTGAATATATTGTTGGTTAATTTCACTTAACACAATATGCAACGTTTCAATTGCGCGTTTTAAAAACGAAGTATGAGCATGATCAAAATCAATTCCCAATTGATTAATCTTCTTACCAGCATCGTGAGCCTGTTGAATACCTTTTTCTGTTAAGGCAACATCACTCCAACCAGTGAAAACATTTTTTTCGTTGGCAACACTTTGACCATGACGCATGATTACTAAATACGACATATTATCATCTCTTTTTATTCTTCTAATGCAGCATTCTTTTGTTCCATCTGACTACCAATAAACGTAATCACAGAACCGATTAGAATAATCACAATTCCAATCCAAGTATTAATTGCAATCTTTTCACCTAACAAAATCATTGCCAAAATTGGTGCCAATCCTGGTTTGATGAAAAATACGATTGAGGCAATTGATACCCCTGCTCTTTCCATAGCAAGGAAGTAGAATGCAAATCCACCACCTGTAACACAGACACAAATAAATAATAGAATCCAGAAATAATTCATGGAAATATTATGAATTATTGGTGTGTTTGCGAATGGTTTTAACCATTCTACCTTATTCATGTAGTTTGCAACAGCAGAAATATTTGTAATTGATACTAAAATTAAAAGTTCGACAGATCCGGCTAAAAATGTGTAGCAAGTAGTTGCTAATCCATTTTGACCGGTAACTTGTGAACCCCATCTGGATACAATGCTGTAAAGACCAAATGTTAGTGCTGAACCCAATGCTAATGAAATTCCCAATGGGTTGGTAAGGTTGGCCGGATTAACTATTACAAGCAATCCGATAATAGAAAGAACTAGTGAAATAAATCCTAGTCGACTAATCTTTTCCCTTAGAATAAAGAAAGCGAATAGTAATGCAAATACTGGATTACAACTAAATAGCACTGCTACCGTTGATGCTTCATCGTACATGATTGCCAATTGGAATAGCGTCATACTAACGACTACACACAAAAATCCAGTTAATAAGAAGACACCTAAACTTTTCCATTTACTCGTCAATAATGTTTGCTTTCCATTCTTCATCACGATTGGAATTAATACTAATCCCCCAATAAAGAATCGAATTAAATTCAATTGGATTGGACTAAAAACTCCTTGGACACTTTTTAGTGCAATTTCCATTGAACTAAACATAAATGTGGAAATTAAAACATACAGAAAAGTCTTTTTCAACTTTAAACGCGCTCCTTTAAATTTACAAATTATAAAAAACTTGATACACTACAAGCTTAAAGTTCATGTTGTGATGTTTTTTATATTAACATCAGAATTATATCATATCCCCCGACCTTATTAAAAATGTAACAAATACATTACAATTTATTACATATCTCGTAACTATTATTCTTTTTAAAAAAATAAGTTTATAATAAAAGTTATATTTACGTATCTTAATTATAGGTAGTATAATGGGGAAATTCAGAAAAAAGGAGCTATTTTTGATTTATGCAAAACAATAATCAAAACATCGATAGAGCTTCCAGAACTAGAGGAAACCAACCTCACTTCAAGAAGAAGAAGAGTCATAAGAGTGCATGGATCACTCTTATTGTCACATTAGTTCTACTAGTTGCTGGATTAATCATTGCTCATGGTGTTTATGTCAACATGAAGAATGCTGCGGATAAGGCTTATCAACCAGGTTTATCCACAAAAGAAAGAAACGTATCTAGCATCATCGCTCAAAACAAACCTGTTTCAATCTTACTTCTAGGTACTGATACTGGTGCCCTAGGACGTCATGACACAGGTAGAACAGATACAATGATTCTAGCTACTGTTAATCCTAAAAAAGAAACAATTTACCTAACAAGTATCCCACGTGATACTAAGGTTACTGTTCCTGGCGATTCACAACCTTACGAAAAGATTAATGCTGCATACACTATTGGTGGTGCTTCAAGTGCCGTACAAACTGTACAAAACTTGTTAAACGTTCCAATTGACTTCTATGCAATTATTAACATGGGTGGTCTAGAAAAGATGGTTAACGCTGTGGGTGGTGTTACCGTTACTCCTCCTTTAACTTTCCATTATGGTGCTGCGAACGTTGTTAAGGGTAAGACAGTTACATTGAATGGTGCCCAAGCTCTTGCATACTCAAGAATGAGACATCAAGATCCTGCTGGTGACTACGGTCGTCAAGTAAGACAAAGACAAGTACTACAAAAACTTGTTCTAAAGGGTATGAATATTTCTTCATTACCAAGATACAAATCAATTCTAAATTCAATCTCAGGTAAACTTAAGACTGATATGAAGTTTGATGATATGGTTGCTTTACGTGAAAGATACGGAAATGCAACTCACCACATCAAGTCACAAACTCTTCAAGGTGAAACTGCTGTTGTTGACGGTATTGATTATGAAGTACCAACTCAAGACACACTTCTAAACGTTTCAAACTCAATTAGAGAAAGTCTTGGATTAAGTAAACTTACTTCATTAAACTCAACACAAAGTCAAACTAGTGACTACAGTGTTGGTGCCAGCGTTATGAGTAGTTCTTCAACTCAAATCAATTACTCAAATGACAGATAATAAAATAAAAGGCTCTGGTTAATACCAGAGCCTTTTTTGTATCCCCTATTTTATTAATCGATGAAGGCAAAGAAAAAGGAGACATCCATTTGGATGTCTCCTTTTTAAGTAGTTGGGCTAGCTGGGTTCGAACCAGCGCATCACGGGATCAAAACCCGTTGCCTTACCACTTGGCTATAGCCCAATAAAAGGGCGGTAGGTGGGAATCGAACCCACGCGTGTCGGAACCACAATCCGATGTGTTAACCACTTCACCACTACCGCCATATTATTATATGTGATAATGATTTCTCATTAATGCGGCCAAGAAGACTCGAACTTCCACCGGGATTAATCCCGACAAGATCCTTAATCTTGCGCGTCTGCCAATTCCGCCATGGCCGCAATAAAAAATCACAAATATTATTATATGTGATTTTTCCCTACTTTGCAATAGGTGTTTTAAATTTTTTTATTCACCGCGTACAGTGGCACCACTGTGATCTACCTTAATCAATCTCATCACTCCATCGAGTTTTCCAACGTTCAATCTATCACGTAATTGATTCAATTCAGATTCAGTACCAAATGTAATTACACAACGGTGTGATTGATTTAGGAACGTACCGTAGATTCCCAATTCATGGGCTCGTTTTCTGATGGTTTCAAGTTCTGGTACCACTTCATAGATGTTATCCGTGTAAATAGCGTCATTTTCCATCATTTCAGTGGCTTTAGTCCATTCATTGCTCATTAATGAGGCCACTAGCACATTGGTTGCACTGCTGGCTTTTACGGCGTCTACAGAGCTAACTTGGTTCTTGTAGATAGCTTTGTCGCTACCATCATCCTTAGTTAGGTATACTAATGCGTTAATAACCTCTGGAATTTGGGTCTTAACTGTTGTAGCCATTTCACCATTAAAGTAAGAAACAGTAATGTCACCCAATAAAGCAGATGCTACACCATCAGCATGACCTTCAATCTTACTACCAATATTAATCTCATCATCTAGTGATAAGTCTAATTCCCCTAATGCGTTAGCAATCTTGATTCCAGCAACAATTGCAGTAGTACTTGAACCAAGGCCTCTTCCAATTGGAACATCTGACATAACAGTTAATTGGTGAGGTTTGATTGTTGGATCCACCTTTAGGATGGTTTGCACAATAATGTTATTTTCATCGTTTGGAACGTCATCACCTAACGCATGGTTTACTTGCCAGTGTTGCATTTCTTCTTCAACAATGACTGTGTAGTATAAGCCAAAAGCAATTCCGATTGAGTTAATTCCAGCTCCGATTCCTGTTGATGTAGCAGGTACTCGGATAATTATTTTTTTATCCAAACTAATCATCTCCAGTGTCTAGTTTTAGTTTTCCACGACATTTTCCACATACATACTTGTGAGTGTCAATTCTACGCTTACGGCGGTAAGTTTGTCCACAATGTGTACAAACATATTTAAACGGACGCTTGTCCACAGGTGCCGGTGCAAATCTTGATCCTCCCACTGTCTTCAACAATCGTTTAAAAGCCAAGGTATTATGCTTACCAGAATACCCTGCAAGGTGTAGATGGTAATGGCAAAGCTCGTGTTTTATCACCCCTACCAATATCTCCATCGAATGTTCTGTTAACATCTTAGGATTAATATCAATATCATGACTAGCCACATGGTATCTTCCACCTGTAGTTCTTAAACGACTATTAAAGTAAGCACGGTGCTTAAATGGTTTGGCGAATGATTCTTGTGAAATCTTTTCCACCAATGTTTGTAATTCTTGATCATTCATTTAAATTTTATCACTTCTCCGGATTAATCATCGTTAGTTGAATCCGATTACGCTTAATATCAACTGATAATACCCATACGTCAACAATGTCTCCAACGGAAACAACACTGCTTGGGTCTGAAATAAATTGGTCACTCATTTGTGAAATGTGGACAAGCCCATCTTGCTTCACAGCAACATCAACGAAAGCACCAAAGTCGATTACATTTCTAACTGTTCCTTGTAGTTGCATCCCTTCTTTTAAGTCCTCAATCTTCAATACATCTTGCTTTAGGACTGGCGTTGGCATGTTATCACGGAAGTCTCTTCCTGGACGTTTTAATCCATCGATGATGTCTAATACGGTTTGCTTTCCATACCCATTTTCATTAATAAACTTATCAACATCGAATGTGGATAAAGCTTGATTAATTTCACTGGTTCCCAATGAATCCAAACTAAAATTCAATTCATCCACAATTTGGTTAGCAATCTTGTAACTTTCCGGGTGAATGTCTGTATTATCAAGTGGATTACTACCGTCTAAGATTCTTAAGAAACCAATAGCTTGTTCATAAGTCTTTTGTCCTAATCTAGGTACCTTAGATAAGGATTGACGTGTCTTGTATTCACCATTTTCATTTCTAAACTTAACCACATTCTTTGCGGTAGTCTTAGTCATTCCAGAAATATGGGTTAATAATTCAGGACTAGCTGTATTAACATTAACTCCAACTTTATTAACGGCAGTTTCCACAACTCGATCCAATTGAGCATCTAGTTGTTTTGCGGGTAAATCATGTTGGTATTGACCAACCCCAACTGACTTAGGATCAATCTTAATCAATTCTGCTAACGGATCTTGAAGTCGTCTTCCGATACTCACAGCAGAACGTTCTTCAACGTGAAAATCAGGAAATTCATCACGCGCATTTTGACTGGCAGAGTATACAGAAGCTCCGGCTTCATTAACAATTACGTAATAAACCGGTAGATTATTTTCTTTAATTAATTCAGACACAAATTGTTCCGATTCACGACTAGCTGTCCCATTTCCAATTGCAATCATTTCGGCATGGTTCTTCTTAATGAAATCAACCAGTTGTTTTTTTGCTTGTTGGCGTTTAGCATCACTTGCTGGTTTGTGTGGATAAATCACTAACTTATCCAAGAACTTCCCGTTATCGTCAATTGCAGCTAATTTACATCCAGTACGGTAAGCTGGGTCAAAACCAATCACTACCTTGCCCTTGATTGGTGCTTGCATTAGTAGATTATACAAGTTACGACCAAAGATATTAATGGCGTGTTCATCAGCTTCATCGGTTAATTCATTTCTGATTTCACGATCAATGGCTGGTTTCATAAAACGAGCGTATGCATCTTCATAAGCATCCTTCACAAATTCAGCGGACTTGCCGTTACGCTTACGGTTAGTTTCCGCTTGCAAGAACTTGTAAATAACATTGATATTGACATCAATGCTGACGGTTAATATCTTTTCGTTTTCACCACGATTTAACGCTAGGACACGATGGTTCTTCAATTGGTTAATTGGTTGTGAGAATTCATAGTAATCTTCATAGACGTGCTTTTTGTCTTTTTCATCAGCATCCTTCTTGGCCTTGCTGGCAATTTGGCCGTGCTTTTTGGTATCTTCTCGAATCCACTCTCTTAAATGGGCATCGTTTCCGATATCTTCGGCTAGGATTTCATGAATACCGTTTAAGACATCTTCAACATTGTTCAATTCTTTTTCTACATCCACGTAGTCTTTTGCCTTATTCACAAAGGAATCATCGTTAGCTAAAACAAGTTTCGCCAATGGTTCTAAACCTTGTTCTCTAGCAATCATTGCCTTAGTCTTCTTCTTTTTCTTGTATGGTAGGTACAAGTCTTCGACTCTTTGCATTGATTCGGCTTTTTCAATGTCTGATTTTAGTTTATCGGTTAGCTTACCTTGTTCTTCGATTAAACGGAGAACTTCTTCTTTACGTTTTTCTAGATTGGTAATTTTTGTGTTGGCATCGGCAATTTCTCTGATTTGCACTTCATCCAAACTGCCTGTACGTTCCTTACGATATCTGGCGATGAAAGGAACTGTATTGCCATCTTCTAACATGGAAATAACGGCAGAGATTTGTTTTTCTGAATAACTGCCTAGTTCTTTTCTAATTTTTGTAATGATTGATTGTTCCAAATCGTTCATCTCATTTCTTATTTGAGTTTGTCTTTAATTATATCATTGCATTTTTAGATAAAAAAATAGTTGGTAATATTTACCAACTATCTTTTGTTTTTATTACATTGACATCATGATCTTTTGAGCTGTCTTAAATACTCGTTCAATGCTGTCTTGTTGTAGCTTACCTGCTTTATTAAAAGCATCTGCTTCAATAGTATCAGCTTTGATGCTGTCTACCATATCTTGGCATCCCTTAACGTAATCAGCATAAGCTTCCTTTAGGATTGAGTGACGACCCAATTCCTTAGCAGGAACGTCTACGTTATCAAGTTGTGATAAGAATTCTTTGTACTTATCAGTACCCTTTTGGAAAGTATCCTTTGTGCTTGCTAAATCGATTGATGAGTAATCGTTGTTAGCAACAGCTTCTTCCAATGGATCGTAATCATGACTCATTTCTTCACCAACCTTATTAGTGTTAGTGATTAAATCAGATAAAAATGGAGCATAGATTGCCATCTTGTTTTTCTTCATAATTAAAAAATTCCCTTCTTACTTCCAAAAGTCATCGTAAATAGTAATTGGTAGATGACGTTTATGTTCTGTTTTAATATACCAGTTTTCAATCTTTTCTGCAGCATCTTTTGAAACTTCTCTGCCTTCTAGGTAGTTATCGATATCGTCGTAAGTTACACCTAAAGCAACTTCATCAGGTAATGCAGGACGATCATCTTCTAGGTCAGCAGTTGGAGTCTTTTCGTATAAATGCTTTGGTGCATCTAATTCAGCTAGCATTGCCTTACCTTGACGTTTGTCCAAACGCCATAGTGGAGTAATATCAGCAGCACCGTCACCAAACTTAGTGTAAAAACCAGTTACGGCTTCAGCAGCATGGTCGGTTCCTAAAACGGCACCATGAGTTTGACCAGCAATTGCATATTGAGCAATCATTCTTTGTCTTGCCTTGATGTTACCCTTGTTGAAGTCAGAAATTTCCATTCCATCAGCTTCAACAGAAGCAACGGCAGCATCAGCAGCTGGCTTGATATCTACTCGGATAGTCTTGTCAGCTTCGATGAAATCAATTGAATCCATTGCATCTGATTCATCAGCTTGAGTTCCATAAGGTAATCTAACGGCGATAAACTTGTATTCATCGTCATTAGTTTCTTCGCGCATTTCGTTAATGGCGATTTGTGCTAACTTACCAGTCAAAGTAGAATCTTGACCACCTGAAATTCCTAGAACTAGAGTCTTTAGGAAAGTGTTTTTCTTTAGATAGCTCTTTAAAAAGTCAACACTGTTTCTGATTTCTTCTTTTGGATCAATTGATGGTTTTACCTTTAATGCATCAATGATTTCTGTTTGCTTTTCTCTCATTACAATTCACCCTTGTCTTGCTTATTTTTGATTTTATCGTGGACATCCTTGATAATGCTCATCTTGTTGTTCCAACATTTGGTTGATAAATCAACTGGGTATTCTTGTGGGTTTAACTCACGTTTGTACTCAGGCCATAGTGATGATAATACATCTTCTGAATATTGTTTGATATCAGCTAATTCTGGTTGATCATAAACTAATTCACCATCTTTATAGATGTCCTTTAACAATGGTCTTGCATCAAAATCAGTCAATGTCTTGTTAATGTAAGTGTATTGAGGATGGAACATGTATAGACTATCTTCATCATTTGGATTTTCATCAGATAGTGTGATGTAGTCTCCTTCTGACTTACCATCTTTTCTTTCGGTAATTCGCCAAACTTGCTTCTTACCAGGTGTAGATACCTTTTCAGCATTATTTGATAACTTAATGGTATCTACCATTTCACCGTTATCATTTTCAACGGATACCATCTTGTATACGGCACCTAGTGCTGGTTGATCGAATGCGGTAATTAGTTTAGTACCAATTCCCCAAACATCAATCTTAGCATCTTGCATCTTCAAACTAGTAATGGTTTTTTCATCCAAGTCATTTGAGGCAAAAATCTTAGCGTCTGGATAGCCAGCATCATCTAGCATTTCACGGACACGTTTTGATAAGTATGCCATATCACCGGAATCAATACGTACACCAGCGAAATGAATCTTGTCGCCCATTTCATTAGCAACCTTAATGGCGTTAGGAACACCACTCTTTAATGTATCAAAAGTATCCACTAAGAAAACACATTCACGATGGCTTTGTGCGTAAGCTTTAAATGCTTTGTAGTCATCTTGGAATAGTTCAACTAGTGAGTGAGCATGAGTTCCACTAATTGGAATGTTAAAGTTCTTACCTGCTAAAACATTTGATGTGGCGTTAAAACCACCAATGTAAGCAGCTCTTGTACCCCAGATGGCCGCCGCAGTTTCTTGAGCACGACGACTACCAAATTCTAGTAATGGGTCATCCCCTGCCGCCATTCTAATTCTAGCAGCTTTAGTAGCGATCAATGTTTGATAGTTAACGATGTTTAAAATTGCTGTTTCAACTAGTTGGCATTCACAAACATTTCCTTCGACTTGAAGCATTGGTTCGTTATTGAATACCAATTCCCCTTCAACCAAAGAACGAATTGATCCAGTAAATTTAAAGTTGCGAAGATATTCTAAAAATTCTTCGGTATATTCGTTTTGAGAACGTAAGAACTCAATATCATCATCTGTAAAGTTGATATCTTTAATATACTTAATTACTTTTTCCAATCCAGCGAAGATGGCAAACCCATTTTCAAAAGGCATTTTTCTAAAGTAAACTTCGAATACAGCTCGACGATCTTGCAAACCTGCTTGGAAGTATGTTTGCATCATATTGATTTCATATGCATCAGTATGTAATGTTAAATTATCAAATTCATTTGACATTTTTTATGAAATCCTCCTAATACTTGTCGCATTTTAATGTCTTTTATTTTATCATTAATTAAAGAAATAATCATAATAATTTATTTGAAGGTATTGCAATGGAAAATAAAACTGTTAATATTTTAGGTTTTGATTTTTTAAACAGTTCATTCAATGATTTCATGGATAACACCAAGCATAGAATCGATAAACGTGAAAATACTTTTGTCGTCACTGCTAATCCCGAAATCGTTGTTCACGCTTTAAACGATCAAAAATACACCGATACAATTAAAAAATCTGACTACCTAGTTGCCGACGGAATTGGTATCGTTATGGGTGCTCATATCTTGGGTTCAGATATGAGCGAAAGAATTACCGGATACGACATTCTATTGGACTTATTAAGCTGGGGTAATCAGAATCATAAATCAGCATACTTTTTGGGTGCCAAACCAGAAGTCATCGCTGACTTGAAGAAGATTATTCCACAAAAATACCCAGATTTAACCGTTTCTGGCTATCATGATGGGTATTTTACCGATAGTGATGAAATTGCCGCTGAAATAAAGCAAAATCAGCCCGATATGGTATTTGTAGCTCTAGGTTTCCCTAAGCAAGAATACTTAATCGAAAAATATCGTCATGTGAACGATGGACTATGGATCGGCTTAGGTGGTAGCTTTGATGTTTTATCTGGCCATGTTCAACGTGCCCCACAATTTTGGATCAATCACCACATTGAATGGCTATACCGTTTAGTCAAAGAACCCACCCGTTTTAAACGTATGTTGGCATTACCAAAATTCATCCGTTTAGTAAAGAAACAAAAGAAGAATGAAGCAAAATAAAAAAGTACATCGATATTAGTCGAATGTACTTTTTTTACTATCTAAATAAAATTCAAATCTTTCGCCCACGTATTGAGTACGAACGTATTCAAACGGTTGGCCGTTTTGTAGTGATGTCACCTGTCTTAATAACAGAATGGCATCACCCTTTTTAATATCTAAGTATTCAGCAATTTTTTCAGAAGCAAGCGTTGCTGAAACGTTTTGTCTAGATACTTTCGGCACTAGGTTCTTCTTTTCCTTCAATGATGCGTAGAATGAATCTGTCACATCACCTTTACTTAAACCGTCGATAATCTTTTCCGGAACTGTGGCGATTTCAAAGCAAATGGGCACACCATCACCATAACGGATTCGTTCCATTCTCAATACCTTGTCATTTTGAGAGATGTTGAGCTTTTCGATTTCGCTTAGTGAAGGTTCTAGTGTGTGATATGAAATGGTCTTACTAGCAGGAAGCTTGCCTTGCGCTAACATGATGTCAGTGAAACTAGTAACCCCTGACATCTTTTCTTGAACCTTTTCATTGGAAACATATGTACCTGAACCGACACGTTGATCTAAGATGCCTTCATCAACAAGCGTTTGAATTGCTTGTCTTAAAGTCATTCGACTAACGTTAAATTCAGTAGATAGTTGTCTTTCAGAAGGAATACGACTACCTAGTTTCCATTTACCTTCTTCAATATTCTTTTTTATTTCATTATGAATTTGGATATAAATTGGCAAAGCCATTATTTCACTATCCCTTCATTACTATTCTTGAGTTGCATCAAAACAATCAATTACGGCTTTTTCGAAACCACTCTTCTTCAATGCTAATAATCCTTTGATAGTTCCACCGGCAGGAGAACAAACATCATCAATTAAGTCACTTGGAGACTTGTCAGATTTTTCAATCATCTTCATTGATCCTAAAATAGCTTGTGCTGCTAATTGAGTCGCTGTTTGTTTGTCTAAGCCATGGTTAACTGCACTACGACTGAAGATGTCCGCAAATAAATAAGCGTATGCTGGAGTACATCCCATTAATGATCCTGATACATCGAATTTATCTTCATCAATTTCAATCATCTTACCTAGTAGTTCTAAGTTGCTAACAGTATCTGCCATTCTTTCATCAACTAGGTTTTCGTTAGCTTTATAGATTAGCATTCCTTCGTTAACTTCTACGTTTACATTTGGAATCAAACGAATGATTGGTAAATCATAACTAGTTAATTCTTCTAAACGTTCTAAAGAAATTTGCCATGCGATTGAAGCTAGAATCTTGCCATTTAGTTTTTCTCTAACATCCTTTAAAACATCAACAACTTGTTTTGGTCCAGTTGCCAAAATAACCAAGTCACTGCTTGCTGCTACTTCTTGATTACTGTCGCTACAGTTAATACCTGTAGTCTTTGCGAATTCTTGATATTTTTCCTTATGTGGAGCATGAACATATATATCACTAGCATTAACTTTACCAGAATTGATATATCCCTTAATCATTGCCTTTGCCATTGCTCCAACACCAATAAAACCTATTTTCATAGCAACCTCCAGAACTAAAAAATGATGTGTTTATTATAACATAAAAAAAAATGACTAACTATAAAAGTTAGTCATTTCAAGTAGTTGGGCTAGCTGGGTTCGAACCAGCGCATCACGGGATCAAAACCCGTTGCCTTACCACTTGGCTATAGCCCAATAAAAAATGGAGGGGAGTGGATTCGAACCACCGAACCCGAAGGAGCGGATTTACAGTCCGCCGCGTTTAGCCAGACTTCGCTACCCCTCCGAAAAGATATAAAATGTAATCAACAAGAAATATAATAGCAAAATCATAGATGCTTGTCAATGACTTTTTTACCTAATCGCAAGTGTTAAAACTGCGATGTCATTGGTATGTCTCAACCAATCAACAAATAATATAATATCGAAAATCGCGGTTTAAGTCAACACTTTTTAAGCACTTTTTTTAATTTTTCTACTGATGTGCAAATCACGTAGAACTTGATGTAACAAGATTACCATCACAATTGATAAAACAATTCCAATACTTCCTAGTACTAAGAAATAATTAACATTATCTACAGAGAAATATTTCACAACTTGAGAGTTAATAGCTTGACCAGTAGCTGCTGACAAGTACCATACCCCCATCATTTGTGAAAGAAAGTTCTTAGGAGCTAAACGATAAGTTACTGATAATCCAACTGGGTAAATTAACATTTCTCCTAAGCAAACCATACCAACAGTGGCAATGATCCACAATGGATTAACTTCACTACCTGCTAAAAACTTGATTGGGATAAATAAAATTAAACATCCAATACTTGCTAAAATAACACCAAGTGGGAATGACTTTAAAGCATTACTTTCTCTATGGTGCCAATACTTAGCGAATAATGGTGTAAAGATTAGTATGAATAATGGATTGATTGCTTGATACCATGTTCTTGAAATATGAACATGGAAATCACCATTATGAAAAATACCCAATAAGATAAAGAATAGTAAAATTACAGCAGTAAATGCTTTTAATAAGGAACTACTATTCTTTTTTTGTACGAAGTAACCAATAACCAATGAAACAACAATAAAGAATGATAAAACGGCGTATTTCCATACATAGAAATCGTTATCAGTGCTACCACTGGCCATCATCGCTAAAACGATTGGTCCTTGTTCCTCTACTCCCCAAAAGAAAGATGCACAAATGAATAGAATTACATATACTACCATTCCCTTTCTTTCTTTTTGCGTTGTGTGGTTACTACTAATGATCACAAAGAAGTAAATAAATGGAACTATAATAGTTATTGCACTTAAAAGCGTAATAATATTTTCAAGATTCAAAGCATCAAAAACATACATTAATAAGAATACTAACGCAATTGATACAACGAATAGCATAACTCGATCAAATAACTTTTTAATTTCGTAAGGTTCAATTGGATTTAATGTGTAAATACTATTGTTTTGGTTATAGTCATTGGTATGCTTTTCAAAAATGGCAAGACCAATTGCCATTGCGATTGCACCAATTAAAAATCCAAGATGGAAATTAACGTGTACACCAATATAACCAATGATAATTGGAGCTAAGAATGCACCGATGTTAATTCCTGAAAGGAAAATGGTAAAACGATATGCCCTTGTGTTATATCGTTCATCATATAAGTTTCCAACCATCGTTGTGATTGTTGGTTTTAATAATCCAGTCCCCACTGTTAAAAATACAAGAGATATAAATAATAACCAAATTGTATTATGGAGTGGAATCGTTAAGATTAACTGACCTAAAATAATTAAAATGGCACCGAGAGAAACCGTCCTTTTCCCTCCAAGAATTCTATCACTAATGTACCCTCCACAAGCAGCAGATAAATAACTTAGCGATCCATAAATTGCAAATAATGATGCAGCTGTGGATGGTTTAAATCCCAGACCACCTTTACTTAATGAATAGTACATATAGTACAAAAGAATAGCTTGCATACCATAGTAACTAAATCTTTCAAGAGACTCAGTTAATGTTAATGAAATTAGACCTTTTGATTGATTATCATTATCAACTTTATCCAATTAATACTCCTCCAAACAATTAAAAATCATAGCAACGGTTATTATACGCTCTGATTAAAATTTTATCAATTTTACCAAAATTTAATCATATAAAAATAAAAAAACTAGGACATCAAAATCCTAGTTCTTTTATGCCGGCTGCAGGACTTGAACCTGTGACCGCCGGTTTACGATACCGATGCTCTACCAACTGAGCTAAGCCGGCAAATGTTATGTATATATTATATACAAGAAAGGTGCTAACAAATGTTAGCACCTCTTTATATACTCCGAATGTCAGACTCGAACTGACGACAACCTGATTAACAGTCAGGTGCTCTACCAACTGAGCTAATTCGGAATAACGCGCGGCAACGTCCTACCCTTGCAGAGGGCGATCCCTCAACTACTATCGGCGTTTAGAAGCTTAACTTCTGTGTTCG